>JALHJL010000018.1 GCA_022839625.1 Phycisphaerales bacterium
ATCGGCAGCTCCTGTTCTCTTGATGTCCTTGCAGAACAACAAGATAGAACGGGACTGCCGTTGGCTCATCTACGCCCCGGAATTCGGAGATGAACCAATAAAAGAGCGCCGGCTGCGCCTCTGTCAGGGACCGACGGTCCTGTGCGGGTCTGACAGCCCGTCGAAAGAGCGGACAGGCACCGCGAGAAGACCATGCAGCGCTACCGCGAAAGCCCGCCCGCGCACCGCCAGTCAGAATCCGACGCTGAGACCGTAGGACCGGGCCAGACCGCGGGCCTGAGGCAGCGGCAGGTCCGGGTCGTCGCTGATCTTGGTCACTGTCAGCGGTTGCCCGCCGATGATGTTCAGCGCCAGGGGGCCGCTTGGCATCAGGCTGTGTTCCGGCACACGCAGCAGGTGGCCGCTCCAGTTGCACACGTAGGCCCCGGCCGAAGTGATCGTGTCGAAAGGTACCGCCGCACCGGCACGCGGCCCGTTCTGCCGTTCGACCGTCGTGCGTGGGGTCGCTTCTGCGCGCATGGGGAACTCCGCTGTCGTGTACATGATGGGCACTCTCTCTTCCGGCAAGCCACACCCGCTCTTCACCGGCCTCCTCACGGGTGCGAAGCAGAGCTTCGCGCTACTGCGAAGCGGGCCACACCCGCTCTTCACCGGCCTCCTCACGGGTGCGAAGCAGAGCTTCGCGCTACTGCGAAGCGGGCCACACCCGCTCTTCGCCGGCCTCCTCACGGGTGCGAAGCAGAGCTTCGCGCTACTGCGAAGCGGGCCGCACCCGCTCTTCACCGGCCTCCTCACGGGTGCGAAGCAGAGCTTCGGTATCGGCCGTAAGGAGTACGAATCTTGAGGCCCCGACGTGCACAAAAATCGCGCTCGCTGCGCGATATTTTGGCCCGTGAGCCGTTCCGGAGCGTTCGCTGGGGACTGCGAGGTTCCAGGGCGCGGGTACTGCGAAGTTCCACATTGCAGCGGCGCGCATTGACAATGCGGCACGGGGCGCGCACAACTGCCCCCATGACGCCGACGCCGGCCCCTGCGACCGATGTCGCGGAGTACCAGCAGCGCTACCTGGCGAACCTCGGTGCGCTCTATGCGCTCGACCCTGAGTTGGCCGCTCGCATCGACGCCCTTCCCTTCGCCCAGACCCTGCCCCTCGAGCCCACGCAGGACGGCCACCTCACGACTCGGCTGACGGCGGACGATGGCAAGCCCATCTACGCTCATAGCCGCTACCGGCCGCTCGAGGAAGCGCAGACCCTGGTGACGAATCAGACGCAACGGCCAAGCGAAGGCAACGGTGGCGGGCCCGATGCCGACCTGGAGAACCTGTGTTTTCTGGTCGCCGGTCTGGGGCTGGGATACCACGTCGCCGAGCTCGAGCGCCGTTTCTCGCGGCCGTTCCTGATCGTCGCCGAGGATGATCTGGCCCTGATCAAGACCGCCCTGTGCGTGACCGACTTGGCCAAACCCCTGCTGGACCGCCGGCTGGCCTTCCTGACCTGTATTGACCGGGCGCGGTTGCACGAACGCTTGCGCCCCATCATGACCCCGCTGATGTTGGGCCTGCAGTTCATCAATCCGCCGACGATGCGCCGCTACCACGTCCAGTTTCAGACCGAGATCAGCCGACTGATGCGGGATTTCGTGTCGTACGCCCGTGTGCAGATGCACTCGGTCTTGCGGAACGCGCGCCTCACCTGCCGCAACGCGGCGTTCAATCTGCCCACCTACCTGACCCAGCCCGGCGTCGAGGTGCTGGCCCGTCGGGCGGCGGGCTACCCGGCGATCATCGTCGCGGCCGGACCGTCGCTGGCCCGCAACATTGACCAGCTCGGCGACCTGCGGGACAAGGCCGTCCTGATCGCGGTCCAGACGGTCCTGAAGACGCTGCTGGCGCGCGGCGTCGCACCGCATCTGGTCACCAGCCTCGATTACCACGAGCTGTCGGCCGAGTTCTTCCGCGGCATCGAGGACCTCGGCGGCGCGGCGCTCGTCGCGGAGTCCAAGGTCACGTGGCACGTGCCGGATGTGTTCCCCGGACGAATCCACATGTTACGCTCGCACTTCCTCGAAGACCTGTTGCAGGCAGCCGCTCCGCCGCGGGCCGGCCTGCGGGCCGGGAGCACGGTCGCCCACCTGGCGTTCTACCTGGCCGAGCACCTGGGCTGCGACCCGGTGATCCTCATCGGCCAGGACCTGTCGTTCTGCGAGGGCCTGTACTACCCGCCGGGGACGCCGATCGAGCGCATCTGGCAGCCGGAGCTGGGCCGCTTTCAGACCATGGAGATGAAGCAGTGGGAGCGAATCGTCCGTTCGCGCGCCACGCTGCACACGGTGCAGGACATCCACGGCCGCGACGCCTACGCCGACGACCAGATGCTCACGTACGCCGAGCAGTTTCAAGCCGACTTCATGGCGGCGACGACGCGCGTGATTCATGCCTGCGAGGGCGGCCTGCGGCTGGAGGGTACCGAGGTGATGACGCTGCGCGAGGCGGCGGCGCGCTTCTGCACCCGCCCGTTGCCACCCGACCTGCTGACGCCCTCGGCCGTCAAGCCCAACGCCGAAGTGGTCCCGGCGGCGCTGCGCGCGTTTCGGGAACGCCTCGAAGAGATCCAGGAGCTGAGGCGTAATGCACTCGAGACGTTGGAGCTGCTGGAAAGGCTGGCTGATCTGGTGGAGCGCCCCGCCGAGTTCAACCGCCTGGTCGGCCGCGTGGACGAGCTGCGCACGCGTGTCCAGCGCAACGAGCGCACGTACGACCTGGTCAGCCAGGTGTCGCAGCGCGCCGAGCTTCGGCGGCTCCAGGCGGACCGTGCCATCAGCGACGACCGCCAGGAGACTCCGGAGATGGCCCGGCGCCGTCTGGCCCGCGACCGCGAATACGTCGCTGCGTACGTCGACGGGTGCGACTACCTGCTTCAGATGTTGCCCGAGGCCCTGCGCCGGGCTGAGGAGCGCTTGCGATGAACATCGTCGGCGCCATCTTCGCCGACTTCGCTACCGCCCCCTGCGGTAACCCGTCGCAGCTCGCGACGCGGCTGGGCGGGCGCACCATCCTGGCCCACACGCTGCGGCGACTTGCGCGCGTCGAGGGGCTGACGCGCCGGTGTCTGTTCGTGGCCCCCTGCGACGCGCAGCCCGCCGCACAGGCCCTGCGCGAAGCCGAGCTCGACGGCCGGATCGACCTCGTATCGCTTGACACGCCGCCCCGCAGACGCCGCACGCTCCTGACCGCCGCGCGGAAGTGGAACCTCGAATCATGGCGCGGCGGGTTGCTCGGCAGTACCTGGTTTGACGAGTACCTCGATCCGCCGGGCGTCGCCACACTGCTGAATCACTGTGCCTGCGACGCGCTGCTGTGCCTGGACGGCCACCAGCCGGTATTCGACCCCGAACTGGCCAGCGCGATGGTGGCCCATGCGCAAGCGAACATCCACGAAAGCAAGATGACCTTCGCGCAAACGCCGCCCGGCCTCAGCGGGGCGATCGTCCGGCGCGAGGCCCTGGTGGACATACTGGAGTGCAACATCCCGATTGGCCTGCTGCTCTCCTACCGTCCCGAGCTCGCCCAGTCCGATCCCATCAACCGGCCCGCGTGCTACCAGGCCCCGCCGCACGTCGTCCACACGCCGGCACGCCTCACCGGAGACACGCGCCGCTCGCGCGAACTGCTGGAACTGGCGCTCAGCGAACTGGGGCCGGACCCCGACGCCGCAGCGCTGTGCCGTTGGCTTGGCTTGCCCGGACACGACCGGGCAGGTCCGCTGCCCGTCGAGATCGAGTTGGAGCTGACCACCGTCGACCCGCTGCCGCAAACCACGCTGCGCCCGCGCGGCGAGCGGGTCCGCCGCCGCGAAATCCAAGACCTCGCCCCGGTGGCGCGGCTGGCCGCCGAATTGGCCGCCTACGACGACCGCTTGGTCTTCCTGGGCGGTCATGGGGACCCTCTCCAGCACCCCCAGTTCGCCGAGGTCTGCCGCCTCTTGCGGGCGGCGGGGATCTTCGGCGTTGGCCTGGCGACGCCGCTTGTGGACCTCACGCCCGAGAACCTGGAGGCTTTGTTTGCGAACCGGGTGGACGTTGTGGAGGTGATGATCGACGCTCATACCGCCGACACGTACAAGCTCGTGCATGGCAGCGATCGTTTCGAGCAAGTTGTCGCCAACGTCAATCGAATCGAGCGGGCGCGGCGGGAGCGCGAGTTGCCGCAGCCGATCGTGGTGTGCGGCCTGACGCGGTGTGCACCGACAATTAACGAGATGGAACGGTTTTATGACCATTGGATCCAGAATGTAGGCGGGGCCGTGATCCGCGGGTACAACGATTATTGTGGCAAGCTGCCGCGCGATACTCTGCTGCCGACCACGCCGAGCGTCCGGGAACCCTGTCGGCGGCTGGCAACGCGGCTGATGCTTCACGCCGACGGTCAGGTCGCACTGTGCTCTCAGGACGTGGAAGGGAGTTTCACCCTTGGCACGTGGAGCACGCAATCGTTGGGCGACATCTGGGCTGGCGGCGCGCTGCGAGGCATTCGTGAGCGGCATAGCCAGGGGAATCTGGAAGCGCTCCCGGCGTGCCGCCGCTGCACCGAGTGGATCCGGCCCTGACCGGCTGTTTTCTCTTGCGGGGACGCCTATGGGTCGATACGATAAGTATGGAGTCTGCGGGCTGAGCGGGCTCCGCGAATTGGCGTTTTCTCACTCATCTCGTTCATACGCGTCATACTCAGCCGACAATCGGGTTGTCCGTCTGAGGCCACCGGTGTGCTGCCTGCGCACGGCGTGCATCGCGCTCGTCGTGCATGCAGAGTGAACGAGGTGAGCGATGGCTGAGACCATCAAGTGCACCTGCTCGAATTGCGGAGCCAAGTACCGCCTGCCTGTTGAGGCACAGGGGCGGACTGCGCGCTGCAAGCGCTGTGGCGAGAAGTTCGAGGTTCCCAGGGAGCAGAGCCTTGAAGACAGCATCTTGACGTGGCTGACCGTCCCCGAGGAAGAGGACGCCGAGAATGGGGTCCCCGCCAAGCCTCGCGTAATCAGTATGCCGGCGAATGACCCCAACGAGCAGTCGGTGGCCGGCCGGAGGCTGCGTGGCACGATCCGAATGAAGGAGGGAGGTCCGAAAGAGCAGACCGCCTGAGTCACGGGGGAATGCGCCGGTTACGAACGCTGTCCAGCCAGGGGGAACCTCTTACAATAGCCGGGGATGAGGCACCCGATTGGCGGTTACGGCTGTGCGGCGGCGCCCGAGGTAGTCGTCGTTCACTTGGTGACGTCCGAAACGTCTCCGGGGAGCTGGGATACCCTCCGCGCCCTCGTTGGCCAAGTCGGGCCCGGCGTCTGTCAAACGGCGGTTTGCATCGGTCCGCAGAGCAAGCATCAGGCAACCGCGGCCAACAGCGTCACGGTGCCGGCCGGACTGCCCTTGGCATGGCTCCGCGACCGCGCGCTGCGCCGCGTCATCGATGGGCTTGGTCCACGGTCCGCGGGCGCTCGAACGACGGTGATGCACGCCTGGTCCGCGGTTGCCGCCAAGTGGTGCTTGCCGCTGGTGGCGACGAATCGGCCCCTGGTGGTGGAGGCAGACCCCGCTGCCGACCCACGTGTGTACGCAGCGTGGTCGCGCTCTCACACGATTGCCCTTGTGTGTCAGGGCACCGCGACCCAGCGCGCGCTCGCCGAAGCGGGAGTACCTCCGACGCGCTGCGCGCTGATCCGGCCGATCGTGGTCGGCCAGCCGCCTGTCACGCCGTCTCGCCGAGCGGCTGTCCGACAGCAATTGTCGCTCAGCACGGAGCAGGTGGTGGCGACGATCCTGCCCCCCGCAAGTCGCCGCTCGGGTACATTCGTAGCAGCGTGGGCGGGGCTGTTACTCGAGAAGGTTCGTCCGGAACTACGTCTGATAATCCCCGGGGCGTGCCGCGAGGTGGAACGGGTGCGGCGGCTCGTGGATTCGTGCGGCCACTCACACGTCGTGCGACATGCGCCGCCGGAGATGCCGTTGTCCGACCTGCTGGCGGCGTCCGATCTGGCCGTCTACCTGCCCTCCGGCAATGCCAGCCTGGAAGGTGTGGCGGCTGCGATGCTGGCGGGTTGTCCGGTGGTGGCCAGTGCTGTCGCTCCCATCGCCGAGTTGCTGACCAACGGGGAGAGCGCTTGGCTGTGCGCTGCGGACGATCCAGAAGACGCCGCCCGGTCGATGCTGCTCGCGATTGAGAACGCCGGGCAATCGCGGCGTCAGGCGGAAGTGGCCCGGATGTGTGCAGCCGAAGTGTTCTCGGCTTCGCGCTCGCTGGGGCAGTACCAGCAGATGTACCAGAACCTGGCCGCGCGTCGTCCGGCGGGTGCTGGTCTCGCTGCAATCGCGCTCACAGCCGAGTGAGTATTGCCAATTCCCCGAACAGTCCGTTGAAAACGGGTACAGGTATTGCGAGAGCCCCACACTGTGCTACCGCGAAGGCCTGCCGGCGCGGAGCCAGTCCACTTTCGCAACGGACACCGAAGCCCCCTGCACGGTGCTCCCGCGGCTCAGTAGGGCTTGTGCTGAAGCCCCAAAGCCGCGGCCATGCGGCGGAGTACGGCTTCCCACGATTGTGCCTTGGCGACGAGCGTCTCCCGGATACCCGAGAACAGGCCGGCTATCACGCGGGCCTGCGGTAAGCTGGTCGCGCTCAGGGCGAAACCTGTCACCTCATCCAGCAACTGCCGGAGCGCGTCGATGCCTTCGTCCTCTTCATGCGCCGTCGGCCAGAGCGGTTGGGAGGGTGCGGCGTCCTGGTCCCTGACAATCTGGGCATCGCTCACCGCGACAACGTCCGGCGGGCCGGAATCGGTCACGGTTGTCGGCACCGGGTGCGCTGCCTCGGCTGCCGCTGCCAAACGGGCTACCTCGCGCAACTGCTGCCGTGCGTCATCGAACTCGGGGTTAAGTTGCAGCGCCTCCTGCAGGGCGCGCACGGCATCCACGTAGCGCCCCGCCTCGGTCTGTAGCACGGCGAGGTTGTAGTAAGCGTCGGCCCGCGGCCCGGCGACACAAAAGGCCGCCAGCGCCTCGTCATCACGGCCGAGCTTGGCCAAGGCCAGGCCGTGGTTCATTTGCGCGCGGCGAAATGCAGGCTGCAACTCCACGGCTCGCGCGAGGGCCCGCTCGGCCTCTGCGTAATTGCCTTCAAGGTACAGGCTGAACCCCAAGTTGTTGTGCAGGAACGCCGCCGTCGGGTTCCGTTCGAGCGCGGCGCGGAACTCGGTCGACGCCTCGCGGTGACGGCCGAGCCGGTTCAGCGTTATTCCCAAACGGTTGCGTGCGACCAGGAGATCGGGCGCGAGCTGTAGCGCCTGGCGATACCGGTCGGCCGCCTGTGCCCAGTCCCCCTGCTGTTCCAGGAGATGGCCGTGGGCCACATAGGTGGAGGCGTTCAGGCGCGGGGCCGCCTCGGTCTTGGCGGCGGGCAGAGCACCGGGGTTGGTCGGAGGTTTGTTCGCCTGGCACGCGAACAGGCCCCCCGCCGCGACGCCCGCCACCAGCAGGCCGGTCTTCCTCAATAATGAGTGCACGAGGGAACTCCCGTTATGGTCCACCAGGCGGGCCCGCAGCGCTGGCCTTCTTCTTCGGAACGTAGGTCCCCTCGTGGGCCTTGATGAGTACGGCCTGGCCGGCATCCATGCCGCGACCGCCGGCCGCCCCGAGCGTGACGACCTCGGCGGCCGTGTCGATTCCGGCGTCCGACAAGTACTTCCGCACAACGTCGATTCGTTTCGCGATGAGCGCTTCGTCGGTCGCCTTCGTGCTGAGGCGCAGCGTGCCGCCGTACAGCTCCATCAGCGCCGCCAGCCGGGCGAGCCGCTCTTCTCCCAACGAGTTGAGCATCGCGCGGTGCGGGACGAAGTGAACGTCGGAGAGGGTCATGTCGATCAGCAGCGCGTTGTCGATCATGTGCGTGAACTCCGCCTGCAAGTCGCTGGCGGAGTCCGACGTACCATGCGGCGGGGCATTGAGGCGCGCGGCGGGCTTCTGACACGCCCCGCAGAGCAACGCGACCACAGCCGTGCCGAGCAGCAAGCGGCCCATGTTGTACTCCCAGGCGGCGGTGCGGGCGCGCCGCGGCCCGCCTCGCTTGGGCCGTCACCGACGCCGACACTGCGCTGCTGTTCAAATCGGCGACCCGCCGCCGTCACCTGAAGGCCCCATTTCCGACTAGAATCCGCGCCATGGGACGTACCCGGTACATGGCCGTTGCCGTGCTGGCGTTGGTGACGTTTGGCTCGCTGGCGCTGACCGGGGGCTACGCGTGGCACCTGCGCAGCGGGCACTACCGCAACTCCTGCGCCCGCGCGCTGAGCAAGGCGCTCGGCCTGCCGGCCGAGATCGGCCGGGTCGTACCCCGTTCCCGCCACGCCCGCGAGTTCCAAAACGTGCGCGTGTGGTTGCCCGAGCGCCGCGGCGAAGCCGCCTTCTGCGCGCTGGCACTGCTCACGCGCACGCCGCGGCCGGGGCAGCCCAGGGCCTACGAGCTGGACCTGCGGGACGGTCAGTGTGAAGTTTCGGCGCGCACGTGGCTGCGTGAGGACTACCGCTTCATGCTGGAATCGGGGTTGCGGCCGGGGTTCAGTCCGGACGGTCCGCGGCGCGTCCTCCTGCAAAACATGGACTTGTCGTTCGCGTACGACCGGTTCCGGGCGGCCTTGGACGACGCGTGCGGGGTGGTCTCGTTTGAGGAGCCGCGCCTCGGCCGCGCGACCTTGTGGTGCGAGCGGTTCAACGGGTACCGATCGGACGCGCCCGTGACGTTGCAGGCCGAGTTCACGCCTCAGGCCGCGGGCATCCGTCTGGACCTCGTGACGCTACAGGTTCCGGAGCTGCCGATCGCGACGGTCGGGCTCGACCGTTTCGTGGGATTGGGACTCCAGAGCGGCACGTTCAGCGGTCGCGTCGTCTATCAGGAGACGGACGCCGAGCGCCGGTTCACGGTCGGCGGCACGGCCGCGTGCATCAAGCTGAGCGAGTGGACGGCTCCGTTCGTCCAGCGCCCGTGGCACGGCGGGGTGCCCGAGCTGGAACTGGAGGAGCTCACGCTCGTGAACGACCAACCCGAGCGCCTCCGCTTTCGCGCCGTATTCACCGACGTCCAGCTCGGCGACATCCTCGCTCCCTGGGGGTTGGGCGAGGTGGGCGGCAGCGTGACGCTGCGCATCCAGGCGGCCGATCTTGCGCCCGGCGGCATCGAGCATTTCGTGGCCTCCGCACGCTGCGCAGACGTCGATCTGCAAAGCGTCTCCGAAGCCATCGGCCGCGGCCGCATTACCGGCCGGGCCCGCGCGGTCATCGACGACCTCACCGTCGACGAGAACCGTCTGGCCTCGCTCGATGCCGAGATCATCGTGGAGCCGCCGACGGGGGAATCGAACACGGTCGATCGCGAGCTGCTGTCCGAGTTGCTGCGGCGGACGATCGGCGTGCCGTTGCCGACGTTTCTGCCGGAACGCTTCACGTTCACGCGGTTCGGCGTGCGGCTGGAGGTGCGCGACGAGCTCCTCTACGTCTTCGGCACACATGGTCCGCGGCAGAAGGCCATCCTGAGCATCAGTCTGGGCGGCGAGGAAGTCCCGGTGCTGTACGAGCCGGAGAATCCCATCGATTTGCGGGCGGCATTGGACGATCTGCGGCGGCGACTGGCCGCCACGGTCGAGCGAGGTTTGCAGCGCCTCGCGCAGGAAGAGGCATGGCACGTGTGGCCCGCGCCTTTGACGACCCGGCCGGCCGCGCCGGGCGCTCCGGCCAGCCTTCCGAACCCGGAGTGACCTCCGTGCGGAGCTCCACCGAACGCCCGCTGGTGGCCGTGATGATCGTGGTCAGCCTGATCCTGACCGGGCTGACGATCTGGGCCGTTGCCGAGCAGGGGCGGGCCTTGGAGGCGCGCGAACTCGCCGACCTGCGCAACATGGTCGCGACCGCCGCCGCGCGGCGCCAGGCCGCACTCCTGGCCGACGTGGCGCGGGCCCTGGACGCCGGGGGCCGCGCCTGGGAGGCGGGCGGCGACGACGAGCTGGATGCGTGGGCGGCCAGCCGCGCGGACTGGCTGCTGACTTGCGCCCCACGCGCCGACACAACCTGGGCGTTTTACCCGCTGACGCCGCTCGAACAGCCGGCGCCCGCCGCCGAAACACCTGTCGGCGAGCCGGAGGAGCGGCCGCGCGACTTGTTGAGCACCCTGCGCGACTTCCAGCGGTTGGCCGCCAGCCCTGATCCCTTCACGCGCGCCGGTGCGCTGTTCGCGATGGCTGCCTGCGAGCAGCAGCTCGGACACCCGCTCGCGGCGGCACGCATCTTCGCCGACGCCGCCCATCTCCTACGTTCGACGCCGCGCCTGGCCCGGTTCGCGTTTCGGGCGGAGCTGTCGCGGGTCGATTCCCTGCTGGCGGCGGGCGACGAGGACCGGGCCCGCGAGGCGCTGAAGAGCTTCGTCAGCGGGTTGCTGGGCGACCATCCGTCGCGGATCGGCCCCGTCGAGGTCGCGCGGCTGCGCGGCCAGGCCGATGCCCTGCGCATCCCGGCCGGCGACGCCGCCACCACCGCGCTGGCCGAGCTGTCGGCCCGTGCCGAACGCCGAGTGGCGATCATCGAGTGCGTCAGCCGGTTGTTGTACGAGCAGGCGCCGGAACGGAGCGCGCCGGAGGATACGGTCCATTTTCTCTCCGGCGCCACCGCGAGCGGCGAGGCGCTGGTCGTAGCCGCGCGCCGGTCGGCGGACGACACACGGCTGGCGCTCGTGTACTCGGGAGCTGGTGCGCTGGAACGCTACTGGGACCAGCGCGGCGCGGTCGTACCGTGGCAGGTCGGACCGCGGGGGGCACCTGCGGAGGAACTGCTGTTGCTCGATCTGGGACCGGAGTTCGCCGGGGCGGCCGTCGTACCGACGCAGGAGACGGCGCGTCGGCTCCGTTCGACCGCGCGCCGGAACTTCGGGATCGCGCTGGGGACGGCCGCCGGGACGGTGGGGGCGTGGGCGCTGGTGATTTGGATGCTGATGCGCGTGGTAGCCCGCCAGCGGGAGCTGTCGCGTCTTCAAGGCCGCTTCGTCGCCGACGTCAGCCACGAGCTGAAGACGCCGCTCGCGCTCATCCGCCTGCTGGCGGAGACGCTGGCCAGCCGCCGGGTCCGCGATCCCGAGCGCATGCAGGCGTATCACGAGACGATCACGCGCGAGAGCGAACGGCTGAGCCTGTTGTTGGAGAACATCCTCGACCTGGGGCGGATCGAGTCGGGGCGCAAGCAGTACGAGTTCGCCGGCTGCGACGTGGCCGACGTGGCACGCCAGGCCTGGACGCTGTTTGAGCCGCAGTTTCAGGAGGGCGGCTTCGACGCGCGCCTGGAGCTCGCCCCCCAGCTCCCCACGATTCAAGCGGACAGCCAGGCCCTCCAGCAGGTCATCGTCAATCTTCTGCAAAACGCCTATCGCTACGCCGGCGATGGGAAATACGTCCGCCTGGCGGTGCGGCGCGAGGGCTTCGTGATTCTCATCACCGTCGAGGACCACGGCATCGGCATGAGCCGCAACCAGCTCGACCATCTCGGCGAGAGCTTCTTTCGCGCGGAGGATACCCGGGTGCGCCAGACGCGCGGCGTCGGTCTCGGACTGGCGATCGCGCACCACATCGTTCGTGCCCATCGAGGGAAGATCGAGGTGGAGTCGCGTCCGGGGCAGGGCAGCAAGTTCACGGTGTGGATTCCGTTTGAGCCGACGAGCGACTGACCAGGTCCCCGTTCTCACGAGAAGGCGGCGGGCGGGGGGACTGGGGCAGGCAGTCCTGGGACACGAGCGTCAGCCTGCGCGGCGTGTCGGCCCGAAAAACTGGCGGAGTGGGCCGGTAAGCCGAATTCTGTTCCCGAAGCGCCCAGGTTGACCGCACACGCAAACGAGTTGCACATGCGACCCAGGCGGTCGGGCGGCGGCCATTCCTCTAGGCCCGCCGTTACCGACGGGCTCCAGCGCCCTACCCGGGGCTGATAGCGAGCCGGGCCGGCTCTCGCCCTCTACTTGGGCTTGCTGGCGGTGGGGTTTGCCGTGCCGCGACCGTCACCGGCCGCGCGGTGCGCTCTTACCGCACCTTTTCACCCTTACCAGGAGGCGTGGGAACGTGGGAACGTGTGCACGTGGGACGGAGCCGGGCGACTCGGCCGTGTTCACTCCTTACGTTCCCACTTTCCCACGTTCTCACGTTCCCACGCGCTCCGGGCGGTATGTTTTCTGTGGCACTTTCCCTGGGCTCACGCCCGGTGGCCGTTAGCCATCACCGTGCCCTGCCCAGTTCGGACTTTCCTCCCTTGAGGCGCTCTGCCGGACCGAAGCCCGGCTGCGCGTCAAGAGCGGCCGCCTGGCCCACTCCGCCACGATCCATTGTACGGTAGCCGGGCATCGCCGGCGAGCCGTCGCCCCACGGTTGTTCAGGGGCCGGCACCGCGCGGGTACACTGCCGGTCCTATGGCAACGACCGTTCAGTCCGTGGGGGACTTCGCCGCGCTCGAGCGCGAGTTGGCCGCCGTGCTGCCGGGGCGCGTGCGCAGCGACCGACTGGCGCGCGTGCTCTATTCCACGGACGCGAGCATTTACGAGATGCTGCCGGACGCGGTTGCGTTCCCGCAGTCCGTCGCGGACGTGGTCAGCGCGGTCCGGCTCTGCGCGGCGCACAGCGTGCCGCTCACCGCGCGCGGTGCCGGAACCGGACTCACGGGCGGAGCGGTCAACCGTGGTCTCCAGCTCGATTGCTCCCGCTACTTCAACCGGATTCTGGCTATTGACCCGGTCGCCCGCACGGCCCGCGTGGAGCCCGGCGTCGTGCTCGACGAGCTCAACGCCGCCGTCAAGGAGCATGGCCTTCAGTTCGCACCCGACGTCGCCACCAGCAACCGCGCGACGATCGGCGGCATGATCGCCAACAACTCGTGCGGCGCGCACTCGGTGCTCTACGGCCGCACGGTGGACCACGTGCTCAGCCTCGACGTAGTGCTGGCGGACGGCTCGCTGTGTACTTGGGGGCCGGGGACTCAGCGGGGGGAAGACGTCCGCGCCCGGCAGTGCGAGGAAACGCTCCACGCGATCATGCGGGACTGCGCCGCCGAGATCGCCGCTCGGTTTCCCAAGCTGCTACGTTCCAACGCCGGCTATGCGCTCGACCGCCTGCGCGTCACCGACGGGCGGCTTAACGTCGAGACCGTCCTGTGTGGCAGCGAGGGCACGCTTGGGGTGATCGTGGGTGCACAGCTCAAGCTGATCCCGGTGCCCAGGCTCAAGGGCCTGCTCATCCTCCAGTTTGACGAGGTGGTGCCCGCGCTGGAGGCCGTGTGCCCGGTCCTGGAGCATGGACCGGCCGCCGTCGAGCTGGTGGACGACCTCATTTTCCACGCCACGCGGAACAACCCCGCGATGGCGCGGCGACGCTGGTGGGTGGAGGGTGATCCCAAGGCCGCCCTGATCTGCGAAATCTTCGCGGAGGATTTCCCCACCCTCACGAGCCGGCTCAACGAGCTGGAGCACGACCTGCGCCGACGGTGTGCCGCGACCGCGTATCGCCAGGTTACCGAGCCGGCCCAGCAGAATGACGTTTGGGAGGTCCGCAAGTCGGGCCTCGGACTGCTGATGTCGCGGCCGGGCGACTGCCAGCCGTACGCCTTCATCGAGGACACCGCGGTCGATCCCGCCCGTTTGCCGCAGTACATTCGCCGGCTCGATGTGCTCCTGGCCGAGGAGGGCGTCGAGCAGACCGGTCACTACGCCCACGCCAGCGTGGGCTGCCTCCACGTCCGGCCGGTGCTCAACCTGAAGCGCCGCGAGGACATCGAGCGCATGCGCCGCATCGCCGACCGCGTCAGCTCGCTGGTGCTGGAGTTCGGCGGGACGATGAACGGCGAGCACGGCGACGGCATCGTGTGCTCGGTCTGGCTGGAAAAGATGTACGGTCCGCGGATCGTCGAGGCGTTCGCCAGAATCAAACGGGCCTTCGATCCGCAGGGGATTCTCAATCCCGGCAAGATCGTCAATCCGCTGCCGCTGGATGCCAATCTGCGTTACGGCGAGGGCTTCACTGCACGGCAGCCGGCTACCGTGCTCGACTTCACGGCGTACGGCGGGCCGGCCGGCCTGGCGGACATGTGCACGGGCGTGGGGCAGTGCCGCCAGCGACGGGTCGGCACGATGTGCCCATCCTACATGGCGACCGGCGACGAAACGCAAAGCACGCGGGCCCGCGCAAACGCTCTCCGCGTCGCGCTGTCGAATCGCGGCCTGCTCGCCGGTCTCTCCGACCCGGCCCTCGACGAGGTGATGGACTCGTGCGTGAGCTGCAAGGCGTGCAAGACCGAATGCCCGACCGGCGTCGATATGACCCGGCTGAAGGCCGAATGGCTGGCCCGCCGAAACGAGTCCCGCGGCCTGCCGCGCCGCAGCCGCCTGATCGCAAACACGCCGCGCCTCGCGCAGTGGGCCAGCCACCTGCCGAGGCTCAGCAACTGGCTGCTGCAATCTCATGCCGCGCGCGTGTTGTTGGAGCACTGGTTCGGGCTTGATCGCCGCGTGCCGCCACCACGCCTGGCGAAGACCACGTTCCGGCGTTGGTACTGGCGAGACCGGCGGGCTCTGGTCGCCGATGCGACCGGGCCTCGGCCGCAAGTGGTCTACTTCGCCGACACGTGGACCAACTTCTACACGCCGGAGGTCGGACAGGCCGCGGTCAAGGTGCTCACCCTGCTCGGCTATGAGGTGCTGCTGCCGCCCGCGGTGTGCTGCGGCCGGCCGCTGCTCAGCAAGGGTTTGCTGCGCGACGCCCAGCGCCTGGCGGAGGTCAACGTGCAGGTGCTGGAACCGTACGCCGAGCGCGGGGTGCCCATCCTCTTCACCGAGCCAAGTTGTGCCTCGACCTTCCTGGACGAAGTCCCGCAACTGGTGCGTACGCCGGCGGCGCGGCGGGTGGCCGAGCTGACCGCCACGATCGAGCAGTTCGTCGCCGCCGCGCTTCAGAAACCGCACGGCCTCCGGTTTCGCGCGGACCCCGCCAAAGTGCTGTTCCACGGTCACTGCCACCAGAAGGCGCTGCTGGGGACGGCGGACGCCCGTGCCTTGCTCGAGTTGTGCACCGGCGGCCAGGCCGCGGAGATCAACAGCGGCTGCTGCGGGATGGCGGGGTCCTTCGGCCACGAGGTGGAGCACTACGAACTGGCGCGGGCCATCGGAGAAGAGCGGCTGTTTCCGGCCATTCGCACCCGGGGTGACGCCGCAGTCGCAGTCTCAGGCTTCAGTTGCCGCGAGCACATTCTGCACCACACGGGGGTTCCGGCGCGGCACGTAATCGAGTACTTTGCTGACGCCCTGCTGGGCGCGGACGAGGGCACCCATCCCCGCAAGTGAGCGGCCTGTGGGCCGGCTCTGACCGACGGATGGGGTGAACCTCGACCGACGTACAGGTGTATAGACGGGTGAGCGAAGGTGACGCGCCAGGAACTGGATGCCGCCGGGTTCGACGTCAGCGAGGTTGCCTATGCGCGCCTGGCGCGCTTCGTGCAATTGCTGCGCGCCGAGAACGAGAAGCTCAACCTGACCGCCGCGTGCGACGAGGACGAAATCTGGCGCGTCCACGTCTGCGACAGTCTCACCTTGTTGCCCGTCGTGCGCTCGCACGCGGTTCGCCGGCTGCTTGACCTGGGTACCGGCGGGGGGCTGCCAGGCCTGCCACTGGCGTGTGTCACGGGGCGCGTGGACGTGACGCTGGTCGACGCGACGCGGAAGAAGATCGTCGCCGTCCGGCACATTATCGCCCGGCTCGGCCTCGACAACGCGCGCGGGGTGTGGGGCCGCTCGGAACTGCTCGCCCACCTCCCCGTCTACCGAGAGCAGTTCGACGCCGTTACGGCGCGCGCCGTCGCGAGCCTGCCCGTGCTGCTTGAGTACGCGGCCGGCTTCGTTCGCCCCGGCGGACGCTGCTGGTTCTTCAAGTCGGCGGCGGCCGCGAGTCCGGAGGGGGCCATGGCCGAGTCGGCGGCACGGGCCTGCAAGCTGGAGTACGTGGATGCGCTCCCGTACCGGCTGCGTGGGGAGCGTGACGACCGCGTGCTGATGCACTTCCGCAAGATCGCGAAGCTCAGCCCGGACCTGCCGCGCCGCCCGGGGAAGCCCAGCAAGCACCCCCTGTGATGCCGGGGCAGCGAATTGGCATTACGGAGTCCTGCCCCCGCGCGTCTTATCGGACGCTCCCACGCTGTTGCACCTGGAAAAACGCGCCGTCATCCCTGGCGACCGGATACCATGATAGGTGCCGGCACGCTGCGCCCGCCGCGGCGGGAAGCGCGCCGTGTTCGGCGAACTCGAAGGAGCTGCAATGCGTATTGTCCTGCTCGCCAGTGGGTTCCTCTCGCTGACTACCTTCGCGCCGGCCGCCGCGGGTTCCAGTGCGACCGCAACCTGTGCCCACGCCAAGGCCGCGACGGCACATTGGGCGGTCCCGGCTGAATTGGCCGGCGGGGGCGGGATTCCGGGGCGCGAGGGTGGGAGTGACACCGACGTCCTGCACTATTGGCTCGACATCGAGATCAAACCCGGCGACCGGTGGATCGGCGGCTCCAACACCATGACCGTCCAGAGTCTGGTCGACGGACTAACGAGCTTTCGCTTTCGGCTCGACAACATCCTCACCATCGGAGACGTGCTCGTCGCCGGCAGCCCGGCAAGCTGGGTGCGTATCGACAACGTAACCGTCGAGGCGACGCTGGACCGACCCTACGATTCGGGCGAAGCGTTCGAGCTGTCCGTCGCCTACAGCGGCTACCCGCGCTCCGGCCTGGGCTTCGGGTCCATCGTCTTTCGCAACCGCGGCGGACAGCCCGAGGTCTACACGCTGAGCGCGCCGTGGTTCGCGTACACGTGGTGGCCGGCCAAAGACGACCTGCGCGACAAGACGACCGCCGACCTGTGGTTCACCGTCCCCAGTACCATGACGGTCGCTTCGAACGGCACGCTCCAGGGCGTGGACGACCTCGGCGGCGCGAAGCTGCGCTACCGCTGGCAGACCACCTACCCCACGGTCGACTACCTTTACTGCTTTGCCGCCACCAACTACAACGTCTTCGAGACGATCTGGACCTACGACGGCCAGACGATGCCGCTCCAGTTCTACCTTTATCCCGAGCACGACAACGAGAGCACGCGGAACGCCTGTCTGCGCAGCGGGGGCATGCTCACGACGTTCAGCGACCTCTTCGGCGTCTACCCGTTTGTCGGCGAAAAATACGGGATCGCCGAGTTCGGCTTCGGCGGCGGCATGGAACATCAGACCATCACCGGGCAGGGCGGTTTCGGCGAGATGCTGACGGCGCACGAGCTGGCCCACCAGTGGTGGGGCGACGACGTCACCTGCGCCACCTGGCACGACATCTGGCTCAACGAGGGCTTCGCCACCTACTGCGAAGCGCTCTGGGCGGAGTTCCGGCCGGGCAGCTCGGGCACGCCGGAACTGCTGGCGGCGATGGCCAGCCGGCGTCCGTCCAATTCGAGCGGCAGCGTGTACTGCTACGACACCTCCGATCCCGCCCGGATCTTCGACGGGAACCTGACCTACCGGAAGGGCGCCTGGGTCTTGCACATGCTGCGCTACGTCATCGGCGACGAGGCTTTCTTCGCGACGCTGGCGGCCTACCGGGCGGCCTTCGCCGGCGGGGCCGCCACCACCGCCGATTTCCAGGCCGTCGCCGAGACCGTAGCCGGCCGCGACCTGGCGTTCTTCTTCGACGCCTGGGTCTATCGCGGGTGGTTTCCGTTCTACGTCTACGGATGGCGGACGCATCTCATCGACGGCGTGCCTTACCTGGAAGTGTACATCGAGCAGATCCAGGGGACGTACGAGTCGGTGTTCACCATGCCGATCGAGCTGGAGACGTACGACGATCTGGGCTGGCACATCCGCGTGGTCTGGAACGATGCGCGCCGCGAGTACCTGCTCTTCCCAGTGGAGGATCCGCACACCAGCTCCGTCACGCTTGACCCGACGCCGCGGATACTGCACACCAACGCGCCTGTCATGTTTCCGGACAACGCCCCGCCCAAGATCGTAGCGCTCTACCCGCCGCCTCAGGCCGTCGTGCCCGCCGCCGCGGTCGCGGAAATCGAAGTGGTCTTCCACCAGGAGGTGGTTGCGGAGGCGACGCACTTCAGCCTCGTCGGGGAGCGCATGGGGCCGGTGTCGTTCAGCTACTCCCATGACCCGGCGCGAAACGCCAGCCACCTGACGCCCGCCGCGCCGCTCCCGTCCGACACCTATACGCTCACCGTGTCGGACCAGATTGTCGCGGCGGCGAACGGGGAGCTGCTCGACGGCGAGTTGATCAAGCCGTACAGCTCCGAACCGCTGCCCAGCGGGGACGGGGTCGCGGGCGGGTCCGCGGTCGCGCCGTTCGTGCTCACCATTCCGGGCGACCTGAACTGCGACGGCAGCGTCGGCTTTGCCGACATCAACCCGTTCATCCTGGCCCTCTCCAATCCGGCCGCCTACCAGACCGCATTCCAGGGTTGCCCGGTGCAGAACGCGGACATCAACGGCGACGGCGAGGTCGACTTCGCCGACATCAACGGATTCGTCAACCTTCTGGGCAACCCGTGAGCGACGGTGCTGCGGGTGGACGATCGCCCGTGGTCCCCTCCGATCCGACCCGGCGCCTGCTGCACCCGGCGGGCGTTCAGCGACCAGGCCGGGCGGCCTAGCCCCGCTTCCCTGCCCCGGCAGTTTTCCGCAATTCACGGGTGTTTACCCGAGCGCACCGGAGGAGCGCCTGGCTAGCATGACCGCTGGAAACGTCGGCCCGATTCGCTGCCAGGTAAGACGCCAAGCCCATGTCCGACACGCGCGTGCTCAATGTCGCCGCCGCTTGCCCGCCCACCACGTTCGTGATTGACCGGGACGATGCGCTGCGGGCCAGGGTCAAGGAGTTGCTCGCATCCGTCGGGCTGCGGGTCGAAACCTATGACTCGGCGGCCCGGTTCCTCGCCGCGTACGACCCGGCGCGCGCCGGATGCCTCGTGCTCGAGGTCCGCCTGCCCGGCCTGGGTGGGCTGGACCTGCTGGAACAGCTCGCGTGCGGCCACGTCGCCCCGCCCGCCGTCGTGCTCACGGCCCACGGCGACATTCCGATGGCAGTGCGGGCGCTGCGCACCGGGGCGGTGGACTTCCTCGAGAAACCGTTCCATTCACAACAGTTGCTGGATCGCGTGCACGAGGCCCTGCAGCGCGACGCCGCCAGCCGCCGGGCACACGCTCTCTGCGCCGCGCTGCAGGCCCGGGCCGGTCGCCTGACGCCGCGGGAGCGGGAGGTTATGCAGCTCGTCGTCGCGGGGGCGCCGAACAAGCTGACCGCGGCCCGGCTGGGGATCACGCGGAAAGCAGTCGAGGCACACCGCGGGCGCGTGATGGCCAAGATGCAGGCCCGAAACCTCGCCGAGCTCGTGCGGATGAGCATTGCGCTGGCGTGTCCGCCCGGGCCGTTCGGCCGGCCCTTCGACGCCTTGAACCGACTCCTGGGGGAACTACTCGTAGCCCACGATCCGGTCGACCGCACCGCTCGTGCCGCGCGGTCCGGCGCTGCCGCGCGTCAACACGTAGAGCTCGCCGGCGGCATCGCGCCCGAAGGCTAGGACGTAGCGGCCGATCCGCCCGTCCGCGGTCCCCGCGATCCTGACTTCCTCGAAGGTCCAGGCACCTTCGGTCTGCTGCTCGGCGACGAAGATCTTGCCATTGGCACCGGTCCCGGCGGCATAGTCGCCGAACACGTATTTCCCTATGAGATTCGGCACCGCCGCCCCGCGGTAGACGAAGCCGCCGACCACCGACGAACCGAACGGCGCTCCGGTCTCATCCGTGTGCCGGTACTCGAGAATCGGCGCGCGCAGCGGCGAGCCATTGAGGCCGACGGTGGGGCAGGACCCGGGCGGCGTCGTCGGCGTGGTAGAGCTGAAACAGAGCGAGCCTTCCCGGATGTTCCAGCCGTAATTCCCGCCCAGGACGACGCTGTTGACCTCTTCGACGAGGGCCTGGCCGACGTCGCCGACGAGCAGTTGCCCCGTGCCGCCGGCCCCGGAGTCGAACGAGAACCGCCACGGATTGCGAAGACCATAGGCGTAGATCTCGGGCCGCGCAGTCACGCTGCCGACGAACGGGTTCGTCGGGGGGATCCCATACGGGTCGCCGCTGTCCACGTCGATCCGCAGGATGCTGCCGAAGAAGTTCGACGTATCTTGCGCGTTGCCGATGAGCACCGTATGACCGAAACCCGTGTCGCCCGCCCCGCCGCCGTCGCCGATGCCGACGTAAAGGTACCCGTCCGGACCGAATGCGATCTGGCCGCCGTTGTGGTTGACCTGCGGCTTGGCGACGCGGAACAGCACGCGCTCGCTGCCGGCGTCCGCGACGTTGGGCTGCCCGGCGCTGATGCGGAACTCGGACAGGCGCACCTCGGTCGCGGTCTGGGCCGGGGCCTCGGCGGTCGGCGGCGTGTTGAAGTACACGAACAGCCGGCCGTTGCCGGCGAAGCTCGGGTGCAGCGCCAGACCGAGCAGGCCGCGCTCGTCCGACGCGAGCGTCGGCCGGTCGATCCGCGCACGCAGGTCCAGCAGCGGCGGGTCGAGCACCTGCCCGGCAAAGACGACCCGGATGACGCCGTCCTGGTCGACCACGAAGAGCCGCCCGGTCCCGTCGTTCGGTGCCGCCAGATCGACGGGCGCGCCGAAGCCCTCGGCGACGCGGGTCAAGGTCATCGTCTTGGCGTCGTCAGGCAGGTCCGCCGGCGGTGTAACAGGGCAGCCGGCCAGCAGCGCCGCTAGCAGCGGCGCCCCGCAGAGAACGGCGCGGCGGACCATCAGAAACGCGGGGCCGTGAGCGGAAGTCGGCTGCGCTACTATCTCGACCAGTGTTCCGTGAACCATCGTACCCACTCCTTGTCCCCACGTGTGTGCGGTTAGACGAAATCGGGGCAAGAACCTACGCAATTAACGACCTTCCCGTCATCTCGGCCGGCACTTCCAGCCCCATCATCGTCAGCGCCGTCGGCATGACGTCTGCCAGCCGGCCGCCCGAGCGGAGCTTGACGCCCGCCAGCGGCTTGCCGAACACGTACAGCGGCACCGCGAACGTCGTGTGGGCCGTGTGCGGGCCGCCAGTCTCCGGATCAACCATCTGCTCGAAGTTTCCGTGGTCGGCCGTGATGATCCCGCAGCCGCCGGCGTGCAGCACCGCCTCGTACACCTTGCCCACGCACTCATCCACGACCTGGCACGCCTTGACCGCCGCTGGGATCGACCCCGTGTGGCCGACCATGTCCGGGTTCGCGTAATTGAGCACGATGAAGTCATCCACGCCGCTCGCCAGGCGTTGGAGCATCGCCTCCGTCAAGGCGTAGGCCGACATCTCGGGCTGGAGGTCGTACGTTGCCACGTGCGGGGAGGCCACAAGCTGCCGCTCCTCGCCGGGAAACGGCTCCTCTCGGTAGTCGTTGAAGAAGAACGTGACGTGGGCGTACTTCTCGGTCTCCGCACAGCGGAACTGCCGCAGGCCGAGCCGCGCGAGATACTCGCCGCCGATGTTCTGCATCTTCGGCGGCTTGGGAAAGGCGACTTCGACGGGCAGGCTCTTGTCGTACTCGGTCAGCGTGACGTAGTGGACGTCGAGCTTCGGGCCGCGGTCGAAGCCCATCCAGCGCTCCACGCCGGCCTTGTCGCGGGCCCGGTACGGGAACGTCTCGAACGTGAACGCCTGCGTGAGCTGCCGCGGGCGGTCGCCCCGGAAATTGAAGAAGACAATCGCGTCCCCGTCGCGCACCACCGCGGTCGGCCCGCGACCGTCGGAGCTGATGACGGTCGGCGGGACAAACTCGTCCCCCTGCATGTTCGGCTCGGCCGGGCGGTCGTAGTAGCGCTGCAACGCCTCGACCGCGCTCGGTGCGGCGGCCACCTCGCCCCGCACCAGCATCCGGTACGCCCACTCGATGCGGTCCCAGCGGTTGTCGCGGTCCATCGCCCAGTAGCGGCCGCACACGCTGGCGATGCGCCCCACGCCGATCTGCCCCAGCCGGCTCTCGATCTGCTGGACGAAGCCGACGCCGCTGTTCGGCGGCGAGTCGCGGCCGTCCGTGAAGCAGTGGACGAAGACGTCCTTCAGCCCGCGGCGCGCCGCGGTCTCCACGACGCCGTACAGGTGCTCGAGCAGCGAATGCACGCCGATGTCGCTGGCCAGGCCCATCACGTGGAGCTGGCTGCCGCGGGCCAGACAGCGCTCGACCGCGGCCACCAGCGCGGGATTCTGAAAGAATGCCCCCTCGCGGATGGCCTTGGTGATGCGGACCGACTCCTGGTCGACGATGCGTCCGGCCCCGAGGTTCTGGTGTCCGACCTCGCTGTTGCCCATGGTCCCTTCGGGCAATCCCACGTCGAACCCGCCCGTCTCCACCAGGGTGAACGGCCAGCGCTTCCGCAAGAGGGCGTCCACCGGCGGCTGCGCGAGCTTGACGGCGTTGGCGTGGTCCCACCGGGGGTCGGGGTTTTCACCCCACCCGTCGCGGACGATCAGAATGCAGGGGCGGTTCTTGATCTTGCCAGGCACGGATCGGCTCCACGAGGCCCGCAAAGCGTAACACGAACGGCGCCGAATTCCATCGGACGACCCTTAGACAATATTGTATCGGGGTAGTGTGAAGCTCCGGTTCGTCTGGGGGAGTGCAAAGTGCCACTTCGCAGGGGGTACTTTGCAGCCGCCGGTCCCTGAAGCATAATAGGCCCCCGAAGGCGGCCCGGGCGCGGTGTGGCGCCGGCCCACGTTGTCAGCACGACCCAAGTTACGCGGCACAGCGTATTTAGAAAGGGGTCACGGCGATGCGACTTGAGAGCGGACCCGCCCGGACTGACCGCAACTGGTGGCTCCTGCGCACCGTGGTCTGCCTCGGGATCGCCGGGTGGTTCGTCTATGACGGCTTGATCGGCTATCACAAGCGGAACCGCGAGGCGGCCACGCTCAAGCTCAATGCGCCCGAGCCGTTTGGCGGCCAGGTCAAGTTTGACGACCTGGGCGAGACCCCGACCAAGGACACATTTGAAAAGGCGCTGAAGGCCAAACCTTCGACCAACGAGGAGCTACAGCAACACCTGGGCCACCCCACGTTTGTCAGCGGCGCGGACCAGTATTACGTGAGCCGCTACGGGTACGCCAAGGTTACGGTCAAGGACGGGCGGGCCACGCTTAGTCCGGCCGACTGGGTCACGTGGGGCAAGACCAGGGAAGAGATCGATCATCAGTTTTACTGGGCCGTCGGCTGGGCGGCGGTCGGCCTGTACTTCCTGTGGCGGCTCATCAAGGCCGCTACGCTGCGCGTGGTCGTCGACGATGAGGGCCTGACCTACGCCGGGCAGCGGATCCTGTTTGCCGACATGGTTTCGCTGCGCGACTACAGTCCGAAGGGCTGGATCGACCTGTATTACAAGCGCGGCGCGGGGGAGAAGAAGCTCCGGCTGGACAACGAGAAGGTGCTCCGCTTCGACGAGATCGTGGCCGCGATCTGCGAGGCGAAGGGCTTTCGGAACGAGGTCCAGGAGTACGCCGAGAAGAAAGCCCGCGCCCAGGCGGACGAGCAAGCAGTCGCGGCCGCTGAGGCTCAAGCCGACCAGGAGCGTAAGTCGTAGGTGTCCGTTGAAAAAGGGGACTGGCTCCGCGCCGGCGGGCTTTCGCGGTGGCGCTGCATGGTTTTCTCGCGGTGCCTGTACCCTTTTTCGACGGGCCGGTAGAGCGGGTCCCGGACGCATCCGGCCGGACGGGTGGTGCGGACATCCCGCTCGCCGGGCCGCGGCACCCCGGGGGGAGATGAGCGTCCCGGGCGGTCGCAACGGAGGTCCGTGATGAATGCCGGCGGCTGGGGAAACCAGCGTGTGTGTGTGACGGGCGGGGCGGGGTTTCTGGGCTCGTTTGTCGTGGGGCGGCTGCTGGCCGAAGGCGTCGCGCGCGAGAGCATCCACGTGCCGCGGATCGAGGACTATGACCTCACGCGCGAGGCCGACGTGGTTCGCCTGTACGAAACGGCGCGGCCGGACCTCGTCATTCATCTGGCGGCGGAGGTGGGCGGCATCGGTGCCAATCAGGCGCGGCCGGGCCGCTTCTTCTATGCCAACATGATCATGGGCCTGCACCTCATCGAGCAGGCCCGCTTGCACCGGATCAGGAAGTTCGTGCAGGTGGGCACCATCTGCGCGTATCCGAAACTGACTCCCGTGCCGTTCCGCGAAGAAGCCCTGTGGGACGGCTACCCCGAAGAGACGAACGCCCCGTACGGGATCGCGAAGAAAGCCCTGCTGGTCATGTGTCAGGCCTACCGTGCGCAGTACGCACTCAACGCGATCTATCTCCTGCCGGTGAACCTGTACGGCCCGCGCGACAACTTCGACCTGGAAACGTCGCACGTCATCCCCGCCATGATTCGCAAGTTCTGCGAGGCCGTCGACGCCGGAGCCAAAGAGGTGGTCCTGTGGGGCGACGGCTCGCCCACCCGCGAGTTCCTTTATGTCGAGGACGCTGCCGAAGCGATCGTGACCGCCGCGGTGCGGTACGACGGCGCAGAGCCGGTCAACCTCGGCAACGGCCGCGAGATCCGGATCAAGGACCTGGCCGAGTTGATTGCCCGCGAGATCGGCTTTACCGGCCGCATCGTCTGGGACACGGCCAAACCGAACGGCCAGCCGCGACGCTGCCTGGACGTGACCCGCGCCAAAGCCCTGTTCGGCTTCGAGGCGCGAACGCCGTTCGAGGACGGCCTGCGCCGTACCATCGCCTGGTATCGGCAGCACCGCCAGGAGCTTACGGAGTCGCGGCAGCACAGCGCCGCCGGACCATCGGCCGCTGGTAAGTGAGTCGCGCTGTGGAAGTCCCTCCGCCTTCGCCGCTTGCCGGGCAAGTGTTGGGTGCCGGCGGTCACATCATCGGCGACGCGCCCTGCGTGGGCTGCGGCTACAACCTGCGCACGTTGAGCGCCGACGGCGTCTGTCCCGAGTGCGCTCTGCCGGTGGCTCAGTCGCTGCGGGGCCATTTCCTGCGGTTCGGGCCGCCCGCCTGGGTCCGCGGCCTGGCCCGCGGGATGCTGTTCTTGTTGGCCGCGGTCGGCGGCACCCTGCTGCTCGGTCCCTTGCTGTCGCTCGTGCTTTCGGTACCACTTATCCTCAGCACTGCCCGAAACCTGGGACCCCCCTCGACGTTCCAGATTCAGATAATGGCGGTCGGCCAGTTCCTCTTCAATGTGATTTGCACGGGCGTCGCCATCGCCGGACTGATCTTGCTGACGCGGCGCGACCCGCGCGTCAGCGACCAGCCGGAGGGGCTGACGGCCCGCCGTGTCCTCCGCTTCAGTTGCGTGCTGCTGCCGCTGCCGATCACGGTGAACCTCGTCGTCGCGCTGTGCATGCCCCCGCTGCCCGCGCTGGGGCCCGGGGCGCCGCCGCCCACGCCCGCCGCGTTGCTGGGCTCCGGTTTGAGCGCGTTCATCACGCTGGGTCTGGTCAGCGGCGTCGTCGCACTGCTCGCGTATGCCGTGACGCCCGTCGCGCTCATGCGGCATCTGGCTCACCTGTTGGCACGCATCCCGCGGCCGGGGCTGGTGCGCTTCGCGCGGATCGAGCTGTGGGGGCTGCTCGCTTCGGTGGCGGTGCTGACCGTGGGCTACGTGCTGCTCGCAGCCGCGATTCTGCCGGCCCTCGGTACTCTGACGGCGGCGGCGGTTGGCACGCCGCCCGCCAGCGCCCCGGCGCCGGCAATGCCAGCAACGCCGGCGACCGCGCCGGCAGGGCCGGACAGCTCGCTCGCGCCTGGCTCCGTCCCACCGGCGACGCAGCCCAGCACCCTTCCGACCAGCGCGCCGCTCCCGCGGCCCCGCCCGGGCTTCCTCGCCGGCTTTTTCTTCGCCGCCGCCGGCGCCGCGCTGGGAGGCTGCGGCAGCTTCGCGTTCGGCATCGCCGGCGTCGTGCTGCTGGTCCTGGCGTCCGTCGCGTTGTTCCAGGCCGCCCGCGAGGCGGAGCAAAACGCCGATTCGGCCGGCGGGCCGTGATTCTGCGCTGGCGCAGGCGGCCCGGCGGGGCCACGGGAACACGGCCGCTGGGAGTGTGCATCCCAAGGCCGGCGCCGTGGGTACACTGTACGTTGCCGCAATCGGACCACTCGAAAGGAAGAACGATGCCCCCCGCCACCCCGAACGACCCTCACGCGCGGACGATGCCGGTTGGGCCGCGAAGCAGCACCCCGCGAGTTGCCTCGCGCGGCACGCCGGCGGCAGGCTGGGGTGCGTGTGTGGCCGCCGGGCTGTTGCTCGGCCTGACCGGCTGCGTGATTCACCCGAAGGGCCCGCATGGTGCCGCGTGCCCGGTCATCGAGGACGCCTCGTACATCATCGAGTATCCGAGCGAGCGGCTGCGAATTCTCAAGTCCGTTGCGGTGCGCGAAGACCTCTCCGCGCACGAGCAGATCTACCTCGTCAACGCGGTCATGGCGGTCGGTTTCAGCTCGGACAAGGCGCAGGCGCTGGTCACGCTGATCCGCAACCCGTGCTGCACCGCCGACACGCGCCAGCATATCCGCAAGATGCTCAAGCTCTCGCGGATGCTGGGCCACGATCAGCGCCGCGTGATCGACGCCCTCGAGCGGGCAGAGCGGGCCGCCACCCGCCCGGCGTCCTGAACCGGGATCGGCCGGCGGTTTCGACGGCCGGGGGTGGTCACATAGTGCACTAGGTGGGTCGAGGCGCCTTGCCGCGTTTGCACGGCCGGCGGGCCGCGCGCACAATCCGCCGCAATTGGCCGCGCCCGCGCTTGCGCGCCGCGCCAATCAGGAGCCCGCCATGAGCGATTCCAGCACCCCGGCGCCGCCCGGCAAAAGGTCGGATTTCCTGCGCGCGTTGCTCGACCTGCGGCACCTGCCTCGGGCGTTCTGGTTCATGGTCGGCGTCTTCTCCGTCGACGCGATGGCGTACTTCGGCATTCTGACGCTCATGGAGGTGTATCTCGCGACCGACCTGGGGTGGGGCGACACATGGGCAACGATGGCCGTCTCGGTGTTCACGGGTCTGGTTACGCTGTTCATGCTCGGTGCCGGCAGCTTCGCGGAGGGGTTCGGGTTGCGGCGTGCGGTCATCGGCGCGCTGGTGCTGTGCGTGGTGGGCCGGCTGCTGTATTGCCTGGCCCCCGGCGCGGGGGTGGTCATTGGGGCGCTCGTGGTGCTCGGTGCACTCGTGGTCACCGCGCTCGGAGAGGCGGTGATTCAACCGGTCTGCTACTCCGGCGTGAAGCAGTACAGCGACGAACGCACAAGTACCATGGGCTACGGGCTCATCTACGCCACCATGAACCTCGGCATCGTGGTGATGGGTGCGGTCTCGGCGTGGGTTCGGCCCGGCGTCCAGCAGATTCTCGACGCGCGGCAAGCCGGCCAGACCCCCCCGTCGTCCGCGCTCACCTGGCTGGCCGACCGCACCGGCAGCGGGGTCCAGGCGGTCAACTGGGTGGGCCTGGCCATCACCGTCGTTACGCTCCTGGGCTTCGTGGTGCTGATGACCCGGCGGGCCGAGGCGGCCAAGATTCGTCCGGACCGCGTCGAGGAACGCCGGCGGATGGAAACCCGCACGCTGAGCGCGCGTCTCGTTTCGTATTTCACCGACGGGCCCTTCGGCAACTTGCGCTTCATCGCGTTCATCTTCCTGCTGCTGCCGGTGCAGACGCTCTGGGCCCACCAATGGCTCACGATGCCCGCGTACATCCTGCGCGCCTATCCCGAAGCAGTCGGCAACCGCATGGAGTGGATCGTCAACTGGATCAACCCGGGCATCGTCGTGATCGGCGTGCCGCTGTTCACGGCCCTGACCCGGCGCGTGGGCATCTACACGATGATCCTGCTCGGCACACTCGTGCAGGCCGCCCCGACCTTCCTGCTGACGTTCAGCCCGCAGCTCGGCCTGCTCATTACGTACATGGTGATCTTCTCGATCGGCGAGACGCTCTGGTCCGCCCGCTTCCTGGAGTACGCGGCGGAGCTCGCCCCGGAAGGCCGCGTGGCCCAATACATGGGCCTGGCGAACGTGCCTTGGCTGCTGGCCAAGTCGACGACCGGCCTGTACGCCGGCTGGCTGCTGGGGAAATACTGCCCGGCCGACACGCCGCCCGAGCTGCTGCACACTCAGACGCTGTGGCTCATCTACACTTGTATCGGACTGCTTACGCCGGTCGGCCTGATCCTGGTCCGCAAGTGGGTCATGGCGGGGTTGCAGACCAAGCCCGCGGCGGCCGCCGCCTCGGCCGCGTAGGACGGTATCGAGACCAACAAGGCGGAAGCGCTTACGACGCACGGGAAGTCCATCGCTCCTGGACAATGCGCCCGACCGTACCCTCACTCTTCCTCGCGCCGAATGCCGATGGCCTCCGCAGTGGCTTCCGGATCGGCCCGCGCAAGCGAGTTGCGGGTCCATTGACGTGCCGGGCTGCGCACCCTAAGTTGTTGGCGGGTCTTGTGTAGACCGAGCTATGCCGGTAGCGAAGAGGATGAGTGATGAGCGCGCCATCGAGTAGCAGATTCGTTTCCGATCGGGAGCAGTTCGTACCCAGGATCAGAGACCTTTGGTGGACCGCTTCATGGCTACTTACCCTTCTGCGGGTCCCGTTGGTAGCACTGACGATCGGCGCAATGTGCGGAGGCTTCCCGCACGTGTCTGTTTGCCTGCTCGTGGGGGCAATCGTGCTCGCTGACGTGTTCGATGGCCAAGCCTTCGAATGGTCAGCCAGCAGCAAGGACAGGTCGCAGCGGCAGTTGCGACACTGCGTCGATGCGATCGCGGATCGAATTGTGATTCATTCGGTCTTCATCACCGCCATCCTCGTATACGACGTCTCGTGGGCGGTCTACGCGGTCATAGTCGCGCGCGAAGTCGTGCTCACTGCCCTCGTACTTAGGCCCTGGCTGTACCAGGGTCTGGTTGTGCGTGCCAACACGCCGTCCAAGCTTGCGACGGCTCTGATCGCCGTTATCGGGCTCGATCAGATCATCGACTTCATGCCCACGGTTGCGCCAGTCGCGGCGTTCGTGGTTCTGGCGGGGATTGGCCTCTACCAGTACGCCTTCCGCTACGAGGAATGCTAGGCCGCCGGGGGAACTCCGATGCCGAATAACGAACTCGATAAGGACCCTGGCTATATCGCTTTTCTCGATCAGTTCCTGCTCAGCTTCTTCCTGATCGGAATCCTGCTTGTCGTCGTGGCGGTAGGCAGGGCGTTCCTTGACTGCCTTCCATGTCCGTACCAACCTGCTGATCGGGCCCACATCGCCTACCCGATCGCGACGGCGCTATGCAGTATCGCGATGCTCGCCGCGACCGGGTTCTTCTGCGCCAAGCACTGGCCTACCTCTGCGCCCACCCACGAGCCCTCAGAGAAGAGCCCACGGGCCAAACGCGTCGGCATAGCAGTAGCGTTTACTCTGTACCTCCTTACTGCAACGCTGCTCACGATATGGGAGGGCGGCGCGCGGAAGTCACAGTGCGCTAATCTCGTCTTGATGTCCGCGTCGCTCAGCACATTTGCTGCCAAGAAGAAGGAGTCGCGTTTCGCCTTCGGCGTGATCACGGTTGTTGCATATGCTCTCACATATTTCCTTGCAGCACCGCGGGACGCCCCGTTTGCCACCGAGTGGTTGGTCAGGCTGCCGGCGACATGGGGCTGGCGTGATACAGCCACAGCGACTGGGGATTTCTTGGTCGTTCTAGGCGTCGTAGTGGCTTCTGGCTACACCGGTATGAGGCTGAGGTACCTCTTAGAGAGAAAGGAGGCCAGCGCGCAAGAGCCAGGGGCGCCACCCAGCGCGCCGTCGGGAGGAGCAGGGCCGGCGCCGGGCGCGCCCGGTCAACCGCAACCACCGGCGCCATAGCCGGGGCTGCGAGTCTCCAACATGCTTAAGCAAGCGGTGACCTGCCCCCAGTTTATGTACCAGTGGCTATGAGAGTCAGACCACGTTTTCGATCCGCTTCCGGCTTCTTCCCCCGGTGCTCTCCGGTTGGGGATTGAAGCCGGGGGTTTGGGCAGCGCCCCCAAGGATCGGCATTGGCCGGCGAACGCCGCCGGCGTCTGATAGCCCGGTTCGGCCTGGCGTATCTGGCCGCGATGGGCACCCAGCACGTGTGGCACCGGTTGGTGCGCCAGCCACTGCCGGGGTTCGGCGTAAACGCTCCCGGCCGTCAGCCAGCAAGCGCTTTGCGGTGAATCCAGCGCCGGACGTGCCTGGGCGTCTCGGTGCTCCCCTTGCCGGCAGCCTTCGTCGCCACAGGCGGGACGCCTGTGCCATCCGGCAGGGGATGCGCGTACCCTGACTCAGTACGTTAGCGCAGACGGACGCCCGGACGCGCGGTCCGGCGCCACGGTCTCCGCCGATAGGGCCGACTGGAAATCCACCGATGGTAATGAGGGTTTGGTCGGCGGAGACTTCTTGAAATTAGTCCGGGAGGTTCCTACGCTTCTTCCGGTCGAAGGTTCCTGAAAGGAAATACCCGAATGGAAAACGAGCGCGCTTTGCCGCCTGCATCGGAAGTGTTCGGCTGTCTGACATTCACCGGCGAGATGCTGCGCCGGCACCTGCCCGACGACGTGTATCGCAAGCTCCAGCTCACCATGGACCGCGGTTTGCCGCTCGACCCGGCGATCGCCAACACCGTCGCGACCGCGATGAAGAAGTGGGCCATGGAGCATGGCGCCACGCACTACACCCACTGGTTCCAGCCGCTGACCGGAGCGACGGCGGAGAAGCACGACGCGTTTCTGTGTCCCAACGGGGACGGCAGCGCGATCGAGTGCTTCTCGGGCGAGCAGCTCATCCGCGGGGAGCCGGACGCCAGCTCGTTCCCTTCGGGCGGCATCCGCGAGACATTTGAGGCCCGCGGCTACACGGCGTGGGACGCGACCAGCCCGGCCTTCATCTTCAAGACCGGCGCCAGCCCGACGCTGTGCATCCCGACGGCGTTCGTGTCGTGGACCGGGGAAGCGCTCGACAAGAAGACGCCTCTGCTGCGTTCCATCCAGGCCGTCAGCGAGCAGGCCCTGCGCATCCTGAAGATCTTCGGCACCGACGCGGGCGTATCGCAGGTGATCACCACCCTCGGCTGCGAGCAGGAGTTCTTCCTGGTCGATCGGGCGTTCCATGACCGGCGCGAGGACCTGCGGCTGTGCGGTCGGACGCTCATCGGGGCGCCGGCTCCCAAAGGCCATCAGCTCGACGACCACTATTTCGGCGCGATCCCCGAGCGCGTCATGGCGTTCATGAACGAGGTCGAGCGGCGGTTGTGCGAGCTGGGCGTGCCCGTCAAGACGCGGCACAACGAGGTCGCACCCAACCAGTTCGAGTTCGCGCCCGTGCACGAGAACGCGAACGTGGCCGGCGACCACCAGATGCTCACGATGCAGATGCTGCGCACGGTCGCCGAACACCACGGGTTCGTCTGCCTGCTGCACGAGAAGCCGTTCGCCGGCGTCAATGGCTCGGGCAAGCACAACAACTGGTCGATCGCGACCGACACCGGCGTCAATCTGCTCGATCCGCACGACGAGACCCACACGAACATGCAGTTCCTGGTGTTCCTGACGGCCGTCGTCCGGGCCGTCGATCTGCACGCCGACCTGCTCCGCGCGTCGATCGCCAGTGCCGCCAATGACCATCGTCTGGGAGCCAACGAGGCCCCGCCGGCGATCATGTCCGTGTACCTCGGCGACATGTTGAATGACATCTTCGATCAGTTGGAGCGCGGCGAACCGCGGGCCACGAAGAAGGGCGGCCGGCTGGAGCTGGGTGCCCGCGCGCTGCCGGAGATTCCCCGCCACAGCGGGGACCGCAACCGCACCAGCCCGTTCGCCTTCACCGGAAACAAGTTCGAGTTTCGCGCGGTCGGCTCCAGCGCTTCCATCTCCTGGCCCAACACCGTGCTCAATACCATCGTGGCCGAATCGCTCGAGTACATGGCCGCCGAGCTGGAGCGGCGCGTGGGCCGCAACCCCACCGCCGCCAAACTGGAGACGGCCGTCAAATCGCTGCTGCGCGAGGTCATCCGCAAGCACCGCCGGGTCGTCTTCGACGGCGACAACTACAACCCGGCGTGGCATCGCGAGGCGGCGCGGCGCGGCCTGCCGCACCTCCGCACGACGGTCGACAGCTTGCCCGCCCTGGGCTCCAAGAGGGCGCGGGCGCTGTTCGCCGCCTACGGGGTGCTGACGGAACGCGAGCTCGCAGCGCGCGTGGACGTCAACATCGAGCGTTACAACCGCACCGTCGCGATCGAAGCCCGCACGCTCGTCTCGATGCTCAACCGCGAGGTGCTGCCGGCAGCTCTGCGCTTCCAGGGTGAGCTCGGCAACGCCGTGGAGGCCACCCTGGACGCCGGCGTGAAGTGCCCGGACAGCAAGGCCCAGCTTCAGGAAGTGGTGCGCCTGATCGCGCAGTTGCGGAAGGCGATTCGCGGTGTCCAGCAGGCGGAAGTGCAGCCGGCCGGCGACGGCCTGAAACGCGCCCAGCACATCCGCGACAAGCTCCTGCCGGCGATGGCCGAGGCCCGGCGCATCTCGGACACGCTGGAGCAGCTCATCCCCGACGACCTGTGGCCGCTGCCGCGGTATTCGGAGATGCTGTTCGTGAAGTAGCGACCAACCTTCTGCGTCACATCGAGGAGATGAGTTCCGCCAATCCAGCCACCTCCCGCCCCAGCCATTGCAGACGGGTGAACTGTTACGGAGGCTCAACGTCCAAACGGTTAACGGGCTGGACGACCCTGGGGTCGGACTGTTCAGCGACGAGGGATGGGCGGTCGGCCTTGCATACGCGCAAGACCACATCCGCAGCGTCTTTGAGGACTACCTGGCAATCCTGTTCGTCCCATACCTCTGGCACGACCATCAGCTCTCATCGTCGGATATGCGCAGTTACAAGCTGCGCATCGACGGCGCGTTGGTGCATCAAGGGGCCCATGTCCAAGACTTTACGCAGTCCCAGGTCAGTTTCGGCGAAGGCACGCAGGGCAACGTCAGGTTTGCTGACCCGACCTACGGGACTGGGGAGCTGCCCAGGTGGGTGCGAGAAGGGATTCTCGCACCAGCATGCTGACCAGACCTACGGGTGGGTGCGAGAAGGGATTCTCGCACCAGCATGCTGACCAGACTTACGGGTGGGTGCGAGAAGGGATTCTCGCGCCAGCATGCTGAGCAGACCTGCGGGTGGGTGCGAGAAGGGACTCTCGCGCCAGCATGCTGACCAGACCTACGGGTGGGTGCGAGAAGGGATTCTCGCACCAGCATGCTGAGCAGACCTACAAGTGGGTGCGAGAAGGGATTCTCGCACCAGCATGCTGACCAGACTTACGGGTGGGTGCGAGAAGGGATTCTCGCACCAGCATGCCGAGCAGACCTACAGGTGGGTGCGAGAAGGGATTCTCGCACCAGCACACGAAGGGATTCTCGCACCAGCACACGAAGGGATTCTCGCACCAGCACACGAAGGGATTCTCGCGCCAGCACGCTGACCCGACCTACCGACCTGGGCTGCGTTCGTGCAACGCTCTGAGCGGCCGCAGCTACGCCGGGCGGTCCAGTGCACCCAGTCCGATTCAGCACGATCTCCCCGATTTCGCACCGCGGGTGGTGTCACGACGCGGGTCGGATGGTATCTTCATGGCTGCCCGGACACGTGCTGGCCCGGCGACTGACCCCGGCGCATTGCCAGGCAGCCCGCCGTAACGCGAGAAAGGAGCGGCACCATCGTGAATCGCCTTGTCCTGATCGTCGCAGTAACCCTATCGACCGCACTCTACGCTCAGCCGGCCCCGACGACTGCCCCCACGACGGCGCCGGCCACCGCACCGGCGACCGCGCCGGCCGCGGGACCAGCCACCCAACCCGCCGCTGCTACCACGGTCGACTTGAGGACGAGCTTCGTCGTAAACCTGCACTTCTACGTGCGGACGCGGATGGAAGAGGAGGGCAGCAGGCGCGATCTGGTCGGCGTGCCGGAGGCGGTGGAGGCGGCGCGGAAGCTGGAGGCTGCGATGGGCGGCCGCGCGCAGTGGGGGCTGGTCGAGCCGACGCTGGCGCGCTGCGAGTCCACAGCGGACGCCGTTACCGCGTTGGCCCGCCTGCCGGAGACCTATCGTTTGCGGTCGGGTGCGGAGGTGCGCCTGCGGCACGAGGCGGTTGAGTTGGCGTGGGCGTATACCCGCCTGGAGGGAGAGTTCCGCAAGTCCGTGTGGCCGATGCACGAGGCGGTGCTGGCGCAAGCGCGAGCGCACCTGGGCGCCGAGTTCCTACCCGTGCAGGGGGCGTGCTTTGCACAGGTGCTCGCGCACCTGGGCATCCGGGACCCGGCGCTGAAGATCCCGGTGTATCTGGTCGCGGAGATACCGCTGCCGGGCGGATTCACGTACCGCCAGCGCGGCACGGGCGGGGTGTGCTTCATCGGCGCGGCCGGTGCGGAAGGGTCGCTGCTTGACGAAATGGTCCTTCACGAAGCGACGCACGTGCTGGACTTCGTTTCGGCGGACCAGGACACCGCTTTGAACGCCCTGCGTGCGCGGCTCAGCGCCGCCGGGCTGGGCGCCCCGGCCTCGGAGTATGAAAACGTGCCGCATCTGCTGATGTTCGTGGAGTCCGGCGAGGCGATCCGCCGCTGCCTGGCGCCGCGGCACGAGCACTACGCGGAAGTCGTCGGGTATTACGAGCTGTTCTCCGACCACACGCGCGCGATCCGTCCGGCGTGGACGGATCATCTCGACGGGAAGATCTCGCGCGATGCCGCCCTGGACCGCATGGTCGGGATGCTACGGCCGGGTCAGCCGCCCGGGCCGTGAGCGAGGGAACCCGGCGGGTCTGCCTGTCCGCCCGGGGGCTCGAACGCCTATCAGGGTCGGGTTGACGGGCAAGTCAGCGGGACGCCGGCGCCTCGCTGGCGGGCACTTGTACCCGGCCATCGGCGCAGCCGGCAGCGCGCAGGTCTGCCAGGAAGCGCTCGACCAGACGGTGCACGGTGCGGGTCTGATATGCCACCAGTACGCCGTTGTAGAGCCGGGCGTTCCCGGAACCGCCGTTCTCGCGCCAGCTATCCGGCTCGACGGACTGTCGGAGCGTGTCGAGGAACTCGTCCTCCGCCGCCCGCAGCCAGCCTGCCTCCGCCACTGACGCCGCGCACGTCGGCTGCGTGGTCGTCATGCTGCATCCGACCGGTTGCTTACGATACCGGGCATCCGTCGCGCGTGCGAGTTCCGCCATTGAGACGCCCCGTGGAGCATGAGCCTGCGCGGGCAGTCGGAGGCGCTGCCATCTGGCCAGCGTCGCCAGCAGCAGGTCGTTCACCGGGTACATACGTGCGATTAGCTTCGAATCCAGTTCCTCCTGGGTCGCGATGAACAAGACCCCATCCCATACTTCGTAGCCCAGGAGCACACCGCGGCCCGCGGCGTCCAACACCAAACGCAGAGCGCGCGAAGTCGGGAGGTCTCGCACGGTGATGGTGATGCCCAGGTCGGGAAAAACGCCGGCGCCTTCCAATTCCTCGTAGTTCACATGGACGTTGGCCTTGGTGACCTCACGCAGCCATTGCACGATTTGCTCCAGCGGCGCGTTCTCGAAGCGGACCTCCGGCAGCACCGTTTCGAGCGCCGCATGAATGCGCTGGTCTTCCTCACGCAACCGCAACTCAGTAGTCCTTGGCTGGCTGGCCAGGTGCGCGTGCTCGGCCGCCGGACCGACTTGCGTGAAGGCCGGAGGAGAACTCCCCAGTCCCGCCAGCCCCAGGGCGATGACGATGCATGACATCCGCATGACGATCCTCCGGGCGGACGCGCCGGCGCGACCGCCGAGCGTAGCGAGCACTGCCTCCGTCGCAATTCTATGGTTCGCGGCAAGCGTGCCTAGCTTCGGCCGGCCCGCGTCAATCCGGCGGAGTCTCGAAAGCGAGGCGGCGGCCTGGTGGGGCGGGATCGCCGTGCATCGCGGCCATTTCGACGTAAGTCTGCTGTGTCGGCGGTGTGTCACCCAGGCCCAGTTGCGCAGCGACGGCGTGTACCGCCGCGGCGTCCGGCCCTTCGACCTCCAGCCACCAGCCGAGCCGCGGCAGCTCATCGAGCGCGACCTCGCATCCGCCGATGAGCCACAGCTCGCGACGCTTCTCGTACAAGACCACCGGTTGAAAGCCGAGCCGCGCCAGGATCTCGGCGGCCGCGTCGGCATCCGTGAGGGCGATCTCCAGCTCCTCCCGCGACTTGATGTCGCCCGGCACACGAGGGCCTTTGTAAGTCAGCCAGGCGCCGGCGGGCGGTGACGGCGCCGGCTGGGCGGGGGCCAGGCCGTGTTGCTGCCGGATTCGCAGACCGCAGTCTGACCCCAGCAGCCGCCGGTCCGCAGTGTCGAAGATGCGGTTGCCCTCCCATACTCGCCCCGCCGCCCGGGCGCCCAGCCGGCGCAGGGCCTGCCGCAGCGGCTCGGGGTCTGCGACCGGAAATTTCGCTTCCACCTCGATGGACATACCAGCTCTCCGGTTGACAGCCTGCGGCCGCCGGGCCATGCTAAGCGGCGCTGCGAGGGTTGCACATTGGCGCGGCTACGATTCCGTTGCAGGCTGTTCCGAAGCTGGGTCGATTGTACTGCTGCCGCCGTCACCCGGGCAGCGGCCAGGCGAGTCACCTCGATGCGTCGGCATGAGCTTTGGATAGCGACACTGGCGTTCCTGGCAGTCGGGGCGGCCTTACCCCCGGTCGCGGCGCAGGACGAACAGGCGGCGCAGCGTTTCTTCCAGCAGCAGCGGCTGGTTGACGAGCAACTGCGGCAGCAGCGGCAGGAGTTGGCGCCGGTACAGTCGTTCTTCGATTTTCAGTGGGGCGGCTGGCTCGATTACTACTACTTCAACTTCGACGACGGCGTACAAAGCTCGCGCGTCTTCCACCGGCCGAGCCTGGCGATCTGGACGCGGCTGCGGCTGGACGACGGGGCCCACGAGTTGTTCGCCCGCATGCGCCTGCGCTACACGTACTTCCATCCCGGCGACGAGATCGACCGGCAGGAAGACTGGGTGGGCCCGGAGTTCGACCAGCTCTGGTATCAGATCGACGTCGGCAAGGCGTTCCGGCTGACCGAGCCGTCCGGTCCCATGCAGTTGCGGGCGCGCGTCGGTCGGCAGACGGTGCGGTTCGGCACGGGCTATGCTCTCGACCTGCCGATGGACGCCGTCCTGCTCGACGCGAAGTTGAGCGACCTGCGCGTGCAGGGCCTGTTCGGCAAGTCGATCCTGAATTACCCGAACATCGACCGCAGCGAGCCGGTGGACAGCCACATGGACCGGCTTTTCTACGGCGTGCAGCTCGCGTACGAAGGCTGGCAGCGGCACGTGCCCTTCGTGTACGCGCTCTGGAACAACGACCGCACCGACGAGCGTCCCAAGGACTTCTTCCAGAATTACAGCTACGACAGCTTCTACCTCGGCTTCGGGGCGCGCGGCGAGATTGTGCACAACCTGAATTACTGGGCCGAGGGAGTATTCGAGTCCGGCCATAGCTTCGGCCACGGTTCCTTCCTCCGCCAGGACTACATCGAAGCGTTCGGCGCCGACGTCGGGGTCGAGAAGATCTTCGACGTGCCCACCCGGCCGCGGCTGGTGGCCGAGTACATGTTCGCGGGCGGCGACGGCGACCGGTGGCACAGCCCGACCAATGCGCTGGGCGGGAACCGTCGCGACCGGCGCGATACGAGTTTCGTGGGATTCGGCTTCCGCGACACGGGCATCGCCTTGGCGCCGACGCTCAGCAATTTGCACGTGTGGCGGGCAGGGGGGTCGCTGGCCCCGCTGGACCGCTGGGAATTCTTCCGCGATCTGGAGTTGGGCACGAACTGGTTCCTGTATTACAAGAACCAGTCGAGCGGCGCGATCAGCGACCCGCTGGCCAGCGAGTGGCGCGGGTACGTCGGGTGGGAGATGGACTATTTCATCAACTGGCGGCTGTCGTCGGACCTGGCCTGGACGCTGCGCTGGGCGACGTTCTTCCCCGGCTCGGCCTACTCCGAGCAGGACTGCCGCCACTTCCTGTTCACGGGCATCACATGGAGCTTCTGAACCGCATGGTTGCAGCCGGCGTGACGTCCAGCCGCGAGCGGAGACGCGCGGTGCGGTGCGTTCTGGCAGCGAGCACCGGCTTGCTGCTGCTGGCGGGTTGTCAGGCGCCGCACCTCGCGCCGTCAGGCCCCGTGCCGCAGCGCGGTACCGCGGAGCTGGTCATGTACATCGGCGATCAGCCGTTCGTGACCGCCGAGCCGGCGTACCGCGCGATTTACGCGCTGGCCACGGGCGAGTCGTACTCCGGCGAGTTTGCCGAGCTGGCCGAGAGAATGCGTGCGGAGCGTCTGGTTGACGCGCGCTGGCAACACGCGCCGGACCGCTGTCTCGACCGCGGCACGGTGGCGTTCATGGTGTGCCGGGCCTGCCGGATTCGCAGCGGCCTGAACTGGATACTGACCGGCCTGGGGCGCTACGCCTGGCGCGAGTTGCAGTACAAGGGCATCGCGGGCGAGGGGAGCGAAACGGCGCTGATGAGCGGCGGGGAGTTCGTCGGCATGCTCTCGCGTGCCGAGGAGTACCTGGAACGGACGGGCCGCGCAGGGGACCAGACCATCAGGCTTCGCCCGCGCGGCCAGTAAAGCGCGAAGATTCGCGCCGTGCGCCGCCAAGTGGCGTACGGTGGGGGGTAATATCCCGTCCGGCCCGGCTACTTCGGCACAAATGGGTTGCGGGTGAACAAGAAGAACAATGCCGCCGACAGAACGACCGTAATGATCACCGCGTTCACGAAGAACGCCTGCCAGGCGAGAGCCGACCGCGTGTTTCGCCTTTGCCCCGCACTGTTCAGCGCGACGAAGAACCCGATGGCCGCCGCCGCCAACGCGACGAGTATCCCAACGCCCAGCGTCGGCAGCCAGAACCCATTCGGGTTATACGTCACGTAGATCGTGCTGCCCTCGAACGAGGCGTTGCGGAAGATCAGCACGAGCACGCCCAGGGCCGCAAGTCCGCCCAACGCCGCCAGCCAGACACTCAGTTTCGCCTGGTCTTCGTACGTCTTCAGCTTCAGCGCCACCGTGTAGCCCCTGTCAACGAGCCGCGACCTGTTCCGCGGCCAACACGCGTTGGCCAGCGCCGGTTCCTTTCACCTGACCCGCAGCCAGTTGCCGTAGCGCGTCGCCGGTCGCGACCCCAGCTACGGCCTGCCGCACACGCCGGGTATTCTAACGCGTCCGCCCGGCTGGTCTCCAGTCCCCGCATCCCGGATACTACCGGGTATGCAGTCCGCTGGCCCCCCGGCCCGACCGCTTGCGATTGCCGTCCTGATCTCCGGCGGCGGCACGACGCTGGAGAACCTGATCGCCTGCATCCGCGACGGGCGGCTGCGGAACGTCGAAATCCGCCTGGTCGTCAGTTCCCGCAGCGCCGTCCGCGGCGTGGACATCGCGCGGGCCGCGAATCTGCCGTTCGCAATCATCCGCAGGAAGGACTATTCGAACGACGACGCGTTTTCGGCCGCCCTCGCCGCGGCCCTGGACCGCGCCGCCGTCGATCTCGTCGTCCTGGGCGGCTTCCTGTGCTTCTGGCGGCTGCCCGAGCGGTATGAAGGGCGGGTGCTGAACATCCACCCGGCACTGCTGCCACAGTTCGGCGGCAAGGGCTATTACGGCCACCACGTCCACGACGCCGTGCTGGCCGCCGGGGCCGCCGAGAGCGGCTGTACCGTGCACCTGGTGGACAACCAGTACGATCACGGCCCGATCGTCGCGCAACGTCGCGTGCCCGTCCTGGCCGGCGACACGGCGGACTCCCTGGCGGAGCGTGTCGGCGTCGCCGAGCGCGAGCTGTACCCAAGCGTGATTCAGCAGGTCGCCGACCACGGGCTCGCCTGGCTCGCGCAGTTCCGTTGAGACGACGTAGGGGGGTGTGTCTCGCGGGCCGGCGCTACCAGTCCGTTGAAATGGGGTACAGGCACCGTGAGCGACCCGCGCAGCGCTGCGGCGAACGCCCGTCGGCGCGGAGCTGGTCGCCGTTTTCAGCGGACATCTACCCGCCGGCGAGCAGGGTGACGAACGGGTTGATGTCGCCGAAGGAGGCCTGGCCGTACGTGCCGTCGCTGTTGATGTCCCCGTTGCGCGGGTTGCAGCCGGGGAACGCCGTCTGCCAGGCATTGAAGTTCGACAGGTACAGGACGAACGGGTTGATATCGGCGAAATCGACGTGGCCGTCGCAGTTCAGGTCGCCGGCCACGCGCAGCGCGAACGCGGCATACTCGGCGGCGTCCACGTTGCCGTCCCCATTGACCGAGGGCGGCACCTGGGCGCTCGACACCAGGGCGCCCCCGTCCGGCGTCACATACGGCGCGAACGCCAGGTAGATCACGTCAGGCACGGCACCCAATTCGACCGCGAGGTCGAGCGTGCCCTCGAGCCAGCCGGGGCCGCCGCCGGTGGCCGATTGTGCGGGCGCAGTCGTGTCGAACCAGCCCGACCACCCGTTGTTGTTCTCGTTGCCCAGGTACGCAGACCAGTCCGCGACGAGGCCCGCCTTCGCCCACGGAGCCGGCCGCAGGTTGCCGGGCACGGCGGCTACGAAGATGAAGTGGTCGTTTCCTTCGCCGGCGTCCGGGGCGGCGACATAGAGCGTCGTGCCGCTGAGGCCGGCGTAGAGCTGGAGAACCCCGTTCTCCGCGACCAGGCGGGCCGCGGCGTCAAGCTGCCCGTCCAGGACCCAGCCGGGCGGCGACGTGCCGCCCGTGACATTGAAATGCCAATCGGCGCCGCTGTTGTTGTCCCACGTGCCGGCCCCGTTGTTGAAGCACAAGTCCAGTTGCGTCGCGTACGACACGACCGGCACCGTGACCTGCCACACGGCCTCGGCCCCGTTCCAGGTCATCGCCGGGTCGGGCTGGATGACCGGATTCCAGTTGTCGAAGCCGTAGTGCAGGTAGACTTGCGGCGCGCCGGCGAGCGGCCGCCCGCCGGGGTTGTACGAGATGGTGACGTTCTGGCCGGCCTGCGGAGGATTGGGGCTGACCGTTACGACGTCGCCACCGGGGCCGCCGGAAGCGTCGCCGACCCAGACGTGTTGAATCGCCGTCCTCTTGACGTTGCCGACGCCGTCCGCGGCCTCGACGTAGTAGTCGATCAGCACGTTCGTCTGGCCGGTGACGGAGGCCGCGTAGCGGTCCGCCCGGTACGTCGCGGGCAAGACGCCGTTCTGCGGCGGCGGCAGCGGCGTGGCCGTCATGGGGACGGGGTTCCAGGGGCCGACCTCGGGGCCGCCGGCGTAGGTCTCGTTCTGGATGGAGTCGAGCGGATTGGCGCCGTCGGCATCGACGCGCCAGTAGAGCGTGACGCTGGTCAGCCCGCTGAGGTCATACGCGAAGGTCCAGACCTCGAAGTCGGAGGACTCGGGCGTGGAACCCCATTCGTACCCGCCGGGGTTGTAGGGTTTCCGTTGCGGCAGGAAGACGGTGGGCGGCGTCGTGTCGGGCTGGCCCGCGATGACCAGATCGGCATGAACGACGGCCTGGTTGCAGGCCCGCGTGACGTTGCTGTCCCAGATCTCCGTCCCGTCCCAATACCAGTAGTCGCTGGCCTGGCCGCAAAGCAGCCAGTGCCAGGCTTTCTCCGTGTTGGTTCCGCTGCCGGCCATGATGTTCTGCATGCTGGCGGCGGGCGCGACGGCCTCGGCGGTGAAGACGCGGTTCTTGGCCGCGGTGAGAACGGCCCAACTGTTGTGGTCGGGGCTCCAGCCGCTGGAGTCCGGGTCGCCGAGCCACTTCTTGAATTGCGGATCGCCATTGTCGGCACCGCACCACGCGCCGTCCGCGACGTGGATCACGTCGCCGCCGGCGGGCGGGAAGCGTGCGAGGTAGTCCTCGACGGTTGTCACGTCGTAGTCGGGGTCGGCACTGACCCAGGCGACCATCTGCTGGAAGTTGTGGTGGTAGTACGCGTCCGAGCCGCCGCCGTGGTTGTCGCCGTCGTGGTGCAGCACGACGAACATCGGGTGGGCCGGGTCAGTGTTGTAGGCGATGTACTGGTCCATGACGACGTCGTACAGGAACGCCCCGTATCCTCCGCGGCCGTCCTCGTTGCCCTCGTACCGCGCCGCGGGCACCGCGATCATCTGCGTGATCGCCCCGGTCTCCGGATCGACGTGTTGGATGTAGTGCGGCTGATAGCCGAACGGCACGCTCACCCGGCTGGGCGCCCAGAGGTTGTTGAGCTGCACCCAGGCGCCGCCGCCGGCCGCCGGGTCGGGGTTGATCTGGTCGGCCGGATTGGGCGCGAAGAGCCCCGACGCGTTGGTGTGCGGGTAATTCTGGCAGGCACGATCGAAGTGGATGTTGTCCACGAGGACCCAGCTTATGCCCTCGGCGACCAGGGCCGGAATCATGCGCACGGAGAACGCGGTCTCGGCCGGGAAGAGGCCGTTGGAGTATGCCGGCCCGCCGTCCCAGGTCTGCCCGTAGACGTGCTTGTGAAGCCGGATCTGCATGCGGATGTCCTGCTCGTCGAGCAGCGGCATCAGGGGGTGATGATAGCCGAACGCGACGAGGTCGAGCCGCGGATGGCCGAGCGCGGTCGTCCAGCCGATGCCCTGGTCATAGGCGGCGTCCCAGTTGTTCCACATGCCGCCGTTGACGTCGGCGGCTTCGAGATGGTTGAGGTTCTCGATCAGCGAGCCGGTGAAGCTGACCTGGGCGCCGAGGTGCGCCAGGCCGAGGCCGGCTTGGACGGCGTCGCGCGGCCAGGTCGTGTACGGGCCGAAGCGCTGGTTATGGACGTCAATCACGGAGAACGAGAACCGCTGGGCGGCGTCCGTGTCGATGATCGACTCGTAGGGGTAGTAGATCGGCTGGTGCATGTGCCACAGGAAGCCGACGTGGATGGGGTAGTAGTCGGCCAGGGCGGCGCCGCCGCACGTCAGCACGAGCCAGGCGGCCAGAACGGTTCGCCACGCGGGTTGCTGCGAGTTCATTGCTTCAGAGCCTCCGGAGGGCGGCGGACAACGCAATGCCGCCCGATCTCAGCATAACGCTGGCCCCCCGCGCGACCAAGCCGAATGCATTGCCCCGCGCACGGCAGGGCGCCGGAGAGCGTCGGCGGGCCTGTAGCGGCCGGGCGGCGGCGTCAGGCCGTTTGGCGCCGCACGGTCATGTCAAAGCCGCGCACCATGCCGTTGTACAGCGCGTAAGTGACCGCGAGATACAGCGCCGAGGCGGCGAGCGCGGACACGGCCCGCGTCGCGCGGAAGATCATGAGGGCATCGGGGGTGAGCGCACCCGGCCCGGAACTGGTGGTCGTCGCGGCGTTGGCTGCTGCCCAGGGATCGAGCAGCGCCTGCACGCCCCACAGGGGTGTGAAGGGCAAGACCAAGGCCGCGACGGTCGGATTGGTGCCCCTCATCGCCAGGCCGCAGGCCGTGAGCAGGCCGGCGGCGCCCATCACAATCGCCGTGCTCATCATGACGGCTTGGACGGTCTTCTTCGACAGCAGCGAGAAATGCAGCCCCACCATCGCGGCCAGGGCCGCAAACGCCGTCATTTGCAGGGGGATCAGGAGCACGGCTTCGATGGTTACGACCGCCGCCGCCTCCAGGGGCAGCAGGTCGATGAGCGCGAAGAGGGCTACGGTGACCGCGGGTACGCCGATCAGCGGAACGACCAGACGGACCAGCCCCTGGAGCATCCCCGCGATGATGTAGCGGCTCGTGAGCGGCGTGCTCAACAGCAGCTCGATCGTCAACGACTCCTTCTCGCGCGTCAAAGTCGTCGCCGCCGTGCTCGTTACCACGAGCAGTACGACCGCCAGCTCGATCCAGACCAGCGGCGTGAGCCAGGCGCGGACCTGGGCCGCGGCCGCCGGACCCGCACCCCACGTGCCGGAGTGGTACGCGATCAGCAGCGCCACGCCGCAGGTCAGGCCGGCGGCGTTGAACAGCAAGCGGAGGACCGAGCGTCCGCCGGCCGAGGCGCGCGTCTCCGCTTCGCGCCACGCGATCGGGTTTCGCCACACGCGGCGCGGCTTGCGCCGCTGGGCGCGGGCGCGGCCCGGCAGGAGCAGGTCGGCCAGGCGCGTGAGCAACGTGAGCTCTCCCTCGCGTGCCCCGCGGCGCACGCACGCCAGGCTGAGCAACACCATCACCGTCGAGGCGAGCGTGGTCAGGACCATGTACCCGTATTGGGGATACGCGAGCAGCCAGCGCGCCGGCCAGCCGTAGGCGTGTACCGCGGCCGGATCGGGCGCCGGCGTCTGCCCCGTGACGACCATCAGCGCCAGGAACGGGTGAAGCGGGGCCAGCCAGCTCATCCTGTACTGACGGGCGGAGTCGAAGAACGTCGTCACCGCCGGGGCCTGGGCAAGCTGGCCGTAGGCGGAGAGCCCGAGCAGCCCGACGGCCACAAGGTAGACCCCGACGCCCACGAAGAACGCGAAGATCGTCCGGCGTGTCCCGATCTTGAGGAAGCTGATCGTGATTGCCAGGGCGCCGGTGACGAGCCCGGTGCAGGCGGCCAGCCCGAAGCTCTCGAAGATCTCGGTGGTCGTCACGCCGCCGTAGATCATCGTGATGCAGAAGATCGGCAGGCCCGAGAGCAGGAGGACCCAGACGAAGTACATGCGGCTGAAAAGCGCTCCCAGCACGATCTGGGCGTTGCTGAGCGGCGTGGCGAGCAGGATGTGGTAGGTGTTCGCGTCCTTCTCCTGGGTGATGGCCCCGGCACAGAAGATCGGGGCGATGAGGCTCATCAGAAAGAGCTGCACCATGCTGACCAGCATGAACGTTTGCGTGGCCTGCTTGGCAAGGTCGGCCAGGGAGCGCTCGCCGGCGCGGATCAGCAGACCGCCGCCCAGCACGAACACCGCGACCAGCACAACCAGGTAGATCAGCCGCGCCCAGAGGTGTCGCGAGCGTTTGCTGCCGCCGGACACGACCCGTACGAGGATCGGATTGGCCGGCAGGAGATGCCAGAGCCACGCCCCGATGTCACGCAGCACGCCCATGACGCCACAGTATACTGCGGGAGCGGCCGGCCCCCAGCCGATGCGTTTCCGGCTGGCAGTTCGTTGAAAGGGGGGACTGGCTCCGCGCGGGCGGGCTTTCGCGGTAGCGCCGCATGGCTCTCTCGCGGTACCTGTCCCCCTTTTCGACGGAGACCCGGCGCGGGGTAACCCCTTGCGGTCTTACGGCCGGGCAGGTGAGACCCCCGCGACGGCCAACGGCGTCTCGCTGAGGATTTCCAGCAAGAGGTCGACGAGGGCCGGGTCCAGCTCCCCCTTCGCCGCGGCGTCGCGCAGAATCGCGATGCACTTGTCCATCGCGAATGCCGGCCGGTAGGAGCGGCTGGTGCTCAGGGCGTCGAAGACGTCGGCCACCGCGACGATGCGCGGCAGCAGGGGCAGCCGGTCGCCGCGCAGGCCGTCGGGATACCCCGTCCCGTTGGGCCGCTCATGATGCCAGCGGACCAGCGGCAATACGCCGCGGAAGCTGCGCGAGGGTTGCAGGATGTCGTGGCCGACGACCGGGTGCCGCTGGACGATCGCGAACTCCTCGTCCGTCAGCTTGCCGGGCTTGTTCAGGATGTGGTCGGGCACGGCCACTTTTCCGATGTCGTGCACGATTCCGCCCAGGCGCAGAGTGTAGAGATCACGGTCGCTGACGCCGATGCGGCGGCCGAGCTCGGTCGCGTAAGTGCTGACGCGCTCGACGTGCCCGCGGGTGTAGATGTCGCGCCCCTCGATCGCGTTCGCGAGCGAGGACATGAGCACGGTCGCATCTTCCAGAGAATCCGTCGCCTGCTTCGCGCGGCAGGCGCGGGACATGCGCCGTACGATCTCCCGCGGCGGCGCCGGCAGCTCGATACAATCGTCGGCCCCCGCGGCGTAGGCCTGCGCGCAGGAAGCGGCGTTTTCCGCGGTTAGCGCAAAAACCACGGCTACGAGGGCCGTGCGGGGATCGAACTTCACTTGCCGGCACAACTCCACGTACGGGCGCAGATTGCCATCGGGGACAAAGAGCACCCCGTGGAGGTCGGGGTTGACGTGGAGCGCCACCAACACGCCGATGAGCTTGTCTGACTCGTCACAGACCCAGCCTTCAGCCGTCAGAGCGGTGCGCAAATCGCGCACGGCCTCCCCGGTACCCACCAGGAGAACGCGCCCGGGAACGTCCGTTACCGCACCCACGAACATGCCCCCACAGTTAGACCTCACTTTCGAACTGAGACCGGCACGCCCCGCGCGTGCCGTCAGCGGCTCCTGAGCGTTATCGTCGGACCGCGTGCCGCCCTTAAACGGGCCTGATTTTCCTCAAGCATCTGGCAGCCCGGCTCGATGATGCTCTTGGAGTTGCCGGATCGGCCAATCGGCGGGCCGCTGAACGCGTCTCGAGTTCCGGTAATGTGTACGCAGATTGCGCGATCGGCACCGGGGGAGACGGCTGGGGCGGGCTGCAGTCCATTCCTGCACGGTCGAAGGAAGAGGTGATCCAATGGACCCAGCTCCCTCAGGCGCGACCACGGCCGGCCGCTTCGCCGCCGGCCTGGACCCGCGAATCCAGAGCCGCATCGATTCCTTGTCGTACCTTCCGACGACCGCGGCGGTCGCGATCAAGTTCGTCGAACTCGGCAAGAACCCGGACGCGGAGCCCGACGATTATGCCCGAGTCATTGCGGCCGACAGCTCGCTGAGCAGCAAGCTGCTGGCGCTGGCCAACTCCTCGTGGGCCGGCGTGCGGACGAAGGTCACCAACATCCGGACCGCCGTCAACCTGCTCGGACTCGGCACGGTGCGGACCTTGGCGATCAGTTACTGCATGGCCGGGCTGCACAACGAGCTTCGTCTGTCGCCGGAGGAGTCCGAGCTCTTCTGGGAGGCCTCGCTGCTCAAGGCGGTGGCCGCCAAGCACTACGCGGGGCTGGGCGGCGCGAAGCTGGGCGACGAGGCATTCGTGGCGGGGCTGTTCCAGGACTTCGCGTTGCCCGTGATGCACTCCGTGGACAAGCAGTACGTGATTCTGCTACGCGACACGCACACCGATGTGCCGGGACAGCTTGGGGCGGAGCGGCAGCTCTTCGGAACCGACCACGCCGAGGTCGGGCGTGCCCTCGCCCAGAAGCTCGAACTGCCGGAGCTGTTCGTTGACATCGTCGCCTTTCACCACGATTACGACCGGCTGACCGAGTTCGTCGAGGCCGCGGCACTTCGTGAGGCTACCCATGCCGCCGCCTTCATGCCGCACTTGCTCAGCGGCTGGAACCCGCACGACGCGTATGCACTGGCCGCGTTTCTCCGACAGCACGCGCGGGGGACGGAGCTGCCGCAGTTCCTGGCCGACGTGCAGGCGGAGTTTGCCACGCTCTACGGATACTTCAACGACGGCCAGACCCCGCAGGCCGAGCTGACGCAGCTCCTGAGCCGCGCGGCCCAGGAGGTTGCGGACCAGACTACCCAGCTCGTCCAAGCCGTCAACGAGACCTTGCAGGATGCAGCCGCGAGGGGTGTGCCGTTGCGCGGGCGGGCTGGCCCGTAGGGCGGCCGTCGTTGCCCATTGCTGCAAGGCCCCCGTGGCTCGTGCTGACTCCGCCGTACGAGCTGCTTTGTGATCGGGATGATCAGAGCGCATCGGCGACCAGCACGGGCAGGCCGAAATCCGTTGTACTCCGCGTTGTACTGAATTCGTGCCCGGACGTGCAAGACGGTGCGCCGAGCTGCGCGGAACCATCAAAGGCAACGGCCGCGCAACACCGCACGGAAGCGTTACATAACGCCAAAGTGCGCGGCAGTGCGCGACCGTCGAAAAGTGGAGGCGGCGGGAATCGAACCCGCGTCCCGAAGCATTTCAACCTGGGCCTCTACGTGTGTAGTCGGCGAACTTAACGGCTCTGGGCCCTTGGCAGACCCACCGACGGGTCATCCGCGGGCCGGGCCCGGCTAAGTCTTGCCCGTGTGTCGCCAGGCATCACCGACAAGCCACCGGCGAGACGCCGGTGCCCCATCAGTGCCACACGGGCCAGCCTGCTTGCGACGTCGGGACCGGCTAGCAGGCGTTGCCGGCCGACGCGCGGGCTAGTAACTAGGCCGCGAGTCTGTAGCCATTGTTGGCATATAAGGGGTTTGCCAGGTGTTTTACGAGGCCTCCTGACCACCTCGACACGCCACCCAGATCTCAACCTGCCCGGTCGAAACCTTTCGCCCCCAATAGACTTTTCAAAGACCCGGCGGGCCGGCCTCCCCATCCGCCCACCCTTCATTCAAGAGTATACGCCAGCCGCGCCCATACGCCAAGCGACGCGGGCGGAAAGGCGTCCCAGGCCGTGCGCGGCGAGCGCGTCACACGTTGCCCAGGCCGGCGCCGCTGCCGGGGGGCGCAGTGTCAGGTCGCGCGACCGTCCCGGGCGCCGGGAGCGGTGCGACGTCGGGCGCTGCTTTGACCTTCGCGGGCGGCGTCTGAGGCGCGGGCGCGCGCTTGTTCGCCCGGGCGTGGCGGGCATGCCAGCGGTCCAGCTCTTCCCACGCGGCGGTCACCGCCTGCTCGTGCGCCAGGGCCAGGGCCAGGCGTTCGCGGGCCTCCGTCTCCGCTTGCTCCAGCTCGGTCTCGCGCCGAGCCACATCTGCACGCAATCGCTCCAGGTGGTCGCGCTCCAGCTCCAGCAGCGTGGCGAGGGTGTCCAATTCCGCCGCCCGGCGATCGAGATCCAGCGCCCGTTGCTCGAGTTGGCGTTGCAGTGCAGCGAGATTGTCGCGCAGGACGCGCCGCGCCGGCTCGGGCGCACGCTTGTCTCGGTCACGGTCGTGCGCAGCCGGCGAGCGGGAGCCGCCCGGGGCAGCCTCCTCGGCCGCCACGTACGCCGCGTCCAGCGCACCGTCGGCGGCGATCCCAGGGCATTCGACCTCGAGCGTCACGCCGCCGATCGTCAGCCGATCGCCGTGGTGCAGCGGTGCCTGACGGACGCGACGCTGGTTGACGAAGGTGCCGCTGCGGCTGCCGAGGTCGAACACCGCCGGCCGGTCACGGTATGCGAAAACCAGCGCGTGCGTGAGGGACACGTCCGGCGTGTCGAGGCAGAGGTCGCAGATGGTGCGGCGGCCGATGATGAGTGGGCCGCGCGAGAGGTCGAAGGTCTGCGACGCGAGGTGCAGCATCACGGGCGCTGGTTGGTCGGGTTTCTGGGTCGTTTGCCCGGCGGCAGATGCGAGGAACTGGAGTGCAAGCTCGACGGTTCCGACGCGGAGCGCGTCGCCGGGGTTCAGTGCGGCGGTCCGCACGGGCCGGTTGTTGACGAAGGTCCCGGTGCGGCTGCACAGATCGCACACCAGCAGCTCACGTCCGGTACAAACGATGGCGGCATGGACTTTGGATACTTCCGGGTCGTTGACGGGCAGGTGGCAGTCGCGTCGGCCCCCGATGAGTGTGACGAGCTGCGTGGTTTCGCAGGTCGCCGGCTCGCCCGCCCCGGTCGTGCTGAGCCGCACTCGTGGACGGAAGTCACCGGGTGCAGGCGAAGTCGAGCCGAGGCCGCGCGCGATTGTATCGGACACAGATAGTTCCTGGCGGACTGAGCCGCCGCGGTCGGTCGCCCATCTACCCAGGATAATGCGAATCGCCGGGAGGCCGGGCAAGTTCGTGAATCCAGGCAAGCCCGAGGCGAGCCGGCGGCGGGCGCCTGTGCGGAATCGCGGCCGGCGGGAGGACCGGAAACAAGTGTGCCGCTTCCAACTCGCTGCGACGCGTTCCGGCTCTGCCTGCCGTACTGCCGCCGCATGAGGTAGAATCCGCCCGGCCGCTCCCCGGTGCTTGAGTTGCCGTTTATGACCCTGTCGCCCCAGGACATACCGCACATGACGTCCGGTGCCGGGTCCACACCCGACCCCGGCAGCAGCGGGCATGCCGACGACCCCACGCGGGCCGGCGGCTCGGGTGCGGCCGCTTCGGCGCGCCTGGCCACCGAAGACCTGGCCGCACGTCCCACGGTTGAAGGCTACGTGCTCGGAGAGGAGTTGCATCGGGGCGGGCAGGGCGTTGTGTATGTGGCGACGCAGCTCGGGACCAAGCGGCAAGTTGCCTTGAAAGTGCTGCTCGAGGGGCCGCTTGCCGGCGAGAACGCCCGGCGGCGTTTCGAGCGCGAGGTCGAGTTGGCCGCGTCGCTGCGCCACCCCAACATCGTGACGATCCTCGACTCGGGGCTCAGCCGGGGCCGCTACTACTTCGCCATGGAGCTGATCGAGGGCGTACGCCTGGACCGCTACGTGGCGCAGCAGCGGCCGACCCTCGATGAGGCCCTGCTCCTGTTCGAGCGGGTCTGCGACGCGGTGAACTTCGCCCATCAGCGCGGCGTCATTCATCGTGACCTCAAGCCGCCCAACATCCTGGTGGACGCCGACGGCGAGCCGCACGTCCTGGACTTCGGTCTGGCCAAGCCGGCTCACCCGCTGGCGGCCACCGAATCGACGGTCCAGATGCTGTCCGTCAGCGGCCAACTGCTGGGCACCGTGGCGTACATGTCGCCCGAACAGGCGGCCGGCGCGCAGGACGTGGACGTGCGCAGCGACGTGTACTCACTCGGCGTGATCTTCTATGAAGCACTGACCGGCCAGCCGCCCTACGCGGTGGATGGCCCGCTCGGCGAGATTCTCACGCGCATCGCGCGGGAGGAACCGGCGAGCCCGCGGTCAGTCGTCGGACAGGTACGGGGGAATGCGAAGATCGACGACGAGCTCGCGACGATCCTGCTGAAGTGCCTTGAGAAGGAGCCGGCCCGGCGCTATCAGACGGCGGGCGACCTGGCCCGCGACCTGCGCCACCGGCGCGCGGGCGAGCCGATCGAGGCGAAGCGGGCCAGCGGCTTGTACGTACTGAAGAAAACCCTTCGCCGCTACCGCTATCAGGCCGCGACGGCCGGGCTCATTCTGCTGATGCTCGTGGGCTTCCTCATCACGTTCGCCGTCCTTTTCACGAGCGAACGGGCCGCACGTCAGGAGGCGGTGGAGAAGTCCGACGAGGCACGGGCGGCGGTGCAGAGGCAGGAGGCAGCGTTGGAGGAAGCGCGCGTGCGGACGGCGGAGGCCGTGCAGGCGCAGGCGGAGTTGCGGCGGGCGCTGCTACGGCAGCACATCCAGCGCGGGGACCTGGCCCTGGCGCGCAACGACCTCCGTGAGGCGCGCGACAGCTTCTGGCAGGCCATGGAGGTCGGCCCCGCTCCGGCAGCGGCCTGGGCCCTGCGACGCTATTACCTCCAGAGTGCAGAAAGCGGCGCAACGATCCTGGCGTTTGAGCCGCGGGCCCGCGCGGCTTCGAGCGCGTGGCCGCTGGCCCGGCTTTCTCCGGATGCGCGCTGGGCCGCGGTCTGCGCAGACGCCGACACCGTTTACGTGCGGTCGCTGGTGTCAGCCGCGCCGTCGGCGTGGGTGCGGGCACCCGGGCCGGTGATACAAATCGAGGTAAGCGATGAAGGCTTGTTGGCCGCCATCGGAGAGGACTGGGCCCGGGTGTGGTTGCCCGGCGTGTTGCGCCCGAGCGTGGCCACCCGATTGCCGGAGCCGGGTCGTCCCGCCGTCGCTTACCCGATCGAACAAGGCCGCAGCTTGCTGCTGGTCGACGAGGGCAGTGTGCGGGTCTTCCGGGGCCCGCGTGGAGCGGAAGTGCAGCGCGTCGCGCTCCAGGGCCAGCGGTCCGGCCCGCCGGAGTACGAGGCCAGGCGGGGACTGCTGGCCGTTCCCACGACGGCCGGCGTCGAGTTGGTCACGCTCCTCGCCGGGGGCACGTTACGCAATGAGCTCGCCTGGACCGGGCCGGCTCGCGCGCGGGCCGTCCGGTTCGACGGCGGTGAGCTGCTGGGCGTTCTCGCTGATGCGATGTACGTGACTGCGATCAGCGGCCCGTCACGCCTGCAATGGACCCGCCTGATGGATGCGGCGCCCGAGTGGGAGCTCTTTGACTTCAAGGGCGGCGTAGGCATCGTCGTCCTCGCGGCGCGCGACGGACGGCTGGCCGCCTACCGCAGCGGAGATCGTCAAACCACCTGGCGCTGTACGCCCGACCGCCTCGAGCAGCTTTGCATGTCCGCGGCCGACGCCTCGGTCGCGACGCTCGACGACCGCGGCGTCGTCACGCGCTGGATCGCGCCCGAGCGGATCGAGCAGCGGCGGCAGGTGTATGACGCGCATCCCGTGACCTGGGCGTCGTCGTCGGATGGCTCGACGCTGCTGGCGGCGGTGGCGCGCGGTCAGGTGGTAGCCTACTCCTCCAGGGGCGATGGCGCCGCGGACGAAGCCGCGGCTGGGCGGCTGCGCACGATTCTGCGGCCACGCTTACTGGGCCTTGGCAGCGAAGACGTGTCCCTCGCAGTGAACGGGGATGGTACCCGCGCGGTCATACGCGACCGCACGAGCGTGCGCCTGGTGGAGCTGGCTGACCGATCCGGGCGGATGCTCCTGTGGCGACCCCCGGCGAGGACCGCGCCGGACAAGGTCGCGCTGAGCGACGACGGACAACTGGCCGCGGTGCTCGTGCGCAGTGCCGCCGGCGACCAGGAGCGCGTCCTGTTCCGCCGCTGGCCTGCGTCCGGTGCAAGTGCGCCGGCCGACCGGACGGGGGCCGACGGGGAACTGGCCGCCGAGGATGGGCGTGCCGCGCCGGCGCCGATCGAGTTCAGCGGGGCCCTGGTGCGCGAGATGGCCTTCTTTCCGCAGTCGCGGCGGTTGCTGGTGGCGCGGTCGAACGGGCAACTTCTGCTCGCCGACCCCGAGTCCGCGGCCGGCGCATCGGACGCGGCACTCCGGCTGCCCGGCAAGGTGCCCGCGGCTTCGCGCGTGCGGCCGCAGCCGGAGCTATGGCTGACCCTGGATGCGCCGCCCGCCGCGATCGCTTTCAGCCGCACGGGTGCGTACCTGGCGGCGGCGTGCGAGGACAGTGTGTTGCGGCTAGTGCTGGTGGGATCGGGCGAGATTCGGCACCGCATTCCGCTCAGTGCCCCCGTGAGCGCTTTGACCTTCAACCCGCGCGACGACGTGCTGCTCGTGCGAAGCAGCGACGGCATGATCCGCCTGTTCGATCCTGCTACCGGCGAGGACATCGCGACGTGGCCGCTACGGGCCGAAACGGGTCGGCCGCTGGCGGCCTGGTCCGGGGACGACGCGGACGCCATGCTGCTCGGCGAAGGCGGCAGCGTGTATGAGTACCGCTATGCCGCAGCGGACGCCGTGATCGAGCGCAACCGCGGCTTCGCGCGCGAGCGGCGCGTGGCCCGGGCCCTGGCCGACGCCGACTTTGTGGGCGCGTGGGAGGCTGCGTGCAGCCTGGGTGAACTGGACGCGCCGCGCGGCCGTGGCGCACAGCTTGCGGTCCTGGAATCCGCCTTGCGTCGCGCCACGGTTGACATCCGGCCGGGTTGGGCCGCCGCCATGCTGCGCGAGGCCACGAGTCTGGAGTACGCGCGGCTCGGCCACGCGGCCTACGATGGCGAGCGCTTCGCCCTGGCCCGGGAGTGGCTGCGGCGGGCGGTCGAGTGTGAGACGGGCAACGTGGATGCCCTCACCCTTTGGCGGCTGGCCGCGTGCGACTACCTCGCCGACGCCTTCGAAGAGGCGGACGCGGGGTTCCGCGCGGCCCTGCAACAGCCGGACTTCAACCCGTCGGAGGCCGTGACCGCGGCGCTCCAACGGGTGGCCGCGCTCTGGTTCGGCGGCCGGCGGGGCGAGGCGCACCGGGCCGCGCTGCACATCGGACGGCCGGACGGGCGCGGCTGGCGCGGCGACCCGGTCGCGGTGACGTACGCCGCGGCCGTGGCCCGGATGATCACCGGGATCGAGCGGGAAGATCGCATGGGCGCAGTGGTAGACAGCCTGCTCGTCAGTGTGGGGGAGCGCTCCTTGCTGTTCCAGGACGACGGGCACTTCTTTGGCGGCGAGCTGGCCCGGCAGCGCGGCGATGTGGAGCAGGCCGCGGTGCGCTATCAGCGTTGCATCGACGTGGCCCGCGACACGTGGCCGTCCAACTGGGCCCGCTTTAGACTGGCGCAACTTGCGCCGGCTCTCGCGCGCGACTCGTCAGGAAGCGAGTAGCGCGGCGGCCTGCGGAGCGGTGCGGCGGCGTGCAAAGTGGAACTTTGCGCTCCCCGAGAGGACTAACTATGAACGTGCTGGTGATCGGCTCCGGCGGACGGGAACATGCCCTCTGTCACGTCCTCGCGCGCTCTCCCGCGCTGGACCGGCTCTTCATCCTGCCTGGCAATGCCGGCACCGAGAAGCTGGGTACGAACGTCCCCGGCTCCGCCGACGACATCGAGCTGGCGATGCGGGTGGCGCGGCAGGAGTCCGTCGGGCTGACGATCGTCGGGCCCGAAGACCCGCTGGCGGCCGGAATCGTCGACGCGTTCCAGGCCGCGGGACTCCGCATCTTCGGCCCGACGGCCGCAGCGGCCCAACTCGAAGCGGACAAGGCGTTTGCCAAGCAGCTCATGCGGCAGTACGCCGTGCCCACGGCCGATGCCCGCACGTTCGCCGACTTCGAGCTCGCGCGGCAGTACATCGCGACACGGGATGAGCCGGTGGTAGTCAAGGCGGCCGGGCTCGCCAAAGGCAAAGGGGTCGTCGTGTGCGACGATCCCGCCGACGCCATCCTCGCCGCCGAGAACATGATCGTTCACCGCGCCTTCGGTCCTGCCGGCGACCGCATCGTCGTCGAGGAGCGGCTGCTCGGCCGCGAAGCATCGCTGCTCGCGATCGTCGATGGCAACACGGCGTACCTGCTGGAACCGGCCCAGGACCACAAGCGGCTGCGCGATCACGACGAGGGCCCCAACACCGGCGGCATGGGCGCTTTCTGCCCCTCGCCGGCCGTCAACGACTACGTCATCGGTCAGGTGCAGAGCCAGATCATCGTGCCCCTGCTCGATGGGCTGCGACGCGAGCGCATTCATTATTCCGGCGTCCTGTACCTTGGCCTGATGCTTACCGCCGCCGGCCCGAAGGTGCTCGAGTTCAACTGCCGTTTCGGCGACCCTGAGGCGCAGGCCATTCTCATCCGCCTGCGCTCCGACCTGCTTGCGGTCCTCGATGCGACGGTCGAACGCCGGCTCGATCAGGCCGACATCCGGTGGGACCCGCGGCCGGCGCTGTGTGTCGTCATGGCCTCCGAGGGCTACCCGGACAAGAGCCGCGTCGGCGTGCCCATCCACGGCCTCCCGGACGACGCCGATGACCTCATTGTCTTCCACGCGGGCACACGGCGAGCGGACGGCCAGGTGGTCACCGCCGGCGGCCGCGTGCTGGGCGTGACCGCGCTCGGCGAAACCCTCGCCGACGCGCGCCGCAGGGCCTATAGTGCCGTCGCAGGAATCCAGTTTGAAGGAGCCCAGTACCGTACGGATCTCGGCCTGTAGCAGCGCTGACGGCTGACGAGCCGTCGGACGATGCGCAAGTGGGAAGACAAATATGCTCTGCATCGGCGACGTTCACATCTACGTCAGCGACTTCACGCTCGCGCTGCGCTTCTGGGCAGACGGGCTCGGACTCGAGGTGGCGGAGAAAGAAGTCAGCCGGCACAGCGCCTACGCCCGGCTGGATTTCCCCGACTGTGGACCGTCGATCTGCCTGTGGTGGCCGGTCGAACCCTGGGACGCCGCGCAGCCGCCGCCTCCCGGCAAGTACCCGACGATCCGCTTCGACGTCGCCGCAAGCGACTTCGACACGACCCTCCTGCGTCTGCTCGAGCATGGCGGTCAACAACTGGACGAAATCCAGAACTACGCGGGCCTGCGGACCGTGACCGTGGCCGACCCCGATGGAAACGCGTTCGAGCTCCTGGAGTTGCGCGAAGCGGACCAGGATCAGTAAAGCCGGTCCCTGGGGCCTGCCCGACGACGAGGACGCCGGATGTCTCTCAAGACCGCGGTAGCCGGAACGCTCGTCCTGCTGGCGGCTACGGTCGTGGCCTACGTCCCCGCCTTCTACGCCGGGTTCATCTGGGACGACGACGACTACGTGACCGACAATCAAACGCTCCGTACCGCGGACGGTCTGTACCGCATCTGGTTCAAGCCTGGCGCCGTCCCCCAGTACTACCCGCTCGTCCATACGACGTACTGGATCGAGTACCGCCTGTGGGGCCTCAACGCGGCGGGATACCACGCCGTCAACGTCGTTCTCCACGCCGTCAACGCGCTGCTGCTCTGGCTGGTCCTGCGGCAGCTTGAACTGCCTGGCGCCTGGATCGCAGCGGCCCTCTTCGCTCTGCATCCCGTACACGTTGAGTCGGTCGTCTGGGTGACCGAGCGAAAGAACACGCTCTCAGGCCTGTTCTATCTGCTCGCACTGCTGGCCTACCTGCGGTTTCGGCCGCTGTCCGCGGTGCAACCTGGTCATCCCCGGCGGGCTGCGTTGTTTTACATCCTCGCGCTGCTCGCGTTTTTGGCGGCCCTGGCGAGCAAGACCGTTACCTGCTCGCTGCCGGCGGCCGTCCTGCTGCTGACGTGGTGGAAGCGCGGGCGGGTTACCTTGCGCGACGTGGCGCCCCTTGTGCCGTTCTTCGCGGCCGGGCTGGCGATGGGCCTGTTCACGGTCCACATGGAGGCTACGCGCGTCGGAGCGCGCGGGCCCGAGTGGGAGCTGTCCTTCGTCCAACGACTGCTGATCGCCGGGCGCGCCCTGTGGTTCTATGCCGGAAAGCTCGTCTGGCCCGCAAACCTGGCGTTCATCTATGAACGCTGGGAAGTAGACGTCCGTGTGGGGTGGCAATACTTGTTCCCCGCCGGCGCCCTGGCAGCCGTCGGCGCGCTGTGGCTGGGACGACGACGCCTCGGCCGCGGGCCGCTGGTGGCCGTGCTGTTCTTCGCGGGCACGCTGGCTCCGGCGCTCGGTTTCGTCAACGTCTACCCGATGCGTTACTCCTTCGTTGCCGACCATTTCCAGTACCTCGCCAGCCTGGGCGTGATCGCGCTGGCCGCCGGCGCCGCGGCATCCGTCGCGCAGCGGCTCGGTCCCCGGGCGCGGCGGGCCGCGCTGGCAGTCCCCGCCGTCGTCCTGCTTGTGTTCGGCGTGAAGGTCTGGCGTCAGAGCCTGATCTACGACGACCTGGAGACCCTGTGGCGCGACACGCTGGCCAAGAGCCCGACGGCGTACATCGCGTCCAACAACCTGGGCGTGGAGCTGGGTCGCCAGGGCCGCGGCCTGGAGGCGATTCCGCACCTGGAGCTGGCGGTGCGGCAGCGTCCCGACGACGCCCAGTGTCGAACCAACCTGGCCAACGCCTACGCGGACGTCGGGCGGCTCGATGAGGCCCTGCAAGTTTACGCAGTCGCATTGGAGCTGGACCCGCGCAATGCCCTGACGCACTTCAACCTCGGCACGACGTACGCGCAAACCGGCCGGCTGGAAGAGGCCATCTCGCACCTGACGCAAGCCGTGCGCCTCGACAGGCGCAAGCCGGAGGCTCGGACCAACCTCGCGCAGGCGGTCATACAGCGTGCCGGCATGTTGTTGGCCGACGGTCGGGCACACGAGGCCGTCCCCTTGCTCACCGAGGCAGCGCGCGACGCCCCCGGGTCGCTGCCGGTCCGCTTCTTGCTCGCTCAGGCTCTTGGAGAAACCGGCCGCACACGTGCTGCCATCGCCCAATACCGCGATTACCTGGCCGCGCAGCCCGACGATCTCTTGGCCCTCAACGCCCTGGCCTGGTACTTGGCCACCGACCCGGACCCTGCCGTGCGACGCGGGGCGGAGGCCGTCCAGCTCGCGGAACGCGCCGACCGGCTGGCCAGGCACCAGGACCCCGGCGTGCTCGACACGCTCGCGGCCGCGCTGGCGGAGGTCGGCGATTTCGAGCAGGCGGTAACGGTCGCGCGTCAGGCCCGGGAGTTGGCCGAACGCCTCGGCATCGCCGACCTCGTTGCGGAGCTGGAGGAGCGCATTCGACTCTATTCCTCACACACGCCGTACCACACGCCCGCTTCTGCCGCCGGCGGCCACGTACCCGCCGCTTCCGGCCAGCCGGAAACGCTGCGCCGCCCATGAAGCGGACTCCGCGTTGGCGCGCCGCGCGCCGCGCGGCCGGATTGTGGTTCATGCCCGTCTCTGCTAGCATGGCAGCTCGCGCGCCGGAGTGCTGCGCGCTGCCGCGGGACCGTGCGGTAGGCGGTCCGTGATACGCCAGGGGCCCGAATGCCCGCAGAGCTCAAGGACCAACAGGTTGAGGAACTGACCCGGAAGCTGGGTCACGAGATGTTCGAGCGCATGCGCGGTGCCCAGCCGCGCCCGCACCAGTTTGCCTGGTGGCAGGAGCGCATGCTGCGTGTGCTCATGCAGGACGAGTGGCTCAAGGTCCAGGCGTTCCGCTTCATCGACGTGTTGCCGATGATGCGGACTTCCGCCGACGTGGCCCGGCACCTCCGCGAGTACTTCGTGCTGCCCGAGCACGTCCGGCACAAACGCAACGGGCACGGCGCGCACGCCCCGGCCGAGGGCGACGCCGACGCGCTGCGTGAGCTGGACCCCGCGCCCGCCTCGCGCCGGCTGGTGGAGTGGACCTCGCGGACGATGAACTTCCGCCGGCTCGATTCGCCGTTCGCGCGGCTCATGGCGCTGATTGCCCGCCGCAGCTCGCTACTGATGGCCGGGACCTTCATCGCCGGCTCGAACATCGTCGAGGCCGAACGGGCGATCTTGCGTCTGCGGCGGAAGAAGCTGGCGTTCACCATTGATGTGCTGGGCGAGGCGGCACTCTCGGCCGGCGAGGCGGAGGCGTACCGGCAGATGTACCTGGACCTGATCGAGCAGTTGCCGCGCCAGGCAGCCGCCTGGAAGCCGGTTGCGCTCGCCGACGAGGCCGACGGTCAGGCCATCCCGCGGGTCAACGTGTCCGTGAAGCTGACGTCGCTTTACCCCGGGTTCGACCCGATCGACCCGCAGGCAGCCACGGCACGCGCCAAGGAGCTGCTGCGGCCGCTATTGCGCAAGGCGATGGCCGGCGGCGTCCATGTTCACATCGACATGGAGCACTACGCCATCAAGGACCTCACGCTCGACATGTTCGAGCAGCTTCTGCTGGAGCCCGAGTTTCGCGATTACCCGCACTTCGGGATCGTGCTGCAAGCCTACCTCAAGGACGGCGACCGGGACGGCGAGCGGCTCGTGGAGTATGCGCAGCGACGCGGCACCCCGCTCTGGGTGCGGCTGGTCAAGGGGGCCTACTGGGACTCGGAAACCGTCTGGGCCGCACAGCGACATTGGCCGGTGCCGGTCTGGGAACAGAAGTGGCAGTCCGATGCCTGTTTCGAGCGCATGACCCGGTTCCTGCTGAGCAACTACCAGCACGTGCGGTGCGCGTTCGCCAGCCACAATGTCCGCAGTCTCTGCCACGCCATGGCGGTGCAGCGGCTGCTCGGTGTGCCCGGCTGGGCCTTCGAGCTGCAAATGCTGTTCGGAATGGGGGACCCCATCAAGCGTGCCGGCGTCCAGATGGGCCAGCGCTGCCGCATCTACACGCCCTATGGAAACCTGCTGGCGGGAATGGCTTACCTCATCCGGCGGTTGCTGGAGAACACCGCCAATGAGTCCTTCCTGCGACAGTCGGCCAGCGACGACGCGAGCGAAGACGAGCTCCTGGAGGACCCCGTGCTCGTCGGTCGCCGAATGCCGCCGCCCGTCCCGCCGGTGGTCATCCGCTATGAGTTCGAGGAGCCGATCATGGACCCGTTCGAGAACGTGCCGAACACGGACTTCATGCTGGAGGCCAGCCGGGAGCAGATGCAGGCGGCGTTGGCCCACGTGCGGGCCGAGTTCGGGCGCGAAATCCCGCTTCTGATCGGAGGACAGGCCGTGACGACGGGGCAGTGGGCGGAGTCCCATAACCCGTCGCGCCCCAAGGAGATCGTCGCGCGCGTCGCCCAGGCGGACCTGACGGCGGTGAATCGTGCCGCGGAGGCCGCGGCGGCGGCATTTCGTACATGGCGGCTGGTGTCGGCGGCGGAGCGGGCCGAATTGCTCACCCGCGTTGCCCGTCGGCTGGGCGAGCGACGCTTCGAGCTCGCGGCCCTGATGACGCTGGAATGCGGCAAGACCTGGCGCGAGGCCGACGCGGACGTGTCGGAGGGCATCGACTACTGCAATTACTACGCCCAGGAGATGGTGCGCATCGACGAGCATCGGCGCCGGCGCGACGTCCAGGGCGAGACGAACGAGTACTTCTATGCCCCGCGCGGCGTGGTTGCAGTCATCAGTCCGTGGAACTTCCCGCTGTGCCTGCTGGCCAACATGACCGCCGCCGCATTCGTCACGGGCAATTCCGTGGTCATCAAGCCGGCCAGCCGCGCGGCGGCGGTTGCGGCCCGGTTCGCAGAGGTGTTCGCCGAGGTGGACGTGCCGGCCGGCGTCGTCAGCTACCTGCCGGGTCCGGGGGCCACGATCGGCGAGGCGCTGGTCAAGCACCCGAAGGTGGCGGTGGTAGCGTTCACAGGCTCGCGCGAGGTGGGCAACCGCATCAACAAGCTGGCCGCCGACGTGCCGACCGCACGGCCGGGACTCAAGCGCGTGATCGCGGAGATGGGCGGCAAGAACGCGATCATCGTGGACGACAACGCCGACCTCGATGAGGCGATCAAGGGGATCATTGCCAGTGCGCTGAGCTACGCGGGCCAGAAGTGCTCGGCGGCCTCGCGGATCATCGTGATCGGGGCGCTGTACGACCGGTTCGTGGAACGCCTGGTGGAAGCGGCGCGCTCGAAGGGGCTGGGGCCGGCGGACGAGCCGGCGACCGCGATCCCGCCGGTCATCGATGCGCAGGCCCGCGAGACGATCCTGCGGTACATCGAGATCGGCAAGCAGGAAGGGCGGTGCGTGCTCGCGGTCGACGCCTCGCGGCTGGTGGAGGAGACGGGCGGGCACTACGTGGGGCCGCACATCTTCGTCGATGTGCCGCCCAGCGCGCGGATTGCCCGCGAGGAGGTCTTCGGCCCCGTGCTGACCGTGCTGCGCGCCGCGGACATCGGTCATGCGATCGAGATCTTCAACAGCACCGATTACGCGCTCACCGGCGGGATCTACTCCCGCAGCCCGGCGAACATCGAGCGGGCCCGGGCCGAGTGCGAGTGCGGCAACCTGTACATCAACCGGCCGATCACCGGCTCGCGCGTGGACCTCCAGCCGTATGGCGGGTTCAAGATGTCGGGGGTGGGCTCGAAGGCAGGCGGGCCGGATTACCTGATCCAGTATTGCGAGGCGCGGACGGTGACCGAGAACACGCTTCGCCGGGGGTTCGCGCCGAGCGAGGAGATCGTGGAGGCATTGGGGTAGCGTGAGCTGCGTGATCGGAACGCGAAGCTCCAGCGAGCGCGCCCGCACCCCACGGCGCCTGGTGCGAGAATCCTTTCTCGCACCCGCACGGGCGGCAATCCCTTCCGCAATCGGAAGCCGGATGGGAATCCGAGCGATCGGGGGCCGAGAAGGGCCGAGAAGGGATTCTCGGCCCAGCAGGCCGCGGTTCCGGGGGTGCGCCGGCGGGATATTGGTTGCCGGGCCACGTGGGGGCGCAGATAATGAGGTGGGCGGGCGGAGTGCGCCCGCGCCGATCGCGTAACCTTTGCTACGCAGGTGGACTTATGAATCCTTCATACCATGCGTCGCTGACCCCTGGACCCGCCGCCTGGACCCGCTCCCGCGGCTTCACGCTGGTCGAGCTGCTGACGGTAATCGCCATTATCTCGCTCCTGATCGGGATTCTGGTGCCGTCGGTCTCGAAAGCCCGCGACTCGGCCAAGAACGCCCGGACCCGCGCCATCATGAAGAACATGGGCGACGGGCTCGAGCTGTTCGTGAACGAGAACAGCGCCGAGCTGCGCGGGCAGAACTACCCGTCCTCCCGGGCCGGCGACGATCCGACGGAGAGCGGCAACAACATCGACATCGGCAGCGAAGATATGTCCGGCGCGCAATGGGTCGTGCGCTACCTGATGGGCAAGCGGTTGGACGGCTACGTCCAGCGCAAGGTCGTACCGCCGGTGTTCTTCGACCCGGTCCCGGCGGAGGGCAGTGAGCAGGTCGGCTGGTATGACAACCCAGGGGACTCGACGTGGCCGTCGGGCGCCCCGGACCAGCCGCTGCCCCGCAGCGGGCCGTATCTGGAGCCGGGTGCGGTCAAGCTCAAGGCCCCAAGAGATCTTGCCGGCTACCAGAGTGCCAGTCACGGAACGGGACTGCGCGTCGAGAATCCGGTCATCGTGGATTCCTTCGAGATGCCGATTCTCTACTACGCCGCCAACTCCCTCCAAGCCGCCAGGGTCAACGCCAATATCACCAGCTATGGCGACGACCCCAGCAACTCAGCGCTTCTCGGCATCTATACGTTTCGCGATAACGCGCTGTTCACGGGCTTGTGTAATGCGGAAGGGTGCCATCCAAACGCGCCCCCGTGGGATTTCGGCGGCGGTACCGGCCACCAGCTCAACTACGGCCCAACGGCGTGGACGACCAACCCGTCGCAGATTCGAACCGAGATCGGCCAGTATCCGACCTCGTTCCCGTATTTCATCCTGAACAGAGAGGCATGGGAGTCGAGCAGTCCTGATGCAGCCAAGCGGGCGCTCGTCCCGAACCGCAAGGACTCGTTCATCCTGCTCAGCCCGGGCAAGGACGGCCTCTTCGGCACCGGCGACGACGTGACGAACTTCTAAATCACCGTCTGCGAACTGGCGGTGCACGTGTAGTGGCCGACCTCTCCGTCTGGCCATTGAGAACGGTCGCGTCCTCGACGCCCGACGCGGGGGGCGCCGCTACCTGCAAAGCTGGAGCTTTGCACTACTGGGGCCTGCAAAGCTGGAGCTTTGCACTACTGGTACCTGCGAAGCTGGAGCTTTGCCCTACGGGTACCTGCGAAGCTGGAGCTTTGCCCTACGGGTACCTGCAAAGCTGGAGCTTTGCCCTACTGGGGCCTGCAAAGCAG
>JALHJL010000124.1:0-1472 GCA_022839625.1 Phycisphaerales bacterium
GCCACCGGCCCGTCGGAAAACACCTCGTCAGCGTCTGCCACGGCACGGCCTGCCACGTGAAGGGCTCGGGCCTGGTCCAGGAGGCCATCGAGCGCCGCCTGGGCATGGTCAACGGCGCCGACACGGACCCGCAGGGCCTGTTCACCATCGAGAAGGTCGCCTGCCTGGGCTGTTGCACGCTCGCGCCCGTGGTCCAGATCGACGGCGTCACCTACGGCCGGGTCACCGCCCATCGCGTGCCCGAGGTCCTGGCCGACTTCCTCCACCACGCGCGCAACGGCGGGCCGGAGCCCGGGGCGCCGCCCGCGCCCCCGGCGCCCGGCCCGGTTGGTGAGGTCCGCATCGGGCTGGGCTCCTGCTGCGTGGCCCAGGGGAGCGGCAAGGTCCACGAGGCCGTGGGGCGCGTCCTGGCCGCAACCGGCGCGGCCGCCGTGGTGAAGCGCGTGTGCTGCGTGGGCATGTGCCACCAGACGCCGCTTCTGGAGATCGTGCCGGCCGACGGCCCCCCGAAGCTCTTCGCGCGCATGACGCCCGAGGACGTGGACCGGGTCGTCCTGGACCACTTCCGGCCGCGGGGCCTCCTGCGGCGCGTGGGGTTTTCGCTCTCGCGCGTCCTGGACCGCGTGCTCACGGACGAAGTGGACGACCCGCTCGCGCGCCACGCCATCGACGTGCGCGACGGCCCGGTCTGCGCCTTCCTCGGCCCTCAGAAACACCTCGCCACGGAATACTGCGGCCAGATCGACCCCACGGACCTCGGCGAGTACCTCCGCCACCAGGGCTTCCGGGCGCTGGAAAACTGCCTCAAGGAGGGGACGCCGGAAGACCTGATCGGCCGCATCAAGGCGTCGGGACTGCGCGGGCGCGGCGGGGCGGGGTTTCCCACCGGGCTCAAGTGGGAACGCGTGCGCGCGGCGGCCGGCGACGCGAAATACGTCGTCTGCAACGGCGACGAGGGCGACCCGGGCGCCTTCATGGACCGCATGATCCTGGAGTCCTTCCCCTATCGCGTCATCGAGGGCATGGCCGCCGCGGCTTTCGCCGTGGGCGCGGAGGAGGGCTTCTTCTACGTCCGGGCCGAGTACCCCCTGGCCGTTGCGCGGATGAAGAAAGCCGTGGCGGATGCGCCGCCACCGCGTCTAGGCCGCCCGCCTCGAGGAAATGTTCGGGGCACACGACGCGACCGACAGCGAGGCGATGGTGGCTGCACTCCAAGCGTAGCTCGCGGTCACACGCCTGTGGTAGCGGCCGACCACGCGACGTCAGGCGTTCCATGCTTAACCACCATGACCTGATGTCGACCGTAGCGGAAAGTAGCAGTCCAACGATTCTTGCGGTTCCGGTTCTATCGTGGGTCGTGAGTGGACTCGGTATGAACCGCGCCGGGTTTGCCGGAGGCTCCGACTCTTGAGTAGGATGGAGCATCATGAGCAAGACCACGAACAAGTTTTCCGCTGAAGTGCGCGAGCGCG
>JALHJL010000124.1:1488-2809 GCA_022839625.1 Phycisphaerales bacterium
TGAACCGCGCCGGGTTTGCCGGAGGCTCCGACTCTTGAGTAGGATGGAGCATCATGAGCAAGACCACGAACAAGTTTTCCGCTGAAGTGCGCGAGCGCGCCGTGCGGCTGGTTCTCGACAACGAGGCCCAGCATCCGTCGCGCTGGCAGGCGGTGATGTCGATTGCGGCGAAGATCGGCTGCACACCGCAGACACTGAACGACTGGGTCAAGAAGGCCGAGGTCGACAGCGGTCGGCGCGCGGGCATTCCGACCGAGATGGCCGAGCGGATGAAGGCATTGGAACGCGAGAACCACGAGTTGCGCCAGGCGAACGAGATCCTGCGGAAGGCGTCGGCGTATTTTGCGATGGCGGAGCTCGACCGCCGGTCGAAGTGATGGTCGGGTTCATCGACGACCATCGAGGGGAACACGGGGTCGAGCCGATCTGCGACGTGCTGCAGATCGCCCCGTCCACCTACTACGATCATCTGGCGAAGCAGGCCGATCCGGCAAGGCGGTCGGATCGTGCCCGCCGGGACGAAGAACTGCGGCCCGAGATCCAGCGCGTCTTCGAAGACAACTGGAGCGTCTACGGCGTGCGCAAGGTCTGGCACCAGCTACGCCGCGAAGGGTTTGACGTGGCGCGCTGCACGGTCGCGAGGTTGATGAAGGACATGGGTATTCAGGGCATTATCCGAGGCAAGCCCCACAGGACGACGATCCCCGACAAGAAGCAGCCCTGCCCGATGGACAAGGTGAACCGCCAGTTCCGCGTGCCAGCGCCGAACATGCTGTGGGTGTCGGATTTCACCTATGTCGCAACCTGGAAGGGGTTCGCCTATGTCGCCTTCGTCATCGACGCCTATGCCCGCAAGATCGTCGGCTGGCGCGTCAGCACTTCCCCTCATGCCGGGTTCGTCCTCGATGCCCTGGAACAGGCTGTCCATGAGCGGCGCCCGGTCAAGGGGATGGGACTGGTTCACCACAGCGACCGCGGCAGCCAGTATCTGTCGATCAAATACACAGAGCGACTGGCCGAAGCGGGCATCGAGCCTTCAGTCGGCAGCGTCGGCGACAGCTACGACAACGCGCTGGCCGAGACGATCAACGGCCTGTTCAAGGCTGAGGTCATCCACCGCCGTGGCCCGTGGCGCAGCTTCGAGGCCGTCGAATACGCAACCCTCGAATGGGTCGACTGGTTCAACAACCGCCGCCTGCTGGAGCCGATCGGGAACATCCCGCCCGCAGAAGCCGAGGCCAACTTCTACGCAGCTGTGGAAACTGAACCCATGGCCGCGTAACTAACATCAATCAGCCTTCGGCAAAGCCGGCGCGGTTCA
>JALHJL010000003.1 GCA_022839625.1 Phycisphaerales bacterium
GGGCCAGCGGACGCGAAGAGCGCTGCGACCGTACGCGGAGACTGTGCAGACGGACGCCACCCTTGACACGAAGATGCCTTTCATGGATAGCGTCGGACCGAAGCCTGCCCGCCGTGGCGGGTGTCCGACGCTGGACATGCGACGCTGGGCACGGAGGCCCAGCGCTACAGCGCTCAGCTACAGCGCTCAGATGCAGCGCTACAGCGCTTAGCTACAGCGCTGAGCACAGGAGCAAACGATGAAATCGCTTACCGCCGCGCAGGCGTTCATGCGCGACCAGAAGATCGACGGCTGGCTGGTCTACGACTTTCGCGGCAGCAACCCGGTGCTGAGGCAACTGCTGCCGGGCAAGCGCTGGACCACGCGCCGGGCGATGTTGTTCGTGCCCGTCGCCGGCGAGCCGGTCCTGTTCGTCCACGGCATCGACCAGCCGCAATTCCGCGACGTGCCCGTGCGGCAGGACCGCTACCTGTCGTGGCGCGACCTGATCGGCTGGCTGGCCAACACCCTGGCGGGCCGGGCGCGGATCGCGATGGAGTACTCCCCCGGCGGAATTCTGCCCGTCGTGTCGATGGTCGACGCCGGCACCGTGGAGCTGGTACGGGCGCTCGGCGTGGAAGTGGTCTCGTCGGCGAACTTGGTCCAGGCCTGCGTGGCCACCTGGTCGCCCGAGGCCCGGGCGGCGCACGAGGCGGCGTCGGCGGACGTAGGTGCCATCAAGGACGAGGCGTTCGCTCTCATCGGACAGGCCATCGCTTCGGGCAAGCCGGCGAGCGAACACGAGGTCCAGCAGTACATTCTGCAACGCTTCGCCAGCGCCGGCCTCGAAACCGGCGAGCCGCCGATCGTCGCGGTCAACGAACACAGCGGCGATCCGCATTTCGAGGTGTCCGCGCAGTCGCCCGCCCTGATTCGCCGCGGAGATTGGGTGCTCATCGACCTGTGGGCGCGGCGCCCGGGCGACGAGAACATCTACTCGGACATCACGTGGGTCGGCTTCGTGGGCGAGCGCGTGCCGCCGAAACAGCTCGAAGTGTTCGGGGTGGTCAAGGCCGCGCGCGACCGGGCGCTCCAGCAGGCCCGGCAGGCCTGGCAGGCCGGCGAGCGGCTGCAAGGCTGGCAGCTGGATGATGCTGCGCGACAGGTGCTCGTGGACGCGGGCTACGAGCGCTACATCCGCCACCGCACGGGACACAGCCTGAGTCCGGGTCCACTGGTCCACGGCCTCGGCGTGAACCTGGACAATCTCGAGACGCACGACATGCGCGACATCCTGCCCGGGCTGGGGTTCACCATCGAGCCGGGTCTGTACCTCCCCGAGTTCGGCGTGCGGTCCGAGATCAACGTGTTCGTCGATCCCCAGCGCGGACCGATTGTGACCTCGGTGATGCAGGAGGAGGTCGTGCTGCTCGCGCAGCACGCCAGCGACACACAAGGCTGTCGCTGATCCGCGCGGCGGGTTCGGCTGGCATCGGGCAACGCCGTCGCATCAGGGACGGCGGGAGCGGCGGGCGGTCCCCATCGGCGGTACGCCGTACACGGTCCCCTCGGCGGTCAGGCGGTCGTGCGGGTGTCGCCGCATCTCCTCGGCGGTGGGGCGGATGCCGATCGGCGTGCGGTGACGCTCGTAATGCGCGCAGACCGTCTCGACGGCGACGTTCGGGTCGTCGGTCACGGTGTACAGGTCCAGGTCCTCCGGCGAGATGTACGCGTGCCGGTCGAGCAACGTGTCGCGGAGCCAGTCGATCATCGGGCGCCAGAACTCGCTGCCGACCAGCACAATCGCCATCGCCGGGGCCTTGCGGGTCTGGATGAGCGTCATGGTCTCGAAGAACTCGTCGAGCGAGCCGAAGCCGCCCGGCAGGCAGATCGTGCCGACCGCGTACTTCAGGAACATCACCTTGCGCACGAAGAAGTAGTGAAAGTCGAGCGCGATGTTCTGATAGGAATTCGGGATTTGCTCCATCGGCAGCGCGATGTTCAGGCCGACGCTCTTGCCGCCGCCCGCTGCGGCACCCTTGTTCGCGGCCTCCATGATGCCCGGGCCGCCGCCGGTGACCACGGCGAAATTCCGCAGGGCCAGCAGACGGCCGCATTCAACGGCGAGTTGGTAATAGTGGTCCGTGGGCAGGGCCCGCGCCGAGCCGAACACCGATACGGCCGGACCGATGTGGGCCATGACCTCGATGGCTTCCACAAACTCCGCCATGATGCGGAAGATCCGCCAGGTCTCCTCGGCCGCCGTTTCGTAGGTGAATTCGTGGTCTTTCATGACGGGTTCTCGCATTCAGCAGCACACAACATATTCTACCCCGTGGCATGGGAGCCGCGACAGACATCGGAACGCGAAGCGCGCGCCCCTGGTCCCGGGCGCTGGGTAACGCTGCGGCTCTGAGCGCGCCGGCGGATCGCGCACCGCCGGACGGCGATTCGGCTGGGGAGAAGCGGGGCCGCGCACTCACGGACCCGGCTCGGACTGCGCCGCTGCGTCCAGGATCGCCCGCAACATCGGCTGGCCGCCGTGCAGCCAGCGCGGAATCACCTTGTGGTTGATGAACATCAGGGGGCTGTTCTGTAAGCCGGCCTGCTGGCCGGCCGCGGCGTCGGCGGTAACCGCCGCGAGCGTCTCCGGGTCCTCCATCGCCGCCAGCAGTGCCGCCGGATCGAGCCCCGCGGCCGTCGCCGCCGCGGGCAACGCGTCATCGGAGAACTGCGGCTGGTTCCGAAGCAGCCAGTCGTGCATCTTCCAATAGGCGTCGGGGCCGCCCAGGGTGCCCGCCGCGTAGGCGGCGAGGGCCGCGCGGCACGCCAGCGGATGAGTGTCCTCTTTCGCGGCGGGGTTGCAGGCGGTGCTGAGCGGATACACGTGAAACGTGTAGCGCGTGTCGCTGCGCCCGCTTACGAACTCGCGGATGATCCCGTCCGCCAGGGCGGTGTTGGGTTGCTGGTAGTCGCCCCAGACCACGATCTTCAGACCGGCGTCCGCCGGCCCCTGAGTCCAGCCGCGGTCCTGGGCCGGCAGCTCGCGGACGCGCGCGTTCCGCCAGTCCGCTACGTAGCTCTCGACGGCGGTCATCGGCCGGTCGTGTGCCGCGGTCCGCACGGGCAGGTTCGCCTCGATCAGCTTCTCCACCACGCGGGTCAGGGCCAGCGGCGCCGACCAGCCTTTGAACTCCATGCCGTTGATGAAGATCGTGGGCGTCGAACGCAGCCCCAGGCCGAAGCCCTCTTCGATGTCCGCCAGCACGAGCTCGAGCGTCGCGTCGCTCTGCCACACGCGCTCGAATTCGTCCGGGTCATGACCGAACTCCTGCGCCGCGGCGCGCAGCTCCTGCTCGGTGAAACGCCCGTTCTTCTTGAACAACCAGAAGTGCATCTTCCAGAACGCGTCGTTGCCGCCGAGCAGGCCCGCGGTCTCCGCCGCGCGGGCCGCGGCACATGCGTTGAGGTGCTTTCCTTCGGTCCCGTAGGGGTTGCAGGCCCTATCGCCGGGCCACTGCTTGACGGAAACCGAAATGGTCGGTTGCCGCTCGAACAGGGCCTCCGTCTCCAGCTCGATGATGTGGCAGCCCACGCACGTGTAGTCGCTGAAGATCACGATGCGGATCGGCGACTCCTCCGGTCCAAGGCGGTAGCGGCCGGTGAAGCTGCGCGCCGCCGGCGCTTCATCAGGAGCAGTCGCCGTGTCGGCGGGCGCCGTGGTCGGAACGGTTGCGGCGGGCCCGTCGTCAGCCGCTTCCTCTCCCCGCTGGGCTGCTGCGAGAATGGCCTCGCCGGACGCCTGCATTTGCTGCTCCGCCTCCGCCCGCGCGGCGCGCCGCCAGCGGTGGTCGGCAAGACCCAGAATCGCGGAGGCCAACACGAAGGTGGTGCAAAACGCGGCCGCCGGTCGGAACAAGACCACGCGGGCACGCCCGGAGAGTTCCACGAGCACCCAGAAGGCGAAGTTCCCAAGATGGGCCGCCAGGCAGTACGGGCAGGTATACCCGCCGCGGACCATGATCACCACGAAACCGAGCGACAGCAGCGCGCCCAGTCGCACGACCATGCGGAGGGCCGGCGGCGGGCGCCCGCGTGCCGTGAGCCAGGCCGCGCTGACGGCGAGGAAATGCGCGAGCCCCAGGAAGGACGTCGGCCAGTTGATGACGGGGACCTTGCCCCAGACGCTGGCGGCGGCCTGCGCGCACGGACTGCCGGCACCGCAGCCGGGCAGGCTCAAACCGGCCAGATGTTCCAGTACGAGCAGCAGCGACATGCCGACGCAGGTCGCGAGGAACACGACGCCGAGCACAAGTAAGATCGGCCGCGCCCACTGGCCCGCGGTCTGTGCGGGCGGGTGTCCCGGGACTGTCGGTGAAGGTTGTCGATCCCGAGTCGCCATCGGCTGTCACCGGTACAAAGCGGTCTGTGGGTCCGGCGCAGAAGTCCCGTCGGGCTCCGCTCCTGCGACAAGCTCAGGTACTGATGCCCGGGCACATGATACAAGGATTGCCGGCCGGTGCCCGCCCACGCCCCGCGATGGCCCGCAGCCGACGAAGATTCAGCCGGTCGAAGTCCCGGCCTTGAGCATCCTGCCCCTTGGGCGTCTCCAGGATCATAGGCGTGTCGTGGAAGCGCGGGTCGGTCAGGACGTGCGCGAAGGCAGCGCGCCCCAGCTTGCCCTGGCCGATGTGCGCGTGACGGTCCACACGTGATCCGCACTCCCCGAGACTGTCGTTCAGGTGCCAGCAGCGGATGCGCTCCAGGCCGACGGTCCTCGCGGCGGCGGCGATCATCTCGCGGTACCCGTCCCGCCGGCGAATGTCATGACCCGCCGCGAAGACATGGCAGGTATCGATGCACACGCCGATCCAATCGGGCACCTCAACGTGCCGGATGATCTCGCCCAGCTCGTCGAACGAGCGGCCGAGGCTCGACCCTTGCCCGGCGGTGGTCTCCAGCAGCAGCCTGGCTTGCAACGTCGGATGCCGGCCGAAGATTCGGTTCAGAGCGGCGGCGACACGCGCGATGGCCGCCCGAGGGGAAGAGCCCGTCGCCGAACCCGGATGTACCACCAGGGACGGGATGCCGAGCCGGTCACAGCGCCGCAGCTCGTCGGACAGGGCCGCCTGGCTGCGCGCGTACAGCCCGCGGTCCGGCGACGCGAGATTGATCAGGTAGCTGGCGTGCGCGATGACCGGGCCGAACCCGGGCGTCGCCCGCAGGGCGTGCCAGCGGTCGAGGTCGGCGGAGCGCAGCGGCGCCGCGCGCCATTGCCGCTGGTTCTTGACGAACACCTGCACCGTGTCGCACCCCAGGTCCAGGGCGGCTTCGATCGCCCGATGAAAGCCGCCGGCGATCGACAGGTGCGCACCGAGGCGGTTGGGGCACGCCACGTGCGGTCGACGAGCCCGCCCGCGCTTCGGTTTGACGGTCCTCATGGCCCGTTGTCTAATGTGCCCGGTGTATCGGGTCAATCAGGCACGGCTTGGTGCTATGCGTGCGGAACGGCTCATTCTGGCCTCGGCGAGCCCGCGTCGGCGGGAACTGCTGTCCCGTGTCTACCCGGCGTTCGACGTGGAGGTCTGCCCATACGAGGAACCCGAGCGGAAGTCGGACAAGTCGCCGCCCGGGCAATGGGTGCAAGCCCTGGCGTATTTCAAGGCCCGTGCCGTGGCCGAGCGGCACCCGAGTCGCTGGGTGCTGGCCGCGGACACCGCCGTCGTCTGCGCGGGCCGCCTGCTCGGCAAGCCGCGCGACGAGGCCGACGCGCGCGCGATGCTGGAACTCCAGGCGCGCCACGTCAGCGACGTGCTGACCGGGGTGTGCCTCCTGTGGCGCGGCGAAGATGAACGCCGGCTTTCGCAAGTCGATACGACGCGCGTGTGGATGCGGGACGACGCCGCGCTGCGGGAAGAGTACCTCCGCGGTGGCGACTGGCAGGCCAAGGCCGGGGCCTATGGGATTCAGGACGTCGGCGACCGGCTGGTAACGCGGGTCGAAGGCAGCTTCACCAACGTCGTCGGACTGCCGCTGGAACTGGTCGGGCGGATGCTGCGGCACGTCGGGTTGCCCGTGGCGGGGGAGTCCAACGCGACCGGCGCCTGGGCGACAGCGTGAGCGGGCTCGCAGACCCCCGCGCGGGCGGCTGATAAAGTCTATTCCCCGCTTTACGCCGCGCGGTATGATACCGTCGATGTGAACATCCTGCGGCGTCGAACCGATGAGAGCGTCGGACGAACGGTGCCGCCTGGAGGCTACGGGCGGGGTGCGCGGTCCGGACCGGCCGGGTCCGGGCACGGGACACGGAGCAATGCCGTCAAAGCTCGATACGGCCCTCGGCGAATACCTCAAGCAGATCAAGGGCTATGCGCTCTTGTCGGCGGACGAGGAGCGCGAGTTGGCCACCAAGATTCGCGCGCGGGGGGAAGCCGAACAGCGCTTCGCGGCCGGACAGATCGGTCTGACGGAGTATGAGCGCGCCCAGCGGGACGCCGCCCAGGCCCGTGACCGCATGGTGCAGGCAAACCTGCGACTCGTGATCAGCGTCGCCAAGAACTTCCGCAACCGCGGCCTGCCCATGGAAGACCTGGTCAACGAGGGCAACGTCGGGCTGATGAACGCCGTCGACCGCTACGACCCCGACGTGGGCTCGCGCTTCAGCACCTATGCCGGTTACTGGATCGATCAGGCCATTCGCCGGGCAGTGCAGGCCGCCCAGCAGATGATCCACATCCCGAGCTACCTGCTCGAGAACATCGGGAAGCTGCGCCTGGCGGCGCGCGAGCTGGAGGAGCAGCTCGGGCGCGCGCCCACCATGAATGAGCTTGCGCGGCACATGGGTATCACGGCGCGCAAGGCGGACGCCATCTCCCTGGCGATCAAGGCCTGTACCTCGCGCATGCACGGCAGTGCCACCGCGGACGGCCAGAACACGCTGAACGAAGCCCTGGAGGACACGCGCACGCCGCGGCCCTTCGATTCCGTGTTCAGTGCCTCCGATTCCGAGTTCGTGACGCACATGCTGGAGCGCATCACGGAGCGCGAGGCACTGGTCCTCGAGCTGCGCTACGGCCTGAACGACCGCAAGGGCCGGCGCATGACGCTGAAGCAGATCGGCGAGCGCGTCGGCCTGACCCGCGAGCGCGTCCGGCAGATCGAGCGCGAGGCCAAACGCAAGCTCGAAGACTACGTCAAGGAGTATCTGTAGCTCGTGGCTCACCGGCGGGGGTGTTCGGCACCGATCGTTCCCATGCCCACGTACCAGTGCACGATCTGCGGCCGCGAGGTGCCCTATGATGGACCTCTGCCGGCCATCTACCCCTTTTGCAGCCAACGCTGCCAGTGGGCCGACCTGGGTCGCTGGCTGCGCGGCCAGTACGCCATTGAGCGCGACCTGACGCCGGAGGACCTGGCGGACAACGATCAGACGCCCGACACGTAGGCGCGATCCGGCGCGTCAGCAACGCACGCGCAGGAGCGGCTTTCGCGCGACGGCGGGCCGTACCCGCGAGTGGAAGGCGCCGCGGGTGCCTGCTGGTGCCGGGCGCCGCACGGGCCGGCCGTGTGGGACCGGGGGTCTCCTCGACACCCCCTTCCGCAGCCTGCGCGGGTTGGGTAGAGTCCGACCGTGCCCACAGACGCTTCTACCTCGCCAGCACGGTCCCCCGAGCCGCCGGAGGGAACCAAGCTTACGCCCGCGATGCGCCAGTACTGGCAGCAGAAACGGGAGGCCGGCGACGCGATCCTGCTGTTTCGAATGGGGGACTTCTACGAGATGTTCTATGACGACGCGGTGCTCGGGTCCCGCGTGCTGGGGATCACGCTGACCAGTCGCGACAGCGGTAAGACGCCGTTGGCCGGCATCCCGCATCACGCCCTGGAAAGCTACCTGTCGAAGCTGGTGACGGCGGGCTACAAGGTCGCCATCAGCGAGCAGATCGAGGACCCCCGGCAGGCCAAAGGCGTGGTGGATCGGGCGATCGTCCGCATCGTCACGCCGGGTACGCTGACTGACGACGGGCTACTGGATCGGTCGCAGAGCAACATCCTGGCGGCCGTGGTCTATCAGCCGCCGGACGCGGGCCTGGCGACGCTGGAGCTTTCCGGCGGCCGGTTCGAGGTGCAGACCCTCCGCTGCTTGGGCGATGCACCTCCCGCGCGGCTGCTGGACGAGTTGGGCCGCGTCGGGCCGGCCGAGCTGCTCCTGCCGGAGCCGTCGCACGTCGGACGGCACCCGCTCGAAGGCTGGATTCGGGAGCAGTTGAGCGCAGCGCTCACCTATCGCCCGGCCACCGACTTCACCGCCGAGCGGGCGGAACAGGTCCTGCGCGAACATTTCGAGATTGCGGGTCTCGAGGGGTTCGGGTTCGACCACGTGGACGCGTCGCTTCAGGCCGCCGGCGGTCTGCTGGCTTACATCCGTGAGACGCAGCGGGCGGTAGCGCGGCACATCCAGCCGCCCCGGCGAAGGAGCGACCGCGATTTCATGGGGCTCGATGCGGCGACGCTGCGCTCTCTGGAAATCGAGCGGACGTTGCGCACGGGGGCGCGCGAAGGGTCGCTGCTCGCGGCGGTGGATCGCACGTGCAACGCGATGGGGGCGCGCCTGCTGCGCCATTGGCTCTGCTACCCGCTGCGCGACGTTGCGGAGATTCGTCGTCGGCAGGAGATCATCGAGGTCCTGCGGGCGGACCCTGTGGGCCGGACCGCGCTTCGCCAGGAGCTGGGGGCCGTCGGCGACATCGCCCGGATGATTGGCCGGCTGGGCGTACAGCGTGCCACGCCGCGGGATCTGCGGGCTCTGGGCGAGGGCCTCGCGCGGCTGCGCGCATTGCGGCACACCCTGCAAGCCACGCGGTCGGCCGAATGCGAGGCGTTGGCGGAGCAGCTTGAAGGGGTGGATGAGGTCGCCGGCCGCCTGTGCAGCACGCTGCGGCCGGACGCGCCGTTGGCGGTGCGCGAAGGGGGGATCTTCGCGGACGGCAACAGCGCGGAGCTGGACCGCCTGCGTGCGATCGATCGCGACGGGCAGCAGTGGCTGGCGCAGTTCCAGGCCCGCGAGATGCAGCGGACGGGCATTCCGTCGCTCAAGGTAGGGTTCAACTCGGTCTTCGGCTATTACATCGAGGTCACGAACACGCACCGCGAGCGTGTGCCCCCCGACTACGTGCGCAAGCAAACGGTGAAGAATGCCGAGCGCTATATCACCGACGAGTTGAAACGCTACGAATCGGAGGTGCTCTCGGCCGAGTCGCGGGCCCACGAGCTGGAATACGAATTGTTCTGCGAGCTGCGCGACAGCCTGCTGCCGCACATTCCGGCGATGCAGCGGGCGGCGGCGGTGCTGGCCCAGCTCGACGTGCTGGCCGGTTGGGCGGAGCTGGCGGCGTCGCGCCGCTACTGCCGGCCCGAGTTCGTGGAAGAGCCGGTGTTGCAGATTCAGGGTGGGCGGCACCCTGTCGTCGAACAAGCGCTGGACGCCGGCTTCGTGCCGAACGACACGAGCCTGGCCGCCGGGCGGCAGTCGCTCGCGCTCATCACCGGGCCGAACATGGCCGGCAAGAGCACCTATATCCGCCAGGTCGCGTTGCTGACGCTGTTGGCGCATTGCGGTGCGTGGGTGCCGGCGGAAGCGCTGCGGCTCGGCGTGGTGGACCGCATCTTCACCCGCGTCGGGGCGACGGATGAGCTCGCCCGCGGACAGAGCACGTTCATGGTGGAGATGCTCGAAACCGCGAACATCCTTCACAACGCCACGGCGCACAGCCTCGTCATCCTCGACGAGGTCGGCCGCGGCACGAGCACGTTCGACGGCGTGGCCCTGGCCTGGGCCATCACCGAGCACCTCGCGACGGGCATCGGCTGCCGCACGCTCTTCGCCACGCACTACCACGAGCTGACCGAGCTGGGCGAGCTGCTCGAACCGGTGCTCAACCTCAACGTGGCCGTGCGCGAGTACGAAGACCAGGTCGTGTTCCTGCACCGCATCGTGCCGGGCGGCGCGGGCCGCAGCTACGGGCTGCACGTCGCCAAGCTGGCCGGCGTGTCGCGCGCGGTCCTGGAGCGGGCGAACGCCGTACTGAACGAGCTGGAGCGGACTTTCTCGCGCGAATCGCAACGGCCGGTGCTCGCGGCGGTCCAGCGCCGCCGGCAGCGGCAACTGCGGCTGTTTGAGGAGCCGGAGGAGGTCGTGGTCCGGCAGTTGCGGGAGCTGAAAGGCCGCGTGGACGATCCGGCGGCGGCCCTGGAGTTGGTTCGCAACTGGCGCAAGCTGTTGGGCGTGAACGACGCCGGCGGAGCGCCCGGGACATGAACGAGTTGCGTCGCGCCGAGCTGTGGTTCCCGCTTGCGCTGGTCGTGGTGGCCGGCATCGGCAACCTGCTGCTTCTCAGCGATTCGTGCGTCCGTCTGTCGGAGCGCGACCGCGGCTCGTACGGAAACCGGCCGGTCTGGCAGGCGTGCTTCGATTCCGTCAGCGCGACGTGCGGCGTGGGGCTGCTGACCTACAGACTGGATGAGGACTACACGCCCCTCGGGCGTTGGGTGCTGGTGGCGCTCGGGGTGGCCGGGGCCGTGCTGGCTCTGGTGGCGGGCCGGCAGCTCACGGCACGGCTGGGGCGGGGCGGCGCTAGCGTACTGCCGCCGGCGCTGCACATCCTCATCGCGTTCTTCGCCTGGCAACTGCTGGCGATTCTGGTCATCGTCGCAGCGGAACGTGTGTCCAGCTCTCAGGCGAGCGTAGCTGACAGCGCATGGAACGCCGTGTCGCTGTTCGCGTCCCTCGGCTGGTTGCGCGCACCCGCGGACTTCCCACATCTCTGGGTCTACGCGGTGGTCGCGCTGATGGGTGCGTTTGGGTGGCCGTGCTGGCTGATATTCCGCACGCGGATTGCCCGGCCGAAGACAATGTTGTTCGTTGGCGGCACGTACCTCGCGTTTCTGCTGGCGTGTGCCGCTTTGGTGAGCGCGCTCGAGGTGCCGCGCGGAATGTCCCGCGGGCGACCGACGTCGACCGAGCGATTGGCGGACCAACCGCTGCCTGACCGCTACGTGCGGGTGCTGACCCTGGTGACGTGCGCCGCCGGTGCCGGCGTGTCCACCGAGGACCTGAGCAACCGGAGCGTAGGTGAGGCTGCGAAGCTGGTGTTGTCGGGCGTGGTGCTGGTCGGCGGTGTCGGCGGGTCGGTCGGCGGCGGACTGAGGTGGGCGCTGGTGGTCTGCGTTCTGGCAGGGCTATTCGGGCGACGCGGGCAGGCTCGCACCGCGGCGGCCCGGGCCACGGCCGGCACGGAACCCGGCGGCCACTCGGGCAGCCGGCTCGGGGCGGCCTACGCGCAATTATTGCTCGGCCTGACACTGCTGGTCGCGATGGGCCTGCTCATCATCGAGGCGCGCACGGCGTCGGCGTTTCAATCCCCGCCGTCGCTTGGCGACGCGCTGTTGGACGGCGCCTCCGCGCTGGGCGGCGCGAACCTCTCCAGCGGGCTGACGGCGACACTGACCAACGTAAATCTCTCTACCGGGATTCGACAAAAGGTCGATCTGTACCAGTACGGAATGGCGTGGCTCATGGCGGCGATGCTGGTGGGCCGTGTTCTGCCGGTACTGGTGCTGGGGCGTATGGCGGATAGGCACGCCGACGATGCTCCCGCCCCGCTGCGGTACGCGTTCTGACCGCCTTGGCCGCCGAAGCCATTTCTATCGCAAGCCCAGCCGGCCCGGGCCTGACAGCGGCGGCTTCGTAGCGAGACAACGTAATGACCGTGGTTGGCCTGATCCCCGCACGGGCCGGCTCGAAACGCCTGCCCGACAAAAACCTCGTCCCGCTCTGTGGGCGGCCGCTCCTGGCCCACACGTGCCAGGCGGCAATGGAGAGCCGCGTCCTCTCCGCCGTCTACGTGAACACCGACAGCCCGGCGATTGCCGCCGCGGCCGGAGAGCGCGGCGTCGGCTGCCCCGTGCTGCGGCCGCCGCACCTCGCGGCGGACGATTCCTCGACGCGCGACGCCAACGTATTCATGCTCGATTTCCTGGCGCGGCGCGGTGAGCGCTACGACGCCGTGATGGTGTTGCAACCGACCTCGCCGCTGCGGACCGCTCAGGACATCCGGTCGGCGTGGGACTTGTTCGAGGAGCACGCGCCCTGCGCGGTCGTGTCGGTGGCGCCGCTCGTGCGGGAGTCGTGGACGGGCCACATCGGGCGCGACGGACGGTTCGAGAATGCGTTCGGCGACGAGTTGCTCTACCGCATGAACGGGGCGATCTACGTCTATTGTTGGCAGGATTACGTGCAGGATCGCCCGCCGCGGAAGACCGTAGCGTACCGGATGCCCACGTCGCGCAGCGTGGACATCGACACACGCGACGACCTGGCCTTCGCGGAGTTCCTCGTCCAGCGCGGCCAACAGGTGCCGGTCTGGTGAACAAGCTCGATCTTCCTGTCGGGGACCCGGCCGGCGGCGTCAACGGGCGCCGCCTGAAGACCGTGCGCATCAGCAACCGGGCGGTGGGCGACGGCCAGCGCGTGCTCATCGTCGCCGAGGCGGGGGTCAACCACGACGGGTCGCTGGAACGCGCGCTGCGCCTGGTCGACGCCGCGGCCGACGTCGGGGCCGACGTCGTCAAGTTCCAGATGTTCCGTGCGGCGGAGCTGGCGACCGCGACCGCCGACGCGGCGTCGTACCAGAAGGCGAGCGGGGCACGGACCCAGCGCGAGATGCTCGCGCGACTGGAACTGAGCGGCGACGACTTCCACGAGATCGTCGCCCGCTGCTATGCGCGGGGCATCGGGTTTCTCGCTACGCCGTTCAGCGTGGCCGACGTGGACCGGCTCGTGGAACTCGGGGTACAGGCGATCAAGATCGGTTCCGCGGACATCAACCATGTGCCGCTGCTGCGGCGCGCGGCGGACACCGGGCTGCCGCTGATTGTGTCCACCGGGGCTTCCACGCCGGCGGAAATCTCCGCGGCGGTGCGGCATCTGCGCGGGTGGGGTGCGGGGGACCGGTTGGTTCTGCTGCACTGCATCAGCGGCTATCCGGCGCCGGTCGAAGCGGCGAACCTGCGCGCCATCGTCACGCTGCGGCGCAAGTATCGAGTCCCGTGCGGGTTCAGCGACCACACCGAGTCGACCGAGATCGCCGGCTGGGCCGCGGCCGTGGGGGCGTGCCTGCTGGAAAAACACTTCACGCTCGACCGCCAGGCGCGCGGGCCCGATCACGCGATGTCGCTCGACCCGGGCCAACTGGCGGTGTACGTGGCGGCCGCCCGAGCGGCCGAGACGGCCCTCGGCAGCGGCGAGCTTGGCATGCAGCCCCTGGAGGCCGACGTGCGCACCGCGGCGCGCCGGAGCCTGGTCGCGGCCCACTACCTCCCCGCCGGAACGTTACTCACCGCCGAGATGCTCGTGCTCAAACGCCCCAGCGGCGGCATCCCGCCGGAAGAGTACGATAACGTCCTGGGCCGGCGGCTTGCCGTCGACGTCCCCGCCGACCGCCTGTTGACGTGGGACATGCTCCAATGAGGCGGCGGCGTGTGGCGGTCGTCACCGGCACGCGCGCGGAGTACGGCGTGCTCGCGTCACCTTTGGCGGCGATCCGGGGCCACCCCGCTTTGCGCCTCCAGCTCGTCGTCACGGGGATGCACCTGCTGCGCAAGTTCGGGCACACGATCGACGACATCGCGGGCGACGGATGGCGGATCGATGCCCGCGTGCCGATGCAAGCAGGTTCCGACGGCGCACTCGACCAGGCCGCGGGCCTGTCCAAGGGCGTGCGCGGCATCGCGCGGTTCCTCGACGCGGCCGACACGGACATCGTCGTCGTTCTGGGAGACCGCATCGAGGCGATGGCCGGCGCGCTCGCGGCGATCACGACCGGCCGCGTCCTGGCGCATATCCACGGTGGCGACGTCGCCCCCGGCGACTTCGATGACTCGCTGCGGCACGCCATTACCAAGCTGGCGCATGTGCACCTGGTCGCGACGCGCGACGCGGCACGGCGGGTGATCCGGATGGGCGAGGACCCGGCGCGGGTCCACGTCGTCGGGGCACCGGGTTTGGATCAGTTGCGCGAGCTGCTCGAACGCGGGACGGCCGACCGCCTGGGTGGGGTGGGCGTCTCGCCCGCCACGTTGCGCGGACTGCTCGAACGCCGGACGGCCGATCGGGAGGTCGGCCGCTACAGCAGTGACACTCCGGTAGCGCTCATCGTCTATCATGCGCGCGGGCGGCCGGCCGCGGTGGAAGCCCAAACCATGTCCGCCCTGCTGCGGGCCGTCGCTTCGCTCGGCCTGCGGCGGCTGGTCCTCTACCCGAACACCGACCGCGGTCATCGCGGCGTACTTGAGGCGATCGAGCGGCATCGCCGGCAGAGTGCCAGGCAAGACGTCCAAGTGGTCCCGTCCTTGCCCCGGGCCGACTACCTGCGCGCGCTGATCGGCGCGACGGTCCTCGTCGGCAACTCCTCGAGCGGGATCATCGAGGCCCCGCTGGCCGGCACGCCGTCGGTCAACGTCGGTCCGCGTCAGGCGGGTCGGCAGCGCGGCGGACGGTCGGTCATCGATTGCGACGAATCGGAAGCGTCGATCCGGCGCGCTCTGCGGCGCGCGCTGCAGATCGGACACCGTTCGCGGCGACGGACCGCCTACGGCGACGGCCGCAGCGGCGCGCGGATCGCAGAGGTTCTCGCGGGGCTGCCGCTGAGCCCAGAGTTCGGCCGGAAGGTGATTGCGTACTGAGTGAAGGGGCACCGTATGGCCGACACACGGCCCGCGGGAACACCCCGGCTACCGCTTTCGCACGAGCCAGCGCGTGGTCCAGTGCGCGCCCGCTTGCGCTTCGCGTTCTGACGCCCCTAGCCAAATCGCGCACCACGATTTAGTCTTGCACACTCCAGATTTGCAGCCCGTCATCGATGTTCGACAGGCCGAGGTATAGCGTGTCCCCTACCGACGCCATGTTCCGCACGCCGTAGTTGCGGGGGTTCCCCAGCCCGTACCTGAAGACTTCGGCCCAGGTCGCGCCGTCCTCGGAAACGTACAGCCGCGCGCCGTTCCGTGTCCCTTGGTCAAAGGACCCGCTCTCCAGCAGGCCGCGGAAGGGCGAGGGGCCGAAGAACAGCGGCAGGCCGAGCCGCCCGTTCAGCGTCTCCTGGATGCGCGCCCAGAACCGGTCCATCACCGGCACGAAGCTCGTTGCATTCCAGGTGCCGCAATAGAGCTTCCCGCGGTGCTCCTCCAGGCACCACAGGTACGCGTTGTGCAGATGGCCGAACCCCGACGCGACCCCCCCCACGGAGTTCCGCCCGACGACGACCTCCACCCGGTCCTGATCGTCGATCCGCAACATGTCCGCGGCCCGCAGCAGCGGACTGAAGCTGCCGTAGTTCAGGTTGAGGAAGATGATCGACGCCACGTACAGGCGATTCTGAAAAACCCGCATCTCGCTGACCGCCTGCTGGGCACCCGAAGTCCCGCCGCTCTTGATGATCTGGACCGGCCCGGATTCCCCCGCCGGGCCGGCGGATCGAAAGCAACCGGGACCCAGCAGCCAGGAAGAATCGCACAAGCAACGAGTGTCGCTGCCAACGTCTCAAGTTTGTGCAGAGCCCGCTGCATGAATTGTCCTTCGGGCCGGCGGCTCGCCCGGAAGCACGGACCGCCGCGAGCCTACGCCGGGCTCACATTCGCCGCAAGGCGCGGCCCGGCGGCGTTGTACGCGGCAGTGCTGCGGCCTATAATCCGCACCCATGATCCTCATGGGTGCTGATCCGCGTTCGCTGATGTCCGTTGCGCTCGTGACGTCGCTGGCCATGCTCTCGCTCCGCCTCCAGGATCAGAAGTACCGCCAGCGGCAAGTCCTCGATCCGCTGACCGACGAGTGGGTCCAGGAGGAGACTGCGGGCGAGGAGGCGCCGGTTGACGAACTGGACCAGGCCCGGGCCTGGCTGGCGCAGGGCAAGCCCGCCAAGGCACGCGACCTCCTGAAGCGCTGGCTGAAGACCAACATCGAGGATGAGCGCGGCGACGAGGCCACCTTCCTGCTCGGCGAGGCGCATTTCGAGGGGCGCGATTTCTGGCAGGCTGCCAAGCAGTACACGATCGTCGCCGAGAATGCGTCGGGCGAGCTGTTCGACCTGGCCAACCAGCGGTGCGTCGACGTCGCGCGGGCTTTCCTGTCCGGACAGAAACGCATCGTGTGGGGCTTCCTCCGGCTGCCTGCCTACTCCGAGGGCGTGGAACTGCTCGACCGGGTGTGGGAGCGCGTGCCGGGCTCGCGCCTCGGCGAGCTGGCCCTGCGGCTGAAAGCCGACTACTACGCCAGCAGCGGCGATCTCGACCTGGCCCAGGATGAGTTCGTGAACCTGGCCCAGCAGTATCCGAGCGGCCGCTACGTGCAGTTCGCCATGCTCCGCGCCGCACAGTGCGCCGAGGGCGCCTTCACCGGCATCAAGTTCGACGACCGCCCCCTGCTGGAAGCGGAGGAGCGGTATCGGCAGGTCCTGGCGGCTTTTCCGGTGTACGCCGAACGCGAGCAGGTGGAGGAGCACCTCGAGGGCATCCGCCAGGAACGGGCGGAGAAGGATTTCGACATCGCCCGCTGGTACGAGCGCACGCGTCAGCCCAGCTCGGCGGAGTTCTATTACCGGCAGATTCTCGAGGACTGGCCGGACACGCTCGCCGCCTCGCGGGCGCACACGCGCCTGCGGGCCCTGGGGGTTCAACCGGGCGAGGCGTCAGCGGAGGGCACCGGATCGTGAAGAAGGCGCTTGTCGTGATCGCCGGGCTCCTATTCGTCGGACTTACCGCGGGTTGTGGATATCGGGCGGGCGGCCCCTATCGGTCGGATATTCGGACCGTCTACGTCGACATGGCGGGCTCGAAGGAATTTCGCCGCGATCTCGAGTTCACGCTCACCGAGGCGATCAAGAAGCGAATCGGCACGGACACACCCTATCGGCTGGCCGGACGCGAAAAGGCCGATACCATATTGGTGACGGAAGTACTCGAAGAGCGGCAGGCGGCGTTTGCGCCCGACTTCCGCTCGCGGCAGCCGCGTGAGAAGCAGTTGACGCTGGCTGTGCGGGTACAGTGGAAGGACGTTCGCACCGGCCGGATTCTCGTCGACCACCCGGCGCTGTTGCAGGCGGTGGACTACCTCGCGCCCACCGGCGAGACCGAGCGGCTCGCCCAGGAACGGGCGATTGACCGTCTGGCCGGTCGAATCGTCGCGATGATGTACGAAGACTGGTAACCGGGCCACGGTGACCCCGGCGCGGCACCGTCCGGCCCGACCGACCGAGACCGATGCCCGACGAACCACAACAACCCCGACCACGCGGCGACGGCGACGGCGGTCCGCCGCGCCCCCCGATGCGCGTCTCGCGCGGCCTGTTTAGCTGGATCATCATCGTCGGCCTGGGCCTGATGTTCCTGGTCATGCTCAGCCAGAGCATGAACAAACCGCACAAGATTCCCATCAGCGCCTTCTGGACCCACATCGAGAACGGGGACATCCAGAAGGTCGTCATCAAAGAGAACCTGATCGCGGGCGAGTTTCGGCAGGCGCCGGCCAATGCGCCCGCCAACACCAAGCAGTTCGAGTGCGAATACCTGGGCGTCGTCCAGAAGATCGAGGACGTGCGCAAGGACATCGAGCGCCTCACCGCCGAGAACCACCACAAGCCGGTCGAGTTCGGCAGCCAGATCAGCAGCAACGTCTTCATGAACATCCTGCTCTCGCTCGTGCCCTGGCTCCTGCTGTTCGCGATCATCTGGTTCCTCCTCTTCCGCCAACTCCGCCAGACCGGCGCCGGGCCGGGCATGTTGGGCACCTTCGGCCGCAGCCGGCACCGCATCCTCACGAAAGAGCGCACCGGCATCACGTTCGCCGACGTCGCCGGCGTCGAGGAGGCGAAGGACGAAGTACTCGAGATCGTCGAGTTTCTGAAGAATCCGCGGCGCTTCCAGCGGCTGGGCGGACGGATTCCGCGCGGCGTGCTGCTGGTCGGCGAGCCGGGTTGCGGCAAGACGCTGCTGGCCAAGGCGATCGCGGGGGAGGCGGATGTCCCCTTCTTCTCGATCAGCGGCTCCGACTTCGTCGAGATGTTCGTGGGCGTCGGCGCGTCGCGCGTGCGCGATCTCTTCCGCCAGGCCAAGGAGAACGCCCCCTGCATCGTCTTCCTCGATGAGATCGACGCCGTCGGGCGGCGCCGCGGCCTGGGCTACAACGGCGGCGGACACGACGAGCGCGAGCAGACGCTCAACGCGATTCTCGTCGAGATGGACGGCTTCGAGACGAACGACCAGGTCATCGTGATCGCGGCGACCAACCGGGCGGACGTGCTGGATCCCGCGCTGATCCGGCCGGGCCGGTTCGACCGTCAGGTGTACGTGGCGCTGCCGGACGTGAAGGGGCGTTTCGAGATTCTGAAGGTCCACGCCCAGAAGATCAAGATTCAGTTGCCGATCGACTCGAAGTTGCACCGCATCGCGCGCGGCACGCCGATGTTCAGCGGCGCCGACCTGGCCGCGATCGTGAACGAGGCGGCCCTGCTGGCGACGCTGGCCGGCAAGGACGCGGTCGAGCTCGACGACCTCGAAGAAGCCCGCGACAAGGTGCGCTGGGGCCGGGCCAGGCGCAGCCGCGCCGTGGACGACAAGGACCGCGTCCTCACGGCGTATCACGAGGCCGGACACGCCCTGGCGCAGAGCCTGCTCAAGGATGCCGACCCGGTTCACAAGGTGAGCATCATTCCGCGGGGCCCCTTCGGCGGGGCGACTTTTTCGCTGCCCGAGAAAGACCGCATGACCTACAACCGCTCGTACGCCGAGGCGACGCTGCGTGTCATGTGTGCCGGGCGGATCGCCGAGGAACTGCTGGGGCACGATATGAACTCGGGTGCCGCCGGCGACATCCGCCAGGCGACCCAGATGGCCCGTATGATGGTGACCGAGTGGGGAATGAGCGACCAGCTCGGGTTCGTCTTCTACGGCGACAACCTGCCGAACCGCCCGCTGGCGCTGGACCTCGCCGCCTCCAAGGACGTGTCGGACAAGACTACCGAGCTGATCGACGAGGAGATCAAGCGGCTCATCGACACCGCCTACGCGGACGCCCGCCGCCTGATCGAGACCCACCGCGAGCAACTCGAAGCGCTTGCCCAGGCGCTGCTAAAGTACGAGACGCTCAGCGGGGAGGAGGTCCGCCGCATCATGGCCGGCGATACGCTGGACCGGCCCACGGTCGCCGACCTGATTGCCGCCGAGCAGGGTCGCCGCGGCAGCGCCGGCACCACGGCGGGGGACGTGGTGGACGCCCGGCCGGTTCAGAAGCCGCCCGAAACCGGGCCGCTGCCCAGCCCGGCGTAGTCACTTGCCACAGGCGTAGGTCGGGTCCGCAGACCCGCCTTCCCCCGCTGGTGCGAGAATCCCTTCTCGCACCCCGACCCTTCCCTGGTGCGAGAATCCCTTCCCCCGCTGGTGCGAGAATCCTTTCTCGCACCCCGACCCTTCCCTGGTGCGAGAATCCTTTCCCCCGCTGGTGCGAGAATCCCTTCCCCCGCTGGTGCGAGAATCCTTTCTCGCACCCCGACCCGCGGGATTCCCATCCCGCACTTCGCCACCCGCCTCGGTCGACCTTGCTACCATCGCACGATGCCCCATCACCGCCGAATGTTCGCCCCGTGCGGGACGTTGTTCTTCACGCTCGTCACGTACCAGCGCCAGGCTTCCCTGGTGCGAGAATCCCTTCCCCCGCTGGTGCGAGAATCCCTTCCCCCGCTGGTGCGAGAATCCTCTCTCGCACCCCGACCCGCGGGATTCCCATCCCGCACTTCGCCACCCGCCTCGGTCGCCGAGCCGCTCGTAGGTCGTGTCCGCAGCCTCGACGCCTCCTGCACGCGGTCACCGGCCCTCGCCGCTTCTTCTTCGCGTTCGTCACGTGCCACAGCGCTTGGGTAGTGAGCCCCGGGGGATCCAATCGTGATCTTGGATTTCAGATTCTGGATTTTAGATTTTCGATTTTCGATCTTAGATTTCAGATTCTGGATTTTAGATTTTCGATTTTGGATTTCGGATTTTGGATCTTAGATTTTAGATTTTAGATTTTAGATTCTGGATCGTACCGCGCCGGGCTCCGGATAGGGCTACGGGTAGGTCGGGCCCAAGTCACCCGTTGCGAGTTGCCGCCGTGGAGGGGGCGTATTGGCGGTCCACGCGGCGGATGTGGTTCGTAAGCCAGTCCCGCAAGAAGTTCATGGTCTCGATCGTGAGAGAAATCTGGCTGGATTCATACGACTGCGTCAGTTCCTTGACCCGCCGCACCAGGCGCTCATGCTCCGCCTTGTGTTGCGGGAGGTTGGGGTAGTTGATCGTCCGCATGTACTGCTCTTCCGCCCGGAAGTGTGTCATGGTGTACTGGGCCAGCCCGCCCAGTAGCGGTTTCAGGGCTTCGCGGCCCTGACCCTTGGTCATCGCCTCGTGGAGCTCATTGATCATTTCTACCAAGCGCCGATGCTGTGCGTCCAGGTCGGGTACGTTGACGCTAAGGCTCTGATCCCACGTGATGAGCGGCATGCGCAGTTCTCCTGTGGTCGGGTGTCGCTGTTGGTTGACGCGCCGGCCTAATTTCCTATCGACGATCCCGCCCCAACGGCTGCACTATGAGAGCGGTTACGGCCTGGGCTCCGATTTGTCCACAAGCCAATGGTTCGAGTCTGCGGACCCGACCTGCTTCTACCGCGCTACCTTACCGGCCGGACGGTTTCAAAAGCCTCGACGCCCCCCTTCCGCACCACGAAGACCTCCACCCGCCGGTTCTTGGCCGGGTCGTCGCCGACCGGGCGGTTGTCCGCATACCCCATCACGCCGAGCCGCACGGCGGGCAGGCCGGCCTTGACGAGCACGTCCTTGACCGCGATCGCACGGTGGGCCGACAGATGCCAGTTCGTCGGGTGCTGGGCCAACGTCTCCGGCCTGGCGATCGGGGCCGCGTCGGTGTGTCCGACGACGATGATCTCGTGCTCCTTCAACTCGGGCGCGGCGAGGATGCCAGCCAGTTCGTGCAGGGCCGCATGTGCGTCCGCCCGCACGACGTCGCTGCCCGAATCAAACAACCGGTCGTTCGCGAAGCTGAGCGCCCCGCGTTCCCGGTCATACCACACCCGATCGCCGAACTTGCCCACGAGCGCCTGGAGGGCTTCATCGGTGGCGGCCGGCAGCGGCGACGCCGGGACCGTCGGCCGCTTCAGCTCGCGGCTCCGGAGCTGTTCGAGCACGGCCGTCAGTTCCTGGTTCCGCCGGCTTAACTCGTTGATCCTGTCGCTGAGATGACCGACCTCGGCCCGGCTGGTGCTCAACTCGCCTTCGGCCGCCTCGCTTCGCTTCTGCCACGCAATCACCCGCGCCTGCTCGCCGGCCAACCGCTGCTGGAGTGCATCCCGCTCCTGCTGGGTCCGGCGGAGCTGAAACTCGACGTCCTTCGATTCCGTGCCGGGCGCACAGCCTGCAACGAACGCCACGATCCCGCCCACCCACAGCCAAGCCATCACGCTGCGCATTTCACGCTCCCCAGGAACCGCGCCACCGAAGTCAGCACGCACATTGCGGGCCGCCACGCCGCTTCGCGACCCGGCGCCCGCGGGTGCAGCACGCTCCCGCCGCCCGTATCCACATCCGCCCGGCGATCTAGCCGCGCCGCCGGCGCGGTACAAGCGCCTTGCTCAAGAACCAGCCGACCACCAGCGCGATGACCGGCAGCACCACTGCGCCGCCGAGGAAGAAGTAGAACTTCGACCCGTCGCCGAGGAAGCGCGCGTAGTCCGGCAGGTAGCCCTGAACCACCGCCGCCACCACCGTGCTGGCAAGTCCCATGAGGGCCAGTGCCCCAACGAGCAGACCCGAGAACATGCCCTCGGTCATATCCGTGGCGACCGCCGGCAGGATCTCCTCGAGTTCTTCCGGCTCCTCCAGAACGCTCTCCTGTTCCGCCGCCGCCGGCTCTTCCGCGGCGCGGGCGGCGGGTGCTTCCTCCTCCTCCTCCTCGGCGGTTTCGGTGGCAGCGGCGCCTTCCTCTTCGCCGGGGTAGATCTCGTCCAGCAGGTCGGCGCCCAGGGCCGTATCGTCCGCCTCACGGGCCAGGTCGAGCAGCCCGGAACCGCTTCCGGCGCCTTCGAGCGAGACCTGATCCGACGTGCCAGCGGTGATCTGCGTCTTGGCCATGGGGTCGGTGTCGGACTCGATCTCGTCCTCGTCGAACACGCCCACCCCCTTGGCTGTGATCGCCGTGTCTTCTTTCCTCTCTTCCTCGTCCTCGGGCAGTGGCTCCAAGCCGATGATGCTGGTGCCGCCCGACGAATCGACCAGACTGGCCAGATCCGGCTCGGCCTTCGCGGCCTCGGGACTCAGATCGGCGACCGGTTCGAGAAGAATCTCCCCCGAGTCTTCCAGTTCGGGCGGTGCGGCGGCCTGCGCAGCAAGTCTGTCGATATCGTCGGCCTTAAAGAAGATCTTCCCCGCGTCGCGAAACTCGCGCAGCGACCCGCTCCGCACCAGTGCCTTCACGTCGTCCGTGGTCTTGCCAAGCTTCGCGCAAACTTCGTCCATCGAGTAAAACGGCTTGCCGGGCATAACGTACTCCTGCCGCCTCCACGGCGGCTACTCCTTCAACGTCGGGTTGTCCTCCGCCGGCCGCAGAGAATCCTCGCCCTCGCGGCCGACCGGCGTTCCGCTCGCGTCAGCCTGGGCCCGCTGCTGGCTGACGAGTTTCTGCACGGCCCGGAAGTCGGGGGCCGCGCAGTTGAAATCCTGTAAGTAGCGGTCGTAGACCCAGGTCCGCGCCGCGACCAGGCGGAGCTTGCTCGTGCCGCCCACGTTGTCGAACGCGTAGCACCAGATCGTTCCCTGGTCCACGTCCAGCATGAACAGGCCGTACTGGTCGCGGTCCAACGGCCCGGTAAACGCGAAAATACCACGCGCGCCGGCCAGCCCCGGCGGGCTTTGGGCTACCGCCGTCGCTGCCCAGGAGGCCCCGGGGCGTGCCCAGAGGGCCCCGGCGATCACCGCCAACACGACCGCGAGCACCCAATAGACGGTCTGTGACGGCCCCGCGCTGGGCGAAATCGGACCCGGTCGTTCGGTCATCCTGAGCACCGCCTGGGACGGGCCGGCGGCCCATCCCAATACGATGCTAGTATGGGCTAAAGTGCGTTGCAAGCGCTCCAGGGGACGATATAATCTTGTGTAGGACTTACGTATTCTGGGTGACGATGGTAACGCGGCTTGCCTCGGCCGGACGTGCCCGGTGCGGTCAAGACGCGGAGGCTTGATTGCGGAGTATAACGCGATACGCGGTTGAATCGCTTCGTAGCGGAGCGATCACGCACGCGGGCGCCATGCGGGACCGGTTCTGATCATGATCATTCAATTCATACCCGCGGTTCCGGGCGGCGAGTCGAGTGCGGGCGATCCTAGTATTACTCTTTCCGGGGACCTGAAGCGGGAAGCTTAGAGAGCGCTCTGGGTCCTGCCGGCTTTGTGCCTGCCATCGCGCCCGTATCTGTGGGGCGCGCTGTAAACGCCCCGCCTTTGAGCATGTTCAAAAGGCGGATCCAATCATGTTCTCCCACCCACTCCTGCTCGCGGACAGCGAGCTGCTTCTGCCTGCGCTTATGTTGGCCTCTGCTGCTGTTGGAGGCGCCCTGGTCCTGGCGTTCATCCGCGTCCTGGACCGCAAGGAGCGAGCGAATCGCGAGGTCCAGGCCAACCGCCTGATCGACGAGGCCCGCGAGCGCGGGGCAGCGGTCCTCAAAGCCGCCGAGGTCGACGCGCAGAAAAAGGTCCTCGAGGCCATCGAGCGCTTCGAGCAGGAAACCGCGGAAACTCGCAACGAGTTGCGGGCGGCGGAGCGCCGGCTCGACAAGCGTGAAGACGTGCTGGCGAAGAAAGAGGACGTACTGGCCACCAAGGAGCGCAAGCTCGAGGCGGACCAAGGCAAGCTCGCCGAACAGGGCAAGGCGCTCGCCGAGAAATCCGCCCAGGTGGAAAGCCTTCTGGCGCAGCAACGCTCCGAGCTGCTGCGCATCGCGCGGTTGAGCCCGGAGCAGGCCAAGTCGTTGTGCTTGAAGCAGATCGAGCGCGAGGTGGAAAAGGACGCCGGGCAGCTCGTCGAGCGCATCATCACCAACGCCGAGGACAACGCGCGCGAGAAAGCCCGCTACATCATCGTTTCGGCGATCCAGCGCTACGCCGCCGAACATACCTGCGAGAGCGTGGTTGATACCGTGGACGTGCCGTCCGATGAGATGAAGGGGCGCGTTATCGGACGTGAAGGCCGGAACATCCGTGCCTTCGAGAAGGTCACCGGCGTAACGGTCATCGTCGATGACACCCCCGGCATCGTGCAGGTCTCCTGTTTCAACCCGGTGCGGCGCGAAATCGCCCGCCTGTCCCTGGACCAGCTCATTCGCGACGGGCGGATTCACCCAACGCGGATTGAGGAGATCGTCGCCCAGGTTACGAAGGAGGTTGAGGAGCGCATCGTCACCGCCGGCCGCGAAGCCGCCGCCACCGCCAACGTCGCCGGCGTGAACAAGAAGATCCTCGACGTGCTGGGGCGGCTCCAGTTCCGTACGAGCTACGGGCAGAACGTCCTCAAGCACAGCATCGAGGTGGCCTATCTCTGCGGGCTCATGGCCGACGAGTTGGGCCTCGACTCCGCCTTGGCCCGCCGTTGCGGCCTGCTCCACGACCTCGGGAAAGCACTCGACCACGAGGCGGAAGGCAGTCACACCAAGGTCGGCTACGAGTTCGCACGGCGTTTCAACGAGCCGCCCGCCGTGCTTAACGCGATCATCGGTCACCACGGGGACGTCGCGGCGACGCACCCGTTCACGCCGCTCGTGGCGGCGGCGGACGCCATCAGCGCCGCCCGGCCCGGCAGCCGCCGCGAGTCGATCGAGCGCTACATCAAGCGCTTGCAGGAATTGGAGGCGATCGCGACCTCGTTCTCCGGCGTGCGGCAGGCGTACGCGATCGAAGCGGGACGCGAGGTTCGTGTCATTGTGGACGCCGAACGCGTGGATGACCGCTCGTCACTGAAGCTGGCGCGCGACGTAGCCCACAAGATCGAGGAAGACGTTGCCACCTTCCCCGGCGAGATCAAGGTCACCGTCTTGCGCGAGGTGCGGGCTACGGAGTACGCGATCAGCGGCAAGCACCGCGGCAATGGCGAGCGCTACGAGTCCGCCATGCTCGAGCCTCAAAGCGAAGACACGCCGGCGGTCTGAACGAGCCTCGCCGCCAACGCGCGCGGTGAGACTTCGCTACCGCGCGGCCTGGGCGACCGGATCGCCGGCCAGCGCATCCGTCCACCCGGCGGGCATTTCCAACTCGACGAGCCAAACCCGCCCCTGGCCGACGTCCTGGCTCCAGTTGCTGGCCCAAACGATCCGGGAGCCGTCGCTGCTGATGCTGGCGTGCGTTTCCTCCCAGTACTCGCCCGTAGTGCCGTAGACCTTCGCCAGATAGAACGACCGCGGCTGCTGCCGGCTCAGTTCGACCAGAATGATCGAGCGGTCCAGCCAGTTCTGCTCGGGAAGCTCGGGAGCGATGTACGTTGAGATCACGCAGTACCCCGGCACATTGCACGAGATGTGCACTCCGCTGTTGAGTCCGATCGGCGACTGGGCGTCATAGAACAGGCGCACGAGTCGTACGTGCTGCGTGCCCTCGTACGCGCCGCCGGCCTCCAGGATCGGCCGTGTCGCGGGGTCGAGGGGGATAAGGTCCACGGAATCAGTATTCACGTTCTGCATCACGATCACTTCGCCGCCGTCGCGGTCAAGCCCTACGTCGGCGTGCGCGGTGGCATAGTCGAGGCGATGAAACGTGGAAAGCTCGCGGTCGGCGAGCGTGAGGCCGCACAACTCTCCGGCGTTGTCATAATCCCCGCCGATCAGGACCCAGGTTCCGCGGGGCGACATCCCCACCCAGTCGATGAGCGACTCCGCGGTTGCCAGGCCGCGAACGCCCAGGACGCGGTCGGTTTCGCGGTCCCACGTGAATAGATACCTGGACCGGTAGTCTTCGTTCACGCCCTGAATCAAGAAGGCCCAGTAGCGCCGGTCGTAGGAAGACTCGCCTTCGTCCCGCATCGTGATGCGGTACAGGTCCGGCTCCGCGGCCAGTAACGGCCCGACGGTCGGATCCGTTGTGAAATCCTTGACCGTCGCGGGCTCGCCGGTCGTGACGTTGACGGTCAAGATCTGGAACTCGCGCAACCCCCAGATCAGGTTGGCGTCGGCGCGGTCCCAGCGCGGCTCTTCGATCTCCAGCGTGCGCACCAGGTTCCCGTCCCGGTCATACGGCAGGTCTTGCGTGCGATAGACCCGCCATTCGCCGGACGGCAGGTACATCAGCACGATGAGGGAATGATCGGCGTTGAACGGGTCGTGCCGGGCGTACTCATGGCGCAGGCCGGCCGCCTCGGTGGCACGTGTCTGGGCCAGCCCGAAGCGCTCGTCCAGGAGTGCTTCCCCGGGCGCGGGGACCGCCGCCGGCACGAGCTTGTACGTCGGGTTGTCGCCTGAGAGCGGGTCAGGAACCTCGACGAGCTCCACTCTCGAATCCCCCGGCGCATTCGCGTCACCGGGGGAGTTCGCATCAGGTCCCGGCCCATCCGAGGACGACGGCCCCCATGGACAACCCATCAGCAACGCCGCCAAACAGGCCGCAGCGACAATGCAACGGCTTGTAGGGCAGCCGGCCCGACGATCAATCGTTGTCATGCTCTGCGCCTCCCGCCGCGGCCGACGCCGCAGGCAACCAACCGTTACCGGTGGGCCGGCCGCGGTCGAACAGCAGCGTAGGCAGGCTCATCGTCAGTCCCCACGGATCGTACAGGCTTTCGATCTCGCCGCGGCAGTTGTACCAGCAGGCGCGGCAGCGCCGCGCTATCGTGTCGTTACGCAGCCGTTGAACGATCTCCTGGGCGGAGTGCTTGAAGAGATGGGCCACCGGGTGGGCCCGCTCCTCCACGCAAATCGCGATCTCTCCGGTCGAATCGATGCTGAAGAACCCTCGGCCGGCGCGGCATCCGCCCACACCGCCATTGAGCGCCGCGTCGAACCGCGACAGGAAATATGGATTGCTCAGAAAGTTCCGGTACTTTCGCCGCAGGTCCAGCAGGTAGCGGCCCACCGTTCCGTCGCCGTGGTGTATGAACCGCGTCGCGCCGGTCTTGCGCGCTCCGTAGGGCTGCACCATGAAGTAGGCGTCGCGCTCCGCCGCCATCCGGACCATCGGCTCGATGTCGGCCAGGTTGTCGTCCATCAGCACGGCCATCCAGTTCACACGCTGCCACTTGAAACGCCGCGCCGCGCTGAAGTGCTCCACCGCCGCCAACGCGCGTTCGAAAGCGCCCGGCACCCCCCGGCGGCGATCGTGCCGCGCAGCGTCCGGGTAGTCCAGGCTGACGGAGATGCCCCACAGGCCGGCCTCGAACAGGTCGGCGGCCAGCTCCGGCGTCGAGAACCAGCCGTTGGTTGTGATGAACGGGAAGTGCCATTCGGCGACGGCGGCCACCACGTCCACGATGTCCGGCCGCACCAGCGGCTCGCCCCCGGCCAGGCTGACCAGCAGGGCACCGAGGTCAGCCAGCTTCTTCGATCCGGCGCGGAAGTCCGCCACCGAGAGTTCCGGCGCGTCGCCCATCGAATCCGCCCAGTAGTGGCAGAAACTGCACCGGAAGTTGCAGCGGTAGTTCACCTGCCAGGCGCACCAGACCGGGTGGCGGGACAGGTACGCCCGCGCCAGGTGCACCTTCTTCTGAAAGGGGGAACGCGCCAAATTGCACCCTCACGTTCGCGGGATCGTCGCCCGGGGGCTCGCCTCACGGGCCGATAGAATAACCATTTCCGTCAAGTTGAGACACGAAAAGTCCCCGGGGGGGCGGCACTTTGATGAGAAAAACGGCTCAAGGCGCGGGCTCGGCGGGTCGATGATGAGATTGCGCAATACCCCTCCTTACTCTCTCACACTCCGGAACTCGCTCCCCGCGGGTTCCGGGGCGTTTTTTTTGAGAGACTGCGGCCGATTCCCCCGGAACCGCTCCCGAGGCGTGCATTACGCAGCCGGCCGAGCCCATGAGCGCGAAGCGGATCCGCACGCGCGGCTCGCCGAAGGTTGCCTCAAGGACATGGAATCGTCGTGGAGTACGCGCCCGGTCTGATTCGAACAGACGACCTGCGGATTAGAAGTCCGCTGCTCTATCCAGGCTGAGCTACGGGCGCAAATAACACCATTCTCGGGAAGTCCGTGCCATCCGCCCAGACCTTCCGGGGGCTCTCCAGCGTGCTTGGTGCGCGCTCGGAGTCCACCAGAGTCTACCAGAATCGCGCCGCACTGTCCGTCTCGCGCCAACCATCCGACAAGACGGAATCGGCGTTTCTTCGCGCGCCAACAAGTGCCACCGGTGCGGACGCGCGTGCGTGATCGCTCCCGGCCGCGCGGCCCCCTGCCGACCCGGCAAGGCGCTCACGGCACCGGCGGATGCCAAAGTGGCGGGCGAGACGCCCACCCCAGCCAGCAGACGCCCGCTACATGCGGCGAGACGCCGACAGCATCTAACGGAACAGCGGCGCCTTCAGGATCGGCCGCTTGTCGTGTTCCTGCTCGACCTTCGACAGTTGCAGCTCTTCAAACAGCACCGGCGGGGCAACAATGGTCGTGGGCGGCGTCGCCCCACCGAGCCCGACGCCGATGTAGTTGTAAACGAACGGCGTATCCCCGGCCGCGGCGATCCGTCTCAGGTGGCTGACGTCGGCGGGCCCGAACTCGCAGCCGCGCAGCGGCTCCTCCCGCCCGTCGGCCACGTAGACCTTGTGCGCAACGACGGGGTCGCTCAGCCCGCTGGGGCTCTGCATGAAACCGCCGTGCTGAAACCGCATCACGAGCGACATCATGTCCGACGGTTGGGAGGCCAGGCTCAGCGAATGCAGCGACCGGACGCGCACGCCGTACTCCAGCCCGGCGTCCTTGGCCGCCGCGATCAGGGCATCCTTCAGCTCGGCGTTGGGGACGGCGTTGGCGTCGTCGATGAAAAGACAGGCGGCGGCGGCCTGGGGCGCGCTGCCGCCGGGCGCGCGGCGACCGTGTCCGTTGGAGCCGGAGAGTTTCTTGGTCGGGGCGCGCGACAGGCAGAGGTTCTCGAGCCTGCCGTCCTTAACGATGTCGACGCGCGCCGCCGCGACACCCTCGTCGTCGTAGCGGTAGTGTCCGAGCAGGACGGCGTCCGCGTGTTTGTGGACGGTCGGATCGTCCCAGACCTGGAAGGTCTTGGGCAGGATGCGGGTGCCCAGCCGTGCCTCGAGCTTCTCCGTGCTCGGCGACATGCGCCGCTGCTCGCCGACGGGATCGGGCCGGCCGGCCACGCCTTCCGAAAGCAACGACTGAAACACCTGCGCGGCGGCGACGCCCTCGAACAACACCGGACCCGTGTAGTGCTCGATGACGGGGGCCTGCAACGCCTGCGTCAACGTGGCCACGAGGTTGTCCACCTCCGCGAGCAGCTTCTCGAGCGGCGGGAAGTCGTCCGCCGTGTCCCCGGCGAAGGTCCGGCTGTCGGCGATGCGCATGCCGTCGTCGGCCTGGACGGCGGCACTGATGACGAGCAGGGCGCCGCGATCGGCGACGCGCAGGCGCGTGCCTTCGGAGTTGACGACGTACCGATTGCCGGCGGCCACCAGCAGCCGCGCGCCGGACTCCTGGACCGGCTCGCACTGCTTGAAGCGCCCGGAGATGCGGCGGAGGTTGTCCTCCCAGAGCGCTTCGTCAAAGCGAAAGACGGCGGTGGGATCGATGTGCTGCACGGCCGGCGCGGGCGAGAAATCGTTGGGGCGATCGGCGATGTGCTTGTCGCGCAGGTAGGCGCGTTTCTTGGTCAGCGTCTCGACGGCGTGCTTGTAGCCGTCGTCGGCCGCACGCCAGATCGCCTGCCGCAGCGCGACGTAATCGTCGTCGAGCGGCAGGGAGGCGTCGCCGTAGGCGCCGCCGAAGCCAAAGAAGCCCCCGCTATCCACGAAGTTGGTGTTGTCCAGTTCGGGCGAGCCGACGCGGATTTGGGCGCGGAAGTCGCGCGAGCGATCCCGGCTGCGCCCGGTGATGGCCCCATACGAGGCGGAGAGCTGTGGTACATCAGGGCGTCGTCCGCGTCGAACTGGACGAAATACGGCTTCTCCAGGTCTTCCATCTGCAACGTCAGGGAGCGCTCCAGTTCGTCGGCGAGCGCGCGCAGTAATGCGTCGCTGTCGGGCAGCGGCTCGTCCGCCACGGCCCCGCCCACGGCGCAACCGGTGATCGCCAGGACCGCAAAGATCGACTGCCAGGCTCGTTGTTTCACGGTTCTTGCTCCTCGCAGGTGGCCAGGTGGCCGACGCTCAGGGCGCCACTACGGACGGTTGCGCGATCGGCGGGGGCAGGATCGGCGGCTTGTCCTGCTCGCGCCGACGTTTTTCGACCTCGACCTGAGAAACCAGAATGCTGGGCGAGATGGCCGACACCGGCACGTTGCCCGATTCCGCTCCGCACGTCCCGTTGAAGACCGCCGGGTCGTCGCCGGCGTAGATGATCTTGGAGAAGCAGGTGAGTGGCGTGCCCACGATGTCCACGCCGCGGACCAGCTCATCGGGCCGACCGTCGGCATACACGCGATAGACGACGACCGGCAGGACCTTGAAGGTCTGGGTTCCCCTGCGGCGCGTCCCCGTGAACCCGCCGGTGATGTCCTCGAAGAGCAGGCCGTAGGGCTTGTCCTGCGTGCGGCACTCCTCGATGAGCAACTCCCGCAGCCTCGGGAAGCTGACGGTTTCGCTGGACTCAACAATCAGGTTGCCCTGGCGAGCCACGACCGCGCGGCCCGGCTCGCGGCGGCCGTGACCGGTGGACTGGGGAAAACCCTCCAGCGGCGAGCGCGAGAGCAGGAAGCCCTGGAGCACGCCGCGCTCGACCAGCGTGGCGTTGCGCGCGGGGACGCCCTCATCGTCGAAGCGGTAGAAGCCGCGCAAGTCCTCGTCGCCGAAGCGGGCCAGCGTGGGATCGTCGCGCACGCTCATGAACTCGGGGAGTACGAGTTCGCCGATCTTCTTGGCGAACGTCTGGCCTTCTTCAACATCCTTCTGGCGATGCCCTTCGATGCGGTGGCCGAAGATCTCGTGGAAGAAGACGCCGCTGGCGCGGTTCATCAGGATGGCGGGGCCCGTGTAGGGCTCGACGAGCGGGGCGTCGCGCAGGGCGAGCACCTGGTTGATGACCTTCCGGAGCGCCTCGGCAATCTGCTCCGCCGTCGGCAACCCGTCCTCGCGGGCGGCGTTGAAGATGTAGGTTTGGCTGAGTTCCATGCCGTCTTCGGCCTTCGTTCCGGCGGTGACAAAGACGCGGAACAGCTTGCGCCCGGTTTGCAGCCGGGTGCCCTCGCTGGTCACCATGCTGCGGTTCTGCGCACCGGCGGTCAGCGAAACGGAGGACGAGTAGATCAACGGATACTCGCGGGCGAGTTGCGAGACCTCGCGAAGCGTGTCGGCCCACGCAGCCCGGTCCAGTTGCAGGCTGACGGCCGGCTCGCTGTACACGCTCGGCGACTCCCGCGTGAAGTCACCCGATTTGTCCTCTTCTTCTACCTTGGTCTTCAGGTCGGTCAGCACGCGCTGGTACTTCCTGGCGGCGGCCTTGAACGCCTTGTCGGTGGCCAGCCAAAGGCTTTGGCGGATGGCGTCCGGATCATCGTCCAGGCTCAGCTCGGTCGCGCCCGCGAACATTGCCATGAACTCAGCCGGGTCGAACCCCCCTCCGCCGCGCAACTTGTGGGTGTTGTCGACCGCATAATCGCCGACCCGCACGTCGACGTCGAGCCAGCGCTTCTGCGTCGCGTCGTCTTCCTCGAGGGCTCCCAGGGCAGCCCGGATCGACAGCATCTCGCGGTCGGTCACCGTGTATGCCAGGTAGTAGGGTCTCGTGCCGTCCGGCAGTACGAGCTGATCGATGGAGTAGTCCAACTCCTCCGCCAGCACGCTGCACAGGTCGGGGCCGGCGGCGGCGGCCGTCTCAGACGCCGAGTCCCACATGCCGGCGATCGCCACGCAGCCCAGCGTCAGAATCCATCTCATGACTTGTCCTCGCGCGCAGAAGAACGTGTTTCGAGACAGCCCGCGGAGGGCCAGCGTCCCGTGTTCTGACCCAACGCGAACTATTGTACCCGCGGGCTGGAGAGTCTCCAAATCGTTTCGCAGTGCCGGCGGGCGCGGCCGCCGGGGGCCGGTCCCGCCGCGTGGGATTCAGCTCCCCGCGGGCGTGGTCTCGTCGGTCGGCTCGTCGGTGAGCCGTAGGAAGATGTCCTCCAGCCGGCCGTCCATGCGCGACTGTGCGCGCAGCTCGCCGAGCGTCCCCAGCGCGACGAGGCGGCCGTGGTGGATGATGCCGATGCGGTCGGCCAGTTGCTCCGCGACGTCGAGGGTGTGCGTGCTCATGAACACCGTCTGCCCGGAGTCCGCCAGCTCGCGAAAGATGTCCTTCATGGCCCGGGCCGTCCGGGGATCCAGGCCGACCATCGGTTCGTCGACGATCAGCACGCGCGGGCCGTGCAGTAGCGCCGCCGCCAGCGCCACTTTCTGCTTCATGCCGTGGCTGTAGGTCTCACAAAGCTGATCGAGGAAGCCGTCCATCCCCAGGCGTTGATTCAGGGCGCCCAGCCGCTGGGCGGCGACGGTCTCCGACACGCCGTACATGTCCCGCGTGAAATGGATGAACTCGCGGCCGGTCAGCTTGTCGTAGACGAAAGGCTGGTCGGGGACGTAGGCAATGTGCTGCTTGGCCTGAAGTGCCTGGTGCCGCAGCGACAGCCCACAGACGCGGACGGTGCCCGCGTCCGGGCGCAGGAGCCCGGTGGTCACCTTCAGGGTGGTCGTCTTCCCTGCTCCGTTTGGCCCAAGAAACGCGAAGATCTCGCCCTCGTAAAGCGTCAACGACAGGTCCCGCACGGCCACTTGATCGCCGAAGGACTTGGTGATTCCCTCCAGTTGCACCGCGACCGGGGAAGGTGGGGAGAGCACCACGGTGTCGGAAACGGGGTTCATTCGTCGCTCGGTTCCTGTGGCTGGTCCGACGCGGCCAACGGGGGGCGCCGGCCGAAGGTGGAAAAGACGGCACGCCGGCGGGCGAAATCGCTGAAGGGCTCCTCGAGCAGCACGAGCCGCCCCAACAGGGGTACGGAGACCTCCTGCCGCAGCACGCGCCCGTCGGGTGCAACCCACGCCGTAGCCCCAGCGCCTTCGACCACGAAAGCCTCGATCGCGTTTCCGCCATCGAGGATCGTTTCCGTACGCGTTACCCGCGCGAGGACGGGCTCGAGTCCCAACCCGCCGCGGCGGTCCGACGAAAACTGCGGCAGAAGCTGGGCGAGCGGGTCGAGCAGGTCGAGCCGCCAGGTGCGGCCCACGTACAGGTCCGGCAGACGGTCGAAGGGGCGTATGACGTCGCCGAGCGCGGCGGGAATCCGAGAATCCAGTACCGCCTTGCCGCGATGCTCCCCGACCTGCCACGCGAACGGGAACTCGCCCGACGGCATCGCTTCGCCATGCAGGGCGATCGGGACGCCGAGGCCGAACATCTTGAAATCGAGCTCATCGATGGCGGCTTCACCGTAGCGATAGGTCAGCTCGGTTTCGATGCGGACCCTGGGGGTTGCCAAGTCGCCGACCGCCGGCAGAAGGATGGGCTCCAGTACGGTCGTCGTCTTAACGGTGACGAGATCGCCGATGGCCGTGCGGGTGCTGATGGTCCAGCTCGTACCCACCGAGCGGCCGGCGTCGTCATAAATCCCGATCTGCACCTGGCGCCGTTCGCCGGGGGCGAGGAGCATGGCCTCGTTCGGCGGGGCCTCGCTGGCCAGCCAATGGGGGAGAATGTCGCGCCAGATGATCGCCGCGTTGGCCACGACCATGCCCAGCCCGCACAGAATGCCCAGACCACGGTTCAGCATGCACTTATATCTTAATGCGCGACGGCAAACTGCGGCGGGGCGATTCCGGACGAGAACGGGGGTAGAATCCGCCGGGTAGGCTGGCGGCCCTCTTGACCGACGCCTGAACATTCCCGATTATCCCCGCCGGCCGAGCGTTGAGCGAGGGAGCTGCGCATCGCGTCACTGGTCTTCCCAAGGTGGACGAACAAACTGCGGGTGCTCGTCCTGGTGGCTGGACTCGTAGCACCGGCATACGTCGTGTTGCTGGTCGCCTACGGGGCCTCCACCGAGGCGACTGACGTGGGGTATGCGCCGGCGCAACCGATCCCGTATAGCCATGCCCTGCACGCGGGCGAGCTCGGCATCGACTGCCGCTACTGCCATACCGCGGTGGAAGTCGCCGCCAACGCGGCGATCCCGCCGACGATGACCTGCATCAACTGCCACGCGCTGGCCCACGGCATCCGCGCGGACAGCCCCAAGCTGGCCCCGCTGCGTGAGGCCTTCTACGGTGGCGAACGGGTGCCCGCGGGTTTGCCGATCCCCTGGGTTCGCGTCCACGACCTGGCGGATTACGTGTACTTCGATCACAGCGCGCATGTGCGGCGGGGAGTTGGGTGCGTGTCCTGTCATGGCCGGGTGGACCGGATGGAGGTCGTGTATCAGGCCAAGCCGCTCAGCATGAGTTGGTGTCTGGAGTGCCATCGCAACCCGGCGCCGCACTTGAGGCCGCTGGAGGCGATCACTGACATGACCTGGGCGCCGCCGGCCGGGGCCGATCGCGTGGAGTTCGGCCGGGCGTTGTTGAAGCAGTACAACATTCGCAGCGCCGAGTACCTGACGAGTTGTTCACTGTGCCACCGGTAGTAGAGACTGGAGACGGAAAAACGCGGCCTGAAGGGCGCAGGTGGCACATTCGGAGACGTGACGGCCGAGACGTGACGGGTGAGATGTGGAAGCTGACAAGTAACCACTGAGACGTGAAAGCGGAGACGTGGAAGCTGAGCCGTGACAGCCGAGACGTGACGGGTGAGACGTGACGGGTGAGATGTGACGGGTGAGACGTGACGGGTGAGACGTGGGAGCTGAGACGTGAGAGCTGGGATTCGAGAGCCGAGGTCTCAGATCTGAGATTTGAGATTTAAAATTTGAGATTTGAAATTTGAGATTTGAAATTCGAGATTTGAAATCGGAGATTTGAAATTTGAGATGTGAAATTTGAGATGTGAGATTTGAGATCTGAAATTTGAGCCCTGATCTCAAACCTGGCACTGTGAGATGTGACCTTTGAAATCCGCCGGCAGCCCATACCGATACTGGCGCAGCCTGGACGAGCTCGCGGACACGCCGGAATTCCGGCGGTTCGTCGAGGCCGAGTTTCCCGGCCTGTGGGATCGGTCTTCGGCCGGCCCCGGAGGCGAGGGGGCCACGCGCCGGCAGTTTCTGAAGCTGATGGGGGCGTCGTTCGCGCTCGCCGGGCTGGTAGGCTGCCGGTGGCCAAAGGAGACGATCGTCCCCGCGACCCGGCAGCCGGGCAACCGCATCCCCGGCGTGCCGGTCCAGTACGCGACGGCGCTGGAGCTGGCCGGCGTCGCGACCGGACTGCTGGTGACGAGCTACGACGGCCGGCCGGTCAAGGTCGAGGGAAACGAGAAGCACCCGTTCAGCCGGGGAAAGACCAACGCATGGATGCAGGCCAGCCTGCTCGAGCTGTACGACCCGGACCGCAGTCAACGCCCCGTGCGGGCGGCGGCCGGCGCGACTGGCGGGGGAGCATCGGTTGGCGGGGGAGCATCAGTTGGCGGGGGAGGATCGGTTGGCGGGGGAGCATCGGTTGGCGGGGGAGCATCGGTTGGCGGGGGAGCATTGGTTGCAGGGCGGCGTCAGAACGTCGCGTGGCCAGAGTTCGAGGCGTTCGCGCGCCCGCACTTCGCGCGCTTGCGGGAACAGGGCGGGGCGCGGCTGGCGATCCTCAGCGAGGCGTCCTCCTCCCCGAGCCTGACGGACATGAAGGCCCGGCTGCTGAACACGTTCCCGCAGGCCGCGTGGTACGAGTACGAGCCGCTGTCGCGGGACAACGAGCGCGAAGGGGCGCGGCTCGCGTTCGGCCGGCCCTATCGCACCCACCTGCACCTCGACCGGAGCGATGTCATCCTGAGCCTGGACAGCGACTTCCTGATGCTGCATCCGGCAGCCCTGAAGTACGCCGCCGACTTCGCGGCCCGTCGCCGGGCCGACGACGGCACCATGAATCGCCTGTACGTGCTCGAAAGCAACTTCACGGTGACGGGCAGCATGGCGGATCACCGTTATGCCCTGCGGCCAAGCCAGATTGGCCGGGCACTGGAGCAGATTTCGGCGGCGGTACGTTCCGAACCCCCGATACCCGACGGTCCGCTGGCGGCGGACGCGGCCGGCCGCCTGGCCGCGGACCTGCTGGCCCACCGGGGACGCTGCCTCGTGGTTGTCGGTCCGGGTCAACCTCCGCAGGTGCACGCCGCAGCGCACGCACTCAACGCGGAGCTCGGCGCCTGCGGACAAACGATGTCCTTCACAAACGAACCGGACGCCGAGCGTCCCGCGCACGCCGAGGCGATTGCGAAGCTGGCCGACGCGCTGCGGAGCGGTGCGGTCGAGACGCTCGTGATCCTGGGCGGGAACCCGGTGTACAACGCGCCGGCGGACCTTGCGTTCGGCGCGGCCTTGAGCAAGGTCGCGACGAGCATCCACCTGGGCTGCTTTGACGACGAGACCGGACGGGCCTGCACCTGGCATCTGCCGCGCGCCCACTATCTGGAATCATGGGGCGATGCCCTCGCCTGGGACGGCACGCTCAGCATCGTCCAGCCGCTGATCGAGCCGCTGTACGGGGGCCGCTCGCCCATCGAGCTGCTCGCGTTGCTCTGCGACGATCCGCTTACCGGCGGGCACGATATTGTCCGCCGGACCTTCGGCAACGCCTTCGATTTCGGCGTCGATCGGCAGAAGCTGTGGGAGCAGTCGCTGCACGACGGGGTCGTCGCGGACACGGCGTGGCCGAGGCAATCGCCCGAGGCGCGGCCGGTCGCACCATCTCCCGCGCAACCTGCGCGGCCCGCCGGCGAGTTCGAAGTGGTCTTGGTTCCGGACTACAAGGTGCTGGACGGCCGGTTTGCGAACAACGCCTGGCTCCAGGAGCTGCCCGACCCGATCACCAAGTTGACCTGGGACAACGCCGCCTTGCTCGCGCCCGCCGACGCCGGCCGCCTCGGCGTGAAGACCTACGGAGAGATCGTCAGGATCGAACGCGAAGGGCGGTCTATCGAGGTGCCGGCGTACATCCTGCCGGGGCACGCCGAAGGCACGGTCACGCTGCCGCTCGGATACGGCGGCCTGGCGGGGAAGATCGCTGAGGGTGCGGGTTTCGACGCGTTCAAGCTGCGGACGCAGGACGCGCAGCACATGGTGCCCGGCGCTCGGATCACCGCGACGGGCGCGCGTCATACGCTCGCCACCACGCAGGACCACCACGCGATCCGCTCGGCGATGGGCGACAAGGAGACGCAACGGCGGATCGGCGTACTCGTCCGCGAGGCCACGTTGGAGGAGTACCGCCACGAGCCCGACTTCGCGCACCACGTCGTTCACCTGCCGCAGCTCCAGTCGCTCTGGCAGGAGAAGGAGTACACCGGCCACAAGTGGGGGATGGCGATCGACCTTTCGGCGTGCATCGGGTGCGGTGCGTGCGTGGTCGCCTGCCAGGCGGAGAACAACATCCCCGTGGTCGGCAAGGACGAGGTTGCCCGAGGGCGGGAGATGCACTGGATACGGGTGGATCGGTACTTCCGCGAAGGGGTCAAGGGGTCAAGGGGCCAAGGGGTCAAAGGGTCAGGGGGCCAAGGGGCCAAGGGAGACAACGTTCCACCCCTCGAACCCTCGGACCCTCGGCCCGTTGGACCCTTCGTCGAGGTAGTTCACCAGCCGGTGACCTGTGTCCACTGCGAGAACGCTCCGTGCGAGCAGGTCTGCCCCGTCGCCGCGACCGTGCACGACGAGGAGGGCCTCAACGTCATGGTCTACAACCGCTGCATCGGCACGCGCTACTGCTCCAACAACTGCCCCTTCAAGGTCCGCCGCTTCAACTGGTTCTACAACCACCACGGCCCGTATCACCCGCGCTCGCGCAAGGGCGACGCCCGGCCGCTGCCCGGCCAACTCAAGCGCCAGGACCTGACCGAAATCGAGAAGCTGGCGAACAACCCGCGCGTGACGGTGCGCAGCCGCGGCGTGATGGAGAAGTGCACGTTCTGCGTGCAGCGCATCAACGCCGTCAAGATCGCGGCCCAGAACGAACGCTGGCCGGCGCTCCCGGACGGGTCGATCACGCCCGCGTGTGCCCAGGCGTGCCCGGCGGACGCGATCGTGTTCGGCGATCTGAACGATCCGAACAGCCGGGTGCGCAAGCTGCACGAGCACAACCGCGCGTACGAGCTGCTGGCGGAACTGAACATCAAGACCCGCACGAGGTATTTGGCGAAGTTGAGGAACCCGAAGGAGTGAGAACGTGAAAAAGTGAAAACGTGAAAACGCGGGAAGCCTGGGCCGCGCGCGGTGAAGGGCGGCCGCTATCACCTTCTTCGCGTTTTCACGTTTCACTGAGCACAGGAGCTGGATGTCCTCGGCAGTCCGTGAGATCGACAATACCCTCGACGTCCCCGGTCAACGCGCCGCGCTGATCACCGGCGGGCACGACCTGGGCTCGTTGACCGACGTCGCCTGCGCGCCGTGGGAGGCGCCGCGCCCGCCGCGCGCCTGGTACATCGCCTTCGGCCTGTCCCTCGCGCTGCTCGCCGTGCTGGGCGCGATGATCGGATACCTAGTGCTCAACGGGGTCGGGGTGTGGGGCCTGAACAACCCGACCGGGTGGGCGTTCGACATCACGAACTTCGTGTTCTGGGTCGGGATCGGGCACGCCGGCACGCTGATCTCCGCCATCCTTTTCCTGTTCCGCCAGAAGTGGCGCACGAGCATCAACCGCTTCGCCGAGGCGATGACGATCTTCGCGGTCGTTTGTGCGGGCGTGTTCCCCGGGATTCACGTCGGCCGCATCTGGCTGGCGTACTGGCTGGCGCCGCTGCCGAACCAGATGGCCATGTGGCCGAACTTCCGCAGTCCGCTGCTGTGGGACGTGTTCGCCGTGGGCACCTACGCGACCGTGTCCATGCTCTTCTGGTACGTCGGGATGATCCCCGACCTGGCGACCTTCCGTGACCGGGCCAGGAGCAAGTGGAAGCAAGTCGTCTATGGACTGCTGGCCCTCGGCTGGACCGGCTCGTCCCGCCACTGGCATCGCTTCGAGCGGGCCTACCTGATCCTGGCCGCGCTGGCGACGCCGCTGGTCCTCAGCGTCCACTCCGTCGTGAGCTTCGACTTCGCGGTCTCGCAACTGCCGGGCTGGCACACGACGATCTTTCCGCCGTACTTCGTCGCCGGTGCGATCTTCGGCGGTTTCGCGATGGTGCTGACGCTGGCGATTCCGGCGCGTGAGCTGTTCGGGCTCAAGAACATCATCACGCCGCGGCACCTGGACAACATGTGCAAGATCACGCTGCTGACCGGGAGCATCGTGGGTTATGCGTACCTGCTGGAGTTCTTCACGGCGTGGTACAGCGGCAACCCGTACGAGAGCTTCGTCTTCAAGGCGCGGGCGCTCGGGCCGTACGCGTGGGCCTACTGGACGATGATCGGCTGCAACGTCGTCGCTCCGCAGCTCTTCTGGTTCAAGGCGTTTCGCACGCGCGTCTGGCTGATCCTGCTGGTCGTCATGTGCGTGAACATCGGGATGTGGTTCGAGCGTTTCGTGATCATCGTCACGTCGCTGTCGCAGGATTTCCTGCCGTCGAGCTGGGACTACTTCCGCCCGACCTGGGTGGATCTGCTGACCCTGGCCGGCAGCTTCGGCCTGTTCTTCACGCTGTTCCTGCTGTTCTGCCGCTACCTGCCGATGGTCGCGATGGCCGAAGTCAAGACGGTGCTGCCGCTGACCGATCCGCGGGCGCACCCGCACCCGCACGTACCGGCGACGCGCGCGTTCGACTACAACCCCGACGAGTTCGACCCGGCGGCAACCTCGAACCCCCGCGACGCACGGGAGGAGCGGCCATGAACGGCGCCTCGCCGGCAAATGCGGGGGGTCCGCAGCGGCCGGGTACTGGACGCGGAGGGCCGGTGCTGCGCGGCCTGCTCGTGGAGTTCGACTCGCCCGGGGCCCTCATCACCGCCGCCGAGCGCGTGCGGGACGCCGGGTATACGCGCTGGGACACGCACTCGCCGTTCCCCGTGCATGGGATCGACGCGGCGATGGGGATTCGGCCGACGCGTCTGCCGTGGATCGTTCTGGCGCTGGGCGTGATCGGCTGTATCACCGGACTGGCGCTGCAATGGTGGACGAACGCGGCCGACGCGCGCCATTTCCCGTGGGTGCCCGTGCACCTTCAGGGGTACACGTTCCACGTCAGCGGCAAGCCGCTGTTCAGCCTGCCGGCCAACATCCCGGTGATCTTCGAGATGACCGTGCTGCTGGCGGCGTTGGGGGCGGTCGTCGGCATGCTCGCGATGAACAACCTGCCGCTGCATCATCGGCCGCTGCTGGCCCTGACGCGGTTCAAGCGCGCCACCTGCGACCGCTTCTTCGTGTACGTCGATGCCGCCGACCCGCGTTTCGATCCGGCCGGCACGCCGGAGTTCCTGGCCACGCTGGGGGCCGCGGCGATCGAGCCGGTCGAGGAGGTGGTCGACTCGGGCCGCCTGCCGCGCGGGCTGACAATCGCGGGTCTGTTCATCGTATGCCTCGCGTTGCTGCCGCCGCTGCTGGCGGCCAAGGCGCGGGTCTCCAAGTCCGAGCAGCCGCGTTTCAACATCATCGCCGACATGGACAACCAGGAGCGTTTCAAGGCCCAGCAGGCCCACGCGCTGTTTGCCGACGGGCGGGCCTCGCGGCCGCCGGTCGCGGGTACGCTCGCCCGTGGCGACTTGCGCGGCGACCCGCATTTCTATGAAGGCCGCGTCGCCGGCGAGTTCGCCGCCACGTTCCCGCCGCAAGTGCAGATTACGGAGGGCTCCATCCGCCGCGGGCAGCAGCGCTTCAATATCTACTGCGCGCCGTGCCACGGCCTGGGCGGCGCCGGCGACGGGATCGTCGCGCAGCGGGCGTTGAACCTGGACACGCCCGGCTGGGTTGCGCCGACCTCGCTGCTCGACCCACTCGTCGTCGAGCGCCCCGTCGGGCACCTCTTCAACACGATTACCAACGGCATCCGCACGATGCCGCCCTACGGCGACCAGATCGCCGAGATGGATCGTTGGGCGATCATCGCCTACGTTCGGACGCTCGAACGAAGTCAGAACGCGCGGCTGGAGGACGTGCCCGCGGAATTGCGGTCGGAGTTGCGATGAACCACGCGCCCGACATGTCGAAGGACGTGCGCCCGATTGCGACCGGGCGCGCCGCCTTCTGCGCCGCCGTCGTCGGTGCGCTCGGGCTGGCGGCGGGCGTGCTGTTTGGCTTGCGCGACGGCTGGGACGTGTTCTTCCGTTCGTACCTGCTGAACTACACGTACGTGCTCAGCCTCGCCCTGGGCGCCCTGTTCTTCGTGATGCTCCAGCACCTGGTGCGGGCCGGCTGGAGCGTGTCGCTACGGCGGCTGGCGGAGCTGGTCGCCGGCACGCTGCCGCTGCTCGCGGTGTTGTTCCTGCCGCTGCTGGTGCCGCTCTTGGCCGGCATGCCGGGGGTGTGGGAATGGGCCAGCGCGGAGGCCGTCGCGCACGACGCGAGCGGGCTGCTGCGGCACAAGCAGCCCTACTTAAACGTGCCGTTCTTCATCGTCCGCTGCGTGGTCTGTTTCGCGGTGTGGGTCGGGCTGGCGCGGTATTTCGTGCGGCGCTCGGTGGCACAGGACGCGACCGGCGACGTGCAACTGACCGTGCGGATGCAGTGGTGGAGCGCGCCGGGCATGCTGCTCTACGGCCTGACCGTCACCTTCTTCGCCATCGACGCGCTGATGTCGCTCAACCCGCACTGGTACAGCACGATCTTCGGCGTGTACTTCTTCTCGGGCAGCCTGGTGGGGTTCTTCGCCCTGCTGGCGCTGCTGGTGTACTTCGTGCAGCGCGCCGGCCGGCTGACCCACGCGGTGACCGTCGAGCATTACCACGACGTCGGCAAGCTCGCCTTCGGCTTCGTCGTTTTCTGGGCCTATATCGCCTTCTCGCAGTACCTTCTGATCTGGTACGCGAACCTGCCGGAAGAAACGGTCTGGTATCAGCCGCGGCAGGGCGACGCATGGTGGACGGGCGTCAGTCTGCTGCTGCTCCTCGGCCACTTCGTGGCCCCCTTCGCCGCCCTGCTGTCGCGCTGGCCGAAAAGGCGGAAGGGGACGTTGGCGTGCGCCGGCGCGTGGCTGCTGTTCATGCACTGGCTGGACCTGTACTACCTCGTGATCCCCCGGGCGCACGGGCACGGGCACGAGCCGGCTGCGCCGCTGCATCTCACGGATGTGGCGCTGCTGGCGGGCCTCGCCGGCGTGTGTGTGGCGGCGATCCTCCGCGCCATGGCGCGGCAGGCGCTGCTCCCCGAGCGCGACCCGCGGTTAAACGAAGCCCTGTCTTTCGAGAACATCTGAGGTGCGGACGATGAGCAGCAGCGGCGATCCTCCGGCCTCGATGACCCTGGTGATCGGCATCATCGGGGGCATCCTGCTGCTCGCGCTCATTCTCCTGACGCAGGTGCTCTTCTACAACATTCAGCGGATGGAGGACGCGGCCAAGCTCTACGCCGGCAAGCCGCAGGAGCTTGCGGACCTTCAGGCCGGACAGCTTGCCCAGATCAACACGTATCGGTACGTGGATCCGCAGCGGGGCGTAGTCGCCATCCCGATCGACCGGGCCATCGAGTTGTATGCCCGCGAGCAGACATCGGCGCCCGCGCCCGCTACAATCCCATCGTCCGCACCGGCGGACGCCCCCGAAGGGGAATCAGTGCCGTGAGGTTGCCGTCCAGAACAGCCCCGCTTGCTCTGCCGCTCGCCCTCGCCGCGCTCTGCGGGGCCGTGGGATACGCTCAGCCGCTGGAGCCGGCCGGCGACCGCGCCGAGCCGCTGCCGCCGGAGCTGGAGGGCGTCGGTATTGACGAACGCCTCGACGCGCAGGTTCCGCTGGACCTGGAGTTCGTGGACCACACCGGCAAGGCCGTTCGGCTGCGGGATTACTTCGACGGCCAGCGCCCGGTCATCCTGACGCTGAACTACTACAAGTGCCCGATGCTGTGTGGGCTGATGCTCAACGGCCTGCTCGATGCCCTGCGGGCGCTCGACTGGACCGCCGGCGAGCAGTTCCAGGTGCTGACGGTCAGCTTCGATCCGCTGGAAACGCACCAGCTCGCCGCCATCAAACGGCAGAATTACCTGACCGGCTATGAACGTCCGGCCGCCGCGCGCGGCTGGCACTTCCTGACCGGCCGCAAGCCCAGCATCGACCGGCTGCTCGACGCGACCGGGTATCGCATCCGCTGGAGCGAGCCGCGGCAGGAGTGGATGCACCTGGCCGCAGTGATCCTCTGCACGCCCGACGGGCGCGTCTCGCGCTACCTGTACGGCGTGCTGTTTGAGCCCCGGACGTTTCGGCTGTCGTTGGTGGAGGCTTCGGAGGGCAAGATCGGCTCGACGATGGACCGCATCCTGCTGTTCTGCTTCCACTACGAGGGCGGCGAGTACGCGCTCGCGGCGATGAACGTTGCGCGGGCCGGCGGGCTGCTGACCCTGCTCGCCGTGGGCGCATTGCTCGGGGCTCTCTGGCGGCGCGAACGCCGGCGCGCGAAGGTGCGGATTGAATAGAGAGTACAGAATACAGAGTACAGGTGCAGGGCGCGGCGCAGGGCGCGCTATATTCTGCATTCTATACTCTGTATTCGGTGCGACCCAATTGCTGGCTCAGGTCCCAACCCCGCTGCCGCCGGTGGCGCCCGAGGGCGGCACCTTCTGGATGCCGCCGGCCGCTTCGACCATCGCGCCGCACACCGATGCGGTCTTCTATTTCATCTACACGGTCAGCCTGTTCTTCTTCACGCTGATCGTGCTGCTGATGGCGTACTTCGTGTTCCGCTATCGGCGGCGCGTCGAAGGGGAGCGCGGCCCGGGGCGGACGACGCACCACACCGCGCTCGAGCTCACCTGGACCGCCGTGCCGCTGGTGCTGGTGGTCCTCATGTTCTACAGCGGCTTCCGCGGCTTCATGAACCTGATGAATCCGCCGGCGGGCGCCCTGGACATCCGCGTGCTCGGTCAGAAGTGGCTTTGGTCGTTCACCTATCCGAACGGGCACGTGGACACCGAGCTGCATGTTCCGGTGGACACGCCCGTGCGGCTGACGCTCGAATCGAACGACGTGATCCACAGCTTCTTCATCCCGGCGTTCCGGATCAAGCGCGACGCGGTGCCGGGCCGCTACAACCGCATCTGGTTCCAGGCCACGCGTCCCGGCGAATACCTGGCCCTGTGCGCCGAGTACTGCGGCACCCAGCACTCCGACATGCTGGCCCGCGTCGTCGTGCACGAGCCCGGGCTGTACGAGAAGTGGCTGGCCGAGGCGGCGGACCCCTTCCGCACGCGCTCGCTGGCCGAAGTCGGGCAGCTCCTGGTGGCCAAGCGTTGCGGCGGCTGTCATTCGGTGGACGGTTCGGCCAACATCGGCCCGACGTTCAAGGGGATTTACGAACACTCCGTGACGCTGGCCGACGGCAGCACCGTCGTGGCCGACGACAACTACATCCGCGAGTCGATCCTCGAGCCGCGGGCCAAGATCGTCCGCGGCTACGAGCCGGTCATGCCGACTTTCAAGGGACAGCTCAAGGACCGCGAGATTACGGCTATCATCGAGTACATCAAGGCCCTGAGCGACGAAGCCACGAAGCCACGAAGCGACGAAGGGACGGAGCAATGAAGGCCGTCGTTTCCACGTTCCCGCGTTCCCACGTGGCCGCCGCGGAGGCGGGCGCGGCCGGCGACAACTACCTCACGCACGCGCATGGGATCCGCTCGTGGCTGTTCACGATTGACCACAAGCGCATCGGCGTGATGTACCTCGTCTCCATTCTGGCCGCGTTTCTGTTGGGCGGGATCTTCGCGATTCTCGTGCGGACCGAGCTGCTCACGCCGGGGCCTACCATCGTCAGCGCCGACAACTACAACCGCTTCTTCACCCTGCACGGCGCGATCATGGTCTTCCTGGTCATCATCCCGGGCATTCCCGCCGCGCTCGGCAACTTCGTGCTGCCGATCATGCTCGGGGCCAAGGACCTGGCGTTCCCCCGGCTCAACTTGTTCAGTTACCACCTGTGGGTGCTGGGCGCCCTCCTCGCCGTGCTCGCGATCGTCACGGGCAGCGTGGATACCGGGTGGACGTTCTACGTACCGTACGCGACCACGACCGGCATGGGCGGGGTCGTGCCCGTTCTGCTCGGCGCTTTCGTCCTGGGTTTCAGCTCGATCTTCACGGGCCTCAACTTCATCGTCACCATCCACAAGCTCCGCCCGCCGGGCATGACCTGGTTCCGCCTGCCGCTGTTTCTGTGGGCCCTGTATGCCACCGCGGTCATCCAGATTCTCGCCACTCCCGTGCTGGGCGTTACGGTCCTGCTGCTGATCGTCGAGCGCGTCCTGGGGCTCGGCATCTTTCAGCCCGGCCTGGGCGGCGACCCGGTCCTGTACCAGCACTTCTTCTGGTTTTACTCGCACCCGGCGGTCTACATCATGATCCTGCCCGCGATGGGCATCGTCAGCGAGATCGTCTCGGTCTTCAGCCGCAAGCACATCTTCGGCTACCACTTCATCGCCTTCAGCAGCATCGCCATCGCGCTATTCGGCTTCTTCGTGTGGGGCCACCACATGTTCGTCAGCGGCCAGTCGAACCTGGTGACAACCATCTTCAGCCTGCTGACGTACAGCGTCTCGATCCCGTCGGCCGTCAAGGTTTTCAACTGGCTGGCCACCATGCACGGCGGCTCGATCTCGCTCCGCACGCCGATGCTGTACACGCTGGCCTTCATCTTCATCTTCGGCATCGGGGGCCTGACCGGCCTGTTTCTCGGCGCGCTGGCCGCCAACGTGCACCTGCATGACACCTACTTCGTGGTCGCCCATTTCCACTACGTCATGATGGGCGGCACGCTGATCGCGATGATCGCCGGCATTCACTACTGGTGGCCCAAGATGACCGGCCGGATGTATTCGGAACGGCTCGGCCAGCTTTCGTTCGCGGCGGTGTTCCTCGGCTTCAACCTGACGTTCTTCCCGCAGTTCATCATGGGTTCGCACGGCATGCCCCGGCGGTACTACAACTACCCGCCGCAGTTCGAGTTCCTGCACCAGCTTTCGACGGTCGGCTCCTACCTGATGACCGTCGGGTTCGTTCTGATCGCGGTCTATCTCCTGCACTCGCTGTTCGCGGGCCGCCGGGCGCCGGCCAACCCGTGGGGCGGAGCGACGCTGGAGTGGCACTGCGCCTCGCCGCCGCCGGCCCACAACTTCGACGAGCCGCCGCCGGCCGGCGATCCCTACGATTTCAACGACCTGGAGTACGATGCGCGGATCGGGGGTTACGTCTACGGCACCCGGCCCGTCGCGGCGGATAGTGAGCCGACCTGATGTCCACCAGCCGCCCAGCCGATTCCTCCGCCGGCGCCCCCGCGCCGCACTTGCAGCACCACTTCACCAGCCCGGCGCAGCAGTTCGAATCGGTCGTGCTGGGAATGTGGCTCTTTCTGGCGACGGAAATTCTGCTCTTCGGCGGGCTGTTCTGCGCGTACGCCGTCTACCGCGCCAACCACCCGGAGATCTTCGAGTACGCGCACGTGTACCTGAGCAAGTCGCTGGGGGCCGTGAACACCGCCATCCTGCTGGTCAGCAGCTTTACGATGGCATCGGCGGTGTGGGCCGCGCAGCAGAGTCGCGCGCGGCTGCTGCGGATCATGCTCGCCCTCACAATCGCCTGCGGGCTGGGCTTCCTCGGGATCAAGTACGTCGAATACAAGCACAAGTGGCACGAGGGCCTGCTGTGGGGCAAGTTGTACCGCCCGCAGCATGAAGCGGCGCCCTTCTCTGCGCACCACGCCTTCGAGCACGGCCAGACGCCGCCGGCCGCCCCCACCTCGGCCCCGGGCGACACGGACGTGAGCTGGGTCTTCACACCGGGCGATACAGGCCCGCGCGGGCTGCTCGCGCCCGGCGACACGACGCCGCTCGTCAGTCCCGAGCCGAAGGTCCACAACGTGCAGCTCTTCTTCGGCGTGTACTTCGCGCTCACCGGCCTGCACGCCGTGCACGTGCTGGCCGGCCTCGTGCTCCTCGGGTGGACGCTGTGGCGCGCGGCGCTGGGGCACTTCAGCGCGGCGTACTTCACGCCGGTCGCCATGGTCGGGCTGTACTGGCACGTGGTGGACCTGATCTGGATCTACCTGTTCCCGCTGCTGTACCTGATCCACTAGGAGTGGCGCAGATGTCCCCGTCCGAACCGACGCGTCCGACCGCCGCCCATCCGGTGGGTCATCACGTGCCGCTCCGCGTGCTCGCCGCCACGCTGGCCGCCCTGCTGGTACTGACGTTCATCACGGTCGCGGTGACCTGGTTCTCGTGGTCGGACTTCGGGCGCGCGGGCAACATCTGGATCGCGCTGGTGATCGCGACCCTCAAGGCCGCGCTCGTCGCGCTGTACTTCATGCACCTGCGGTACGACCGGCCGTTCAACGCCGTCGTGCTCATCAGCGCGTTGCTGTTCGTCATGCTGTTCTGTGCCCTGACGCTGATGGACGCGCGGGCCTATCAGCCCGACATTCAGGCCTACCGCGACGTGGACCCGGCCCATTACGCGCCCGATCTCCAGCGGCCGTGACACCCCAGCGACGGGACCATCCGTATGCGCATCGCCGTCGCCCAAATGCCCGGCACGCGGCTCGACGACTGGCGGGCGTCGCTGTCGCTCATCGACGACCTGGTCCGCCGCGCGGCGAGTCTCCGGGCCGACCTCGCGGTCTTCCCGGAATGTGCGTGGCCGGCCTACTGCCTCGGAAGCCGCGAGGCCTACGGGGCGGCGCGCGACGCCGGGCTTCCCGGCCCCGAGTGGTTTCTCACGCACGTGCGGGAGCTGGCCCGCACGCGACGGATCGCACTTTGCGTGGGCTACGTGGCGGAGGACGGCGACCGGCTCTTGAACTCCGCGGCACTCATCGGCCGCGACGGCCGGCCCCTGGGCAGACATGACAAGTGCTTCCTGTGGGACTTCGATCACGACTACTTCGCGCCCGGCGACCATCTGGAGCCGGTGGACACCGAATTCGGCCGGGTCGGCCTGATGGTCTGCGCCGACGCGCGGCTGCCGGAGATCCCGGCGACACTGGCGGCGCGCGGTGCCGAGCTGCTGTTGCAGCCAACCGCCTGGGTGAACGCGGGCGCCGCCGACGCGCCCTGGAACCCGCAGCCCGAGTTCCTGATTCCGGCACGGGCGGCGGAGCTGGGTGTCCCGGTTGCTTCGGCCAGCAAGTGGGGCCGCGAGGGCGACACGACGTTTGTGGGCTCCAGCCTGATCTGTGACGCCGACGGCCGCGTGCTCGCCCAATGCGGGCCGGCTGAGACGGCGGTCGTCGCCGCGGAAGTGGAGCCTCGCTCGCCCCACTGCGCACCCGTGACCGACGTCGAGCGCGGCGTTCTGCTTGCGTCGCGGCCGCCGATGCTACCCCGCGCTGACGTAGGACCGCTGGCGCTGTCGCTCGCGCCGCCCGCGGCCGGCAGTGAAGACGCACCCGACACGCCGGTCGTTTGCGCTCGCGCCCCGGCCGACCGCGCCCAGGCCAGCGCAATTCACACTGGTCCTTGGCAACCGGTGGCGCGCGAGGGCGTGTCCGAAATTGCCGGTGTGCGCATCGGCGTACTCGCGGCGAACGAAACGCGGAGCTTCGCGCCGGCGAGATGTCTGGCGCTTCAGGGCGTCCACGCCATCGTCGTCTATGCAGGCGAAACCATGTTGAGCCAACGGGCCACGATGAAGACCCCTCCCCCTGCTCACTCCCTGGGAGGGGGCCGGGTGTCGTTAAGCGTTCTCAGGGCGCGGGCGTGCGAGAACCGGGTCTTCGTCGTCGCGGCGGACACGCGGGGCTGGCGCGTGATCGATCCGCGGGGCCTCGTGACGAAAGAAGGGCCGTGGCCCGCAGACCCGCGGCAGGCCGTTACGCTGACGCTGGACGTCGCACAGGCGGCGAACAAGGCCGTGACCACCGACACCGACGTGATTGGTGACCGCCGGCCGGAGCAGTATGCGTTCACAGGCACGTGAGCGCGAGCGCTGCCACTTGCCCGGGTTGAATGCCCCACGTGTCCGGGCGACTCCGCGGATCGCCGGCCATGACGTGCGCACCAACTCCGAGCGGTCGCCAGACGCTCACCGGGGTGGGGCCGAACAGCGCGACGGTCGGCGTGCCGAGCAGGGCGGCCAGGTGCGTCGGGCCGGCGTCGTTGCCGATGAGCACGTCTGCCGCCGAGAGGATCGCTACCAGCTCGTTCGGGGTGGGGCCGCGCAGCAATGGGAACTCCCCGGCAAGCTCGACGAGCTCGGCGGCAGACCAGGTCTCCAACTCGACCGGACCGACAAGGAAGCAAACGGTGGCGCGCCGTTCCTGGCACAGCCGCCGGGCCACCTCCAGGAAGCCCGACCGCGGCCAGCACTTGGCACGGCCGCCGCTGCCAGGGTGAATCACAACCGTCGGCCCGGCGGTATCGGCCGGCGCCTCGGTGGCCGAATCCGGGGCCGCGCGCGATTGCCGCAACAGCGCTGCCCCAGCGCGGCGTAGCGCATCGGGTACGCCGAGCACGCGATGCGCCGGCTGCTGGTGAATGCACTTGGGCACCAGCAGGTTCTGTTGCTCGAGCTGCGTCTGCCATTGCTGGGTGATGTGGCGGCTGGCGCCGGCGCGTGGCCGCGGGTCGAGGCTGTACAGGGCCGCCGGTGCCAATTCGAGCAACCGCTTGTGGACAATGGTGTGCGCACCGGCCAGCGCGTTCAGCACGCGCGCGCCGCGAAGAAGCTGGGCCAAGCGCGCGGGCGGCGGGTCGTCGTGGTCGCCGAAGAGCCAGTGCAGCCCCAGCCCCTCCGAAGACCGCCGCCGGATGCTTGGCCGACAGGCCGACAGGTCGCCCGGATCGGTGCGCGAGACGACGTGCAGCCCGCCGCCTTCGCCGACGTCCGGCAGCCGCAACGCGAGCTGAATCGTCAGCGTCAGATCGCCCAGCGCGCCGCCGTGCAGAATTACCCAGTCGGACATGTGTGTCGCCGGCTAGCGGGACGCGGTGCGCCGCTCGAGTGCCTTGATGACCTGAATCTGCCCGGCATGATAGATGTCGTGCAGGCCGATGCCGTGGATCAGGGCCCGGTTGCCGGTCTGGCGGTCGCGGGGCGCGGCGTCGAGACCTCCGGCCGGGAGCGCGGCGACCGCATCGAGCAGTGCGCGATGCTCGGCGTTGAGCAGGGCGACGCACTCCTTCCAGCGGCGCTCGTCGAGCGGCCGGGGCAGCTCGAACCAATTGCTGCCCTTGAGCGGAAACGAGCCGCGCGGGTCGCCGCGCAGCCGGCGCCGAACCGCGTACTTCCAGTAGGCACAATGCACGACGATGTCAGCAATGCTGTGAGGCATCTCCGGCGGCCGCCAGCCGGCCTGTTTCGCGGACATGCCGCGGATCGAGCCGCGCAGGTTCGTCCCATGCCAGGACTTCCTCTGAAACGCTTCATCGAGCAACTGGACAAGACGGGGCGTCTCGACACTAACCTCCGCTGGCTTCATACCTTGCCCTCGCCTCGTACTCCTCGCGCTCCGAATCCGCGCGAGTCGCGAGGACTGCGAATGGCCCTCGCCGGTTCACAATCCGAAATCCAAAATCGAAAATCCAAAATCGGTTCCGGGCAGCGCCCGCGCTGCGCTACAGCGCTTTCTCGATCCATCCGCCGCCAAGGACAATCTCGTCCTCATAGAATACCGCGGCCTGGCCCGGCGTCACTGCGGTCTGGGGCGCGTCGAACCGCACTTCGACGTTGCCCGCCGGCAAGAGGCGAAGCCTGCCGCCGGCCGGCGTGTGCAGATGGCGAATCTTGATTTCCGCCGGGCGCCAGTCGTCCGAGGCGGGCGGATCGGTCAGCCAGTTCACGTTCGCGGCAAGCAGCCCAGGGGCGAGCAGTTCTTCGCGGGGGCCGAGCGTGACGATGTTGTCGAGCACGTCCAGCATCGTGACGTAGGCCGGCTGGCCGGTCGCGATGCCCAGCCCGCGCCGCTGGCCAATCGTGAAATTGGCAATGCCGTCGTGCCGGCCGAGGACGCGGCCCTGCGCGTCGCGGACCTCGCCGGGGCGCTGCGTGTCCGGCCGCCGGGCACGGACCACGTCCTGGTACGCGCCGTTGGGGACAAAGCAGATCTCCTGGCTGTCCGGCTTGTCGTGCACCCGCAGCCCAAGGTCGGCCGCGAGCCGGCGGACTTCGGCCTTGTCCCCCATCTCGCCCAGGGGGAACAAGCAGCGCCCGAGGTCGGCACGCTGAATTCCGAACAGCACGTACGACTGGTCCTTGGCACGGTTGACGGCGCGGGCGAGGTGTGCCCGGCCGTGCCGGCGGACAACGCGGGCATAATGCCCCGTCGCGACGAACTCGGCGTCCAGCGCGTCGGCGTAGCGCAGCAGCTTGCCGAACTTGAGGTCGATGTTGCAGCGCACGCACGGATTGGGCGTCCGCGCCCGCGCGTACTCATCGGCGAAGTAGGCGATGATCCGCTCGAACTCCGGCTCGAAATTCAGGACGTAGAACGGAATCCCCAGCCGGCTCGCGACGGCCCGCGCGTCCAGCGCATCCGCGACCGAACAGCACCCGTGCTTCAACTTGCGCCGTGCGCCGGGCGCGGCATGCTCCGAATCAGATTCGCCGGAGGACTTCGGAGCGCCGCGCAGCGCGCCCGCGCTGCGTCCCTCGTCGCCTCGTGGCTTCGCGGCTCCGTGGCTGCGACGGCCGACCCGGGGCTCAGCCGCTACCCCTTCGCCGCTCGCGCCGACCCGCATGAATACGCCGACGCACTCGTAGCCCTGCTCCTTCAGCAGGCACGCGGCAACCGACGAATCCACGCCGCCGGACATTGCGACGATGACCTTGCCACAGCGCGACATCGCCCCATTGTATCCGGTGCCCGCGGGCCGCGGCGCGACTCCGCTCCGCCTGCCCGTCGTTTGACCGCAGGCGTGGGGCACCCGTGGGACCGGCCGCAAGTTGTGTCGGCCACGTCCCACGTTCGCGGGAGACCGCCGCCCGTTACCGGCCCGCGCGCAGGCGGTCGAGGGCCGGCAACACCTCGCGCGTGCGCAAGGCGGGGGGCAGCTCGCCCAACATCGTCATCGCGAACGTCGTGGAATTCAGGCGGTTCAACGACCCATGCGTGCTGACCACCGTGCCGAGCATGGCATGGAAGAACGCGGACCCGTGGCACGCCCCGTCGCGCAGGTTGACGATGAGGTCCGGCGGGTTCTCCGCGACCTCGTGAAACGCCCCCCAAAGCCGCGCCAGAGGATCGGGGTAGACGTGGTCCACCGTGGCGTGGAAAAGGGCGTCTTCGTCGATCTCGCCCGCCGCGGATACTTTGCCCGCAGCGCGCAGCCGCTCGATGACCGGCGCCAGCAGGAGCGGATCGCCGCTGGTCGCCTCATAGGTGAACCCGCGCGTCGTGCGGGTGATTCGGGCCTCTCCCGCGCGGCTCCGGACCAGGAGGGCGCCGGCCGCCGGATAACAGGCGAACTCCGCGTCCTCGTGGTGCAGCAGGCACTGCGCGACACCGGCGGGATCGTGCGTCGCGAAGTCGGCGTACGTCACCAGGCCGTACGAGACCGTGACCACGTCGCGTGGACCGCGCAGCGACCGGGCGGGGCGATAGCCGCCGTCTCTCAGCAGCCGGCTGAAGGAAACACGCCGGTTCTCGACCAGGTTGTGACCGTGGTCGGCGGTCAGCGTGATCTTGATGCGTCCCTGGCGCTCGTACACGAGCCGCTCACAGAGGTCGTCGAGTTCGGCGAGGTAGCGCAGGATGGCCGGCCGCCCGCCGCGCGTTCCAAGGCCCGCCGTGCCCACCGAATACGCCCGGACTTCGCCCTGCTGGACGGGCTGCAACGTGCGCAGTATGCCCGCGAGCTCGTGCCGGAACACCGCCTGCGGGTCGAGGTACACCTTGGCGTCCCACCACAGCGAGCAGCGGTAGTCCATCTCGGCGAGCCAGGGTGAGTTCCGCCCGCTGAGGTACACAGCGTTGCCGTCGCTCATACGGTTGGCCCGGCGGTCGTAGAAGAGCGCCTGGAACCCGAGGCAGGGGCCGGTGCCGAACAGTTCCGAAAGTGCCAGGTCCGTCATCGCGGGATAGCAACATATGACCCGCGCCGGGGGGTGAAACAGACGGAAGCGGCCCTCCTGCCGGAGCTCTTCCACGAGCTCAAAGGGCACGCCGTCGAGCACGATCAACAAGTGGGGGCACTCGGACGGAGGAATGGCGTCCAGGTCGATGCGGGGGCCGGGCGCGCTCGTGTCCGGGAGCGCGTACGCGATTGCGTGCGTGCGGCCGTCGGCCTGCTGGTATTGCCAGAACGCCGGCCCCCCGTCGCGCCGCACCTCGAAAGCGAGCGCGCGCTCGCCGTCCAGATTGCGTGCCTCCGGCAGCCGAAGGGAAGTCGATTCGCCCGCGCAGCCGCTGCCGATCACTGCAACCAGCGTCCCGAGCGCGAGCGCGGGACCGGTGAGGAACGCGGCGGACACCCGCGGAACGGCGCGGCATCCACTTGTCGTCGGGGGAACGTGCGGCGGGAGGCTGGGACGCATCTGCCTGGTCTCCTGTCGTTGGGCGCCGGCGCGCACGGCGGCGGACACGACGCACCCCTGTATGATACGATGGATTCCTCCGGTGGTGCTTGGCCGGCGGCCCACGCGGGCGCGGGCCGTGTTCTGCCCGGTCCTGCGCGGGAGCGGGCAAGCGGGGGGCCTTGCGGGGGCCTGAAGCAGGACGCCGCGGCGACTGGTCCCGTGCGCCGTCGGACGTGGTCCGGCACTGTGCCCCCGACGCTTCCCCCTCACCTGGGGTTCCGGTATCCTTTATTGGCTTGTGCTGGCGGTGATGTGGGCGCGGACGAATCGAGATGCCTGGGCGGCAGTCTGGGACTGCGGCCCGGAACGCGTCCGTCTTGGTGTGCGCGGTTGGCCCGGAGCACAGTGGAAGTGCTGTTCGAGCAGGGCCACCCGAGGAGAACCTGGTATGGCCAACGATCGGGTGAACGCGCTGTTTCGCGCCCAGATCTGCGAAGATGAGACGCAGCGGATCTGCCGCGAGCGCATCCATTGGATGTGCTCGCAGGTCCGCGGCGAGAAGATACTGGATCTGGGCTGCTCGGAAGGCATCGCCTCGCTCCTGCTCGGGCAGGAGGGCCACCAGGTCGTCGGCATCGACATCAACCCCGCAGTGCTGGAGGTCGCCCGGCAGGAGTTCGCCGCGTTTCCGGACTTCGTGCGGCAGAACGTGCAGTTCGAGTTGGTGAGTGCCGGACGGCTGCCGTTTGACGATGCGACGTTCGACAGCGTTTTGATGGGGGAGGTACTCGAGCACCAGACGCGGCCTGAGCGATTGCTGGCGGAGGCCCGCCGGGTGCTGCGGCCGGACGGGGTCGTGGTGATCACGACGCCCTTCGGTGTCTTTCCGGACGAGGACCACCGTCACACGTTCTACCTGAGCGACTTCATCGAGCTGGTGACGAGCCTGTTTCGCACGGAGCACCTGCACATCCTGGGCAAGTACATCTGCTACCGGGGCAGTCTGCCCGGGGGCTCCGACGCTGCCGTCGAGGAGGTCACGAGTTCCCGGCATCTGCTGCGGCTCTCCGAGCAAGCCTTCGAGCGCGTAGAGCACACCTATCTCCAGCAGCTTGAGCAGGTCCGCCGGAAGTTGGACGCCGCGAAGCAAAAGCTGGAGCGGGTGCAGTCGGCGTCGGCGGCCGAGCACAAGGAGCGCACCGCCCTGGCGAATCGGCTGTCGGCCGCGGAGCGCTGGCACGACGGGTCGCTACGATTCATGTTCCAGGTGCGCGGCTTGCTGGCCCGCAACGGCACCCTGGGCGATCTCTCCGGCCTGACCGCGCGGACCGACCGCATCCTGTCCACCGCCAATCAGCAGACGGACGCCGTGCACGCCTTGGAGATGCTGGCCGACGTGCTGCGCGATCTGCTGGAAAGCCTCGAATCCCAGCTCCTCGCCCGGGAGCAGGAACTGGTGCGGATGCGCGAGACGCAGCGCAACGAGTTGGTCCGCCTGCGGCAGGAGTCGCACACCGAAATCGAGCGGGCGGTGAAAGCGGCCGAGGAGCGCGCCCGCGCCGCAGCCCAGGCCGCCGCCGAACAGCAGCGCGCCGCCGCGGAGCAGGAGCTCGCCGACGCAGTGCGCCGCGCGACCGAGGCGCACCAGAAGGAACTGGCCTCGGTCCGCCGCATATTGTCCCAGAAGGAGGATCGGCTGGGCCGCGTCGAGCGCACGGCCGCCTACCTGCGCATGCACTTGAACCGTCAGACCGAGTTGCTCCAGTTCTTCAAGGCCGAACTGGCCCTGCGGGAGGGCGAGGTTCGTTACCGCCTGGGCGACGCCTTCGTCCGGGCCGCCAAACACCCGCGCGACTTCCTGCTCCTGCCGGGGCGCATCCTCCGCTTGCTCGTGGAAGGCATTCGGCGCACGCGGGTGCGAAGCCGGCTTCCCGAGTGGTCGCCGGGCAACCCCCCGTCGAGGGCCGCCGCCCCACCGGCCGCCCTCGCGGGGCAGTCGTCCGATGCCACAGCGGCAGCGCCTCCAGCGTCGGGCACCCCAAGTACGGCGGCGAGCGCGGCATCGTCCGGCCCGGCCCACGCGCCGGCAGGCAGCGCCGCTGCATTGGCGGCGACCGACGCAGCGGCGACGACCGCCTCCCAGCCCGCACCAGCCCTGCGGTTTCGGCCGGTCGTCGCGCCGGATCGTCCGCCGCGCCTGGCGGTCAAGGTGGCGGCGATCATGGACGAGTTCACCCAGACGTGCTTCAAGCCCGAATGCCACCTCATGCTGATCAAGCCGGACAACTGGAAGCAGGTGTTGTCCGCGGAGCGGCCGGACTTGCTGTTGGTGGAGTCGGCGTGGAGTGGGAACGGCGGGGCCTGGAGCTATCAGATCGCGGTTCCACATAAGATTGAGTCGGGTCCGCTGCTGGCGCTCGTCGAATGGTGCCGGTCGCAGAACATCCCGACCGTCTTCTGGAACAAGGAGGACCCGCCGAACTTCGAGCACTTCATCAGCGCGGCGCGCCTGTTTGACTACGTGTTTACCACAGACGAAAACTGCGTCCCCCGCTACGTGGAGCAACTGGGCCACAATCGGGTCTACCCGCTCCCCTTTGCCGCGCAGGAGGCCGTTCACAACCCGGTGGAGGCGCACCGCGATCTCGCCGGCAACGTGTGCTTCGCCGGCACGTACTACGCCCTGCGGCACGTGGAGCGGCAGGGCGAGATGGAGCTGCTGTTGAAGCCGGCGCTCCAGCGCGGCCTGACGATCTTCGACCGGATGGCGAACAGCACGAGCCGCAATTACCGCTTCCCGCCGGAGTACCAGCAGGCGATCCGCGGGGGTCTGCCCTACGCGGAGATGTTGGACGCCTACAAGCGGTACCGGGTGTTCCTGAACGTGAACTCGGTCAAGGACTCGCCCACGATGTTCTCGCGGCGCGTGTTCGAGCTGCTGGCGTGCGGGACGCCGGTGATCAGCACGTACGCCCTGGGGATCGAGCGGCTGCTGGGGCCCGAGTGTGTCGCGATGGTCCAGCAGCCCGAGGAGGTCCAGCGCTGGCTGGACCTGCTGCTGAACAACCAGGAGATCGCCGACCGCATGGTGCTCCGCGCCCAGCGGCGCATCTTCTACGAGCACACCTACCAGCAGCGGCTGCGCACCATCCTGGAGACGATCGGAGTGCCGGTGCCAACCCAGGCGCGGCGCGTCAGCGTCGTCACCTGCACCAACCGCCCGGCCAACCTCGAGCGGGTCATCGTCAACTACGAGCGCCAGAAGTACCCCGACAAGGAGCTGGTGCTGGTGCTCAATAGCGACGCCTTCGTGCTGGACGACGTCAAGAAGCGTCTGGAAACTGTGGCCGACGCGCGCGTCTTCCAGATGCCCGAGGAGCGCACGCTGGGGGCGTGCCTGAACAAGGCCATCGAGGAGATGCGCGGCGCGTACTGGACGAAGTTCGACGACGACAACTTCTACGCCGAGCACTTCGTCACGGACATGATGATGCCCTTCCTCTACAGCGAGGCGCTGGTCGTCGGCAAGTTCTCCTATTACGCGTACCTGGCGGGGCCCCGCTGCCTGGCCCTGCGGTTCCCCGGCCACGAGCACGAGTACGCACCCTGGCTTTCCGGCTCGGCCATGATCGTGGACCGACGCGTGTTCGAGCAGATCAGGTTCCCCGATCAGAATCGCGGCGAAGACACCCAGTTCGTGCGCGACTGCGTCAGCCGCGGCATCAAGCTGTATTCGGCCGACCGGTTCAACTACGTCGTCCGGCGCTCCAAGCGGGTCGAAGATCATACCTGGCAGATCCCGGAAGCCGACTTCCTGCGGGCGTGCCAGGTGGTGGCCTACACGGACGACTACGAGGGCCACGTGGTCGCCTGACGACCGTCCCCGGCGAGATCAGAAAAGAACACCGGCCGGCAAGCGGCTTGTGCCGCGTGCCGGCCGGTTCGATGCGCTCCGTGCCGGGACTATGACGTGAGCAGCATCACGAAAGGATTAATGTCCCCGAAGTCAACGTTGCCATCGCCGTTGATGTCGCCCAGCATGATGTCGCAATCGGGGTACGTAGCGACGTACGCGGCCGGGTTGGTGAGCGCCAGTACAAACGGGTTGATATCGCCGAAGCCCACTACGCCGTCGCAGTTCAGGTCGCCGGGGTCGGCGGGACAGCCATTGGGGTCGGCCGCCCATACCTTGACGTCGTCGATGTTCCAGCCGCAGTAGCGCCAGCCGCTGTCGGTTGTGCCCATCACCCAGCGCAACTGCACCGCGGGCATGTTGTCCGCCCAGGTCGAGATGTCGAACTCCTGGTACACCCAGGCCCCATCGTAGATCGTGGCACTGTTCTGCCAGACGTTGTTCCAGGTCAGACCGTTCGTGCTGATCCTGATGTACGCGTGATCGTAGATCGCCTGCTCCACGCCCAGCCAGCGGTAGAACGACAACTTCACGCCGGCCAGGCCCGCACAACTGAACGCGGGCGCCGTGATGCTCATCTCGGCCAGGTTGTTGGCGTAATCGCCGTTGAGGTTGTAGCCCATCACGGTGCTGCCGGTGTAGCCGCTGGTCGGGTCGGGCCCGCCGTACTCGCCGCCCCCGCCGGTCGGCACGCCCCAGGCCCACTGGTTGGGTGTGGTGTTCGGGCTCTTCGCCCAGCCGGGGTTGGTGCTCATGTCCTTCTCGTACACCGTCACGATCGGCAGGGCCGTCGCCTGGTACGTGTTTGTGGGGGCGTCCGGCGGCGACAGCCCGACGATCCCGGTCGTCGTCGCCGCAGACACGTAATAGTAAAGGGTCTTGCCACAGGGCGTGGCCGGCAGCGTGCCCTCGTACAGGTAGTTGCCCAGCGCCATCAGCGGGTTCGGCGTGAAGCCTCCGCTGGAGCCGATCCGGGTATACAGCGTCGGTGAGTTCACGTCGAGCGTCCCGCCCACCACGCGAATCTTGACCGTGAGGCTCTCGGCCACTCCCGGCGTAAGCTGGGTGGGCTGGCCATTGGGGAAGCTGATCTTCACGGGGCTGGCGGCCCACTGCGCCAGGTACAGTGCCGCGGCGAAGTTCTCCTCGCAGGTCGGCACAATCTGGTCCGCCGGCAGCTCGAAGCCGTAGTAGCCCGTGTCGCGCAGCTCCGTGGTAAACGAGAAGGCTCCAGTCGCATCGTAGTACCAGTCGGTGTCGCCGCCGCTGGCCTGGTAGATCGTGCTATAGATGGGGCCGTAGTCGTACTGCATGCCGTGCACGGCCAGGATCGCGTCGTGGGAGGCTTCGTTGATCTCCATGAAGATGTCGTGGTCCGCCGGCAACGAGTTCGTGTAGCCGTACGGCGACATGAAGAGCTGCGAGTAGCTGTGGTAGCTCTGCACCGCCACGATCTGCGGGTTCGCCAGGGTGAAGTCCCGCATCGCCGCCGTCTCCGGCTCGGAGAAGGCGGCCGTGCCGCGGTAGGTCTCGCTGCACGGATCACTGCTTGAGCCGCCGCCGCCCCAGCCCACGCTGTAGTTGCGGTTGTCGTCCACGCCGTAACAGCCACCGGCGTTTAGCCGCCGGTTCTTCCGCCACAGCCGGTTGTTCGTCCAGGTGTACACGTAGCCGTCGGGGTTGACGACCGGGATAATGAAGAACTCGACGCTGTTCACCAGCGACTGGATGGTGGGGTTGCTGTCATACTCGTAGATGAACTTGTCGGCGATCCACATCGGGACCATCACGCTGATCCACTCCCGCGCGTGGTGGCAGCCGTTGAATTGCACGGCGGGCTTGTTCGTGCCGGGGCCGGTGATGCGGATGCCGTAGATGTGGCGATTCTGGAGCGACGTGCCGATGTCGAACACCTGGGCCAGATCGGGCCGGTCCGCCGCCATCGCGTTCAGCTTCGCGTTGACCGCGTCAAGGTTCTTGTAGTCGGTGAACCAGGCGGGGTCGCGCTCGTCGACCGGCGGCGCGGACGCCAGGCGTTCGCGCTCCGCGTCGATGGCCTTCTGAATGTCGTCGTTGAGCACCTTCCAGGCGATGCCCAGCTCCCCGACGCCGGGCATGGCCTCGGGCGGGAAGAGATAGTCGACCAGGCCGAGCCCTTCGTGCTCGCTCATCAACAGGCCGCCCAGCGCGTGAATCTGGTCGATCTGGTCCCACGTGCCCACGTAAACGCGGACGAGCTTGTGGTTGTCGTACCGCACCACCACGTCGTCGTCTTCGCCCCAGGCCGGGCCGACGACAGCCAACACCAACACCACGACCCCCAGCGCAACCCTGCGGAATGCCATGCTCGCGTCCTCCGATTTGATTAGTTTCCAGCGCACCGGGATTGACTCGCTGGCTGCATTGTACACGAATCGGCGGCGCGGCGGCCATGCATAATGGATTTTGGGAGCCAGAAGGCCGTTGTGCGGCGACGCCGACCGTCAAGCGGGGCCGCACGGGTTATCGGACTCGGACCCCACGCGCCCCAGTGAGAACGGCCGGCCGGTGCACGTCACACCGGCCGGCCTTGCGCTTCTTGCCCGCGTTCCAGATGGCGCAGGCATCTCTACCGCGCGCGGCGTGCTACGGGCAATTGACCGGCCCCGGGCAACTGCACCCGGTACCGCACTGCGTCATCAGCGCCACGAACGGGTTGATGTCGCTGAACGAACCCTGGCCATACGTCCCGTCGCAGTTGATGTCGCCGTTCGCGGGCGGGCAGCCCGGATTGGCGCTCTGCCAACTCGCGAAGTTGGAGAGGTACAGCACGAACGGGTTGATGTCGCCGAAGTCGATGCTGCCGTCGCAGTTCAGGTCGCCGATGCAGCCGCCGCACAAGTTGACCAGACCCGGGCACTTGCAGCCCAGCAGGGTCTCCAGCAGCAGCAGGTCATCGCAGTCCACGACCTTGTCGTTTGTGAGGTCGCAGCTCAGGTCGATAAGCACCGCGTCGTCCAGGTTGTGCCAGTCGCCGAAGTTGGCGTCGATGTACGCCGCATCGAGGCAGTCGACCTTGCCGTCGTGGCCGCGCGGGGCAGCGCCCGGGGAAACGCCGGGAAAGCCGGCCACGTCGGCCGCCGAGGCGCCCGGAACCCAGGGCCGCGCATTGCCGTTGCAGTCATAGATAGTCGTGTTGAAGAAGTTGTTGTTGCCGGTCAGCGACGCCCACACCGTATCCACCAGCTCGAAGGCGTCCCAGCGGTGCAGCGCGCAGCCGTCGCTTTCGGCCAGCGCGAGACCGTCGCAGAAGTAGCGCACGTCGCGGCAATCGAAGTTCCCGTCGCCATTAAAGTCGCCGATGATGTCGAGGCACAGGTTGTTCGGGGCTGCGGGGACATATGCCTTGTAGGTCGTCCAGGGGTAGCCCTGCCCGTTGGGGTTGGCCGAAATGCTGTTCGGATCGGCGCCGTCCCACAGCGGGTTCAGCACGTAACGGTCGTAGATCGCGGCCATCATCGCCGGGATGTCGTTGATATTGCGGCGGCCGTCCTGGTTGAAGTCGCCCGCCAGCCAGTTCGATTGCGGCAGCGGGGCGGATACGTTGCTGCCGCCGATGTTCTTGTGGTACGTGCCGTTGCCGCCGTCGCTGTAGTACCCGTCCGGCGGATAATCGCAATCGCAGGCGTTGTAGTCCTGGTCGCCCGGCTTCGGCCAGACCAGGCCCGGCGGGTCGAACAGGGGCAGCGTGTAGTCGCTGGCCTTGGCCCGCACCGGCAGGACGTAGAGGTTGCTGTACTGGCCGAAGGTGGGGCAATCGCCGCCGACGCCGAGACCGTTGTTGTTCTTGGTCCACAGGCGCAGGGCCGGATTGAGTATCGGGTTCGGCACGAAGCTGCACGGGTTGAGCAGATCAGGCACGCACGTCAGCGCCGCCTGGAGGAAGTAGTCCTTCGCCAGGAGCTCGCCGGGCATGAAGTAGTTGTCCGAGCCGCCGGGCACCGCAACCGTCGCGGCGATGCTGGCCAGCATGTTGCGCAGGTAGTCGGCGGCGGCCTGGTTCGCCATATAGGTGGGGCTGCCGGGGTTGTCTTCCAGTGGATCGCCGACCGTCGCGAACGTCTCGGGACCGCCGATCAGGTACCCGCTGTTCGGGTCGCAGTTGTACAGGATGTTCTCGATTGTGGGGCGGACACACTGCGTGCCGCCGCGCTCGTCATACACCATGCCGAGAATCTCGTACCGGCCGGCCATGACGTCGCCGACGGCACGGCTGCTGCCGGCCAGGCCCGTGTAGCCGATCGCGAGGCGGTGGTTCTTGACTGCGTCTTCCATCTCGCTCGACCCGCCGCAGTTGTTGGCCCGGAAGTGGCGGCCGAGCAGGTTGTACTTGGTGCTGGAGTGCTTCTTGCCGCAGTTGTCGCCGCGGCCCCAGCTCGGGTCGACGCAGGTGCTGTTCATCGCGCCGTTGCGAGTGCCCGAGCCCGCGTCGCGGGTAGCGGCCACCAAGTTCTCGCCGGTCGGCATACGCCCGGTAAGGAACAGGTACTTCAGCTCGCTTTCCTTTATGCACTTGGTCGGCGGGCAGGCGTTGTCGGCCTGGATCGCGCCGCGGTTCGCGATGAACGCGATGGGCACCCACGCAATCGGGGTGTCAAACACCGTCTGCTCGTCCGGGTTGGCGACGTTGATGTTCAGACAGTTGCCGGGGTTGCTCGGATCGCACAGGCTCTTGAGCTTGTTGCTCTCGCTGCCGCCCGGGCAACAAGACCACGCATTCGTCGGGTTGAGGCCGTAGCCGGGGTCGCCGGGCTTGCGACCGTAGTACGGGGTGCCGGGCTGCGTCACGAACCAGGACGTCGGGACGTCCATGACGGCCATGTCGATGGAGGTCTGCAAGTACGCCAGGGGCGTACAGTTGGAATGCTGTGCGCCGCACCCCGGCACGCCCACGCACGCGCCGGTCTGTCCGTAGATGGTCGTGTTGATGTACCCGTAGTCGGCGGGCGGCGTCGTGGGGACCACCCCGTTCAGCGCCCAGTCGCGCAGGTCGGCCAGACCGTTGCCGGACCCGACCCCGCGGTAGTTCACGATCCACTCGGTCGTGGCCGGGAAGGCGCAACTGCCGGGCGGGTCGAACGCCGGCGCAAGTTGGTCCACGTACGAGGTGTAATCACATGGGCACTTGATGAAGCCCGCGAAGTCGACCCACGCGCAGGGCTCGTCATAGCAGGTCCAGGGATTCGGGTCCGCCCACACCTGGTCAAAATCGACGTTGATGAAGTCGTTCGTCGAGGCCGGCTTGGTGAAGAAGTCCTTGAACAACGTGGCGCCGCTGATGTTGACCTGCTCGGGCTGGGCCATGACGGCCGGCACCGCCAGTAACAGTGCGGCAATGCACGCGGTGGCCATGCGTTTCGATACTGCTGGTTTCCTCGCCATACTTCGTTTCCTCCTGTTGCTTACTGCTGGTGTTCTGAACGGATGACATACCCGGCGACGTACCCCCACAGGCGCGGGCCTTCGCCGACACTGCCCGCGTCTTCTGGCCTTCTGGAACAAGGCGCCGGGGCCGCGGCACCGGCTACTGTCCCGCAAATACCTCTGTGTTGGGGCCGGTCAGGCTGTAGTACGCCTGCCCCCACTCGCGCTTCCTCATGGTCTCCAGAATCGTCTTGCGCGCCACGCTGCCATCCACGTAGAGGAAGTTGGTGGTGCCGCCGAGCTCGTCCCCGCCGGGATGATGGCGCCCAACCGCATTGATCTCCGGCCCCATGCTTCCGTCGATGACTCCGTATACATCCTCGAGCTGGTGGGCCGGCACCAGCCCATAGTTCACGGCCCCCGGCTTACCGTACGTGAATCCGCCGCCCGCGGACGCCGCATACTCGTCCGCCCCGCTGCCAATGTTCCAGAACGGGTTAACCGGCCGATGGCTCTTGCTCAACAGGCTGCCACCCTGCTCGACCGCGGACACCTTCCAGTTGCTGTGCAGCTCGGTCACCAGAATCACGCCCCGCCCGCCCTTGATCCAGCTCTCGTTGACACACTGGTTCCGTCGTTCCCGGTTACCCGACAGTTCGCTCGTGAACTTGTTGCGTGGCACGATCGCCGCGTTGGCCGTGTAGGCAAGCCGCCGGGCCTGCTTGTCCGCCAGGGTGCCCGGCGGTCCGCTGCCGAACTGGTCGGCCTGCCCGCCCTCCCAATCCTGCGGATCCGGCCCCGGATTCGTACGCGGCACGCCGCCCTTGGGGATTTCGGGACAGGTGAACAGGCTTTCCTTCACCGTGCCGCGGTCGTACAGGAACCACGACCAATGGTTGTAGCCGTTCGCGTGCCCCCGGTCCTGCCGCATCGTGTCCCAATCCCCCTCCAGGTTGTACGGGTAGACGTACGCGGGCGGGTACGTGCTGCCACTCTCGCCCAGGTACCCGGCGAAGGCCAGTCCCACGTCGCGCAGTTGCGCAGCGCATTTCACCGCCCGCGCCTGTTTCCGCGCCGCGCTCAGGCTCGGCAGCAGGATGGAGATCAGGAGCGCGATGATCGCCACCACCACCAACAACTCAATCAATGTGAACCCGCCGCGGGACTCGCTGCCGTTTCTCTGGTGAATCACTGTGTTTCCCATGTTTGCCGTCTCCGCACTCGCGACCGACTGGTCTCTTTGTACGCGGTCCCCGTTAAGGGTCGCCGCACGCCTTCGTGAAATCCGCGCTACGCCAGAAGACTTGATTGCACCTGTCTGCACCGCACACCGCGCGGCACACTGTTTCCTGGATGCGTAAGTGATACCCCCGGGCTGTTAAGGATCAGCCCCGAGCGGATGAAGGAATGGCCAAATCGGCGTTAACCGTCCGCCGCAGAAGTCTCCGTGGGCCACGCGCCTGTTGCGGCGGACTGCTAAGTAATCATACACGTACTCGACCTTCTGGTCGCCGACGGCTACCCCCATTTGCCGTCCACTACCCAGAGAGGAAGGACAGCGTCAGGGACGGTTCGAGAGATTCTGAGATAGGGTCGATCAGTCCGGCTCGGTCATGCGGCGCGGGTCCAGGGCGGCGTCCAGCTCGGCCGGCGGCAAGACCCTCTTCTCCAGCGCGACCTGCCGAACTGTCTGGCCGGTCCGGGCCGCCTCCTTCGCGACCGTGGCCGCGGCATCGTAGCCGATCCGCGGAGCCAGGCTCGTGCACATCGCCAGCGATTGCTCGATAAGCGCGGCGCAGCGCTCGCGATCCGCCTCCAGCCCCTCGATGCACCTCTCCACAAACACGTTGCACACGCCGGCCAGCAGCCGGATCGACTCGAGCACGTTGTGTGCCATCACCGGCATGCCGGTGTGCAGATCGAGATTGCCGAGCAGCGCCGCGGCGTAGGTGGTCGCCGCATCGTTCCCGATGACCTGGGCACAGACCTGGAGGACCGACTCGCAGATGACCGGGTTCACCTTACCCGGCATGATCGAGCTGCCGGGCTGCGTCGCCGGCAGCCGCAGCTCGCCGAGTCCGCAGCGCGGCCCGCTGCCGAGCAGGCGGATATCGTTGGCGATCTTGGTCAGGCTCACGGCGATCGTCCGCAACACGCCGGAGAGGCCAACGATCGCGTCCTTCGCGTGCTGGGCCTCAAAGTGGTTCTCGGTCTCGCGGAATGGCTCGCCGGTCTCCTGGTGGAGAGCCTCGCACACCAGCCGGGCGAACTCCGGGTGCGTGTTGATACCCGTACCGACCGCCGTCCCGCCGATCGGCAGCTCGTGCAGGGCGATCATGCTGCTGCGGACCCGGCACCCGCTCCACGCCGCCTGGCTCGCGTAGCCGCTGAACTCCTGGCCGAGCCGGATCGGCGTCGCGTCCATCAGGTGCGTGCGGCCGATCTTGACCACGTCGTCGAACTGTCCGGCTTTCTCCTTCAGTGCCGCTTGCAGCCGCTCCAGCGCGGGGATCAGGTCGTGCCGCAGAGCTTCGACGACGGCCACGTGCATCGCGGCCGGGATCACGTCGTTGGACGACTGGCCCATGTTGACATGGTCGTTAGGGTGGATGCGCGTCGGAACGGGGGAAGGGGGGAACGTGGGAACGGCGTCCGCATTCCCGCCTTCGTCGCATGGTCGCTTCGTCGCTTCGTCGCCTGGCCGGCCGACTCGGGGGTCGGCTGCTGTGTGACTTCGCGGCTTCGCGGCATCGTGGCTTCCGCCGAGCTGCATCGCCCGGTTCGCGATGACCTCGTTCGCGTTCATGTTGGTGCTGGTGCCGGAGCCGGTTTGGAAGACGTCCAGGACGAAATGATCGTCCAGCCGACCATCGATGACCTCGCGCGCAGCCCGCTGGATCGCGTCCGCCAGCACGGGATCCAGTTTGCCGAGCTTCGCATTGGCAGCGGCGGCGGCGTACTTGATGAGGCCCAGCGCCCGGATGAACCGTCTGCCAAAGCGATAGCCGCTGACCGGGAAATTGAGCACCGCCCGCTGCGTGGACGCCCCCCACAGCGCGTGCAGCGGCACCTCCATCTCGCCCATCGAGTCGTGTTCGATCCGGGATTCTGACATGGCCTGCCCTCAAGACGTTTGGCGCCGTCAGGCACCACGCCTTGAGTCTAGCCGCCAGGACGATTCGTGCCACACCTGCGCAAACGGTGCGGCTGTGTGCGGCGCGCCCGCAACGGCCCGCCGAGCGATGCCAGCGACACGAACTCGCCCCTGGTGAACGGCGGGCGCACGCCCCGTGGGCTCCGCCGCCTTGGACAGGCAAATGCGCAGCGGAAGTGCCTGGACGTCGGCACCGGCCGGCTCCGCATCTGTCCGGACGACGAGCGCCCGACGCCGAAGCCGCGCGAACACCATGTCGAGCAGGTCTGAACTGCGAACCTCTATCGCCGTGCGCGATTCGGATGCGCTATCCGAACGCCCCGCGCGAGCACGCGCGGTCCCATACGCGCTCGCTTGCGCTTCGTGCTCTGACGCCCGTAGCCGAGTCGCGCACCGTGATTGGGCCCGCGCGCGGGCTGCGCTTCGCGACGCTGCCGCGTTATGGGCAGCCTCCGCTCACGATACACTGGACGAACGGGTTGATGTCGCCGAAGCTCACGACCCCGTCGCCATTGATGTCGCCGTTGGCGTCCGAGCAGTCGGGGTACGCAGCAGCGTACGCTGCGGGGTCGCTCAGGCGCAGCACGAACGGATTGATGTCTCCGAAGTCAACATCGCCGTCGCAGTTCAGGTCGGCCGGGCCTCCGGCCGTCCGGTTGGGGTAGACCGATACGTTCTTCGACATCGCGCTCGTCACGGCCATGTCCACATCCCCGTCGCCGTCTACATCCCCAAGTGCAACGCAGGTCGGGAATTGAGGCGTCGCGTACAAGTCCTGCGCCGCAAACACACCGTCCCCGTGATTGCGATAGACGGACACGCTCGCCGCGCCGTAGTTCACGACGGCCAGATCACCGTCCCCGTCGCCGTTCACGTCCCCGATCGCGACGAAGAAGCTGTACCCTCCGGCTGCGTACGAAACCGCCGCCGCGAACGTGCCGTCCCCGTTGTTCAGCAGGACCGAGACGCTGCCCGCAAGGAAATTCGCCACCGCCAGGTCCGGGTCACCGTCGCCGTCCAGGTCCGCGATGGCAACCGAATTCGCCCCGTTGGCGGTGGCATAGCTGACTTGCGCCGCGAACGTGCCGTCCCCGTTGTTGAGCAGGACGGACGCGGTCCCTGACCCGAAGTTCGCCACAGCCAGGTCCACATCCCCGTCGCCGTCCAGGTCCGCAGCGGCGATGCCATAAGGACTGGCCCCAACCGCGTACGTCGCCTGCGCCGCGAATGTCCCGTCCCCGTTGTTCAGCCGAACCGAGATGTTGTTGCTGTTGTAGTTCGTGACCGCCAGATCGAGGTCCCCGTCACCATCGAGATCGCCGAGCGTAAGGTACCAGGGCCCCGTGCCGACGCTGTACGTCGTCTGTGATGGGAACGCGCCGTACCCGTTGTTGCGCAGAATAGAAACGTTGTTGCTCCGCCAGTTCGCCACCGCCAAGTCTACGTCGCCGTCGCCGTCGAGGTCCCCGGCCGCCAGCCCGACGGGTCCGTCTGCGGCGTCGAAGGCCACCTGCGTACCAAACGTCCCGTCCCCCAAGTTCCGCAGCACGCCAATCGTGTCACTCTCGTTGTTCGCCACCGCGAGGTCCGGCGCGAGGTCGCCATGCAGGTCCGTGATGACGACGCACCAGGGCGCATCGCCAACGGGATACGCCACCGGCACGCCAAACACATCGCCGGCCAGGCATGCACCGGGCACAGTCAGGGCCGCCAAAACCAACGCGACTGTCCCGCGCGCCGGCCACTCCAAACGCTTCGTCGCCAAGAACGTCATGTCCGACCTCCTTCGTCACGGCTGGCACCCGGACACGCGGCAGGCGCACGTTGCGCCTTCAGCCGGCCCGGCACCAACCGATCGAACTCCGTCGCATTTTTCACACCTCGCGGACTGCGTATCGCGAACTCCGCTACCCGGTCGCGCCCCAATCCGCCCGCGTCCGCCGGTCACCAGCCTGCCCGCACCCAGCAACGCCGCGCGGCGTATGCTCGCACTCGCGGCTCGGCACGCCTGCCGCTGCTGCGCCCGACTGCCGGTCCAATTCGGCCACCTCGAAGGCGCTGTCCCGGCAGCTCTCACGCGAACTCATGGGCATAGCGATTACAGGTTTAAGGTATCTGATTCTCAGGGAGAAGTCAAGAAAGATTTTCTCTCCGACACTATTAATTCGTATTCCAATTTCGAGCGAATGCGTTATAATGCACATGTCACTCCGTATTATGGAGATTTCCGATCGAGAAAGGACTCTATGACCACGGACCGAAGGCCACCGATTGGAGCGGATAATCCTCCAACAAACGCCCGGATTGTCGCTGTCGCGCGAGAACTCGCGGAGGCTTTTCGAGGTCTTGTTGATGCCATTCCAACCCGTCCGCGGCGACCGCAGGCGTTGGCAAGAGTCTTAAAAATAGATAAAAGTGTATCTCACAGATTAATAACTGCAATTCGAAAAGACGACCCGCTGGCGACCGCACACGTGATTCCCGGACCTGAGCCACTTCGCCGAATCGCAAGATCCGCGCGCGAGCAACATGTGCCGGAGACGACGCTTAACAGGGTTGAAAACGCCATTGGAGAGTTTGAAGCTCTCATTGCCGACGAAGGCGGCGACCGAAGCGGCCTCGATGCGATAATCGGTGCATGGCTGCCGAGCGCGCGCGAGCGATTCGACAAGCTGGCCAAGCAGACAATGTACCGCGGGGCGCGCCAACTCAAGGGTGTGGCGGCGGAGATCCACTTCGCGACCAGCATTCTGCATCCCTCCGCCAATCCGGTCTGGTGCGATGCCGCCTCGCTGTTTGGTTTCCTGGGGCTCTGTCGCATTCGGCCCGAAGCCAAGCTCAAGCTCGGCGTGTTGCGCGGCACGAGCAACCCGACCGGCCGCACGCTCACGCTGAACCGCAAGCCGGTCGAGGACCCGCACGAGATTCTCTGGCACCGGTTCTGCTCGCAGCCGGAGGTCAAGCTGGTCGTCCATCACGTCCCCGGAAGCGACGACTTGGTATACGACCTGGAGTGGCGTGACGCGGTGGGGCCGAACTCGGCACGCAATATCGTGATGTGCGACTTGGTCGAGGCCGCCTTGCGCCGCTATCGCAAGCCTGATGATCCCCGGCCGCGGACGGCCATCTGCGAGTTCGTGATTGTGCCGGCGCGTACGCTCGTGTTTGACGTCCTGCTTCACGCCGACGTCTACCCGGAGTGGCGCCCCCAAGTCCGTATCATCGAAACCGGCGCTCGGGGCATGTCCGACCCCAACGACCCGAGTCGGGATTCGGATGTCCTCCCGATCGTGGAGCGTGTCGAGTTCCTCGGGTGGGGCATCGAGCGCTTCTGGGCACAGGAGATACCCGACTACATCGCGATGCTCCGGGAAGTGTGCGACACGCTGGGCTGGGACGGCCAGCGCTTCCGCGGTTACCGCGTCCGGATCGACTACCCCATATTCAACTCCGAGGTCGATCTCGGCGTCGAGGTGCCGCTCGAGCCGGCCGACGGTGCGGCCGGGTCGCAGACGCCTGGCGCGGCGAGCTGATTTCAGACGCGTTTCTAATGCCTGACGTGGGGGGAGTCACCTAGGTTGCGCACTGCGACTGCGGCGCCGTACTGCTCGGACGGCGCGTTTGGCCAAGGGTCGCTCGGCGACGTCTGTCCGCTTGTGAGCTTGTTGAGCCGCCGCCGGCGTCAGAGCTCTGAGCCGGGCGGTTTTGGCATTCGGTTGGCGGGGCAGGTTTGTTATGATGGAGGTAATCAACTGTGGCAGCGTGACTCGGGCGCCATGCTGCCGGGCATTGGGAAGGAGGACGGCCATGCCAACCGTTTTGTCGCAGCAACGCGCGTCGCGCACTGTCGTTCTGGCCACGATCGTCGTCGGGCTGTTCGTGGGGCCGTGGGCTCCGGGGCAGTCCGCCGGCCGGGCCATCTTCGTGGCCAACAACGGCAACCTGGAGGGCAGCGTCACGGCCTTCACGGTCAACGCCGACGGCACGCTGACCCTGGTCAACCGCATCGTCACCGGGTCGCGGCCCAACATGACCGTGCCCTGCCCCGGCTGCAACCCGTATGAGATTTCGATTACGCCCAACGGCCGCTACCTGGTCACCGGCCACGCTTCGACCAACGACCCTTACGAGCAGCTCACGTTCTTCGAGATCGCCGGCGACGCCAGCATCGAGCAGATCGCCGACTTCAGCGTCGTGGGCACGCCGATGGACGTCGTATGGATCACCGACGAGCGGCTGGCGGCCACGCGGACCGACGTGACTCCGAACCAGGTCGTGATCTGGGAGTTTGATCCGGTCTTTCAGACGCTGACGGAGATCGACGCCAAGAACGTGGGGACGTTCAGCACGTACCTGGCCCTCGACCCGTCGCGAAAGTACCTGTACGTCAACGACTCCGGCTCCGCCAGCACGCTGCGGGCCTTCGCGATCAACCCCGACGGAACGCTGACCCAGATCGACGCCGAGGCCACCGGCCCCTACTACAACCTCGAGCTGACCGTGTCGCCCGACGGCACCAAGCTCTACGCCGCCGGCGGAATCACGCACGTTCTGCTCGGCTTCCACGTCGCCCCGGACGGCACGCTCGCGTCCATGGCGGGCTCGCCGTTCCCGGAGTTCGGCAGCTCCCCCTCCAACGTCGCGGTGAGCACGGACAACCAGTACCTGCTGGTCGGACACGGCACGGATGCGACCGTCCGCACCGCCAGCATCAACCAGGCCACCGGCGGCCTGACGTATACGGGCCACATGTTCGACGTGGGCCTGCAAGGCACGCTCGGCGACGTGCAGCGGCTGGACAACCTGTTCTTCGTGACCGACAACTCGACCGCCATCGACGGCATCATGGGCGTGTACTCGTTCACGCTGCACGCCAACGGCTCCTTCACGCAGAACGGCCCGATCACCTGGACCAACGGCATCGCCCCGCGCACGATCGCCGTCTGGAAGCCGGCCGTCCTGCCCGGCGACCTGAACTGCGACGGCGACATCGACTTCGGCGACATCAACCCGTTCGTGTTGTACCTCAGCAACTTCGCGGCCTGGCAGGCCGCATACGAGGGTTGCCCCGCAACCAACGGGGACATCAACGGCGACGGGCTGTACCCCGACTTCGGCGACATCAACCCGTTCGTGGCCCTGCTGAGCGGCGGGTAGGGCTGAGGTTTCGCGGCGGTCGGCTCCGCACCGACGACTCGCTGAAGTCCCCGCAGCGCCCGGGCGCTGCGGGCCGGGCGCGCAGTTCGTTTCGCACCGCTCCGGCTTCGCGATAGACTAGCGTCCCGTATCGGGCGGCGACCCGATCAGGACGCTATGTTTCAAAGACGCCTGACCTGGTTCTCGATCCTGCTGTGCAGCGTGGCACTGGGAATCATCGCACGGCTTGTGCAGATCCAAGTGGTCCAGGCCGCGGAGTATGAGCGCCTCGCCGAGCGCATCCTGACCCGCCGCCCGGAGTACGTTCCGGCGCCGCGCGGCACGGTGTTCGACCATGCCGGCCGGCCGCTGCTGACCGACGTGCCCACCGCCGACATCTGCATCCACTACGGGGCCCTTACCCAGCGCGACACCTACCTGCGCGAGGTCGCGCGCGCGCTGCGCAAGCGCGGCGACTACCCCGCGGACGCCGAATTGCACGACATCCGCGCGGACCTGCACGCGCAGATCGACGAGATGTGGTGGCGCCTGGCCGGCCTCACCGGCGTGCCGCAACCCGAGCTGCTCGAGCGCGCCGCCCGCGTGGTGGCGCGCGTGGAGCGTTGGCGGGCCGCGACCCGACAGGAGGTGATCCGCGAGGAAAACCAGTTGCTGGCCGTGGTAGAGGACGTCGGCAACGAGGTCGCCGTCGCCGTCCGGCTGGAACTCGGGCACCGCCCCTGGCTACGGGTCGTTCCGAGCTCCCGGCGCGTCGCCGACCGCGCCGACGCCCTGGTCCACGTGCTCGGCCGGCTGGGGGCCGCCAGCCCGGAACTGCTCGCCGCCGACCCGCTGCGCGGCGACGAGCTGCGCGGACTGCGGCCCGGCGACCGCTGCGGGGTCTCAGGCGTCGAGCGGCTGGCGGAGACTTCCCTGCGCGGCAAGCGCGGCCGAGTCACACTGGACTACACGTGGCAGCCGCTGGAGCGCACCGAGCCCGTTCGCGGCCGTGACGTGCACCTTACGATCGACCTGGACTTGCAGGAGTTCGTCCTCGGCCTCCTGGAAGAGGCCGTCCTGGAGCGTCCCGAGATGGAGCGAGCGGGGGCCGCCGCCGCAGTCGTCGACGTCGCGACCCGCGAGGTGCGGGCCCTGGTGAGCTACCCCGTTTACAGCTACGCGCGCTTTCCCGAGGAGTACGAGCAGCTCCGGCGCGACGCGCGACGGCTGCCGCTGCTCAGCCGCGCGGTGCAGGCCCAGTATCCGCCCGGCTCGATCTGCAAGGCGATCACGCTGGTCGGCGGCCTGAGCGACGGCGTGGTCACGCCCGCGACGCGCTTCCACTGCACTGGTCACCTGCTGCCCGACCAGCCCGACCGCTTCCGCTGCTGGATCTACAACCAGTACGACGGGATCACGCACGACATGGCGGACAATCCCGCCGGGCAGGACGGGGAGAGCGCCGTCCGCAACTCGTGCAACATCTACTTCTTCCAGGTCGGCCAGAAACTGGGGCCGCAGCCCCTCTGCGAGTGGTTCTCCCGCTTCGGCCTGGGCCGGACCACCGGCATGGGCTTGATCGAGGAGACCAGCGGGATTGTGCCCGACGAAGCCTGGATGCTGCGCGTTGCCGGCCGGCGACATCAAAACGCCGACGCCTGGAACTTCTCCATCGGCCAGGGCGAGGTCACCATCACGCCGATCCAGGCCGCCGGCGTGGTGGCGGCGATTGCATCCGGGCAGTGGGCGCCGCTGCGGCTGGCCTACGACGACACCGGCCACGCCTGCGGCGCCCCGCCGACGCCGCCCACCACCTTTGATGAGTCCGCGCTGCGCGTGCTCCGGCGGGGTATGTGGCGCGTAGTAAACGAATACGGCGGGACCGCGTACAAGTATGCCCGGCTCGCGGCACCCGGCTACGAGTTCTGCGGCAAGACCGGCTCGGCCCAGACCCCGCCACGGCCCGTTGCGTACCGATATACGTTCGAGTGGCCGGGCGGCCGGCGCGCGAGCGCCGTGGCCTTCGTGGAAGAGGACGCGCTGGCCCAGGTCGTGGATCCTGGCGACGAAACGCCACGCTGCGTCGGCCGGCACACCGTCGAGCGCTACCCCAACCTGGACGAAGGCGAGCGTCTGCCCGCCCACGCCTGGTTCATCGGCTACACCCAGCCGTCCGCGACCCCGCGCGGAGAGCGCCCGAGCGACAAGGTATTCGCGATCGCGGTGCTCGTGGAGTTCGGCGGGAGCGGCGGATCGGTCGCCGGGCCGGTGGCCAAGCGGATCGCGGAGTACCTGCTGCGGGGACCGGAGACGCGGAACCAGGAGTCGGGGCTCAAGGATGAGGGATGAGCGACCGTCCGATCCTCAACTTGACACTGCTCGGCTGGGGCCTGGCGGTCCCGGTGCTCTTCCTCGCCACGATCGGGCTCCTGTGCATCCACGCAACGGATCGCGGTGCGGCGCCGGCCGCCGACCTTGGTGTCGCGGACGGCGCGCCCGTGACCGACGTTGGAATGCTCACGCGCCTTTATGAGCGGATCGGCCCCCAAACGGTCCGGCAGTCCGTCTTCCTTCTCAGCGGCGCCGGTCTGATGTTGCTCGTGCTGTGGCCGAGCTACCAGAAGATCGGGCGGTACGCGTATCCGCTGTATGCAGGGGTCATCGCCCTGTTGCTCCTCGTCGCGTTGGACCGTTTCATCGACCACCCGCTGGTGGAAGTACAGCGCGGCGCGCGACGCTGGATCGGCTATGCGGGCGTGAAGGTCCAGCCGTCGGAGTTCATCAAGCTGGCGCTGATTCTCGCCCTGGCCCGGTACCTGCGCTTTCGTAGTTCGTACCGGCGCTGGTGGGGCCTGGTCCCGCCTTTCCTGCTCACGGTCGTCCCGATGTTTCTGATCCTCTTCCAGCCCGACCTGGGCACGCTCCTGATGCTGCTGCCGGTACTGTTTGCCATGCTCTTCGTGGCCGGCGCCCGCCTGCGCCACCTGCTCAGCGTGCTGTTGCTGGGCGCCGCGCTCATGCCGCTGTTCTACGTCTACGGCATGAAAGACTACCAGCGGGCGCGCATCCAGGTTCTCTTCAAGCAGAGCACCGCGGACGAAGCCTGGCACATGGACCAGGGCTACCAGCTCCGGCAATCGAAGATCGCGCTGGGCACCGGCGGGCTGACGGGCACCGGCTACCGCGAGGGGATCTTCGTTCAGTACCGCGACCTCCTGCCCGAAGAGCACAACGACTTCATCTTTGCCATCATCGGCCACCAGTGGGGTCTGCTCGGCGGCGTGCTGGTGATCCTGGCCTACGGCGTGATCCTGATTTGCGGTCTGGAAGTGGCCACCGTCACCAACGATCCCTTCGGGCGACTCGTGGCCATCGGCGTGGTCGTGATGATCGCGGCACAGGCACTGCTCAACATCTGCATGACCATCGGGCTGGCCCCCATTACCGGCATGCCGCTGCCCTTTGTCAGTGCCGGCGGCAGCAGCCTGTGGGCCAACTTCTTCGGCCTGGGACTGTTGGTCAATGTGGCCCAGCGGCGTCCCCTGCTGATTGCTCGCCCGCCCTTCGAGCATCAGGACGAGTGACAACGCCGCCTTGCGGCGTGCGGCACACTTCCCCGAGGAACCTCCGGCGGATACAACTCGCTCCGTGAGCCAACCATCGGATATCCAGCCTCCCACGATCGACCGTGGCCCGTTGGCCGGGTTGCCCCCAACGCTGGAATGGGTCGGCGGTCGCGACGGCGTCCTACGGCTCCTCGACCAGACCCTCCTCCCGTCCCGCATCGAAACGCGGGACACGGCCACCGCCGAGCAGGTCTGGGAGGCTGTCCGCGTGCTCCGCGTGCGCGGCGCCCCGGCGATCGGGGTGGCGGCGGCGTACGGCCTGTGCCTGGGGTTGCGGCCGCATCGCGGGCTGGCGCGCGACGCCTTCGTGACGACGCTGCGCGAGATCGGCCAGTACCTCTGCTCGTGTCGGCCGACCGCCGTCAACCTGGCATGGGCGATCAACCGCATGACGTCCGTCGCCGAACACTACCCCGGCGGGCCGGCTTCCGCCCTGTGGGACGCGCTGCTGACCGAAGCGCACGCCATGGCGGCCGAGGACGCCGCCGCGTGCCGGCGCATCGGCGAGCACGGCGCGGCGCTGGTTCCCGACGGCGGCGGCGTCCTGACGCACTGCAACGCCGGGGCGCTGGCGACCGTCGCCTATGGCACCGCACTTTCGCTGCTGTACGTCGCGCACGCCCGGGGCCGCCGATTCCGCGCCTACGCCGACGAAACGCGTCCGCTCCTGCAAGGCGCGCGGCTCACGGCGTTTGAGTTGAGCCAGGCCGGGATTGACGTGACGGTCCTGTGCGACGTTGCCGCGGCCAGCCTGATGCAGGCCGGCCGGATTCAACTCGTCGTGGTCGGGGCAGACCGCATCGCGGCCAACGGCGACACGGCCAACAAGATCGGCACCTACGCCCTCGCCCTGGCCGCCAGGCAGCATGACATCCCGTTCTATGTCGCGGCTCCGCTCAGCACGTTCGACTGCTCGGCCCCGTCCGGCCAGGCGATTCCAATCGAACAGCGGCCCGAAGATGAGGTCCGCACGTGCGGCGGCGCCGCGGTCGCGCCCGCCGGCGTCCGCTGTTTCAATCCGGCGTTCGACGTCACGCCTGCGGCGCTGATCACGGGCATTGTGACCGAGCGCGGACTCGTGCAACCGGTCACGCGAGAGCGCATCGGCGATTTCTTCGCCTCAGGATCTCAAACGCCTTGTCTGTAGCGGCGACCCGACCCTTCTGGTCCGCCGCGGCGATGCGCTCGGGCGCATCGGAGCTGTCGGCCCCAGCGAAGCGGCCTGATGAGCACCGTCGCGCTCAGTGCAACGCCCCCCTCCAGCACAACAAGGTGACTAGCGCTTTGAACCAACCCGCCCCGCGGACTCATGCATAGTGCAGCTTGCCGCGCGGCAACGGGATTGGGCGGCCAAGCTCCTTGGCCGTCGCGATCCACTCGCGGGCCACGCGCTCCACGGCGCGGAGCGCCGCGCGATATGTACGTCCGTCGGCCATGCAGCCGGGCAGCTCGGGAACTTCCGCGATGAAGGCCTCATCCTCGTGCGACCAGTAGATGATTGCCTCGTATTTCATGGCACGTCGCCCAAACGGTTCTTCAAGATGAGCTGCCGAACCTGTTTCACCTGGTACGCCTCGAAAGCGAGCCCTTCGCCTGAAGGTTGATGATCTCCTCGATCCCGTCGCGCGTGAAGATGTGATGATCTCCGCGCACGCGCTGGTCAAAACCGAGCTTCTTCCGCAGAGCGGTCCGCCGTCCCGTGCAAGATCCGTTCCAGCGTTTTCCGGTGCTTGGTCACGGACCTGTCCGTTCGATCACCGCTACGCCACCTATATCATATCGGCGAGCGCCGTGCGTTCGCACGGCGACGGCGCCAAGTTTCCACGAGCCGTCGCATCCGCACTGACATGCCGCCCCAGGCAACGCCCAGCGCTGCCTTCGGGAGCGGGCTCGCCCCACCCGCCGCGCCTCGTCAGAGGTCTCCGAAGCTGCCGAACAGGCATCTTCGCCCCGATTGCACCGCCCGGCGTCCGTCGAAAGAAGGCCGACCCAGCCTCTCCGCTGGGGTTTTTTGCGGCAGGCAAGGGGCTTGATGGGCCAACTGGTGGCCCGGTATACTTCCGGCGTCCCTCGAACCGGGGGACGCGGCACGTACGGGAGTGCGACGGATGTGGAACGTGCGGAAGAAGAGGCTGTGGGCGGCGATCGTGGCGTGCGGCGTCGGCACCGTCTTTCAGGTTCTCCCCGGCGGTTGCGCGGAGTACTATACCAACCTGGCGGTCACCTCCTTCAACTTCTGCTCCGTGTTCAACTGCGAAGGCGGGACGTTCTTCAATCTCTGCGAACCGAACCGGATCCTGTTGGATTGCCCCACCCCTTAGTAGACGCGATGATACGCCGAGGTGTGACCATGCGTCGTTGCTACAGGTTTCTCGTCAACACTGCCCTGGTCGCAGCGCTCGGTACGTGCTTCCAGTGCGGCGGTTGTTCCTTGTGCGGGATCGGCCAGTATATCGCGAATTTCAACCCGTGCGGCACGATCCTGGACTGCGACCCGGTCACCTACGAGTTCATCCGATCGGGTTACCAGGGCCCCGGCGCCGACCCCGACATCGACCCGGCCTGCACGTATCCGCCGTACTGTGCGAACGACCCATTCGTATCCAGTCAGTAGCCGGCTCGGGCGCAGAGCGCGGAAGGCCCGCACATTCGTTCCGCGATGGAAGTCGCGCTGTTTGCCACCTGCCTGACGGACACTTTCTATCCCCGCGTGGGCCAGGCGGTGGTTCGCCTTCTGCGTCACTTCGGATGCCGCGTCTGCTTTCCCGACGGACAAACCTGCTGCGGCCAGCCCGCGTACAACAGCGGCTTCCACGCCGAGGCGGCGGCACTGCTGCACCGCATGACCCGCGTCTTCGCGCCGTACGCCTGCGTCGTGACGCCCTCGGCGTCCTGCGCCGCGATGGTCAAACACCACGGGCCGCCGCTGCTGGCGGACAACCCGCCGGCCCATGAGGCCGCGCTGCGACTGGCCGACAAGACGTGGGAATTCAACACCTTCCTACGGGACCAGCTCAACGTGGACGTGGCCGGCCTGCTGCGGTTCGAGGAGCCCGTCACCTTCCACTACCCGTGTCATGCCCGCGAGCTCTACAGCCCGGCGGACCTGCAAGGCTGGCTCCGCGGCAACGGCCACGACGTGCGCACGCCCGTGCACGCCGACCTGTGCTGCGGCTTCGGCGGGGTGTTTGCCGTCGAGTTCCCCGAAGTCAGCGGCGCCATGCTGGATGACAAGCTGACCGAGTTGGCCGCGACCGGCGCCACCCTGGTCATCTGCAACGAGGCCGCCTGTGCCTTGCAGATGATGGGCGGGGCCCGCCGGCGCGGCCTGCCGCTGCGTTTCAAGCACCTGGCCGAATGCCTGGCCGAATCCCTCGGACTGCTGGAGCCGGCCGCATGAACCCCACCTCCGGCCTGCGGGCGCGACTGGCCGAAGCCCACCGCGATCAGCGGGTGGTGGACGCGGTCCATCTGGCCACCTGGCGCAAGGTCGAGGCGCGCGCGGACGCGATGGCCGGGTTGCGGCACTACGCGGCGCTGCGTGACCGCGCCGCGCAGATTCGACAGCACACTCTTGACCACCTGCCGCAGTACCTCGAACAGTTCGTGGAGCGGGCGACGGCGCTCGGCGCCACGGTGCATTTCGCAGCCAACGCCGACGCCGCTTGCGCCACGGTCTGCGATATCGCCGTCAGCCGCGGCCTCAAGCTCGCCGTCAAGTCCAAGAGCATGACGACGGAAGAGGTGCATCTCAACGACGCACTGCTCGCGGCCGGCGTCCGCGTCGTCGAAACCGACCTGGGCGAGTTTATCGTGCAGATCGACCGCGACCGGCCGAGCCACATCATCACGCCGATCATTCACAAGGACCGCCGACAGGTCGCGCGGGCCATGGCCCGCGAACTCGGTTGCCCCTACACCGAAGATCCGGCCGAGATGACCAGGATCGCCCGGCAACACCTGCGCGACATCTTCCGCCGTTGCGACCTGGGAATCACCGGTGCCAACTTCGCCGTCGCCGAAACGGGCACGCTGTGCCTGGTGACGAACGAGGGCAACGGCCGCATGACCGTGACCCGCCCCCGCGTCCACGTCGCGCTGGTCGGCATCGAGAAGATCATCCCGCGGCTGATCGACCTGCCGGTGATCCTCAAGCTGCTGGCCCGCTCCAGCACGGGGCAGCCGCTGGGCGCCTATACCACGCTCATCACCGGCCCGCGCCGCGAGGGCGACGTGGACGGCCCCGAGGAGCTGCACATTGTCCTGCTCGACAACGGCCGCAGCCGCATTCTCTCGGGCCCGTTTCGCGAGGTCCTGCGTTGCGTCCGTTGCGGTGCGTGCCTGAACGCCTGCCCGGTGTATCGCAACGTCGGCGGGCACGCCTACAACAGCGTCTATCCGGGGCCGATCGGCAGCGTGCTCTCGCCCCTGCTCTACGGCCGGCCGGCCGAGGAGCTGCCGCGGGCCTCCAGCTTGTGCGGCCTCTGCTACCAGGTCTGTCCCGTGAAGATCGACATCCCCAGGTTGCTCGTCCAATTGCGAACGGCCACGCGCGCCCGCCAGCCGCGCGGCAAACGCCTCCTGATGCGCGCCTGGGCGTGGGCGATGGATCGGCCGTGGCTTTATCGGCTGGCCCAGCGGCTCATGCGCCGCCTGCTGCCCGATGACGGCACCGGCTGGATAAATAGGGACAACCACCTATTTCGACGGCCACTGCGAGCCTGGACCGCGCAGCGCGACCTGCTGCGCCCGCCGCCGCAGAGCTTTCGCGAACTGTGGAAAGGTGGTCTCGGCGATGAGCGCTGAATCGCACCCAGCTCCCGCACGCCCCGGTGCCGCCGCCTTGTCCCCGCTGCGAGACTTCCTCCAGCGCCTGCGCCGCGAGACGTACCGGGCGGGACCGCACGTGCCCCTGCCTGCCTCGCCCACGCACCTCCTGCGCGAGGTCGCCCCCGCCGAGAACCTCGTCTCACGCTTCCAAACCTCCGCCGCGATGGTCGGTTGCCGAGTCCACCGCGTCCGCCGGGACGAGTGGCTCGCGACGGTCCGCGGCATCCTGCGCGAGCGCTCTGCTCGCACGGTCCTGGTCGAGCCCCACGCCGAAACAGCTCTGACCGCCGAACGGGCCGCTCAGTTGTCCGAGGCGCTCGAGGCGGAAGGCGTCGCGACGAGCGCTCAGTGTGTGGACGAGTCCCTCTTCGCGGCCGACGCCTCCGTCACGGGCGTGATCAGTGCCCTCGCGGAAACGGGCACGCTCGTCTGCGTCTCGAGCGCTGCATCCGCGCGCGGAGCCTCCCTGATCCCGCCGGTGCACATCGCACTCGTCAGCTCTTCGCAGCTCGTCGCGGACCTGTTCGACTTCTTCGAGCGGCTGGGCGCATGGGCGGAATTGCCGGCAAACGTGAACCTGATCACTGGCCCAAGCAAGACCGCGGATATCGAGGGGGTGCTGGTCACAGGCGTCCACGGTCCGGGCGAGGTGCACATCGTCCTGACAGCAGACTGACGGGACCCGCGACCAGTCGCCAGACGTCCTCGCCCAGGGCCTACGGCTTGGCCGATTCGCCGCACGCTCCCGACGACAGACGATGGCGATGGAGGTATGTGTATTATTAATCTTGATAAACCTCTATATATCAAAGAGTGGTTTGTTTTATTTCGGGCACGTTGACAGCGCCGCGTACCCTCGAGCGCCGTTGGGCCTCCGCCGTGAATGTGCAATTGGAGTAGTGTTGGACCAGCCGCGCAGGCCGCCTTGTCAAGCGCGGCTCAGCATGTTAGAAACCGCGTTACGTGCAGCACCTGTGCTCAACGGAATATGTTCCGGTGACGAAGTAGCCGATAAAATCGTCAACGGGAATCGACCACACCGACAGGGTCAGGCCGGCCGTCGGCCCGAGCACGGAGATTGACCGACCATGGACGAGTATCTCAAGCTCAAGCAGCTCGTCGAGGAAGTCGCCGACGACGTGTACAAGGCCGTCGGCGGCAACAAGGCCGCAGGGACGCGCGTGCGGAAGGCCATGCAGGACATCAAGAACATGGCTCAGGACGTGCGCAAGAAGATCCTTGAGCTGCGCGGGAGCGAGGACGCGCCGCCCGCGCAGTAGGGCCGCCTGCCTGCCGCGCCGGACGGTCGCAGGAGTCAGAGAAGGCCGATGCCACCCCCTCTTATTCTCGACCCGACCACGCTTGATTTCTCGCATCTGCTCGCCGATCGCACCCAGATCGCGCGCGTGAATCCGCACCGTTATGAGTTCGCGCTGGTGGATGGCGTCGTGCTTCTCGACCAGGAGCACGGGCTCTACGCCGGCTATCACGACGTGCGCGAGGATGCGTTCTGGGTGCGGGGGCACATCCCCGGGCGGCCGCTCTTTCCCGGCGTGCTGATGATCGAGGTCGCCGCCCAGCTCGCGAGCTTTCTCCATCGCACGCTGTTCACGAACACGGGCTTTCTCGGTTTCACCGGCGTGGACGAAGTCAAGTTCCGCGGCACCGTTGCGCCGCCGTCGCGATTCGTGGTCGTCGGACGGGGCATCCAGTTGAAACCCCGGCGCATGATCTGCGCCTCGCAAGGCTTCGTCGGTTCCACGATGGTCTTTGAGGCGGTGATAACGGGCATGCCCGTGTAGCACGCCGAGCGCACCCCCACAAACCAACTCGCGCCCCCCGCCGCGACCTCCCCCGAACACTGATCCAGGTGCTGTGAGAGTCTTCGGCCCACCGGCGGCTTGGCCGTTCCCGTGACCGGAAGTTCGGGAGAGGACTGACAGGACACGGCCGCGCTGCGCAAGAGAAACGGCGGAGACGGCAGACCTTGCGGTACTGACCGTCTCCGCCGCGGATTGCTGCACATGGGCCTGCCGGTCCCGGCCGGGACCGTTTCGGCCGCATCGAGACCTGCGGAGGGACTAGCCCTTCTTCTCGGCCGGCTTCGGCTCGGCCTTCTTGGCCTCGGGCTTGGGAGCTTCCTTCTTCGGCTCTTCCTTCTTCAACTCGGGCTTCATCTCGACCTTCTTCTCGGCCGGGGCACGAAGCACCGCGTCGATGCCGTGGAGTACGCCGTTGCTCGCGGCCATGTCCGCCTTGACGACGTGCACCTTGTCATTCAGGACGACCTTGCCGTCCTTGAGAGCCACGGCGATCACGGCTTTCGCATGCATGGTCTTGACGGGCTCGGTGGCCTTCTCCAGGTCCGCCGCCATCAGCTTGCCCTTGCCCACATGGTACGTGAGCAAGTCCACCAGCTTGGCCTTGTTTTCGGGCTTCTTGAGCTCCTCGAGGTCCGGGCACGCCTTGAACGCGTCGTCCGTCGGGGCGAACAGCGTCATCGGCGCCGGGCCCTTGAGCACTTCCTCGAGACCCGCGAGCTTGACCAATTCACACAGCGTGTTGAACTTGCCCTCCTTCGCCACCTCGACCAGGTCCTTGCCGTTCTCCTTGTGTTGTGGCGTGGCCTCCGCCTTGGCCTCGACCTTCACTGCGGGCTTGGCCTCGGGCTTCTTCGGCTCCGGCTGCTGAGCGGCTGCCAACCCGCTGAAAGCCAGCGCGAGACCTGCCACACACAACCCACGCGACACACGTCCCAACATCTTTAAGACTCCTTCCAATTCCAGCTTTGAGGCGGCAACACGCCCGGGTGGTCTACACCGACCGCACCGTCCGCCTCCAAAGCGGAATCGTGAATTGTATCCCCCCTCAACCCCGCTTCAAGGTCCACGGTTGCGCGCCGGAAACCGGGCGCACCCCACACGCTCACTCGCCACCCCGACCCGAAGCTGAGCGAAGAGTCTACGCTCGCGCCTCGAACCGCCGGATGTTCCGCAAGCATCTTAATAACAATATGTTACAAGAATGCCGCTCAAGTTCTGTCTGCGTGGAACAAATACCGGAAGCGCTCACGGCCAGCTGCTTCAGGAGCGCCAGCCCCAACAACCGCCGCGAGCGCACAGCCCGGCCGTCAACGCCCCGGCGCCGAGCCGGTCCCCTCGCCGTAAGCTGCCCGGCCATATCCCGAACACCCCGCGTCCCGTCTGCTCGGGCAGTCTTCGGGCCGCTGAGCCGCCGTCCGCAAGCCCTCGCCACGGTCAGCCCGGACCACGGCGCTCCGCATTCAGGAACGACCACAGGTCGCGCTCATCGGCGTGCGGCTCGCCGGGACTGACGTTGTTGAGCCGGCCCTCGAGCATCCAGCGCTCCAATTCGTCCACCTGCGCGAACAGGTGATCGAACGACTCCGCGATGAACAACAGCGGCTGGTAGTGGTGAATCTCGAAGTACTGGTTGATGACCCACTCCAACTGCAACGGAAACCGCTGGACTTCCGGCGATTCGAGGCTGTGCGCCAGCTCGCCGTAGGAGCTCAGCAGCCCGCTGCCGTAGGCCCGCAGCTCCTGGCCCTCGCGCATGAGGCCGAACTCGATCGTGAACCAGAAGAAGCGCGCTAGTGCCTTGATGTTGCTCTCGACCCGCCGGATTCGTTCCGTCTCGTCCGCGACCTCGTGCGCCAGCTCCGCCGCCCGCCGGGCCACCTCGCCGAAACGAACAAGCACGTCGGCGAACACGCGGTCGGTGTGCATGGGCACGTGGCCGGCGATGTCGTGGAAGATATCGGGCTCGGGCAGGTAATCGAGCGTCTGCCCGTCGCGGATCGTGATCGTCGTCGGGAACGCACGGTTGCGCAGGCAGTCGAAGAATACGTACGCGGGCACGTACCCGCTCACCGCCTTGGCGCTGAAGCCGCTCAGCGGCTGAAGAAAACGGTTCACGTCCTCCAGCCGGGGAACCTGGTGCGGGTCCATCGCCAGCTTCGACAGTCCGGCCAGAAAGCGGCGATTGGCGTACTTCTGCCACCGCGGCATCATCCGTGCGTACAGCCGCCGCCACGTCTCGTGGTTCTCCGGGCTGTACAGCTCGTAGGGCTGGCGAATGAAGACTTCGCCATTGGCCTGGGCCTGCTCGATGAACGGCGCCTTGGTCGTGGTCAATCCGGCGTGCACGGCGGTCATGGGGATTCTCCTTCGGCCGAACTGATTGTAGGCGCCGGAGTGGCGCGTGCGCTCCGCGGAGGGCAGGTCACGGTTGGCTACGGCCGACGTACCGCCGTGGCGGTCGCCACGCAGTAGTGCAACGCTCCGCTTTGCGCCCGCGGCCCGCACCCAGTAGTGCAAAGCTCCGCTTTGCGCCCGTTGCCCACACCCAGTAGTGCAAAGCTCCGCTTTGCGCCCGCGGCCCAGACGCAGTAGTGCAAAGCTCCGCTTTGCGCCCGCGGCCCGCACCCAGTAGTGCAAAGCTCCGCTTTGCGCCCGCGGCCCAGACGCAGTAGTGCAAAGCTCCGCTTTGCAGACACCCCCCACACGGGGCGTTGCACTGCTGCGGCTCGATCGTACGCTGTGGTGGGCTACCCGGGAGGCCGCGGAAGGTGCTTTTCGATCAGGACCTCGATCTGCCGCTCGCGGTCGGCCGAGAACCCCGAGTACGCGAGCAGAACCTTGCCGTCCGGGCCGATCACGTAGTAACAGACCCGGCCGTTGGCACGACACGACCGCCAGCAAGTCTGGGCCGGCACCGCCCGGCCCATCTTTGGGGCCGAATTACGCCTCGGGTGGACAGGGCACGCCGGGGTTCGTTAAGCTGGCGGCAGTCTCGTGGTCGAGAAAATGCACGTTTGTGGGCCGCGACGCTCCAGTGGGATGCTGCGTTGCATATGACCGAGGTCGATGCCTGCCCGCAGTTCGTTCTGCCGAGGCTCTACGTGGCTGGCTGGAGAAGGACCAGACCCCGGAAGCGCACACAGAACTGCCGAGAAGATTTCCACTTGACGCCCGTGACACGACAGGAGATTCCCATGGGTAACGTGCGAACGGCAACGGTGGCACTCTTAATCGCCGTTGGCGGATCAACGGGATGCGCAACACTCACGGTGCGGCCGATCAAATCGCCCGAGCCAGTGTGTGCGTTGGTCCCCAACTGCGCTCCGCGTCAATTCCAGCGAGTCGCGTTGTTTGTTCAGGTGGATCAAGAGCGGTCAGAAGCGACCACGCTCGTCCCCGTCCTCAATAGGAACATGAGCAACTACGTGTATTACGACGATGCGGATGGGCTGATTTTCAGCCGCTTCGAAGCAGCTCTCCTGAAGCGCGGGGCGCAAATCGTCGAGCGCGAGAACCTCGCGCGCGTGCTCAAAGAGCACGACCTGTCTGCGGCGGGGATCACCGATAGTGGGGGAGCGCAACTGATTTCGCGGGTTACCGGGGCGGATGCACTCCTTCTTGTGCGCGTGCCTGCCATTCGAGGGCGGCTCGTGTACGTCCACAATATTTACGGCGCGGTCTGCACTTACCTGAACGAAATCTCGCTGTCCACCAAGCTCATCGACGCGACGAATGCGGAAGTGCTGTGGACATGCTCCGCCGGTAGAACTTCCGAGAGTCTGTTGAACGCGCCAGTTTCGATAAACAACCTTGAAGTAATGCGGTCGCCATTGATCGATAAGATTCCCAACGCCGCCAGCGTCATAAATGCCGCAATCGACGATGTCATGATGGAGTGGCCTGCACCCCAATAGCGCCATGACGCTGCGCAGAAAGCCACGCGCCGCGAAGCGAGGCTCGTCTGCTGCACCTTCCACCACCGCCCAGCAGCTCGGCTCCCTCATCAAATCCACCCGCGACATCATGCGGATGGACATAGGTCTGTCGAGCAACCTCCACCGGCTGCCGATGCTCACCTCGATCATGTTCCTCAAGTTCCTCGACGACCTGCAGCAGACCGAGGAGGCCCAGTCCAAGCTCGGCGGGCGGCACTACAGGCCCGCCATCGACGAGCGCTACCGTCGGCGCGACTGCGCCGCCAGCGAACCGACATCACCGTCCCCGAGCTGCTCGCCTTCATCAACCACGAGGAACGCACCCACCCCGACGGCAACAAGGGTCCCGGCCTGTTCGCCGACGTCCGCAGCCTCGGCAACGGTCGCGGCACAACGATCAGCCCGGGCCTTTGGTCTGTTTCACGGCGTCCGCCCCAGAGCGTAGTGCAAAGCTCCGCTTTGCGCCCGTCGCCCACACGCAGTAGTGCAAAGCTCCGCTTTGCAGGCATCCCCCACACCGGGCGTTGCACTGCTGCGGCTCGATCGTACGTTGTGGTTGGCTACCCGGGAGGCCGCGGAAGGTGCTTTTCGATCAGGACCTCGATCTGCCGCTCGCGGTCGGCCGAGAACCCCGAGTACGCGAGCAGGACCTTGCCGTCCGGGCCGATCACGTAGTAGGCGGGGATTCCGTTGACGCGGTAGGCCAGGGCCACCTCGCTGCCGTTCAGCAGTTGCGGGTAGGTGAAACCTCCGCTCTTGATGAAGCCGGCCGCGTCGACCGGGCCGCGCTCGTAGCAGTTGACGCCGAAGATCGCGACCGGCTTGTCCTTGTATTTCTCGTGGAGCTTCTGCAACCCGGGCATCGACATGCGGCACGGACCGCACCAGGTCGCCCAGAAATCGAGCAGCACGACCTTGCCGCGCAGGCTCTTCAGCGACACGTCGTTGCCGTTCCAGTCCTTCAGCGTCCAGTCGGGCGCATCGGCGCCGACCGGCAGCAGTTCGCCGCCGGCGTTGGGCTGTGCGAAGACGGGCTCCTCAAAGCCAGCGGGTTTCTCCAACCGAAACTGCCCCTCGTCGACGGAGGGCTTCGGATCGACGCTCGTGAGCGTGGTCGTGATCGTCGAGCGGCCCAGGGGCGTCTGGATGATGCGCTCCACGCGGCGCGGAAGGCGGTCGGCCTTGCCGAGGTACCAGCGCACCTCGTCACCCCCCCGCGTGAAGACGGCGTGGACCACGTCGCACTCGGCGTCGCCGACCTTCTCCGAGCCCACGTGCTGCAAGGAAACGGCGGCCACCTCGCGCTCGAACGGCCGCGGGGCGATGAGTTCGGTGATCAGCAGCGGCGCCACGTTATTCAGCAGCAGGTTCCCGAACGGCAGTTCGCGCCGCACGAAGACCCGCGCCCCGTGCTCGGCCAGGTAGATCTGTTGGCCGTCGCTGGCAACCTGCAATGTGACCGGCTTGGTATACATGGGCGGGACCACCTGCGCATCGAGCCGCAGCTTCAGGTTCTCGCCCGCCGGCGTCCGAACCAGCGTCACCGTCCCGTCCATCTTGGGCACGCGCAGGCTCAGCGCGCCATCGGCCTCGCCGCGGGCCTGATAGCGGATGGCAGGCAGCTCGCTCAGCGCGGTCGCGGCCTGGCGAAGCAGGTCCTGGGCGCTCGGCGGGTCGGCCAGACAGGGGATTGTCAGCCCGACCGCCAGCCCCACGACGTGCAACGCTCTACGTAGCATGAGCTTCTCCTCTCGCCCGGCGCGCCAGTCAGCCCGGACGCGGACAGAATCCGTATTCTACTATGATAGTCCGCCCTCCGCGAGGTTGACGAATCTCCGCGCGGCGGAGATAGTCCGCGCTACACGCCCGACGCACCGCACACCAGCGGCCGACGGCGTGCCAAGCTCCGACCTCGCTCCTGGCTGCCGGCGGGGCGGGCGGCCAGACTATAGGACCTTCTGATTCTGGCGAGCCGCGGACACTTCGACCCATGAGCAAGAGCATCATCGCCTGCCGGACGAGCAGCTACGCCCCCTTCGAGGCATCGGCGTACGAACATCTGGCCGGACTCGGCATCCGGTTTGTCGAAATCCCGGTTCCGCGGCCACGCGAGGTCGAGGCCGTCCGCGCCGCGCTGCAACGACACGGCCTGTCCGCCAGCAGCATGCACGGCGAGTGCGAGGTGCGGCGGGCGGACGTCGCGGGCCAGATCGCCGACCAGATGCCGGTGTTTGGCGTGTTCGGGACGAAGGTCATGTTCGTGTCCGTGAAGGCGGAGGACGTACCGCTGCCCACCGTGTACGCACGCCTTCGCGAAGCGGGCGAGGTGGCAGCCCAACACGGCGTGACCATCGTGCTCGAGACGCACCCCGACCTTGTGACCAACGCCGAAACGGCGCTCGCCACGATGCACGCGGTCGGTCATCCGAACGTGCGCATAAACTATGACACGGCAAATATTTACTTCTACAACCGCGACGTGGAAGGGGTCGCCGAGCTCCAGCGGATAGTGCCCTTCGTCGGTGCCCTGCACTTGAAGGACACGGATGGCGGTTATCGGCAGTGGCACTTCCCTGCCCTGGGCCGCGGGGTGGTGCGTTTCCGCGACGTCTTCAGAATCCTCGATGACGCCGGATTTTCGGGACCTTGCACGATGGAGATCGAGGGCATCGAAGGCGAGGTCAGGACTGAGCGGCTGGTCTGCGACCGCGTGGCGGAGTCCGTGGGATACCTGCGCGGGTTGGGCCGGCTGTAGGGCGGGTGCGGCAACCGGCAACACCGGCCCCCGACGGGGGTGTACGTCCGCGTGCGACCGCCACGAAACCTCGTCCACCCGGTCGTCGTGCACTCCAACGGCGCCTGGGCACAGCGGCCGCACTGCGGCGGGCGCGGCTTTATCTCCGCCGTAGTAGGTCGATAAGATTTACTGTGACTGGCTCCGATTGGCCTGGTGCCGCGTATGCCGTTTCGAAACATGACCCTGGAGGAACTCGCCCGCCACATCGGCATGGATGCGCGCACGGTGCGTAAGCTGGCCGACAAGGGCCGGCTTCCGGGGCAGATGATCGGCGGCGAGTGGCGGTTCAACCGCGCGCAGATGCTCGACTGGCTCCAGCGCGAGATGCACACCCTCGACGAGATGCACCTTCGCAACCTGGAGCGCGCGATGCGCGAACAGGACAGCGACCGCGTGATCGGGGCCTGCCTGCCGCTCGAAGGCATCGAGCTGAACCTGGCCGCCAAGTCGCGGGCCTCGGTGCTGCGCGAGCTGGTCCGTCTGGCCGAGCGCACCGGCCTGGTGTACGACGCGCCGGCCCTCGTGGAGTCGCTCGAAGAGCGCGAGGCGCTCGCCCCCACTGCTTTGCCTCGCGGCCTCGCCTTCCCCCACCCGCGCCGGCCACTGCCGTACGCGACCGCCGAACCGCTGGTCTGCCTGGCCCGCATCGGCGGCGGGATTCCCTTCGGGGCCCCGGACGGACGGCTGACGGACCTCTTCGTCCTGGTCTGTGCCAATGACGAACGTCAGCACCTGGGCATCCTGGCCCGGCTGGCGATGATGTTCAGCACGGACCTGCCGGAGCGGCTGAGGGAGCTGGACGACGCCGAGGCAGCCCTGCGGCTGATGCTGGAGACGGAATCGGCGTTTGTTGCCCAGGGCTGACCGGCATTCCCAGCGGCCGGTGTTTCCGCTAAACTTCCCGCCTGAGCTTTTGTTGGAGGGCTGCTAGCCATGTTGTGTGTTCGTTGTCCACTGGGGGCGTCGGTGCTCGTGGTTTGGATCGCGGTCGGGTTGGCGCAGGCGCAACCGGCGACCCAGCCGGCCGCCACCACCGAACCGACACCCACGACGACGCGCGCGGCCGATGTCGCCGCGACCGTCAACGGCCATCCCATCCTCGTCAGTGCGGTGGAGGAACTCCTGCGGCAGCGCACGCCGAAGGAGGTCCGGGAACACCCCGATGCGGAGTCGCTGCTCGCGCAGCCACGCGCGATGTACCTGGATATGTTCGTCGTCGACCACCTGCTGGACGAGGAAGTGGCGCGCGAGAAGATCCAGATCAGCGACGCAGAGATGGCCGAGCTCATCGACGGGGAGCTGCGCGCCTACCTGTCGAACTCCGGCCTGACGCGGGACGAGTTCGACACCCAGCTCCTGTCGCAGCGGAACCAGACGCTGGAGCAGTTCGTAGCCAACCGGGTATCGGACCCGGCGGTGCGCGCAAGCCACGCCCGCAAGCGGCTGATCGAGAAGCGCGCGCCGCAGGTGAAAGAGGTCGGCGACGACGAGATCGTGCAGTACTATGAAAGGCGGCGCGAGCGCGCGTACACTCGCCCGGAGCAGGTCCGCGTCAGTCATATTCTCGTCGTGACGGAGGACATGACGCCCGAGCAGAAGGCGGAGGCCCGCAAGAAGGCCGAGCACTTCCTGGAGCTGGCCAGGAAACCGGACGCCGACTTCGCGGCCTTGGCCAGCCGCTACTCCGAATGCCCTTCCCGGGCCAAAGGCGGCGACCTCGGATTGACGCCGCGCCGCGGGGGGCTCGCCGAGCCGCTGGCGGCGGCGGCGTTCGCGCTGGAGATCGGCCAGGTCAGCGGCATCGTCGAGGGGCCGACCGGGTACCACATCCTGAAAGTCACCGGCCGCGCCGAGCCACGCACGATCGCGCTGGAGGATGCCCGCCTCGGCATACTCGAGGCACTCCGCGACCAGAAGATACGGGCGGAGATGCGGCGCCTCTCCGAGGAGCTGCGGGCCAAGGCCGAGATCGTGTACAGCCCCGGCTGGGGACCGCCGTCGCCCGCGCCCGGTGCTGTTCCCGCGGCGGTTCCCGTGACGCCCGCGACCACCGCGCCCGCGGCAGCGCCACCCGCGCAGTAACGGCACCGCTCCACTGCCGCGGCAGGTCCGTGGCCCGGACAATCGCCGAATGTGAACGCCATGGCGGAGACTCTGAACGAGATCGAGCGGCGCGTGTTGGGCGTGCTGATCGAGAAGTCGCTCGCCCAGCCGCAATACTACCCGATGACGCTGAACGCGATCACCGCGGGCTGCAACCAGAAGAGCAACCGCGAACCCGCGATGGAACTGGACGAAGACGCCGTGTGGAACACACTCGAGGTCCTCCGGGCCGGCGGCCTGGTGTCGCGACTGCTGCCCGCGGGTGCCTCGCGCGTCGAGCGCTTCAAGCACGAGGCCAAGGCGTTTTTCGGCTGGGAGAAGCCGCAACGGGCCGTGATGGCCGAATTGCTGCTGCGCGGCCCGCAGACGGTGGGGGAGCTGCGCACTCGCTGCGCCCGCATGTACCCGTTTGAGACGACCGAGGCGGTTGCGGCAACGCTGGAGGGGCTCTGCCAATGCGATCCGCCGCGGGTCGCGATGCTCCCGCGCGCCCCTGGGCAGTCGGCGGCGCGCTACGCACATCGGCTGTATCCGCCCCATGAGTGGGCGGTCGTCGAGCCGACGCTCGCCACGACTGCACCCGCGCCGCCGCCGCCGCCCGCCACTTCGACGGCCACGGAGATGCAGCAGCTTCGCGCCCAGGTGGAGGCCCTGCAAGACGAGGTCGCTGCGCTGCGCGCCGAAGTCGCCGGGCTGCGCCGGGGGCCGTAGCGCCGGACGGTCACCACAAGACGTCTGTTACAGCACGCTCGGCCGGGATGCTACGCGGCGTCGCGGGACAGGATCAGGGCGGTGAGCACGCCCAGTTGCAGCACGCCTGCCAGGGCCAACTCGACCAGCAGCCGGCCCGGCGGCCCCATGTAGGCCCAGTCCGCCAGGGCGATGATCACCAGCCCGACCACCAGCATCTGGCACAGCGTGGCGAACAGACGCGCCAGCGAGAACTCGCGGTGATGCCGCGCACGGGCGGCGGCCTCCAGCCGAGCGCGGATCTCGTCCAGCGCCCGCTCCATCCGCCGCAACGTCGCCAGCCATTCCGCCAGACCGGCGGCAGGTGGGTCATTCGGCGGATTCATCGCCGTCTCCGTGTCAACCCGCGGCTCATCCGATGGGGGATTCATGATTCGACCTCACGTTTCCCAGGCCTCGATGATCGCCTGCCGCAGCATGGGCAACAGAATCTCGTGCTGGCCGATGACCGCGTGCCCGCAGCCGGCCGCCACGGGGCGTTGAACGACGTTCTGCGTCGGGCGGTAATGCCGCAACATGTCGAAGTTCGCGGTGTGCATGCCATCCAGCGGGTGTCCCAGGTTGCGCGCCACCGACACGGCCTTCAGGAACACCTCCGGCAGCACGACCGCCGACCCGCAGTTGAGCCACACGCCGCCCGCCGCGCCGGGGGCCACAGCCCCCAGGTCCGCCGCCACCGCGCAGATGGTGCGGAAGTCGGCGAGCGAGGCCGCACCAATGGCCGCCCCGTCGGCGTGTGGATGCATGTGTACCGTGTCAGTGCCGAGCGCAACGTGCACCGTCGCCGGAATGCCCGCGCGGTACGCCGCGACGAACAGGCTCAACTCCTTGTATAGCGTCTGCCCCTCGGCCAGTAACTTGCCGAGCGCGTATCCAAGTCCGCCAAGCTCCGCCCCGGCGCGGGCCGCGGCGTTCATGCGCTCGCAGGTCTCGTACACCATGCCGAAGCTGCCGTCGCGGATCGTGTCGCCGACTTCCTCGCTGGTAGCGCCGGTCTCGGCCAACTCCAGGTCGTGGATGGCACCGGAGCCGTTCGTGGCCAGGGCGGTAATGATGCCGCGTTGGATCAGGTCGATAACCAGCCGCGAACAGCCGGTCTTGACCACGTGGCCGCCGAACGCGAACACCACGGGCCGCCCGGCGCGGCGGGCCGCGACGATCGCCGCGACCGTCTGCCGCAACTCCCTGGCCCCCAGGAAGTCGGGCAGGGCGTCGAGCCAGGCCCGAAACGTGCAGCCGGCGGAGGTGGTTTGACCGAGCGCGCCGACCGCGACCTTGTGGCCGCGCTGCTGCCGCGATTTCATGCGGATGCGCGACCAGTCGAGACTCGCGCGACCCTGCTGGTCCTTGTCGCCCTGGCTCAAGTCCGTTTCTCCAGGACCCGTTGCAGGTAGACGTCGAACTCCGCGGCGCCCCGCCCGAGCGTCAGCGCCATATCCAAACGCACGAGCGGAACCGCCGAGTCCGGCCACTCGTGGTGCAGTTTGACCCAATCCTTCCGCGTTGTCACGACCCATTCGGCGTCGGCTCGTCGTGCGGCGTCCAGGACGCGGAACACTTGCTTCGACTCGTAACGCGCATGGTCGGGCAGCACGACCGGCGCCGCCGCGTCGGGCGTCAGGGTTTTAACCAACTTCACGAAGGTGCTCGGGTTGCCCAGCCCGCACACCGGCAGCACGCACCGGCCGGCCAGCTCGCCGGACCCAACGCGGCAGCCGTCAGGCATTAGCAGCCCAGCCGCCTCAACATCGGCTTGGAAGAGCGGCTTGCCAAACTGGGAACGTAGCTCAGCGGCAATCCCGGCGACCACCGTCGGCGAGACCTGGTTCGCACGCGTCAGGACGAAGACGTCGGCCCGGCGCAGGCTGCGAAGCGGTTCGCGCAGCCGGCCGGCGGGCAACACCCAGTTGCCGCCCCACGGATTCAGCGCGTCGATCAGCACGACATCCAAGTCACGCGCCAGTCGCCGATGCTGAAACCCGTCGTCAAGCACCAAAAAGTCCGCGTCGTGCACCGCGCACGCCGCTGCCGCCCCCGCCACACGGTCGGGGTCCACAACCACGGGCGTATCCGGGAGCGACTCCTGAAACTCCAGCACTTCGTCGGCAGGCGTGTCGGCGGTGGCTTTGTACCCGCGCGTCAGGACGGCCGGGCGCCGCCCCAGGACGCGCAGCCGCTGAACGACCAGGATGACGAACGGCGTCTTGCCAGTCCCACCGACCGTGATGTTCCCAACACTGATGACCGGAACTGGGGCCCGGTGCACCGCCGCAGCCACGCGGTCGTAGTACGTGTTCCGGGCGCAAACGACCGCCGCGTACAGCCCGGACAGCGGCGTCAGCAGCCAGCGCGTCAGACTCATGCCGGCACCCGGCCCACCCGTGCACTGCCTGGAACTTCCGGCGTCAATCGCCCGGCAACACGCCGATCTTGCGCTGCCACTCGATCGCGCGCGGGACCCCGGCCGTCAGGGGGACCTGCGGTTCGTACTGGAGCAACTGCCGGGCCTTGGTAATGTCGGCGACGTAGCGGGTGACCTCGCCGGAGCGCGAGGGCTCGTAGCGGACGTTGGGTTCTCTTCGCAGCGCGAGCGAGATGAGGTTCACCAGGTCGACCAGCGTCGCGCCTTGCCCATACGCCAGGTTGATCGTCTGCTGGCTCACGCGCCGCTCGACGAGGGCGTCGATCGCCCGTACCACGCCCGTCGTGCAGTCGTCCACGTAGGTGAAATCCAGCACCTTGTCGCGGCCGTAGACCACGATCGGCTCGCCCGCCGCGATCCGCCGGATGAACAGCGGGATAACGCGCTCGAGCCGCTCCAGGTCGCAGTCGAACCGCCCGTAGACGTTGCTGAAGCGGAAGACGAGATAGGGAAGGTCGTAACACTCGGCGTACGAGTAGATGAACGCCTCGCCCGCAATCTTCGAGGCGCTGTAAGGACTCTCGGCCACGACGAAGTCGGCTTGCGACTCCTCGGTCACGTGCCGGCGAATGTCGCCGTACACCTCGCGCGAGCTGCCGAAGATCACCGGCGTGCTGCGTTGCCGGCAATATTCGAGCACGCGGAACAGCACCTCGACGTTCTCCATGGCCCGCTGCGGCTGCTCGACGAGCTCGAAGACCTTGGCGTGGGCGGCGAGATGGAGCACGACGTCGAAGCGGCCGTCGGCCGGAAGCTGGCCGGGAGGTACCGAATTCAGGTCGCAGCGGACGGTCGGGATGCGGTCGGTCCAGGTGTTCGGGCGCAGGTCGAGTCCGACGACCTCATCGCCGCGATCCAGCAGCGCCAGCCCGACGTTGGTGCCAATCTGTCCGCTCGAACCCGTAATGAGAACGCGCATTAACGTTCACTCCCGGAGCGGTGTGCCCGCCTCGACAGGCCCGGGCTCGCCCTGCTCACTCACGCGCGACCACGGAATCCGGGGGTTGTACCGCCTGCCGTTGCAGGCCGTCAACGGCCGAAAGCCGGAGCAGCGGGCCCCGCCGCAGAAGTCTCCGTGGGCCACACGCCGATAGCGTCGGACCTGAGCTCGCCGCAGCGAATCTCGCCGGACGCGGAGGTCCGGCGCTACGCCTGCGCGGCGAACCGCTAAGCCGGTCGCTCCTCCCGCAAGCCGACCGGCGATCCCAGCACCTCCGACAGCACGAACGCTGCCTGGAGGCTGGTCCGATTGCGCAGCAATTGCTGAACCTCGTCCCCGACCCGGTTCGGCCGGCTGCGCGAAACCGGCTCCGCCGAAAGCAACGGCGTAGAGTGTTCCGGCTCGCCGAGCGACGTACCGACGACGTGCACCTCGGGCTCATCTCGATCGCCGACTTCCACCCCGGCGCGAACCGCCGGCCGCTTCTTGACACGCCGCGGCGACTCCGGCGGCGAGGTACGGGGGCCTGCGCGCGGGCGCGCCAGCACGGGCGGCGTCGTGATGGGTCGGCGGCGGGTCTCCGGGACGCGTCGTACCGGCTCGGCCTCCGCCGGCGGGCGCGCGACGGGGCGCGGCGGCACCGGCCGCGCGGTTCGCCGGGGTGTCGGCCGACCGCCCTGTGCCGACGACGGTTGCTCCGGCGGCCCGTTCTTTTTCGGGAGCTTCTTGAGCAAGTTGGCGATCGCGCCGATCAGGGCAATGACGATGATGCCCCACAGCCGAACATCGTCGAACGATACGCCGTCGGCCATCACCAGTGCGCTCATTCTTGCACGCATCATCTCGGCTGTTTAGCCGCCGTGTCCCGGACCGCCCGGCGTCGCCGGCCCGCCGGCGCTGCCGCCGCCGCCGCCGATCTGATCGCGCATCTTCGTATCGGCCTGAATGTTTCGCAGGCGGTAGTAGTCCATGATGCCCAGATTCCCGGAGCGGAACGCCTCGGCGATGGCGAGGGGGATTTCGGCCTCGGCCAGGACGACTTTGGCCCGGTTCTCCTGCACCAAGGCGAGCATCTCCTGTTCGCGTGCCTTGGCAAGGGCGAGCTGCTTCTCCGCTTCGGCCTGAAAGCGCTTCTTATCCGCCTCGGCCTGGTCCGCCTGCAACCGGGCCCCGATGTTGGTGCCGACGTCGATGTCGGCGATGTCGATCGAGAGGATTTCGTAAGCGGTTCCGGCATCAAGGCCCTTGTTGAGCACGGCCTTGGAGATCTTGTCCGGGTTTTCCAGCACTTCCTTGTGCGAGACGGCCGAGCCGATCGCGGACACGATCCCCTCGCCGACGCGGGCCACGACGGTCTCCTCCGTGGCGCCGCCCACCAGGCTGGTGATGTTCGTCCGCACCGTGACCCGGGCGCGGGCCTTGAGCTGAATCCCGTCTTTGGCGACGGCGTCGATGGTGGTACGCCCGGATTCCGGGTTAGGACAATCGATCACCTTCGGGTTCACACTGGTCTGCACCGCGTCCACGATGTCGCGGCCGGCCAGGTCGATGGCGCACGCCGTCCGGTAGTCCAGGGGGATCTTCGCCCGCTGCGCCGAGATGAGGGCCTTCACCACGTTCTGCACGCGGCCGCGGGCCAGGTAGTGCGACTCCAGGTCGGTCGTGCTGATGTCGGTCAGCCCCGCCTTCCACGCCTGAATCTTCGTCTGCACGATCAGGGTGTTGTTGACGCCCCGCAGCCACTGGCCGATCAACTCGCGCATCGCGACCTGCGCGCCCGCGGAGAACGCCTGTATCCACAGGCGCCCGAAGTTCAACGCCAGCAACATCACAACCAGCAGCGCGACGGCTGCTACGACGCCGATGCCGATTACCCACGGACTCATGCCAACCCCTTTCTGACCAGAATCCTCGCCAAGATCACCCAGCCTGCTCGGGCGGCAACGGCCGCACCACGATGCGCATACCTTCGCGTTTCAGGACCTGCACGCGCCGGCCCGCCTCAACATACTCCCCCTGACTCCGTACCTCCACCACCTCCTGGCCGAAACGGGCCTGCCCGCCCGGCCGGAGGTCCCCGGTAACGACTCCTACGTCGCCGATCTGGATCAGACGTTCGGTCGGATCGACCAACGCCAGGCCGGCTGCGTCCGGGTTCGGGGCGACCACGCCTTGCGCCAGGCGCACCCGCGGCAAGTAGCGAATCAACAGTAGAATACCCAGGATCGCGACGAGCACGCTTCCGGCCAGCACCTGAATCCCGCGCTCGATCGCCTTCCACGTCCCCGGCAGGCTCGGCCACGAGAAGAACGGCGCCGGTTCCGTGCCGGGGGCTGGTTCCTGCGGCACAAACGTGCCGATCACGGCCACCAGAATCAGCGCGATTCCCAGAATCCCCGCGATTCCGAAGCCCGGCAGCACGAACAGCTCCACCGCCAGCAGTACCAAGCCGATCCCCAGCAGCACGAAGGTCCAAATGTTCGCCAGGCCGGCTGCATAGGGGGCCGCCAGGAAGATGACGAGCGCCACCGCCGCCGTCACGCCCGGGAAGATCAGCCCCGGCTGCTGAAACTCCACGTACGCCCCGATCAGCACGATCATGAACAGCACGCCGCGCACCAGTGGGCTGTTCAACCAGGCGGCGAACCTCTCCCAGCCTGAAGCCGGATAGCGCAGCGGCAAGCCGCTCAGCTCCAGCCGGTTGCTCAGTTCCGCGATGTCCCGCACGACGCCCCGGGCGAAACCGAACGCCACCGCCTCGTCCTGCCCCAGCGTCAACAGCGTGTCGGCCCGGTCAATCGGCTGCGAAAGCGGTACCGGCTTGCCAGTCGCGACGTTGGTGTAGCTCTCGATGAGGCGCCACTGGCGCTCGCCTTCGGCCACGTCATCCATCAGCGCCTTCTTCTCAAGCTCGTCGACGAAGCGGCGCTCGCCCGTGGACATGTGCTCCAGCCACCAGACCTCGGCGCTCATCACCACCATCGCCCGGCTGAGGAGTTGGTCGTAGCCGTTGCGCGCGGCGGACTCGCGAAACTCCTGGAGAATCGGGCTCTCCGCCTTGGCCCGCTCGGTGCCGCCCAGCTCCGCCACGCCGCCCGTCGGCGCCACCATGATCGGTGCACAGTCTCCGATGGCCGACGCGGGGCTCATCCAGATTTCGTTGCAGGCGACCGAGATCATCGCCCCCGCGCTGTACGCCCGGGGGTTGACCCAGGCGACCGTCCGCAGGTCCGCGGGCAGGGTCTTAATCATCTGGCAGATGCTGAGGGCGCTCGTGACCATCCCCCCGGGCGTGTCCATCTCGAAGATGACCACCGTCGCGCCGGCGATCTGGGCCTCCGTCAGCCGCCGTTCGATGCTGTCCCGCATGATGTCGTCGATCACGCCGTGAATGGGGATGACCGCCCCGCGGGTCGGGCGGGTGGTGGGCTCGCCCGCCAGCGGCACACTCAGTAGTCCCAGCACCCCCACGAGACCGACGCAGAGAGCCCGCCGACCACGCCAGCCGCGGCGTATCCCGCTCGGCCGAGTTGTCCGACACCGGGTCATGGCACCGTCCTCCCGCCGGTCGCGGCCACAGTCGGTCCGCCGCGGCCGGCCGGCAATCACTGTGTCAGTCTACCGGAATCATAGCCCTTTGCCGACTCCGGTGCGCGCCGGTTTCCGGCGGCGGCCGGGTGCCGCGTTGCCGCGTCCGGACGTGTTTTTGCGAAGGCGTTATTCAATCCGGGCTGCCGCCTTACCGATAAACCGAACGTAACTGTCTATTTGCGGGACGAACAGCAAGCGAGCATGGAGAGCCTTATGCCACCGAGAAAGACTACGACAACTTCGCGTAAGAACTACGAATGGAACTGGGGCAGCACCTACCGCTACGACAAGCGCACGCCGACCACCACGACGACCTGGCCCTGCAACTCGCCGAAATTCCGGATCGTGCGGAACGAGTGCCAGTGGCGGATGGGCTCGTACCGAAACGTGTACAGCCAGTTCGCAGGCGCGGGCCGGTGGGCCTACATGTCCCCGACGACCGCGAACCGGTGGATCCGGTACGTGAACAACGGCGCGCAGGTGTACAAGTTCAGCAACCGTGACTTCTGCAACTACTGGGGCAACAAGTGGGCGAATGCCAACCCGCGGACCGCCTACCAGTACCTGAAGAACCACTACGGCAGCATCATCAAGGACGTCACGCGGGGCAAGGGCAACTGCTGGCTCATCGCCACCAGCCGCACCCCGACGGCCCGTCCCTTCAACAACTACAACTGGTATTGACGCCGCCGAGTCGGCTCCGTGAGAGGCCGATTCGGAGCATCGTAAGCACGCTGCTTGCTGATTCGTCGTTAACGCGGCCCGTCGCCCCCGAGCGCCGGGCCGCTTTTCTGCGCCGCCGGCTTCCGCGGGACAGAAACCGCAGAGACACTGAGAGCACAGAGAACGCAAGGCGAGCGCGGGCGTGGGGAATTACCCGGCGCGCGGTCCGCTGACCACGAGGAATCTCGCTTCCCACATCACGACTCCGTCCCTTCGTGCGCGCTGCGCTCTTCAGGCCTCTTTGGTTCTTCTGACGCAGCTCACCGGCCGACCTCGAGGTCGAGCCGCGGATGCACCACGTGCTGCCCGAAAATGTTGACGAAGTCGACGAAGAGCGCGGCTCGGCCGACAAACGTCCCACTCGGCACGGTGATGCGCAATTCTCGCTTGCTCAGGTTCGCCGTGAACCGCACCGGCTGTCCGTCCAGCTTCACGACTACGGAGTCCGGCAGGATTCTGACCTGCTCGGCACCCCACCCGCCGCGCGCGCTCAACCCGTCGTCCAGGCTGACCACCACCTCTCCCCCGCGCCGCACCGCGCCGTTCTTCGGTGCGGCAAGCGCGACCCGCGGCAGCCCGCCCTGTGCCCAACGCGCCAACCCGAGGAACAGTCCGTACGCCTCGCGGCGGTTGTAGACCGGGTCGCGCAGCCGCGCCTCCTCCGCCGGGTTGGAGTGAAACGACGCCTCCGAGAGCAGCGCCGGCACTTCGGCCTGGCGCAACACGGCGAAGCCGTTCCGGTCGTTGACGAGGTAGTCGCTGAGCAGCGCGCATTCCAGGTGCGACTCCAGCCGCAGCGCATCGTTCAACCCCGTAATGAGGTAGCGCCCGGCGGACAGGCTCGCGGGGTTGTCGGACGCCGTGCCGTGATAGAAGACCGACGTGTAGTTCGGCTGCGGGTTCGAGTTCGCGTTGTGGTGGATCGAGAGGAACAGGTCCGCGGGCAGGCGGTTCGCAAGCTCGACGCGCTGCCGCAAGTCCTCCTTGTCTGGCAGATTCAGGCTCTCATCCCGCTCGCGCGTGAGCGTTACGTGTGCGCCCGCGGCCTCCAGGAACTCGCGCAGGAAGTGCGCCACCCGCAGGTTGACCTCCGCCTCGCGCAGGCCGGTCGGACCGCGCTTCCACGTGCCGCCGGGGTCACGCTGCCCAACGTGCCCGGGATCCAGAACAATCCTCACGCCCTTGAGGAACCGCGCGTAGGGGGGAACGGGGAAAGCCGGCTCCGGTTGGATCGTCCAGGCGTACCGCTGCGGAGGAGTCCTGATCGGGTCCAGCCGCGCATCCAGCGCCCGCTCCCAGGTCCAAGCCACCCATGCGAGGCCGCCCGTGGCAGCGGCCCCGATCACGGCACCGAGCAGGTACGGCAGAACCGCGTACCACCCGCGTCTCCGAGCCTTCCTACGCTTCCTGCGCTTGGTCGCCATCCTGCCGCCACTGCTCGCTTAGGGTCGAGATTGTACGCGCCGGGCCGGCCGCGCCCACAGCCGTAGAGAGCGCGGGAACGTCGGAAGGTGGGAACGTGGGAGCGCCGCCGTTATACTGCGCCGCGCTGCGCGGTCGTCACGGGTCGGGTCGCGTCTGTTCCGGCGGACAAGACGTGTCGCACAGCGCTGGTAAAGGATGCGAGGCAAAGGATGGCGTCGGACAGCAGAACTGAGGTCAAGCTGATGGAGGCGGTGCCGGTGCCGCCGCTGAACCTGGCGGCACAGTTTGCGGCGATCCGCGCGGAGCTGCTCGACGAGCTCCAGGCGGTAGCGGAGTCCGGCTATTACGTGCTCGGGCCCAAGGTGGCGGCGTTCGAGGAGGCCCTGGCCCGCTACTGCGGCGTCAAGCACGCGCTGGGCCTGTCGTCCGGCACGGATGGTCTGCTCGTCGCGCTCATGGCCCTCGGAATCGGGCCCGGCGACGAAGTGATTGTGCCGGCGTTCACGTTCTTTGCGACCGCCGGCACGGTGGTCCGCGTCGGCGCGCGGCCGGTCTTCTGCGACGTCGCGCCGCAGACGTTCAACATCGACGTGGCCCAGGCGGAACGGCGGATCACCGCCCGCACCAAGGCCATCATCCCGGTCCACTTGTACGGCCAGCTTGCGGACATGCCGGCGCTGTTGGCCGTCGCGGCGCGGCACAACGTGCCGGTGATCGAGGACGCGGCCCAGGCCGTCGGGGCCACGCTGCCGGACGGGCGGATGGCGGGCGCGCTGGGCCGGATGGGCGTGCTGAGCTTCTACCCGACGAAGAACCTGGGCGCGATGGGCGACGCCGGCGCGCTGCTTACGAATGACGACGATCTTCTTGAGCTGGCGCGCAAGCTGCGTGTGCACGGCAGCGGGCACACGTACTACCATGACCGCGTCGGCGGCAACTTCCGCATCGACGCCCTCCAGGCCGCAATCCTCACGATCAAGCTCAAGCACCTCGACCGTTGGACCGCGCAGCGCCGCCGGCGGGCCGCGCGGTACACGGAGTTGATCAACGCGGCCGGCCTGGCGCCCGAGCACGTGCGTCCCCCGCAGGAGATTCACGGCCGGCACGTTTACCACCAGTACGTGCTGCGCGTTGACCGGCGCGACGAGCTGATGGCGTTCCTCCAGCAGCGCCGGATCGGCGCGGGTGTGTACTATCCCCTGCCGCTGCACCTGCAAACGTGCTTTGCTGGACTGGGGCACAAAGCCGGCGACTTCCCGCACGCGGAGAAGGCCGCCGCAGACGTGATCGGCCTGCCGATCTACCCGGAGCTGACCGACGACCAGCAGGACGCGGTGGTCGGCGCCCTGACGGCCTTCTACCGGCGGTAGCCGCGGGCGCGTCCGGTTCGTGCGCTACACGCGGAGCACGCCGCCGGCAAGCCGCGGCCCCTTCGTGCGGGCCAGCAATGGACGGACGCGCGTGCGCAAGTACGTGCGGGTCTGCTCCGCGGCCAGGCCGACGTAGTGCCGCGGATCGAGCGCCCGCGACCAATTGACTTTCGAAAACGCCGGATCGGCCCGCAGCCGCACCAGCAAGTCGTTGGGCTTTCCGTGCTGCTTCACCTGCTGGCCGGCGAGTTGGGCGTGTCGGCGAATGCGCTCGTGCAGCTCCTGGCGGTCCCCGCCCCGGGCGGCCGCCTCCAGCAGAATCTCCTCGGTCGCGATGAAGGGCAGTTCGGCCTCAAGGCGCGCCGCGATCGTCGCCGGATAGACCACCAGCCCGTCGAGGATGTTGTGCAGCAGGACCGCGAGGGCGTCCGCGGTGAGAAACGCCTCGGGAATCACCAGCCGCTTGTTGCTGGAATCGTCGAGGGTGCGCTCCAGGGCCTGAGCGCCCAGCGTCATCAGCGGCGAGCTCGCCAGGCTGACCAGGTAGCGGGCCAGGCCCGTGGCCCGCTCGCAGCGCATCGGGTTGCGCTTGTACGGCATCGCCGAGCTGCCCACTTGCGATTCCTCGAAGGGCTCATCCAACTCCTTGAGCAGCGCCAGCACCCGGATGTCGTTGCAGATCTTCTGGACGCCGGCCGCGAAGGAAGCCAACGCCGCGATGACCTCCACGTCCACCTTCCGCGAGTAGGTCTGCCCGCACACGGGGTAGCAGCCGTCGAACCCCAGCTTCCGCGCGAACGACTGCTCCAGACGCCGGACCTTGGCCGCACTGCCCAGCAGCTTGAGGAAGGACGCCTGCGTCCCGGTCGCACCTCGCAGCCCGCGGCACTTGAGCCCGGCCTCGAGCGCCGCGCAGCGCTCCACGTCGGCCACCAGGTCCGCCAACCACAGACAGCCCCGCTTGCCGACGGTCGTGAGCTGGGCCGGCTGCAAGTGCGTGAAGCCGAGCGCCGGCAGATCGGCGTACCGCCGGCAGAACTGCGCCAGCGTGCGGACGACCGCGATCAGGCGTTGCCGCAGCAGGTGCAGCGCCTGGCGCATGAGAATCAGGTCCGCGTTGTCCACCACGTCCATGCTGGTCGCACCGAGGTGAAGGATACCGCGGGCCACCGGGGCCGCGTCGCCGAAGGCGCGGATGTGGGCCATCACGTCGTGCCGCAGCTCGTGCTCATAGGCCGCGGCCGCCCGGAAGTCGATCTGGTCCGCGGCGCGGCGCAAGGCGCGAACCTGGGCCGTCGTGATCGGCAGCCCCGCCTCGTGCTCGGACTCGGCCAGGGCGACCCAGATGCGCCGCCACGTCGAGCAGCGCACCTGCGGACTCCAAAGCCGCATCATCTCGTCCGACGCATAGCGCGCGGCCAGGGGATGCTCATAGCGGTCGTGCCCGGACGGCGGGCGGCGCGTGTGTTGCGGATGGGACAACGGGTGCGGCTTGCGGCGAACCTGAGCCATGATGTGTCAGTCCTCCAGCGCTTGGCGCACGTCGGCCACGAGGTCCTGCGTCGCTTCCAGCCCGGCGTGCAGGCGAATGATCCACTCCGGTTCGTTCACGTTTTCGGCGAAGAGGTCCGCACTGCGCCCGCCGACCACCAGGCTTTCGTGCCCGCCCCAGCTACAGCCGATGCTGAACACGCGCAGCCGGTTGATGAACCGGTTCGTCGCCTCGCGGGTCTGCTCGTGCAGTGCGAAGCTGAAGAGGCCGGAGTAGCCGCGCATCTGCCGCTGGGCGACGGCGTGCTGAGCGTAGGTCTCCAGGCCCGGATGGTACACGCGCTGGACGCGGGGGTGCTGGGCCAGCAGCCGGGCGATGGCCAGCCCGCTGCGCTGATGCTGCTCCATGCGCAGCGGCAGCGTGCGCAGCCCGCGAATCAGCAGCCAGGCCGCGAAGGGGTCGATCGACGCCCCCAGCATCTCGGCCTCATCGCACAGCCGCGCGCGCAGCGTCTCGTCGCGCCCGACCACGATGCCGCCCAGCGTGTCGCTGTGGCCGCTGATGAACTTGGTGGCGCTGTGCACGACCAGGTCGAGACCGGATTCGAGCGGCCGCTGGAAGTACGGCGTCGACCAGGAATTATCGAGGATCGTCGCGATGCCGCGCGCCCGGGCCGCCGCCACGAGCGGAGCCAGCTCGAGCACGTCAAAGCGGCCCGACGTCGGGCTTTCGAGATACAGCACGCGCGTCTCGTCGCGCAGCGCGGCGATGAAGTCGGCGGGGTCCGTTCCGGGTACGAACGTCACGCGGACGTCGAACCGGCTGAGATACTCGCTCAGGTAGCGGCGCGTGGGATGATAACAGTCGGAGACGACCACGACGTGCGCACCGCTCTTGAGGCAGAGATTGAGGGCGGCCGTGATCGCGCCCATCCCGGAGGCGAAGGACCGTGCCCAACTCCCTCCCTCCAGCCGGGCCAGCTTGGCCTCCAGGATCGTCGTCGTCGGGTTGCTGCGCCGGGTGTAGACGTAGTACGGCGTCTTCGGATCGTCCCGTCCCTCGAAGGCCTCCGCATCCGGGTAGACGAAGGTCGAGGTCTGGTAGATCGGCGGCGTCGCACCGCCCCCGTGTGCGAGCCGGTGCTCGCCGTAGTGAGTGCAGAGGGTTTCAAACCCGCCCTCCTGGTGCGGGTCGTCAGCAGGTACAGGGGGAGTCAAGTCTCGCTCCTTGCGACAGTGTTCCACGGACGCCAAAGCGGTCCCTATTGTGCGCGCGTCAATCAAGAGCGCACAGTCTGCCCACGCGGCGCGAAGAAATCCACATGGGGGAGCAGCTCGGCCGCATGGTGAAACACGATCTCATTGAAACCGAGGGCCCGGCACGCCAGCGCCGCGCGCTGCGGCCACGAGGCCACCGCCCGGATTCGCCCATATCCACTGCCCAGGTCGCGGCGGAGGCGGTGCAGCAACGGCGGCACCGGGAAATCCGACCCGAACAGCAGCTTGCGGTGCAGCTCCGGCCGCCGCAGGAGCCGCCGGAGGTAGGCGGTCTTCGCCCACGTCGTGAGGGCCGCGAGGTCCGCGTACAGCGGGGCGTCGGCAAACTCGCCCGCGAGCGCCTCAAGCAGAATCCGATGGGATTCGCGGTCGCCGAAGGGCGAGACCGGCGTCGCCGCGTGCGGCACAATGACGCAGGGCATGCGGTCTTCGCGGCGCAACTGGCGGAGCGTCTCCAGCAGTGTCCTGACCGGCCGATAGGCTGGCCGCTGGGTCGCCAGCGTGAACTCGTCGCCGCAGTGCACCAGCACGGGCAACCCCAACTCCGCGCACTTGCGCAGCACGGCGACCGTCCGCGCATCGGCCAGGTTGATGTTCTGGTGCAACGGGAGCCACTTGAGCAGGCACGCCCCGGCGGCGAAGACTTCCTCCACACATGCGACGGCGTCGGTCCGATAAGGATGCACGGAAGCACCAAACAGGAACCGGCGCGGGTGCCGCCGGCACAAGTCCCGCACCAGGCTGTTGGACACGTACATGTCGCTGCCCAGCTCGCCCGCCCTGAGCGGCAGGGGCACGCCGCGGCCGTCGTCGCCGTGCACCGCGTCGAACGCCAGGATGACGAATCGCTCGATCGGCCCGGCCGCGTGCAGATGCCGCTCATACTCGGCGGCCAGCCGCCGATCGACGTCTTCGGCCGCTCGCGGGAACCGCAGGCACCAGCGCGCCGCGCGCCAGCTCCAGCGCTTCAGCGCCCGCTGCGACACGCAAGAGTCGAAATCCGTCGGCCACGGCCGGCGGCCAGGGGTCGCCGCGCTCGGTGAGCGCGGCTCGAAGCTGAACCGATCGGAGGCCGCGACCGGGCGCCGGGTGAACACGTAGTGACAGTGAACGTCAAGGATCATCGGTAGATCGCCCGCCGCCCGCCCAGCGGTCAAGGTCCTCCGCCAGGTTGACCGGCGCTTCGCGGCTGGCCTGTAACGTGCGGTAATCGTGGCGGCGCGGGGCGGCGGAGCGCCGCAACAGGAGCACCGCCACCACCAGTCCGGCCGCGATCGCCCCCGCCGGCCACCGCCAGTCCCATTCGCCGGCGGGCGCACTGCGCGGCACGTGCCGCGCGACGATCGTCGGCCCCGCACCGACCAGCAGGGCCGCGTGCTGCACGCGCTTCGAGGCCCCATAGTACGAGCGGACCATGACGAAGTACCCGGTCACGGTCAGCTCGGCGTTCAGCGGGATGTCGGCGGCACTCCCGGTGAGAATGAGGGTGCAGGCGACCGGCTGGTCCGCGCGAGACAACTCGAGCTGCCAGAGCGGGCCGAGCTCGCGGCGGCTTTCCAGCACGTACGGTGCCTTATTGCGGCCGACCACGCCCGTAATCGTCACGGGCCGCCCGCGAAAGTCGTTCGGCCGCGCCAGCAGGTCCTGCCAATCTTCGACCTCGATCGGGGCCTGCGCCGACCCGGGCGCGCGCAGGCTGCGCTTGACGTGTTCAAACACCGCGTAGAAGCCCGGCTGGTCGAAATCGAACGAGAAGTCCCGCACCTCGGCCAGCGCCGCCCGCACGTCGTCCGGTAACTCCCACACGCCGGCTTGCGACGCGGCAACATCCAACGTCTGGCTTGCCGCCGGAAACGCCCACAGGCCGGCCAGGAACAGGAGCGGGAGCCCGCCGCGGCGAATCAGTAGTCCCCGTCGGCATCCCATGGGTAACTCGGGGCCGAGGTCGCCGGCTCGGCGGCGGGCCCGGCTTCTTCCGTCAGCGGTTGTTGCTCGGACGGCGCCGGGGCCATCCGCAGCTCCCCCTCTTCCTCGAACACCAGGATGGCCACCCGGCTGTTGTCGCCGCGGCGCAACGCGACCTTGCGGTTGGGAAGGAACTCCACCTCGCTGATCACCCGGTAGGCCGGCTGCGGCACTTGCTCCAATTCCACTTCTTCGATCGACTCGATCCTCAGCGTGCGCAGCGAGTTCAGGATCGTCTCGAACCGCGCCCGGCTCTCGGGATCGGCCTGCCGCGACACCAGGCGGCGGTACCCGGCATAATCGCCGACGAGCGAGGTCTCCATGAACCGCCGCAAGAACCCGACCACGCGCGGGTGTGCGTCCTCCAGCCCGGGCGCGAAGGAGTAGTCCGGCTTCGGCGTAAGCGGCTCGACCTGGTCCTGCGTGCCCGCGGCGGCCGACCGCGCCGCCGGATTCTCGCGCTCGCAGCCGCTGCCGGCACATAGCAGCGTGGCTGCCAGCCAGCCGAGCACAAGCAGCTCCCAGGTTCGCCGCATCACAGTACACTCCGTGCCGTTACGTACCGTGCAGATACTACCGCGGGGGCCGCGCGCTGGCTATCGGCCCGCAGCTCGTTTGCATTCCACCCGCCAGCCACTATCATGCGTGCCGAACGAACCCTGCGGCTCAGTCCGGGCTGCCGACGCATGGACGTAGTCGCGATCATTCCGGCCCGCTACGCCTCGACCCGCTTCCCGGGGAAGCCCCTCGCGCGGCAAACCGGCAAGTACCTGATCCAGCACGTTTACGAACGGGTCACAGCCGCCCGGGCTGTCCAGCGCTGCATCGTTGCCACCGACGACGACCGAATCGTCGCCGCGGTGCGCGAGTTCGGCGGCGAGGCCGTTCTGACCCGTCCAGACCACCCCAGCGGCACGGACCGAATCGCCGAGGTCGTCCGGGGCCGGCCGGGCCGGCCGGAGGACATCATCCTCAACGTCCAGGGCGACGAGCCGGAGATCGAGCCGGCGTACCTGGACCGGCTGGTGGAGCGGTTGGAGCGGGAGGCGGCCGACTGCCCGATGGCCACCTTGGCGTGCCCGTTCCCGGCGGATGCCGACCCGCATGACCCGAATTGTGTGAAAGTAGTCCTGAATTCCGCCGGCCGGGCGCTGTATTTTTCGCGATCCCTGATACCATATCCACGAGACGGCGGAGGGGGCGGCGCTCCGCACAGGTGCCACTTGCACCTCGGAGTGTACGCATACCGCCGGGTGTTCCTGCTGGAGCTCGCCGCCTGGAAACCGGGCGTGCTGGAGCAGATCGAGAAACTCGAGCAGCTACGCGTGCTGGAACGCGGCATCGCGCTAGCCGTCGAGATCGTTGCGGACGCGTGTGTCGGCGTGGATACGCCGGACGATTACGAGCGCTTCGTGGCGCGGTGCCGTAGGTCTTGAATGATGGACGCCGACTGGCTCTTCAACTCGATCCGCGATCAGTCCGGCGACACGGAGTTCTATCTGCCGCTGCCGGCGGGGTACAAGCCGGGCACGACGAAGTTCGTGGTGGTGTTCGGAACGGTCATGAGCGGGTTGGGCAAGGGGATCTTCAGTTCTTCGCTGGCCAAGTGTGTTCAGGACCGCGGACTGCGCGTCGCCCCGATCAAGCTCGAAGGCTACCTCAATATCGACTCGGGCACACTGAATCCGTTTCGCCACGGGGAAGTCTTCGTTCTGGATGACGGCACTGAGTGCGATATGGACCTCGGCACCTATGAGCGCGCCCTGGACCAGGACCTCAGCCGGCTTAACTTCGCCACCAGCGGCCAGATCTACCGCCGCGTGCTCGAACGCGAGCGGACCGGGGCCTACCTGGGCCGGGACGTCCAGATGATCCCGCACGTCACCGGCGAGGTGAAGAACCGGCTGCGCGAGCTGGCGGTCGCCACGCAGGCGGACGTCGTGTTCGTCGAGATCGGGGGGACGGTCGGCGACGTCGAGAACGCCCACTACATCGAGGCCGTCCGGCAGTTGGCCTTCGAAGAAGGGCAGCGCAGCGTCTGCTTCGTCGCGCTCACGTATGTGCTGGAACCCCCCATCCTCGGCGAGCAGAAGAGCAAGGCGGCCCAGCTCGGCATCCGCCGCCTGCTCGAATGCGGGGTGCAGCCGCACATCATCGCCTGCCGGGCGCATGGGCCGGTGACGCGCAAAGTGCGGGAGAAGATCGCGCTGTTCTCGAACGTGCCGCCGGAGCGCGTCTTCAGCATGCACGACTGCGAGAGCGTGTACCTGATCCCGGAGCTGCTGCGCGGCGCGGGCTACGACAAGGCGGTGATGGAGTGGCTGGAGCTCCAGCCGCGGGCCACCGAGGAGGAGGAACGCGCCGCCCGCGAGGCCTGGACCCAGTACCTCGTCCGCCTGCGAAACGCCACGCGCGAAGTGACGATCGGCATCACCGGCAAGTACACCGCCGTACGCGACGCGTACGCCAGCATCCTCAAGGCCCTGGAACACGCCGGCGTATACCTCGGCTGCAAGGTCCAGACGCGCTGGGTGGATACCTCCGAGCTGACCGACGAGACGGCCGCCGCGGCGGTGCAAGACCTGCACGGCATCATCGTGCCGGGCGCGTTCGGGACCCGCGGCGCCGAAGGCAAGATCGCCTGCCTGAAGCACGCCCGGCGAAGCGGCTTGCCGTGCCTGGGAATCTGCTACGGCTTCCAGATGGCGGTAATCGAATTCGCCCGCAACGTCTGCGGCATGGAGGACGCGAACTCCACCGAAATCGAGAACGAGTGCCGCTACCCGGTGATCAATCTCCTGCCCGAGCAGAAGGAAATCGAGGGGCTGGGCGGCACCATGCGCCTCGGCGGACACGACATCGTGGTGAAGCCGGGCACGCTGGCGGCATGCATGTTCGGATCACGGGCCCGGCTGCGCTTCCGCCACCGCTACGAGGTCGATCCGCGCTACATCCCGCAGCTCGAGGCCGGGGGGATGGTCTTCTCCGGCAAGTCGCCGCGGGCCGAAATCATGAATGTCCTCGAGTTGCGGCCGGACCTGCACCCCTACTACGTGGGCACTCAGGCCCACCCCGAGCTCACCAGCCGGCCGCTCTCGCCGCAACCGTTCTTCGTCGGGCTGGTGCACGCCGCCCTGCGCCGGGCCTGCCCCGACTACGCTGAGCCGCTTGTCTATCCGCACGAGGCCGCGGACCCGTCGGACGAAGAGCGCCCGGCGCCGCAGCCCCGCTCGCACCGCGTCGAGCAGGTCTGATTCACTCCACGCCGATGGCGCACCAAGCCCCGGGCGGCGCATTCGCCCGGATCGGGGCACACGTTCAGCACGCACCCATAGCAGTCCGTTGAAAAAGGGTACAGGCATCGCGAGAAGACCATGCAGCGCCCGCGCGCAGGTCCGCTGGCGCGGAGCCAGTCCCCTTCTTCAACGGACACGTAGGCCGCGTCACGGACCGCTCAGCAGCGCGATGAACGGGTTGATGTCGGCGAAGTTGACGCTGCCATCGTCGTTGATGTCGCCATTGTAGTCCGGGCAGCCCGGATACGCGGCCGCGTAGGCCCCCGGGTCGGCCAGGCGTAACACGAACGGATTGATGTCGCCGAAGTTGACGCTCGCGTCGCAGTTGAGATCGCCCTTCAGGCCGGCAACCGTGGTGGCCAGCGAAGCGGCCGGGCCGAACGCGGTCTCCACGCCCTGCTGATTCCGGGCCTTGACCGTGAACGTGTAGGTCGTCGAGCCGTTCAGGCCGGTGACGAGGATGTCGTTCCACTGGCTGTCCGTCTGCCAGACCGCGGTTGCGCTGGGCTGTCCGCCGGCGTTGACGTACATGCCGTCCCACACCGGATGCGACGGGTTCGTCGCCGCGCAGCGGATCGCGAAAACGGTGTGGCTCGGGTTGCCGTTCGGGTTCACGTCCAGGTTCATCGTGCTGCTGGTGGCGTTGCTCAGCGTCGGCGCCGCCGGCACGTTCGCCCAGGTGGTCGCGCTGGCGTTGGCCGAGAAGTTGCCCACGTTGGGCGGCGAAACGCTGTCGCGGGCGCGCACGCGATAGGTGTACATCACGTCCGGCGACAGTCCGCTGTCCACGTACTGCGTCGACGTCTGCCAACTGCTGCTGTTGCCGCCGGCACCGCCCGAAACGAATTCGAACTCATACTGCACGGGCGGCGTCGCGTCGCTGGCCGTCGTCGCGGTCATGCTGATCGCCGAAGCGCTGACCGGGGCCGGCGGGACGGCGAACGTCATCGGGTTCGGCGTGGGCGGCGTGGTGTCCGAAGGCGCACACGCGGGGCCGGACTCGAAGTACAGCACATAGGCACCGGTGTCACCGCTCTTGCCCGACACGCGGATGTAGTACGTCGTTCCACCGGTGACCGACACGGTCAGCGAAGACTGGCTGGTCGGCAGCCAGCCGCAGTCGCCGAACCAGCCCGTGTCGTCGGCACAGCCGATCTGGTTGCCACTGGTTCCTGGGCACCCGGTGTGGACGGACAGAACCGTGTCGTAGTTGGAGTCGCACGTTTCGAGGTGGGCCGAGCCGCTGGACACCGGGGTGTACTTGAACCACACGTCCGGGCTCGTGGTGCTGCTTCCACAACTCGCCGAACCGTCATTGGTCGCGGACGCCGTGCTGCCTGTGTAGGTGTTGCCCGGACAGGCGATGATCGCGTTGCCGCAGTCGTCGTTCGCCGGGGGCGGGCCAGGAATCATGTTGTGCGCCAAGAAGCCGGCGGTGATGTGATCGGCATGCGCACCGCCGTAGTAGGTGTTGTCGAGCGCCAGGAACGTCGTGCCGATGGCGGGCGTGATCGAGCCGCCCGAGCCGTGCAGCGGCACGCTGTTGATCATGAGCTTGGACAAGACCTCCAGGTAGTTGAGGTGGCCGCCGCCCAGCAGCTCGTTCCGCGTGCTCCAGATGCACCCGGACAGAAGCTGGGCACACGTGTGAATGTCGCTCGTGCACGGGTACTGCATGGTGTTGTCCGCGGTCCGGATGCCGCTGTTGCAGTTGTTGTAGTAGAAGCCGTAGCCCAGGATCGGATCGTCCGCCAGCAGCACCGCCACGCTGTCGCCCACGCCCTCGCCGTACTGGTCCTGCCCACTGCCGCCGGACTGCACAATGTGGTGTCCGTACTCGTGGTGGATCACGCTCGAGTACGCCGTGTTGGCATAGCTACCGCTCATGGCGCAGAAGTTGATCGAGCTGTAGTCGTACCATGCGTTGCCCGGGCAGTACCCGCTCGTGCGCATCACGTACACCGGGAAGAAAGTCTGCGTCGCGATCGTCGGATACGTCGGATGCTGCACCAGCACCCAGTCCCGGACGACGTTCGCCTGCACGTATCCGTTCACCTGCGCCCGCACGGCCTCGCTGTTGTTCGCCGCATTGTGCATGAAGTTCGCCGGCCCGGGCGGCGTGACCTCCATCGTCAAGGTCTCTTCCGCACCGGCCACGTTGTCCACCGTGAAGCGGTAGCCGCTCATGTACGACGTCACCGTTACCGGCGAACTGCCGGCGTTGGGAATCGTGAAGTTGCCCGCGGCGTCCGCGTATACCTCGGTGCTGCCGATGGCGACCTTGGCCCACGGCATCACCGTCGCGACTTCAGGATTGCACTGCTCGGCCTTGGGGATCGTCGTGGCCATCCCGCTCACGTTCCCCACCACGTCGGTGAAGAGAATCATGTCCTCCGCGTGCAAGATCGCCCCGCTCGCCGCCTCGCACACGAACCGCCACTTCTTCGGCTCCGCGCTGGGCGAAACCCCGGCCCCTACAAACGTCAACGCCACCTGCGGCGTCCGCGGCTGTCCGTCGGGGTCCGGCCAGATCACCAGCTCCGATGGGCCGAAGTCGATCAGCCCGGGCTCGAACGCCGCCGCGGCCGCGTGCGCGGCCCCCTCACGGACGCGCGCCGCCGCGTCGCGCGGCACCTCGTAGTCGCCGAGCGCGCGCACCGTGGAGTTTGCCAGTACCAGCGGATGTCCCGGCGCGTTGGCCACCAGCAACCGCAGATCGGCGCCGTACACCGGGAGGCCGCCGCGGTACTGCCGGTAACAGACCATCGTGGCCTTGTAGGTGTCGCTCTCGGCGTCGTAGAGCAGCGGCAACGTATAACCGAGCTGGAACGTCTCGTCGGGCGTCGCTGGCAGCAGCTCGTCCGCCGCAACGCCGAAGATCTCGCCGAAAGTCCACACGAAGTTCTCCGCGCTGGCCTCCGGCGTGAGGCCGTAGCCGAACTCCGTCCCGTACACCTGCACCAGGTCCGGCCCCTCCCGAAGGAAACGGACCTCGGGGAACGCCTGCTGCAACTGCGCGGCCGCCTCCAAACCCGCGCCATCCGCCAAGACAAGGGAACCGCTCACCAAGACCGCACACAGCGAAATCCACCGACGCATCACCACTTCTCCTTTCGCGAAATGAGTTGGCATGGACTTGTCGCCTCTCCTGCTCCTCTAGATCAGGTTATCCGTTATGCGCGCGCCAAACAAGCCCCAATTGAGGCGCAACGACACCCGCGCGAGCAAGCGCGCGGTCCAATACGCGCTCGCTTGCGCTTCGCGTTCTGACGCCCGTAGCCAAATCGCGCGCCGTGATTTAGCGCGTGAGCACGGCTACGAACGGATTGATGTCGGCGAAATTCACCACACCGTCGTCGTTGAAATCGCCATGCAGCACGACGCAGTTCGGAAACGTCGCCACATACGCGCTGGGGTCGACCACCGCCAGCACGAACGGGTTGATGTCGCCGAAATCCACCAGTCCGTCGCAGTTCAGGTCGCCGTACAGGCCGAACCGCGCCGTCACCGCGTGGCTACTGCCCATCAGGATCGTGGCGGGGTTGGCGGTGCCCGCCAGGTCGCCCATCCAGTAGTCGAAGCGTGCTCCCGACGCCGCGTGCGCCGTCAGTAGGACGGACGTGCCGTGCGGATAGTTCCCGCCGGGCGGGTCCAGCGTGACCGTGCCGGGACCGATCGTGTCCACGGTCAACGTGTAGTAGTTGATCGCGAACGCCGCCGTCACCGACTTGTTGCTGTTCATCACGATCGTGGCGGGGTTGCTGCCGCCGCTCAGGTCCCCTTCCCAGTGGTCGAAATGCCAGCCAGTGATCGCTTCGGCCGTGAGCTGCACCGGCGTTCCGGGGGCATACGAGCCGCCAGGGGGGTCGAGCGCAATGGCACCGGTGCCGGCCGGGCTGACGTACGTGGTCAGCGTGTAGTTCGTCGGCTGGCAGGCCGGCCCCTCGATCGCCAGGCCGTACGCGCCGGTGGCGCCGCTCCACCCGCTGATGCGGACGAGGTACGTCGTCCCGGCCGTGACGTTGAGCGTGACCTCCGACGGCGCACTGTACGGCTGCCCGCAAGCGTCGTCATTGCAGCCCAGCGTGTTGCCCGAGGTCCCGGGGCAGCCGGAGTGGATCGACATCACGGAGTCGTAGCTCGTCCCGTTGCACAGCGTGAAGTGGGCGCTGCCGCTGGTGGCGGGCGTGTACTTGTACCACACGTCCGCCGTGCTGTTGGAGCTGCCGCAGGTGGTCGCGCCGTCCACGCTGCCGCTGCTGGTGTTCCCCGTGTAGAGCGTCCCGGGGCAGGCCACGAGCGCGTTCGCGCACGCGTCGTTCGGCGGCGGCGGGGCCGGGACCATGTTGTGCGCCCCGAAGCCGGCCGTGATCTCGGCGTAGTGCGCCCCGCCGTAGTACGTGTCGTCCAGCGCGATGAACGTGTTGTAGATCGCGGGCGTGATCGACGTACTGGAGCCGTGCAGCGGAATGCTGTTCACGAACAGCTTGGACAGCACCGTCAGGTAGTTCGCGGGCTCGGTGACGACCAGCTCGTTGCGCGTGCTCCAGATGCAGCCGGACAGCAGTTGTCCGCAGTAGTGGATCGCCCCGGAGCACGGATACTGGAGGTTGTTGTCGGCGTTGCGCAGGGGCGTGTCGCAGTCGCCGTAATAGAAGCCGTACGCCAACCCGGGGTCGTCGGTGATGAGGACACCGCAACAGTCGCTGGCGCCCTCGCCGTACGCGCCTTGGCCGCTGCCGCCGCTGGCGACGAGGTGGTGTCCGTATTCGTGGTGCACGATGACGGAGAACGCGGTGTTGCCGTAGTTCTGGCTGACGTTGGCCCGGCAGAAGTTGATCGAGCTGCCGTCGTACCAGGCGTTGCCGGGGCAATAGCCGTCCGTGCGGTTCACGTACACGGGGAAGTTGGTCTGCGTGGAAATGACCGGGTAGCTCGGGTGCTGGGCCAGCGTCCAGTCGCGGACGACGTTGGCCTGAATGTAGCCGTTCACCTGGGCACGGACCAGCTCGTCGTTGTTGGCGTTGTTGTGCATGAAGTTCGCCGGCCCGGGCGGCGCAACCGACATCGTCAACGTCTCTTCGGCCCCCGTGACGTCATCGATGAAGAAGTACAGCCCGGACATGAACGACTGCACGGTCACCGGGCTGCTGCCGCCATTGGGGATCACGAAATTCCCCCCGGCGTCTGAGTACGCCGTGGCGCCGCCCGTGATGCTGACCTTGGCCCAGGGCATCGCCGTGGGCACCTCGTCGGCACACTGCTCCGCTTTCGGCCCCTGGGTGGCCCGGCCGCTGACGTTGCCGACCACGTCCGTGAAGAGGATCAGGTCCTCGGCGTGCAGGATGGTGCCGTCCCCGGCGTCACACACCAGGCGCCACTTCTTGGGCTCCCCGTTGGCCGACATCCCCGCCCCCACGAAAGCGAGCGCGACTCTGGGGACCGGCGGCTTGCCCTCCGCGTCCGGCCAGATCACGAGCTCGGCGGGTGTGAAATCGACCAGCCCGGGCTCGAACGCCGACGCGGCTTCGTACGCCAGACCCTCGGCGTCGTAGGTAGCTTCGCCCGGTCGCACGGCGAACTCGCCCAGGTCATAGAGCGTCGCGTTCGCCAGGACCAGCGGGAACCCCGGCGCGTTCTGGACCAACAACCGCAGGTCCGCTCCGAAGACCGGCAGGCCGTCTTTGAACTGCTGGTAGGTGACGAGTGTCGCCCGATACGTGTCTGCGACCTCGTCGTAAAGCATCGGGAGCGTATAGCGGTCGTCGAAAGCGTTGCCGGGCAAAAGTTCATCCGGCGTGACCCCGAAGACCTCCGCGTACGTCCGCACGAAGGTGTCGGCGCTGTGCTCCGCCGACAGGCCAAATCCGAATGCCGCGCCGTGAATCTGGGCCAGTCGGCCTTCAAGAGCGAAGAACTGCGTTTGGGGATACGACTGCTTCAAGAGGTCGCGCGCCTGGTGCGCGGCGGCGGCCGCGGGCCACCGATCAGGCTGGCTGGAGGCGGTGGCGACCGCCCCATCCGGTTGAGGCGGCTCCGCCCACGCGGCACCCGCCGCAGCGAACCCGATCAGGAACAAGCACACCATCCCCCGCGGGGCACACCACCAGCGCATCGCTTTCTCCTTCTCCTTGAGCGACGTGTTCCACATCCAGGCCTGAGTTCCGAGTCTGCGGGCTCGCCTGCCTCTCCTAACATTGTACACTAGCAAAATGGCCCCCCTGGGGCAACGTTTGCTGCCTTACTCGGCCCGGATTGCACGCCGCACTCAGCGCCGGGAATCGGCTCCCGCGAGGCACTCGCCGCGGTCCGCCGCGACCGCCCGCGGCTCGGCTACCCTGCGGGCCCCGCGCTTGCCCTTGGAGCTCGGATTCGCGAATGACTCCGCCTCCGCACCCAACCTCGTCGCACCGCCCGCGGGCAAGCGCCCCCCGCCGTCTGCTGCGCCGGCTGGTCATTGTTGTGCTGGCCGGGCTCCTGCTCGCTATCGGTACCTTCGGTGCGCGCTGGTACCTCGCCCGACGCAGTCTCGGCTGGCAAGTGCGGCGCGGGCTCCAGGTGCTCGAGCGCGCCGACACGCCGCTGAAGGTCCGCGCGGCGCTCGACCACTGGGAGACCGAAACCCGTCCGAGCTGGGAGGCGCGGACCGATGAACTCATCACCCTGCTCTATTGGCACTATCCGCTGGAAGACCAGCGCGTCCGCCTGCTCCTGTCGCGCGTGGCCGGCGCCGACTACGGCAACCGCCGCGAAGACTGGAAGCGCTGGTTCGACGCCCGGCGACAGTTGCAGCGCGGCCTTTCGCCGCGCGTCGCGCAGGGCGAGGCGGTCGCCCTGCGGCCGCGCTGGGTGGCTCCGGTCGGGCTGACCGCCTGGTTCACCACCATCCTGCCGCTGGATGGCCAGATCTACATCGCCTCACTCGGGACAGGGTTCAACGACTCCGCGGACACCGCCGACGGCATCGTGCGCGTCGACGGAGCCAGCGGCGCGGCGGAGCTGTTCTTCATGCCCCCGCCCGAACACCGCGGCCCGCGCGACGTCATCGGAATCGTGGCGGGGGACAACGTGCTCTTCGCGGCCTGCTACAACGGATCGGTTTACTGCGTGGACGCCCGCGGACACGTGCTGTGGCACGCGCACGCCGGCGACCCGATCGTAGCCCCGCCGCTGGCCGCCGACACGAACCAGGACGGCGTGACCGACGTCGTAGTGGTCACGCGCGCCGCGAAGGTACTCGCCCTCAGCGGGCGACAGGGCAAGACCACATGGGTAGCAAGCGTTGCGCGGCCGGCCACCGACCAGAGCCTGCTCGGAGCGACCCTGAGCCTCGGAAACGTGGTCGGACAGGCCGGGCCGGAACTCCTGGTGACTCTGCCCCCTGGTCAGTGTCACGCGCTCGCACTGCGCACCGGACGTTCGCTCTGGAGTCACGAGCTGGCAACCGGGACCGTCTCCGGTGCATTCGGCGCCACATACCGCAATGCCAGCGGGCCGCCGGCCTACATCGGCGACCGGGCCGGAAACGTCTGGTCGCTCGTCGGAGTAGCCCAAACCCCCGCTCTGCCCAACACCGGCCGGACAGTGGAGCCGGTGCGCTGGTACGCGCTGGCGACCCGGCGCGACGAGACGCTGGTGGCCGGACTGCGGATGCTGGCACGCACACGGGTGCCGCCGGGCGAAGGCGCCGCCTCTCCCCTGGTCCTGGCATGCCTGACCCGCGAGTACGCCGGGAACTGGGGCGCCGTGTGCGCTCTCGCCGCCGACGGGCCGCGCTGGCGCTGGCCGGTGGGCGGCGCCATCTGGGCCACGCCCGCCGTCGCCGACCTCAACGCCGACCGCCAATCCGAGATCGTCGTGGCGTCGATCGAGACACTCGGCGATGACCAGGCCGTCGGCGTCGTTTCGATCGTGTCCGCCGCCGGGCACTGCCTGCGACGCATGACGGTGGACGCCCCGATCGAGTGCTCGCCGGTGGTAGCGGACGTCGACAGCGACGGCCGGCTGGAAATCCTGGTCGCGGATCAGTCCGGCCGGTTGCATTGCTTCGCGACTGACGGATTCGGTCCCGTCGAGTGGGGCCTGTACGGCGGCGACAGCCACAATACGCGCAACGCCGTCAACGCCTACGACTACGGCCAGCGCGCGTACGGCTATCAATGGCAGTGGCGGCCGTAGGTCAGCTCGCCGGCGGACCCGACGCCCCCTCGGCTAGCCGCTCGCCCGCCGGTTGCGTCGTGCTCACGGCCGGCAGCATCGCCTGCAAGCGCTCGTCCGGTGCCATGACGACTTCATCGCCGACGGAGAGCCCCTCGGTCACCTCCACCATCGTTGTCGTCGTGCGCCCCAACTTGATTTCCACGGGGGCCGCCGAGAGCGCTCGCCGCACGAACACGAAGTGCTTGGGGCCGCGCGTGAAAACGCACTGCACGGGCACTGCCAGCACGTCCGGAACCTCCTCGATCAGGACTTCGATGTGGGCCGTGTCTCCGGGCGACAGGGCGGGATCCGTCTCATCCAGCCGAATCTCCGTCGCGTGCTCTTTCAAGTTCGGGTTCAACCAGCCGCGCTCCGAGTCGGCGAACTGCGCGATCTTGCTCAGCGTGCCCGCGAAGGTCCGTCCGGGAACCGCCGGCACGGTGATCACGCACTTCAAGCCCTCGCGCACTCTGTGCCGGTCCGCCTCATGAATTCGCGTCGCCACCAGCATCTGCGAAGTGTCCGGCAGCGTCAGGATCGTCTGTCCGGCGTACACCTGCTCGCCCGGCGCCACGCGTTGGTCCGACCAATAGCGCCGCTCCCCCGACGGCCCATACCGCACCACCCCGTCGCTCGGCGCCAGCACGTCGCACTTGGCGAGCTGCTCCTTCATACGTTCAAACCTGCGCCGGCGAATCTCCAGGGCCTGCCGCTGGTCCTCCACCTTCGCCCGGGCCTGCTTCTCGCGCGATGCGCCGCGCTGGCGCTCGCGCTCCAGCTCCTGGCGGGCCTGGTCCACGGCGGAGCGCTTCTGGGCCAGGTTCTTCTCGTGCTCGTACGTGGTCAGGTTCTCGAGTTCGCGCTCGTTCCGGGCCAGCGTCATCTCCAGCTTCTCGATCTCGTCTTCCAGCTCTTCGATCCGGGAGCGCGGCAGAAACCCCTTCGCCTCGAGCGGCTTGCTCCGTTCCAGTTCCTCGCGCCGCCGCTTCAGGTCCATTTCCGTCTGCTTGATATCGATGTGGACGGACGCCTTGGCCTTCTCGTAGGTGCCTTCTTCGTAGCTTTTCAGGTCGAGCTCCGCCACCAGCAGGTCAATCGTCGCCTTCTCCAGCCGGCTGTCGTTCTCGCTCAGCGTGATCGTCAGGGCTTCCTGCGCATCCTCGAAGGCGGCCGTGATGCCCCGTAACTCGATCTCCTCGCCGTCCACCCGGTCCTTCATGTCCGGCGCCGTCAGCTTCAGAATGACATCCCCCTTGTTGACCCGCGCGCTCTCTTCCACCACCCACTCGATCGTGACCCGTTCCCCTTGGACCTCGCACTTGATGTCCGTCGAATTGACCGGCTTCAGTTCCCCGTCCTCCTTCAGTGTTACCTGCATGGTGACGGGCTTGACCTTGTGCACCGCCGCGTGGTCCGTGACGCCGGTGAACAGCCGCTTCAGCAGCCGGTCCGGACGGGCCATTCCGACCCCGCCCACCACGATCGCGAGCACTGCACCGCCGATCAGCCACCGGCGACGCCGCGCCGTCGGCCGACTCTGCCGCCCGGAGAAGCTCGCGTCCATCAGCCGCGAGACGGAGGCATCCGCACTGCTGCTCATCGCCCGTTTCCTCCGAGCAGGTCTGCAAGCGGGAAATCGGCTGGAGCGCCCCGACTCCCCAGCATTGTCATCGCAGCCCGCCGGCGCCCTGGCATGGCACCGTGCAAAGCCGTGCTTCGCACGTCCAACGCCACCACGCGCCGGCCGCCTTGCCCCAGCGCCGCGCGCCCCGCGCGGGACCGCCTGCCCACGTGAATTGTACGGGACAGGTCACGGGCTGTCGCCCCGGCGACTCTCCGGTTTACGGATTGGGCCCGCCGCCGGATAATCCCTCGTTTCCTCCGGCTGCCGCCGGATGCCGCCAACACTGCCTATGCTGCGCGAAGTCATTGATCTCGCCTCTTTGGAGGACTTCGTCCGCGGACTGGCCCGCGCCGCCCGCCTGCGCGTCTGCGTCTACGACCGGCACGGCCAGTTGATCGTGGCCTCACCCGCCGACAACGACTTCGCCCTGTTGACCCGGCACATGCTTGACCGGCTCCCCAACCGCCTGAACCTCGTCCCCGTCGCGGCCCACGACCCGCCTGGTACCGTCGCCTTCGTCGAATCTCAGGCCGTCTACTACGTCGTCGCACCCGTCTACGGCGAAGACAACCGCATCGCAGGATACGTCGGCATCGGCGAATTCCGCGAACGACCGCCCGCCCCGGACCAGTGGCAACTCCCGGACGGCACCGGCGTCGACCGCGAAACCCTTCGGCAGGCCTGGGAGAAACTGCCGGTGCTCGATCGCGGCGGCCAATCCCACGGCGTGGCGGCGGCGCGGTGGGGCGCGCGGCAACTCGCGGAGTGGGGCCGGCGCGAGTCACGCCTCCTTGCGGCGACCGAACAGGTCGGACTCGTCGGAGACATCGCGGAGCTGCTGACGGGCGAGCAGGACCTCCAGCGAATCCTCAACCGCATCGTGGCCGAGACGGCCCGCGTGATGAACTGCCCGTATTGCAGCATGCGGCTCTACGACCCGCGCACCGATGAGCTGACCATCAAGGCCGTCCACAATCTGCCCGCCGCCTACGTCGGCAAAGGCGCCGTCGTCCGCTCCGCCAGCCCCGTGGACGACGAAGCCCTGCGCGGCAACATCGTGTTCGTCGAAGACGCCGCCACCGATCCCCGCGTCCAATACCCCGACGACTTCCGCCAGCACAACCTCGTCAGCATGCTCACTGCGGGCATGATCTACCGGGGCCAGCCCGTGGGCGTCATCCGCGTTTACACCGATCAGCGCCGCCGGTTTCGGAAGATGCAGCGCGACCTGCTGCGGGCCGTCGCCTACCAGGCGGCCACCGCGATCGTCCACGCGCAGCTCGTCGAGGAACGCCTCCGAAACGCTGAGATGCAACGCCAACTCGCCCTCGCCGGCGAGCTGCAGGAACGCATGATCCGGATCGCCCCCCCGCGACATACACACGTCGAGACCGCGCTCGCCTTTCACCCGACCTACGAGGTCGCCGGCGACTTCTGCGACTTCCTCTCGCTCTGCGACGGACGCCTCATTGCCCTCGTCGGCGACGTTGCGGGAAAGGGCATCCCGGCGTCGCTCCTGATGTCCTCCGTCCGTGGGTCGCTGCGGGCCGCGGTGGAGTACTGCGCCGGCCCCAGCGAACTGATCACTCGGCTCAACCGGCAACTCTGCCGCGAGACCCTGCCCGCCGAGTTCGTCACGCTCCTGCTGGTAACCATTGACCGCGCCGCGCGCCGTCTCACTTACGTCAGCGCTGGTCACGAACCGCTCCTGGTGCTGCGCGACCAGGAAGTACATCCACAAATTGAGGGAAACCTCGTATTAGGGATTGATCCGCATGAACAGTACCTAGAGTATGAACTTCCTGTGAAAGCCGGCGATGTCCTCTTGCTCTACACCGACGGCGCCATCGAGGCCCGAAACTTCGCCGGCGAGGAGTTCTCCCGCGAGCGGCTCTGGAAGTCCTTCCGCACGTATGGCCACCTCGCCCTGCCCCAGGTACTCCAAAACATCGTGTGGGACGTACGCCGCTTCGTCGGGCTCGCCGAGCAGGCCGACGACCTCACCCTCGTCGGCCTGAAGATCGTGTCGTAGGCAAGGGCGGCCCCGTCCTGACGGTGCCGGCTCTTCCCCGCCATCACCCTTCCACGCGGCACACGAAGATTCGGCCCGCGGGCACGCCACCACCCGCGCCCTCGGCCGCCTCAACCGGAATCACCGTGACACCCAGCCCGCAACCCCGCGCCACGTACTCGAATGGGGCCGCCGTCGAACGGTTCGCGTCCGCGATCCACGCGACGCCGCCTTGGTTCAAGTGGCGTGCGACGAATTTCGCAATCGGCTCCAGATTCCGTGACTCGTAAAGAACGTCCGCCGCGAGAATGCGGTCGGGCCGCGGCCCTTCATACTCCCGCCGCCAGTCGATCCGCCGGAAGTCCAGGCCACAAACGCCGTTTCGCCCGGCGTTGGCCTCCGCGAAAGCCAGCGCGTCCTCATCGTAGTCAGAGATCGTGACGCGATACCCCAGTCTTGCGGCCACCAGCCCCACGAGACCCAGCCCGCCGCCGAGCTCGAGCACGCGGGGCGGCTCTGTGCCCGAAGGCGGAGCGCCCCAACCAGCCACTGCGTCGCCGAGCAGCAGCGCCGCCGGCCAGATCGCGGCCCAGTACGGCAGATACTCGTCCTGGTCAAAGCGGGCGGCGACCCGCGGGTCGTCGAGCAACCCGTCGCTGTCCGCGGGCATCAGCAGTTCGTAGGTGCGTCCGGCGATCGGAATCCGCTCGACCCGCACGGAATATCCGCGCAACTGCTCCATTCGGTTATGATAATCCCGGCAGCCGGCGGCGTGTGCATCACTCTGGGCCGCTGTACCGCCAACGGAATCGGCAACATGGGCGTCAGTCCGAACATCCGCAGCCGCAGCGCCCCGCCCTGCCGCCTCACTTCGTTCGAGCCGGCCTTCGCTGAGCAGGTGCTGTCATGGGTTCGCGATGCGTGCGAGTCGTACTGGCTGGCGCCCCGGTCGCCCCCGCCCCTCAGCGTGGCCGAAGTCCTCCGTTGGTCCAAACCCGACCACAACCCCTATCTGCTCTGGGCGCGCGATCGTCAGGCGGCGGTCGGCTACGGCGAATTGAACCGCTTCGCCGGGCCGCGCCGGCACTACTGGCTGGGCCACCTGATCGTGGATGCCGCGTTGCGGGGGCAGCATTACGGCGTTCAACTCACCCGGCTCTTGCTTGAGGAGGCGTTCGTGCAGCGCGGGGCGCGCCGCGTCACGCTCGTGGTCTTCCCGGAGAACACGGCGGCGCTGGCCTGCTACCGCGCGGCGGGCATGGTGGACGACGGGTGCGAATGGCATTCGTTTCCGGCATATGGGCGGCGTGCGTGCCTGGTTCGCCTGGCCGCCGAGCGCCTGCCGGCCACTTCGTCTTGCTAGTAATGCTAGCAAGTCTATCAGAAGCCTCTGTCGGTTCGCCCGCCTGCCGGGGACCGTTTCACGTGAAACGCCCGTCGCAGTCAGTTCCCGTAGGCCCGTCGCTCCGGCGCCGCTTCGTCCCGCCCCGCCTCAGCTCGCCGCCCCGATGAAGACGCCGGCCTCGTACCCAACCGAGTTGAGCAGATCCTCATCCTCCACCGCGCCGCTCTCGGCGCTGCACGTGTGCCGCAACTCCTCGTACCGAACCGCGCCCAACTCTGCCATTGCGGCAATGGTCGCCGCGACGGCGCCCGCCCCACAGGCGTTGCGGTTAACCTCAGCCTCCGGTACGACAGCGTCCGCATCCATCGCCTGAATCAACGCGATGAAACGCCGGTCATTCACCTCCTTCGCCCAGCGAATCCCCGCCCGGCCTCGCCCGTGCGGCTCGAATCCGAATGCCGGCCCATAGTGCGTGAGATCTGTCGAGCCAAGGAATGCTACCCTGCGACCTGACGCAACCGCCTCTCGAGCGCACCGGCGACCGACCTCCGCTGCCTCAGACCCTGGCCGGACTCCCACCGGAACGATACGAACATCCGGCAAGACATGCTTGAGCAACGGAAGCTGAACTTCGATCGAATGCTCGTACTTGTGCGGCGATGCGTCGTCCACCGCTGCCCCGCTTCGAATGAGGCGGCTCGCTAGACCCTCGTCGACCTGAAGCACTCCGACCGGCGTTTGCCATCCGCCGCGCGCGAAGACACTTGCCACATTCCGATCCGGGCCGTGGACGGCCCCGAATATGATGACCGTCTCGGGACGCGCCGCAGCCAAGCCCGCGATCGTCAGGGCCGCTGTCGATCCGCTGAAGATCCAACCGGCGTGAGGAACGATTCCTCCTAACGCCGCCGGCGCTGAGACCGCCTGAAAGAACGCTTCCAAAATCCCTCTACACTCCCCCTCGTCGCGCGGGTAGAACCGACCCGCGACGGCAGCGGGTCGCAGCTTCTGCATGGTCTCACTCCAGGTTCGCGCCGCCGCCGATCCGCTCTGCGATGCGGTCGAACTCCTCGAGACTATTGTAGAAGATCACTACACGGCCTGAGTTCTTCTTCTTACCCGGATGCATCCGGACACGTAGTCCGATCGACTTGCTAATTGCTTCTTCAACCATCCTGACTTGGCGAACACGGCCGTCTGCTTCCACGTCGGGCGTTGTCGGCGTTTCCTGAGCAGATTGACCCTCAGAATTCCGCGCGAGCGCCTCGACTTGCCGCACGGACAGATTCCGCCTGGCCGCGAGCTTGGCGATTGCCAACTGGCGCTGCGGGTCTTCGATGCCAGCGATCGCCCGGGCCTGGCCCATACCCAGCTCTCCGGTGCCGAGCATGTAGCAGATTTCTGGCCTTAACTTCAGCAGCCGCATGTAGTTGGAGATGTTCGCGCGGCTTTGGCACAGACGCGCTGCAAGATCCTCTATGGTTCCGCCAAAGAGCTCCAGGTAGTGCTGATATGCCGCCGCTCGCTCAAGCGGGCCAAGATCCTCGCGTTGCAGGTTCTCGATCAGCGCTGTGCAGAACGCCTCAGAGTCCGACAGCTCGCGAACGACAGCCGGAACCGCATCCAGGCCAGCGGCCTTCGCGGCCCGCCACCGCCGCTCGCCGGCGACGAGCTCATACCGGTCATCGCCAGCCAGCCTGACGACAACGGGCTGGAGAACTCCGTTGTCGCGGATCGAGCTCGCCAAGTCGCTCAGAGCGTCCTCGTCGAATCCGGTTCGTGGCTGCCGAGGGTTTGGGATGATTGACTCGATGGCGATCATTCGGAAAGGGCTGATTTCGCCGGCGGTGGTAAGCGGCGCCTCGGTGGGCTGGCTTGCAGCGTCCGTGGTCGAGATAAGTGCGCTGAGTCCTCTCCCGAGGCGACTTGTGTTCTTCGCCATTGCGGCCTCCTTGCTTCCAGTCCAAGGATTAGCCGTTGTCGGCGTGGTTGTCAATTGCAGCCGCCACCCCAGCGTGTTTCACGTGGAACACGCATTCATGGCCAGGTTATCGCATAACAAGAGCCACAATGGACACACGCGCATCAGTCGCGCCTTAGTCCTGTATCGGGTCACGCGCGGGCCGCATAGGCGCTCTAGATACTATACGGATTGTAGCAATCCCGGCGGCGCGGCCAGCGCGCGAAACGCCTCGAGCAGCCTGCGGTGCCGGCGACGCCGAACGCCAAAGCCCAGCGCGTCCATCTCGCGCTCGGCGTCCGCGACGGACAGGCCCTGCACGCGCACCCGGTACAACGCGCAGAACAGCAACGTGCGCTGCTGTCCCAGGCGGCAGTGCACAAGCACCGGCTGGCGTTCGGGAGACCGAAAGAGATCGAGAAACTGCTCCACCTGCGCGCTGGTCGGCGGGTTCTTGTGATTGCAGGGAATGGGCACAAATGCCACGTCCCGCACGCGGCAGACTTCACGCTCCGCCTGTTCCCAGGCATCCGGATCATCTTCGTCGCGCACCCCGCGCAGGCTGACAACCGTTCGCAGTCCGCACCGCGCGATCAGCCCCTCAAGCTCCGCCGGGGTCGGCTGCCCACAGCGATACAGCGCACCTTCAGCGACCACGCCGAAGTGCTTCAAACCATCGTACGGCGTGCGAAACAGGCGACGAATGAAGCGCGGCACGATCACGCCCGGACTCTCCGAGAATCTCAGTTCGCAGCGCGGCGGGAAGCGGTTACTGCGACGCGACCAGCTGGAACGTCGCCGCGTTCTCCGCCACTTTTTGACCCAGTTTATCGGCGAGCGTGATTTTCGCCACATACTGGCCAGGCGGAAGTGTGGTAGGCAGGCGGATCAGGCGGGGGATGAAACAATCATGGCGGCGGTTCCGGCAACGGTCGATGATGTTGGCGTCCTTGATCTCCAGCATCGTGTCGCCGGCGCGGTTCAGGATCGTGGTCGTCATGTCAAAGCTGCTGACGTACATGTCGTCCCGCAGCTCGCTGACGAAATCGCGGACCTCGCAATACAGGACGAACTCGGCCGGGGTGCCGGCCAGGAAGCGTGCCGGCTCCAAGGCATCGTACTGCCCGAAGCTCCGTACCGCCGAGCAAATCCGCACCGTGGGCATACTGAGGTCGCTCAGGCGCTGCAGCGACCGGCGCAGCTCGTCCAGTTCCCGGGCGGCAGCGCCCGCCGCGCGGGACGGATCCCCCATGTGCCAGTCGCGGACCGCGATCCAGGCCTCCACGAACCGAATGGCGAGCTCCTGCTGCTCGGCCGTCACAAGGGTGAGAGGCGCGCGAGCCCGCTCGTAGTCCCCGGCCATCACCCACAACATCCGGCGGTCGAGTTGCTCACGGAACGAGCTGTCCTCGCCGGGCAGCGACTGCTCGAGGAATTCCCGCAGCGAAGTCGACGCCGTACGTGCGTACGCCGGCGCATTGATCTGCGGCGCCCCTGGCTCGGGCAGCGTGCCCGGGGCGTCGGGAGCAGGCCGAACCAGCACCTCCGCCAGCGCCGGCGGAGCGACGGTGCTCGGTGGGGCTGTGGCCGCTGAGAGTCCCCGGTCTGGGTCGCCGTCCGCGCCAGAATGAACCGCTGGCGCGCCGGGGCTCTCCCAAGGGTCAGCCGCCCCGTCTCTCGATATGGGGAACTCAATATCAGCAGCCTGCGTGGTTGGCGAACTCCCGTGGGCGGCTAAGTTGCCATCGGCGTTGCCGCGCTGGTCGGCCGCCTCGACACGGTCAACCCACTTGAGGACCGCCTGGGCCACCTCGTCGTTCCGCCCCTGGTCGTCGGTAATATCATTCCCAGAAACGACTTGTGGTCCTTCTGAGGGCTGATCGCTCTGGTTCGATCCCTGGTGCCCCGTGGGCGGCGCCGTCATCCACGTGCAGCCTGCGGCGAGAAGCAGTACGCATGGGAGTAACCGTCTTTGTCGAAACCGCGCATCCATGCAGCAGCCCTGTCTGTGCGAGCGACGGGCCACAGCCCTGGGCGGACCCTGCAGTCGAACGGCGGCGCCCCCTCTTGGAGCCATCACGGGAGGGCCCGGGCCGTTAACGACTGGCCAGCCTGGCCAGCATCAGCTCGACACCCGTATCTATCGACCGCACACCCGATTTGGCTTGTGAGTCCAAGTCGGCGGCTGCCGCCAGGACGCGGCGCAGAAAGGCCGGGGAGTAGCGCTTGAGGATCGCTTCGAGCTCGCGTTCCCGGCGCCACATCAGCACCTTGGGAGCGATTTCGGATATGCCGGCTCCTTCACGGAGCATTCGGTGGGCGCTCAGCCACTGACGCACCCGGTACGCCACTCCGCCAAGGGCTTTGAAGACGGCGCCAGGGTCCGTGGCGAGTACCTGGTGCCACAGCCGCAACGCCTCGGGCAGGCGGCCCGCCGCCGCGGCATCCATCGCGGCGAACACGCGTTCCTCGCGGGTCTGGCCGACGAGTTCGGAGACATCGCGCTCGGTGATCGTCGGCCGATCGCCGGCGTACAGGACGAGCTTCTCGACTTCAGAGACCAGGAGCCCGGTATCCGGGCCCACGAAGTCGACGAGCTGCGCCGCTGCCACGGGTTCGAGCCGCTTGCCGCGTGCGTCGGCCTGGTCGGTCACAAATTCCAGCAGGGCCCGGCCGACGAGCTTCTTGCACTCGACCATAACGCCGCCGGCCGCGGCCGCTGCTTTGTAGAGGCGAGTGGTCTTGGGGAAGGTGCGGCACTCGAGGATGAGGGTACCGGTGGGCGCGGGCTTGAGGAGGTACTTCTCGAGCTTCTCGCGATGAGCGGTGACGAAGGCGTCGGCCTCGCGGATGCGGATGACACGCCGGGGGGCGAGAAACGGCAGCGTCGCGAGATCGTCGAGAACGCCGGCGAGCGAGGGGCCGCCCTGGTCGGCCGGCCGTTGCCCGTCGTACTCGGCGTAGGCCAGGCTGCGATCGACGCCGGCCGGCAGCAGCCGGTCGAGGGCGTCGGCTATGGCGGCGGCTTTGCGGTGGTCGTCGTCCCCGAAGGCAACCATGATGGGCGGGATTGGGGTTGGTCGTGCCATGTGTCGCCGGTTGCGGGCTGCGTTTCGGATACGGACCGGCTGGCGAAGTACTCCAGCCGGCGCCGCGCGTTGTCGCGCAGCGTCTGGTCCGCGTCGCGCGCGGTCAGCACCTGCCGCCACGCCGCGAGCGCCTGCGCCGTGTTGCCAAGCCGGTGCTCGATGTCGCCGCTGCGCAGCCACACTTGCCCGGCCTCGGGCTGGAGCCGCTGCAACTGCGACATGTACTCGCGGGCAAGAGAATACTGTTTCTGCGTGGCGGCGACCAGCGCCAGGGCGTCCAGGGCGCCGACGTGATCGGCACGCCGGTCGAGGGCGGCCCGGAGGCAACCGCCGGCTTCCTCGTACCGTCCGGCGCGATACAGCGCGAGCCCCAGATCGACCAGCGTATCCACGTCGTCCGGCGCAAGCGCCAGCGCGTCCTCGAGGCGCGCCGCGGCAAGCGCGAAGCGCCCCTCGGCCATGAAGTCAACGGCCCGCTGGCGTAGCCGTTGCGCCTCGGCGGAAAGCGGCGCGGGGAACTCGCTGGCCGGCGGCTCGGGCGGGGGAGCAGGCTGCGTTGCGGCCGGTGGCTCGGGCGGCGGCTCCGGCAGAGGGGGAACGGCGACATTGGACACCTCGGCCGAGACCATGTTGCCCGCCAGGTCCGTGACGACGACGCGCAAGTCGATCGCGGGCCGCGTGCAGGCCGGCACGGAGCCAGCGATGTGCTCGTCAACGACGCTCGCAACGCCCGCGTCGGTCCAGTGCCGCGCGTCGTCCCGATAAAAGAGCCGCACGCCGGCGGGGGAGAGGTTCTCCTCGACCAGCGCCGCCCGGAGCGTGACACGATGACCGCACTCGTCGGCGGGCGCGATTTCCGCGCCGTCGATCTGGAGCAACGGCGGAAGCGTGTCCACGATGACGGTGGCGGCGGGGCGGGCTCCTGGAGACGGCGGCAAGTTGGAGGCGCCGGCAGCATTCTGGAGGACTACGTAGAAGTCATAGCGGCCGTCGCCGGGAGCGGAATATCGCAGAGTGTGTTTCCCGTCGAGCGTGACTTGCGCAGCCTGCCACGTGCGGCCCGCGTCCGTCGATACCCAGACGCGCACCTCATCGACCGGCGCGTCGCTCGCCGCCCGGTACTCGAGCATGATCTCGCGCGACGCGAGGAACTGGGGCGGGGCCGCGAGTACGGCGGCGAGCGGGGCTAGGCCCAGCATCGCAACGATCCACTTCTTCGCAGGCGTCTTCATGAGCGGCAATGTGGCACCACCAGTCCGCCGGTCCACAGCGTTTATCGGCAAACCGCGGGTCTTGAGGCCGCTCGTGCGCAATCTCGGCATACAATGAGGGGCCCGCGGCTGAGCCGGCGAGGAGTGATGTCGTGCGCGTGCCAAAGTGCTTCCGCCTGGGGACATTCCTGAGGGCCGGGGCGGCCCTGTGCACGTGGGCGGCAGTTGCTGCGCGGGCGGAGTCCCTGGCATATGTCGTGACGCCGGAACCGGGACAGGGTCGCGTGCGGGTCGAGCTGACGTGGCAGACCTCCGGGCGGTCGGCGTCGCGCCTGTGCGTGGCGCCGCGGTGCGGGACAGTTGCGGACGTTCCGGCGCTGCTGCAAGACATCAAGTTCGGCGGCGCCACCGGGGCACGCCGCGACAGGGCGTGCTGGCAGTTGTCCCACGCGCGGGGTGCGGAACTGCGCTGTGAGTACACCGTTGATCCCGGACAGACGGACTTCGACTGGAGCACCACGCATCACCCCATCGCGACCAGGACTTTCTTCCACGGACTTGGCAGCGCCTTCCTGGCGACGCCCGGCCCGGACGGCGGGCAGCCGGAGGAATACGAGGTCATCTTGCGCTGGAAGCTCCCGGGCGAGTGGAAGGCGATCTGCTCGTGGGGCGCGGGGCCGAGCGTCGGCGCGCTGCTCAAGCCCGAGGACGTCCGGCAGTCCGTGTACCTCGCGGGCCGGTTTGCGGTGCACCGAACGCTGGTGCCCGGCGCCGATGAGCTGACCATCGCGATGGTCGATCGATTCGACTTCAGCCCCGCCGAGTTTGCGGGCCGCGCGGCGGCGATCATCGCGGACCAGTGCACGTTCATGCAGGAGACCGCGTTTCCGCCCTTCCTCGTGACGGCGATTCCCGTCGGCCCGCCGGTGCAGGCCGGCGACCTGCGGATGGCCGGGATGGGGCTGTATCACAGTTTCGCGTTGTGCATCTCGCCGCGGGCGATGTTGACGGACGGCGTGGAGCACCTGTTTGCCCACGAGCTGTTCCACACGTGGAATGGCCGGCTGTTGCAGGCTGAGGAGCCCGAGGAATTGGTGTACTGGTTCATAGAGGGCTTCACCGACTACTACGCGCTGCGGATTCTGTTTGAGTCCGAACGGTGGACGGCAAACGTTTACGCGAGTTGGATCAATCGCCACCTGCGCGAGTACCAGGCCAACCCCGCGCGCAACGCGACCAACGAGCAGATCCGGGCAGGTTACTGGAAGGAGCGCCAGACGGTCGGCGAAGTGCCGTATCAGCGCGGGCTGCTGCTCGGGCTGCGGTGGCACAAGCTGGCGCGCGACCGCGGGAACGCCAGCGGGATCGATGCCCTACTGCACGAGCTGATCCGGCGGGCACGTAGGGGCGACGTGCGCATCTGCAACGAGACGCTGCGCGAACGGGGGCGGGCCGTGCTGGGGGAGTGGTTCGCGGCGGAGTTCGACCGGTACGTGTTGCGGGCGGAGACGGTGGAGGTGCCGCGCGATGCGCTGGCGCCCGCGCTGGTCGGCCGGGTGACGCAAAGCTACGAGTACGTGCTCGGGTTTGACCGCGAGCGCTCCGTTCGCGAGCAGCGTGTGCGCGGGTTGGTCGCGGGTTCGCCGGCGGCCAGGGCCGGTCTGCGCGAGGGCGACGACCTGGTGGGCTGGGACATCCACGGCGAGACGGACCGGGAGATCCAGTTGCAGGTTCTGCGGAGAGGGCAGGTCACGACGATCCGCTACCTGCCGCGCGGCACGCGGCACGCGGTCATGCAATTCACGCCGGCGACGTAGCGTCCGCGCCGGCGCGCAGCGCTCGGCGGGTGGCCCGAGGAGGCAGCGGCCGACCGCCGGGGCGGCCAGTCCGAACCGCAAGCCCACGGCGTCAGAACTGCATCGTCCGCGGCGGGGCGGCGGCGAAGCGGGACAGCGCCTCTGTTTCGACCGTTACGCCGAGCCCAAATCCGGCCCGCGGACGCACCCGGCCACGGAAGCCGAAACGGATCGGCCGGCGGGTCACGTCGGCACGGAGCAGAAACCGTCCGAAAGCTCCTTCGACGAAGCGTACCTTGGGGCACGCTTCGAGGAACGCGACGCCCGCCGCGCTCAGGATGCTTGTCTCGCCGACGAGGCATCCGAGCTGGACGTGCAGGTCCGCGGCAAGCGCCAGCCGGGCGATGCGGAGGGCCGGCATCAGCCCGCCGTTCTTGGCGATGCGGATGTTCAGCACACGGACGCCGCCGCCCTCGATTAGCCGCTGCGCATCGCTGAGCGTGAGGAGCGACTCGTCCACGATGAGGTCGCAGCTCGTTTGTTCGGCGAGATAGGGCAGGTCCGCGTCGTCCGCGTCGGACATGGGCTGCTCAAGCGCGCAGACACCGCAGCGTTCGAGTGTCGCGAGCGCGGTGTTGGCCTCCGCCAGCGACCAGCGGCCGTTGGCATCGACCCGCAGGGTGGCCTTGTTCCGCTCGAGGGCGCGGCCGAGTACCTCGTACGTCCATTTCAGGTGTTCCTCCCAGCCCGCGGTCGCCACCTTGAGCTTGAAGTCACGCAGCCCGTAGCAGCGCTGCCCGCGCAGGAACGTCTTCAGCCGCCGCTCCGACCGTCCGACGACGATACCCGAGTAGCGGGCGGTCTCCAGGCACCCGGGCGCACCAAACCCCGGCAAGCCCATCCACCCCACGACGTCGGCCGGCCGACGGCGGAAAGCGCGGCACGCCAGGTCCAGGAGCGCCAGCTCGATGGCGGTCCGTGCCGCCGACACGACTCGACCGCTCACCTGAACCGGCAGCGCCTCGATGAATTCCAAAGCGGCCGCAAAGGTCTGCGGCCGGAAGCTGCTCAGCCGCGGGGCAAACAGGTTGGCCAGGTCTTCGCCGACCGATTCCGGCGTTTCGCCGGTCACGTACGGGCGGGCCAGCGTCTCCCCGTAGCCGACCTCGTGCGCGTACGGTGCACCGCCGACCGCTTCCACGATGATCGGGTCGGCCACATCGCGCGCGGCGGCGGCGTGCTCGAAGCGGAAGCGCAGCGGGATTGCGAGGCGGTGGACACGCAGGCAGCGGACCTGAAGGGGCGCGTTCATGGGGGCAGGGGCACGGCGGAGCGATCGAGCGCGACGGACCATACGTCGGTCTCCTCAATCGCCCGGCGGCCCTCCTCGCTGAACAGGTAGTCGAGCACGGCCTCGACGGCGTCGCTCGGCGGATCGAGGTAGTAGACGTAGATCAACTTCGCCAGACCGTAGCGCTCCGATTCGATCGCTTCGAGCGACGGGAACACGGGCGGCGAGTGCCGCTCCATGCGCAGCCCAAGGTATCGAGCCTCCTCATCGTGGCCGATGCTGGCGAACCCGAGCCCCAGCGGGTCCGCAGCGACCATTGCGACGACCTCGGCGTCGGAGTCCAGGACTTCCCAGGTCGGGTCCGCGAACCAGATGTTGGCGATCGGGCTGAGCACCATTCCGCCGCGCGTGCTCTTACCCGGGCCGTACAGGTTGATCGGCCCCTGCAACTCGGGGATCTGGTCGCCGGCCAGCTCAGCCCAGTCCTTGATTCGCTTCTGAAAGACGAGTCGGACGTGCCGGGCGAAGATCGCATCCAGCGGGTTGCTGGGGTGGACGTAGAGCGCGTAGCCGTAGAAGGCGACCCGGCGCCCCTCGATCTCGTGCTCGCCGAACTGGTCCAGCTCGCGCTTTGTGATGGGCCGGTCGGTGCAGGCCAGGTCGCACTCGCCGCGGGCCAGGTTCTCGAAGCCGTGCTGCGACATGTAGACGGGGGAGACCTTGGTCACGGCAAAGCCGCGCGACTCGGTCGCTTGCAACCACGACTCGATCAGCTCGACCGGGATTTGCGCTCCGCCCAGCGCGATCCGGACGGACGGAGCACCCGGCTGACAGCCGGTCAGCCAGAGGGGCAAGAGGCCGAGCAGCAGCGGGCCGGCGGCTCCACGCAGCCGGCCTATTCCCTGTTTTCGCACCGCCGCCCCGCGTCGTACACTATAGGGCGGTGCGCGATTCGGGAGCGCTATCAGAACGCGCCGCGCGAGCCAGCGCGTGGTCCAATACGCGCTCGCTTGCGCTTCGCGTTCTGACGCCCGTAGCCGAATCGCGCACCGTGATTCAGCGTCTGGCCGGCAGCGGACCGGGCACTCCGGTGTCAGAGGCCGGCCGTCCCGCGGAAAGGAACGCGCACTATGCCGATCGCGACCACGATTGCCGAGCTCGCCCGTCATGTCGGACAAACGGTAACGCTCAGCGGCTGGCTGTACAACAGCCGGTCCAGCGGCAAGCTGCTGTTCCTCGTCGTGCGCGACGGCACCGGGTTGTGCCAGTGCGTGCTCGAGAAGACCGCCGTCAGCCCGGAGGCCTTCGAGGCCGCCCGCCGGCTCGGCCAGGAGTCGGCGCTGCGTGTGACCGGCGCCGTGCGGGCGGATGAGCGCAGCGTCGGCGGGCACGAGCTGGCGGTCAGCGAGGTGGAGGTGGTTCAGAGCGCGGCCGGCTACCCCATCACCCCCAAGGCCCACGGCATCGACTTCCTGATGAAGAACCGCCACCTGTGGTTCCGCTCGCAGCGGCAGTGGGCCATCCTCCGCGTGCGCCACACCATCGTCGATGGCATCCGGCGGTACTTCAACGATCACGGTTTCATCCTGATCGACACGCCGATCTTCGCGCCGGCCGCGGGCGAAGGGGCCCAGACGCTGTTCGCGGTGGACTACTTCGGCGAGCCGGTGTACCTGGCACAGACCGGGCAGCTCTACGTCGAGGCGGCGATGATGGCCCACCGCAAGGTGTACTGCTTCGGGCCGACGTTCCGGGCCGAGAAGAGCAAGACCCGCCGGCACCTCACCGAGTTCTGGATGGTCGAGCCGGAAATCGCCTACGCCGACCTGGACGACGTTTGTGCGCTGGCCGAGGACTTCGTGTACGAGCTGGTGCAGCGCGTATTGCGCGAGCGGCGGATGGAGCTGGAGCTGCTGGGCCGCGACCTCGCCAGGCTCGAAGCGATCCAGAAGCCGTTCCATCGCATCACGTACTCGCAGGCCGCGGACATTCTGCGCAGCGGCCAGACGCGCACGACGTTCGAAGCGGACCTCGAGCGTGCGAAGGCCCGCGTGGAGGAGCTGAAGCGGCTCATCGCGGAGAAGGAGGCCGAGCGCGGGGCGGCGGGCATCAAGGAATGGAAGGCGGACAAGCTGGCCCAGGAGATTCTGGACGCCCGCGAGGAGCTGGCCGACCAGGAGGAGGCCGTCCGCAACATCCCGACGCACATGGAGCTGGCGGCGAATTTTGAATGGGGCGGCGACCTGGGCGGCTCCGACGAGACGATCATCGCCCGCCTGCACGACCGGCCCGTGTTCGTCACGCATTACCCGCGCGGGTGCAAAGCGTTCTACATGAAACGCAACGCCGACGACCCGCGCGTCGTCAACAACCTCGACCTGCTGGCCCCGGAGGGTTACGGCGAGATCATCGGCGGCAGCCAGCGCGAGGACGATCTCGATGCGCTGCTGGAGCGGATCAAGGAAGACGGCATGAACCCGGCCGATTACGAGTGGTACCTCGACCTCCGCCGCTACGGCACCGTCCCGCACGGCGGCTTCGGCCTGGGCGTGGAGCGCACGGTGGCGTGGATCTGCGGGCTGAAGCACATCCGCGAGACGATCCCGTTCGCGCGGATGATGGGGCGGATTTATCCATAGGAGTAGTGGTCCGCGCGTGGGGGGACTTTCTTGCAGTGCGCTCGCGCTTAACGCTATGATGCCGAACGTGTTGCGGCCGTTCCGACGGCGGAGGATGTGGCCTTGGAATCCAACGTTCTCAGCACAGGCGATCTGCTTCATCACGTCGTGAAGTTCGGCATGGATGTTTATCCGCCGATCGAGATCGATAGCGAGCGTACGCGCCTCAATGTCTTCTACGAGGAGGCTCGCAACCGGTGGGGCGAGTTGTTCGAAAAGCTCACCGCGAGCGACACCGAGTTCAAGATCTCCAAGGACTTCGCGCAGCGGCCCGGGAAGCGACCATCGATCCCGGTCGATACATTCGTCTTGACGCCGCGTGGCCCCGTGCTCGTCGTTCCGGTACTTCTGCCGCCGCCGGTCGAAGAGACCGGCCTGGAAGGCAAATGCACCGAGTTGTTCGACAACGTCCGCGCGCTGCTCTTCCCGGCCCTGGGCGTAAAGAGGGAGTGCCTGAAGGTCGGGATGGTTCGAGAGCTGGTATTTGATACAGGCGAAACGCCCTGCCAACACCTGGTTGCCACTCAACGGTCATTTGCGGGAGCCGACCTTGTCGGAGGGAAGCGCCTGCTCATCTTTCGCGACCCGAGATGTAACCTGCGGGTTGAGCTGGAACCGCTCGAGATCACGAAGACCGTACAACTACCCGTAGGGGCAAACGTCCAGCAGCACGCAGGATATGGGGTACGGCTGCTGCTCGACGTGAATAATGCCGAAATCCGTCCGTTGACCGATGCCGATATCAGAAGCGTCCTGGAACGTGCGAGTAGCTTGTGGCCGGACGAATTGCTAGAATTTGTAAACGAAAGGAGTGCGCCGTGATCGCCGTGCACGTCCGACCACTCGCCAGTTCCAGCTCAGTGTCCTCGCTCGAAGCCATCGGCCGGGGAGATCTGTCGGGGCTGCTGCTGCGCCGTGACGAGACCACCAATTCCGTGCCGTCGCTCACGACCTCTCTGCGCACGCTCTCTCAGCCGTCCGTGAAGCGCACCATTCAGTACGCTGTGTCTCATTACGACAACCTCCTGCGCAAACTCGCCGACTAAGTGAACCAGCACCAGCCGGTCTATCTTTCACGTGATGAAGTGCTGGAACTTCACGACCGGATTATCGGCCTTTACGGCGGAATGCCTGGCGTACGCGATGAGGGCGCGCTGGAGTCGTGCCTGGCTCAGCCGCAGACCGCGGTATTCGGTTGCGAGCCGTTCCCATCGCTCCACGAGAAGGCCGCGGCGTATTGCTACTTCATCGTACGAAACCATCCGTTCTTCGATGGGAACAAGCGAGCAGGGTTCATCGCGGCTCTCCATTTCCTGCTGGTCAACGACGTGATACCGCGATTCAACGAGGATCGGCTGTACGACACGATTCTCGCGGTGGCACAAGGGGAGGCTGGCGTCACCGAGCTCGTAGCGGCGTTTCAGGCGAGCGGGTCGAGTGCACTCGAGTAGGCACTTGGATCAGGGGAATCGGTGCGAGGAGCACTCCAACGCCGCCGATTACGGCGGGAATCGGAGGCCGCGACCCGCCCAGCCCCCGGACGCGGGCGAACCCGTGAACTCCCGCTGAAAAACGGCGAAATCGGCCAGGTCCACGTCGAGATCGTCATCCAGATCGGCGCGAATGAACTGGGCCGTCGTGCAGCCCGGCGGCGGGTCCCACACGAGCGGGCCTGCCCACGCACCGACCAGGACGGCGAAGTCGGCGAAGTCAAGGTAGTCGTCGCCGTCCTGATCTCCGGGCACGCCGCCGTCCACGCCGACCGGTATGGGCCACCTCAGGATCGTGCTGTCGGGCTGGCATCCGGCGAAGACGACATCCAGTTCCGTGGCACACATCTGATAGATGGCCTGCATGCCGCCGTACGGGCCGTAGTAAGGGTTCCCCAGCGACACCCAGGTGGTTCCGTCGTCCACGGACAGGAAGAGTTGCATGTACCGCTCGTTGCTGGTGCCTTCCATGCAACAGGCCGAAGCCAGCAGGCTGTCTCCGACCTTGAGCACGTCGCGCCAGTACGTCACGGTCGGGCGCTGCAGGTTGACGGCCACGACCTCCGCCCACGTCAGCCCCTGGTCGAGGCTGCGGTAGAGCTTGATCGGCGTGTTGGGCGCCGTGCGGACGTCCCCGCAGAAATAGACGCCGTTTCCAGCGTCGCACAGGGGTTGGAACAGGGACGCCCCCGGAACGGTGACCGGGGACCAACTGGCGCCCTGATCCGTCGAGCGGTACATCTTGTCGGTCAGGCACGACGGCCACAGCAGGACGTTGTCGCTGGTGAGGATCATCCGCCGGGCCCACGCCGACGCCCCCTGCCCCGGCTGGGCACTGGGCACGAACCACGTCGCGCCGTTGTCGGCGGACAGGATGACTTTCTTCGTCGTGTCGAAGCTCTTGACGTTCGCGATCCAGCAGTTCGCGCCCAGATAGACCGGGCTGAACACCGCCTTGGCGTCCGCACTGCCAACGAGGGTGCGGAGCTGTAGCGCCGTCAGGGCGACCGTCCACGTGCAGCCCGCGTCCATGCTCTTCATCAGGCACGCGCTGCCCGTGTCGCCCGTTCCCGAAAACAACAGGGCGCCATTCTGCCCGAAGAAGTACGTGTGCGCGCCGGTCGAACCCGGACAACCGACCACCGCCCACGTGGCCCCATAATCTTCACTCAGTAAGAACCGACTCGCCGCCTGCGACGAACGCTTCCCGGCGATGATGCGACCGGCGCCGAGATAGTGAATCGCGCTGAACGCATCCGAGCCCGGCGCTCCCTGGTAAACCGCCAGCGCCCCCAGCGCGGCGTCGTCTCGCTGCAGCGGGTCGTCTGTGGCGACCTGCGCCACCTCCGCCACCTCCTGCGCTGCGCCGGCCGCGGCCAGCGACAGGACGGCCAGGACGCCCGCCAGACACGGCCGGGAGCAGCCCGGCCGGGGTCTCGGATGTGGTTGCGGAACTGCCATATTCCAGCTTCGGGCTTGCGTCCCGCCCGCGGGAACGGACCAGGTGCCCGTTGAAAGAGGGAGACTGGCTCCGCGTCGGCGGGCCTCCGCGGCAGCGCTGTATGGTTCTCTCGCGGTGCCAGGACCCTTTTTCAACGGACTGTCAGACGGCGTTTCTCAAATGGTCCTGGGCGGACCAGTCAAACGAGATGATACCATTTTGCTCCCCTCGACTCCACCGATTTTGCAGGCGGTCCGGCCCCGGACGCCGGAAGCACTACCGATCGGACCCGCTGGCCAGCGCCACGTCAACGGCCCGACCCACAGTCAGCACGCGCACCATCAGATGCGCACCGCCGTCTGGCGTCAGATTACTTTCGCGTCCGCAGCGTGCTCCGCCCCGCCTACCGCCGGGCGGCGACTTCGTCCTTGATGCGCTTCACGTGCCCGCGGCCGAGGCCTTTCACCTCGCAGCCCAGCTCGAAGTACCGGCGAATACGCTCGTCATCGAGAACCCCGAAGCAGTCGATGATGGCCGGCGGCTGGCCTGCCATGCGCACGACGTCATCCGGGTCCAGCTCCAGGTAGGGCTTGTGGCGCACCGCCAGGATCACCGCGTCGGCCCCCTTGAGCGCTGCCGCGAGATCGGCCTCCACCCGCAGGTCCTTGAGCCGCTCCTGGTTGCGGAAGAAACGCGCCCAACTGTAGCCCGGCGACGGATACTCATCCTGGGCCTCGACCTCCCACCAGTGCTGCACGTACGGGTCGTGCACGCGCAGGTCCGCCCCCATCTCCGTCAGCTTGCGGAGCACCAGCTCGCTGCCGCTGTAGCGCGTATCGCCGACGTCCTCACGGTACGCCGCGCCCAGCAGCGCAATCCGCGCCGCCGCCACGATCTTGCCCATGTTCCGCAGCGCGTCGCGGGTCAGCTCGGCCACGTGCAGGGCCCGCGTGTCGTTCACGTCGATCGCCACCGGCGTGATCTTGAAGATGTCGTCCTCGAAGCCCATCAGGTGGCGATAGGCCCACATTCCCAGGCCGCCGTCCTTCGGCAGGCAGTAACCGCCGATGCCCGGCCCCGGGAAGATCATGTTGTTGTGGGTCGGCCGCATCTTGATCGCCTGGACGACCTTGATCAGGTCGACGCCGTTGCGCTCGGCGAACAAGCTCCATTCGTCGAGGAAGGCCAGCATGGTGGCGCGGAAGCTGTTCTCAACGATCTTGGTGGTCTCGCTCTCGATCGGGCGGTCGAGCACGGTCAGTTCGAACTTCTCCGTGTTCAACACCTCGCGCAGGAACCGCTCGACGCGGTCGCGGGCTTCCTGGTTCACGCCGCTGCACACGCGCCAGAAGTCGCGGATACTCGCGACGTAATGCCGGCCCGGCATGACGCGCTCGAAGCTGTGCGCCAGCAGCGGCTCGGACGCGATGCCGCGGGCGGCGAAGGCCCGCTTGAGGATCGGCAGCGCCACGTACTCCGTCGTCCCGGGCGCAACCGTCGTCTCGATCAGGACCAGGCACTTGGGCGGGATGAGCCGGCCAATGACCTCGAAGCTCTTTTCGAGCGCGGCCATGTCCGTCCGTCCGGTCCGCAGGTTGCCGAGGTCCTCCTTGATGTAGTCGCACTGCACGTCCACGACCACGCAGTCCGCCAGCTTGAGCACGTCGTTCGTGTAGGTCGCGGTCAGCGTGCCCTTCTCTTTCACGCACCGCCCGATGATCTGGTCGACCTCCGGATCCTCGGCCTTGACCGGCGACAGGCCGCGGTTCAGGTAGTGGATCTTCCAGAAGCTCCGCGTGCTGGGCCGCTGCATGCCGATGACGAACTTGGTGGGCTTGCCGGACTTCTTGTCGACCGTGTCCGCCACGACCGCGGCCATGACCGCCCCGACGAAGCCCACACCGACCACGACCACGATCTCACGGCCCTGCTTGCGCTGCTCGCCGACGATCTGCTCCAGCCGCCGGTACTCCTCCGCGTACTCCCCCTCGGCGGGCAGCGGAAACTTCTCGCCGTCGGGACTGATCGAAAACGCCATGCGCTCTCTCCTGTGGGACCGGTTTCCGGCCGGTCGTCTACTGTGCCACCCGGTCTTCAGCCGGTTGTGCGGTGTTGGGCCGGTTTCCGGCCGGTCCCGACACCCTCCCTGCGGCAACGTAGGCGTTGTCCGCGGCCTAGTCAATCCGCCCGATCCAAGCGCCCCCTTCGGCGCGACAGGTTCTCGACCATCGGCGTGAGGGTTGCATCGTACAGGGTCACGGCTGCGTCGCGGGGCGGGTGAGTGTCGTCCGTGCCCCATCCGAGGCGGTGCCGGCCAGCCAGCGATGAGCGCTGTCCGTGCCGGCGGGGGCGCTTGCCAGGCAGTCCCCGATAGACGATAATTCGCAGTTCGCGGCAAGTGGTCCGCGAGAGACTTCCCGCCGGAGAGCGTGAATGGGAGTGATGCTCGAGGCATTGCTGGCCCTTCAAGACATCGAGCTTCAAATCGTCGATATTCGTCGCCAACTGGCAACCCGGCAACGCAGCGTCAAACAACAGGCCGCCAAGGTGCGGGCGGCGGAGGAGGCGCTGGCGACCGAACGGGAGGAGCTGAAGCGCCTTCAGATCCAGATGGACGAGGTGGACATGGATTTGAAGAGCCGCAGCGCCCACATCAGCAAGCTGCGCGACAACCTCAACACCGTGCGCACCAACAAGGAATACGCGGCTGTCCTCTCGCAGCTCAACAATGAGAAGGCCGACGTGACGCGGCTCGAGTCGCGGGCCTTCGAGCTGCTCACGTCCGTGGAAGCCAAGAAGAAGGCGCTCGCCGAGCACCAGCAGGCGGTCCAGCTCGAAGCCCAGCGCGTGGCGGCGCTGGAAGGCCAGGTCGCCCAGGCACAAAGCTCGTTCATGGACCGCCTCACCGCGCTCGAGCGGCAGCGGGAAGCGGCCTGTGCCGGTCTGGACGGCAAGGCGCTGGAGCTGTTCAACCGGATTTCCGAACGCTACGACGGCGAGGTGATGGCCCGCGTGATCCAGGTGCACCCGCGGCGGCAGGAGTTCCTGTGCGACGGCTGCAACCTGTCGCTGGCCGCCGAGCGGGCCAACGCCCTCATGACCCGCGACGAGCTGATCACGTGCGACAACTGCGGACGCATCCTCCACATGCCCAAGGGTACCTGAGCGATGGGCGCGGCGTGGGCCTGATCATTCACGTGGACGGCGGGTCGCGCGGCAACCCGGGGCCGGCTGGTGCGGGGGTCGTGATCCGCGAGAGTTCGGGGCGGCTGCTCTATGAGGCGGGGTACTACCTGGGCCGCCAGACGAACAACGCCGCCGAGTACCATGCCCTGATCCGGGCGCTGGAGCGGGCAGCGCAGGCGGCGCCGCAACCACTGGTGATACACTCCGACAGCGAGCTGCTTGTGCGGCAACTCACCGGAGAGTACCAGGTCAAGAGCCCCAAGCTCGCCCCGCTTCACCGGCAGGTGCAGATGCTGCTCCTGAAGCTCCCCCGCTGGACCGTACGGCACGTGCGGCGCGAACAGAACCGCCGGGCCGATGAGCTGGCCAACCTGGCGATGGACGAGCGGCGCGACGTGGTCCGGTTCGATGCAGACCAACGGAATGCCGGCGACACAGCGGCCCGCCAGCCCGGATGCGTGCCAAGCGCTGCCGATCCTGCCCCGGTGGAGGATGCTCTTCGTACTGCGCACAAGACGGCCGACCCGGGGGCCGGCAGCGACGTCTCGGAAGCCGCGGCCGGCACCCCGCGCCAAGCCGTCCAGGTCAGCGTCACGCGGGCCCCAAAGGCGGATTGTTGCCCAGCCGGCGACTTCGGCGAACGGGCCTTCACGGTCGGGACGACTCTTCCCGCCGGCTTGTGTGTCTACGCCGCTCACGCACTCTTGCCGACACTGCTCGGGATGCTGAACACGGACGCGGAGGAGTTCGCGGCGGTGCCGACCCTGTCGGTGCGGTGCACCCACCCGGCTTGCGGGGCCGAGTTCAGCCTCTCGCCGGTGCGCTCGCCGAACGGCGCCGGCCGGCGACAGCCGTAGCATCCGGGATTCATCCGTTGCACTTTCGATGCAGGCGTACGGCGGGGGGCACACCCCGCTCGACGTCGTCAAGCTGCACGCGGGCAGAGGCCCCCGCCCCGCTCCGCCAATGTGCGCCCAGGCGCGAGGCAGTGCGTCAGCCGTGCAGTTCCACGACGTCCTTGTCGGACAACACGTGGTCAAGCTGCACATTCTGTCCAGGCGCCACGCCCTCGCCCCAGATACGTGCGGATCGCACCTGGTGCTCGAAGCCGCGATACACGCGGCGGGCCAGCTCGTGCACGTCACTGCCCATCGGCAGGACAAACGGCTCGTTCAGGTCCGGCTTGCGGCCAGGGGGCTTGGCGTAGATGCGGATCACGTGGAGCAACCGGAAGAGCCAGGCCGGCACACGCGCCATCGCCGCAGGATCGCGCGTGGATAGCGGCTCGAGTCGGACCCGCGTGTCCAGCAGCTCGCGCAGCAGCTCAAGGTTGTCGTGCGCCTCGGCCGCATCCAACTTGTTGGCCACGACGAGGCCCGGCATGCGCCAGCTCGCGCCGGGCTCGGCTGGGCGCTGCCGCGGTCCGTCAACGAGCTCAATCTGCCGTTCGGCCAGGTGCCGCAGGCAGGTCTCGGCGTCGTCGAAGCACGTCTCCGCGGAAAGGTCCGCCACGATGACGAGCGCGTCCGCCGCACGCCACAGCCCCGGCATGCCCGGCGGCACGTGCGCGGCGGTGACCGGCGGGGTGTCGATAAGCTGGACTTGAACATCCTCGAATGGGACCATGCCGGGTACGGGTACCGCGGTCGCAAACGGGTAGTCCGCGATCTTCACGTGGGCATTGGTGAGGCCGCCGACGATCGAGGATTTGCCGACGTTCGGCGTGCCGAGCAAGGCGACCTGGCCGGCGCCGGACCTGGGGACGCTGAACGGGTCGGCGCGGGCGACGCTCTTCTTGCCGCCTTGTTGCAGCGCCTTACGCGTCGCCGAGAGCTTCTTCTTGAGCTCGGCCTGGATCTTTTCGGAGGACTTGTGTTTCGGCAGCTCGCGCCACATTTCCTCCAGCGCGGCCAACTGCTCCGCGGGCGTCTTGGCCGCCCGGTACTTGGCTTCGGCCTCGAGGTATTGCGGCGTCAGGTTGGCGGCCATCGTCGCAGCTCCGGCGTCAGTATAACGGACGCCTGGAACGGCGGCGCGAGTCGCGCGCCGCGCGGCCGAGAGGACCGCTGATCGCCCGGTTGAAGTGGCTGACTTGGGATACGGAACGCTACGCCAGCCGCTCGGCGATCCACTTTCGCCCCGTGTCGAGCGCCTCCGCGAGCCGCTCGGGCTGCTTGCCGCCGGCCTGGGCCATGGTGGGCGGGCCGCCGCCGCCACCGCCGACGATCGGAGCGACGGCCTTCACGAGGTCACCGGCCTTGAGGCCCCGCTGGATCAGGTCGGGAGTCATGGCGGCAAGAAGCAGCACTTTTCCGCCGGACTTGGCCGCTCCCTCACGGTCGCGGTTCGGATCGGCCGGCGAGGCACCGGCCGCTACGTCGGGGCCCGTCGCTGGCGCTCCGGGCTCTGATTCGGGCAGGACACGGACGCCCAGCAGCACTGCCGCCGAGCCGGACTTCTGCTTGATCCAGTCGGCGCCCATCTTGAGCTGTTCGAGCGGCACAGCGGGCATTTCGCCGACCACGACCAGCGTGTCGCCGATCGTCTCGGCGCGCTTCAACAGCTCGGCCGCCGCGGCCTTGACAACCTCTGCGGCGTCGGCGGCCTCCGACTTGTGTTGCTGCTTCACGATCGCCTGCAACTCGGACATCAGCTCGCGCAGGCGGTGGCGGTGCCGCAGCGGAATCGTGGCTGTCGCGAGCGTGTTCTGTAGCTCGGCCAAGCCAGCCGCAACGGCGTCCGCCGATCCGTGCGTGAGTTGCTCGGCGCGCTGCACCAGCGCCGACCCGATTTCCTCGACCAGCTTGGCCGTCTCGCCGGTGACCGCGACGACCCGGCGAACGCCCTTGGCGACGGCTTCCTCGGTCGTGATCGTGAAGTGCTCGATGTCGCGCGTGTTATTCAGATGTGTACCGCCACAGAACTCGATGGAGTATTTCCGCCACTCGGGATTGCCGGGGTTCTTCACGAGCTCTTCCACCGGCACGCCGACGGACATGACGCGGACCTCGTCGGGGTAGCGTTCGCCGAACACGGCTCGCAGGCCATTGATCTTCAGGGCATCCTGCTGCGGCACGACCCTGTAATGCACCGGCAGACTCTGGCGGATTCTGTCGTTTACGAGCTGCTCGACGTGCTCAACCTGCTCCGGCGTCAGCGCCTTCGGGTGCGAGAAGTCGAACCGCGTCTTCTCGTGATCGACGAGCGAGCCTTTCTGCTGCACGTGATCGCCGAGCACGTCGCGGAGCGCCCAGTTCATCACGTGCGTGGCGGTGTGGTTTTTCATGGTCGCCCGGCGGCACACGTCGACGCGCAGTTCCAGCGTGTCGCCGACGCGGATTTCGCCCATCACGAGCGTCCCGAAGTGGACGACCACGTCGCCGATCTGCTGCGTGCTCTCGATATCGAAGCGGAGCGCGGGGCCGCTGATCGTGCCGTTGTCGCCGACCTGGCCGCCCGCCTCCGCGTAGAAGCACGTGCGGCCGAACACCAGACCCGCGGCCTCCCCGGCGCGAACGCAGGCGTGCCTGTCGAGCAGCTCCGGCTGGCCCTCGGCCCCGCAGCGAATGATGGCGCGCACCGGCGCGCTGAGCTGCTCGGTCGTGTACTTGGGCGAGTCATCCGTTGGGCCGAAGGGGGCCAGCAACTCGGCGGGCACCGCGACGCCGGCGGCTTCGAACCCCTTCGCGCAGGCGCGGGCGCGGGCCCGTGCTTCCTCCATCAGCCGCTCATACTCGCCAATGTCCACGCACAGCCCGCGCTCCTTGGCCATCACCTCCGTCAGATCGATCGGGAAGCCGTAGGTGTCGTGGAGCTTGAAGGCATCTTCGCCCTGGATTTCGCCATGGTGGCGTTTGATGGCGAAATCGGCGGCCTCTTCGAAGAGCGCGATGCCGCGGTCCAGCGTGCGGTCGAACGACTCCTCTTCTTCTCGGATGACGTCCTTGACGTGTTGAGGGTTCTTCTTCAACTCCGGGAACGCGTCGCCCATGACCTCGACGACCGTATCGACGAGCCGACACAGAAACGGCTCATGCAGACCGAGGTACTGCCAGCCAAAGCGCACGGCCCGCCGGAGAATACGGCGCAGGACGTAGCCGCGGCCTTCTTTGTCCGGTATCGCGCCGTCGGTGATCGCGAACGTCAGGCAGCGGATGTGGTCGGCGATGACACGGCACGCTTCGTCGCGCATGTCGCCGGGGATAAAGCGGGCATAGCGGTTGGCGGGCAGGATGCCCACATCACCCGGGCTGGGCACCGCACCCTCCCCCTTCCCCCTCCCTACAAGGGAGGGGGACTGGCCCGTCGCTGGCGCTCCGGGCTCTGATCGGCCGGGCAGAAGCCCGCCCGCTACATCCCCTTCGTGGCTCCGTGGCTCCGTCGCTTCGTGGCTTCGTGGCCCCGTGGCTTCGTGGCTCTCCCCGTACGTATGTCTGCTGATCCGCTCGATCGCCTGGATGATCGGCACGAACACGTCGGTCGCGTAGTTGTTGTTGTGCCCCTGGAGCACCGCCGTCACGCGCTCGAAGCCCATCCCCGTGTCCACGTGCCTGGCCGGCAGCGGCGTCAGCTTGCACGTGGCGTCGCGGTTGAACTGGATGAAGACGAGGTTCCAGATCTCGATCACCCGCGCATCGCCGGCGTTCACGAGCTTCGCGCCGCTCTTGTCAGGCGTCAGGTCGATGTGAATCTCGCTGCACGGCCCGCACGGCCCGGTCTCCCCCATCTCCCAGAAGTTGTCCTTCTTCGAGCCGGCATGGACGCGCTCGGGCGGCAGAATCCCCAGCCACAGGTCGCGGGCCTCGAGGTCCGGCTCCAGGCACTCGCTCGCGTCACCGCCGAAATACGTCGCGTGCAGCCGCGTCGGATCGATCCCCCACACGTCCACGAGCAGCTCCCACGCCCAGGCGATGGCCTCCTTCTTGAAGTAGTCACCGAAGGACCAGTTGCCGAGCATCTCGAAGAACGTGTGGTGGTAGGTGTCGTGACCCACGTCGTCGAGGTCGTTGTGTTTGCCGCCGGCCCGGATGCACTTCTGCGTGTTCGCCACGCGGGGGTGCTTCGGCGTCTGGAGGCCGAGGAAGTACGGCTTGAACTGGTTCATGCCGGCGTTCGTGAACAGCAGCGTGGGGTCGTCGAGCGGGACGACCGGCGAGCTGGGGACAAACGCGTGTCCGTGCTTGCGGCAGAAGAAGTCGATGAATTCCTGGCGAATCTGGGCAGCGGTTCGCGTCACCGTGGGGTTCCTGCTAGCGGCCTCGTCGCAACGTCCATCCTCGGCATTCTACGCGGACGGCGCCGGCAGTGCAGGCCGACGCCGGGAAGCTCCTTTGCTGCCACGATCGTCATCCCCTTGGGGCACCCGCTCGGAGGGGTGCTTGCCGGTGCGAGAATCTGCCGGTGTGAGAGTCCTTCCTCGTGTCCGCCGGCGCCGGCTTGTGGGTGCGCGCCCCCCAGAAACGACGGTGCGAGGCTTGCGCCTCGCACCCGCCTCCTTCTCCTCCTCCGCCCGCGGCGGAATCAGCGCCGCCGCCGCACCACGGCTCCCAGTATCAAGAGTGCGAGCGACGCCGGTTCCGGCGTGGTCGTGAGGTACCGGGCATCCGAACCGAACTCGACGATGCCGGCGTGTGCCACGGCCGCCAGGTCGGACTCGCTCAGCGTGGTATTCAGCGTGACGTCAAAGTGAATCGCGTTGCTGACCGCCGGCTGGCTGCCGGGGACCACAAGCAGCGGGGGATTCGCCGCGATGCCGCCGAACGGCCCGTCCACGGTCCCGCTGCCGCCATCGAAGCGGGTCACGGTGCCGCCGCCCTGGCCGCTGCTCGTGCTGATCACCTGGGCGTAACTCTCCATCAGGTCGCCGCCGAAGTCATTGGTCCAGATCCACTCCTCAGCCACGCTGTCGCCCGCCACGCGGCTCGACCACGAACCGAGGCCGACAGAGCCCGGGCCGATAACGGCGGCGTTGCCCTGGGTGATCCACACGCCCTCCGGCAGGTTGAAGCCGAGAGACACCAGCAGTGAGTCGGAGACCTCGAAGCCGTCCGGCACGCCGGTGCTCGTGTTTTCCAGGAGGATGGCCAGTTGCGTCCCACTCAACTGGAACGTGGCCCGCGCGGCCAGGCCGTTGAGCGCAGAGCTGTTATTGCCCCCGGCGTCGAAGACGTAGTCCACAATCACATCCGCACGGACAGACGCGATGCCCAGCATGAGACACGCGACGAGCGACCACCGGTGACGTGGAGTCATGGCCTCTTTCTCCTCTTGGCGCCATCGGCGATGGCTGACGCCGCTTCCTTCGTACAGACAGTATGCCTTGCGTGGCGCGCGGTGGGATGTGCCGTGTGAGCGGTCTTAGAAAAAGCGCCGGCCGGCGCAGGGCGGGCAGAAAGCTCGCAGGAAATTACGCAAGTTTTCTTGATTTGCGGAGCGTCGGCTCATAACCAGAAACGCGGCGAGCTCACGCACACGGACGTTCCGGCGACAGTCGTGGCCACCCGCGGCGAAGTGCCCATGGCCACACTGGGCGTCCTCGTGCAGCCGTCGGATGCGGCGCAGCGAAGCAGGCCGGCCACTTTGGGTGACCGGCCTGTTTCGGGTTCGCGAAAGGAGTACGTCAACCGCAAGGAGCAATCAGTGTTGGCTCGATCCTTCGCCTGATCTTAGGCCGCCGCGGACACGCAGCCACCGGTCGTTCCGGCCGTCCGGTAGGAACTGGCCCGCGTCTGTCCCGGCTACCGCTCACGTCGCCAATAAACGCAGACCAAGCGGTCTTTCGCGTGCCGCGGCTCATAAAACCTGCGAGTCCCCGTGCGGCGGCGTGCAGAGCTTCCCGGGCGGGCGGTACCGCTGTCTCGCCGGGTGGGGTGGCCGTCCCGCCGGGTGGGTTGGGCATCCGCCGGGTGGGGTGGGCGTCCCGCCCGCCAACCGCTGTGCCCGGCTACGACGGCCGCCGCGCTGCCGCCGCCCCGACCAGCGCCCGAAACAACGCGAGATGCTCGGGCCGGTCGATCAGGTTCTCCGCGTGCCACTGCACTCCGAGCAGAAACCGGCCGTCCATGTCCTCCGACGCTTCCAGCAACCCGTCCGGCGACAGTGCGACCGGCCGCAGACCGCGGCCCGGGTACTCCCGGTCGGCGGCCTGGTGGTGCCGGCTGTTCACCCGAATCTCGGTGCTCCCGACGATGGTCGCCAGGCGCGAGTCGGGCGTGATCCGCACCGTGTGAAACGCACTCTGGCCCTTGGGCAGCGCGTGCACGGTGGGCGGCTTCAGCCCGAGGTCATCCACGTGCTGGATCAGCTTCCCGCCGCGCGCCACGCACGCGACCTGATACCCCAGGCAGATGGCGAGGATCGGCATCCGTGCCGCGTCGGCCTGGCGGAAGAGGGCGAGGTCGAAACCGTCGCGGCGCTCGTGCAACGTGCGTGTCTTGGGGTGGAGCGGCTCGCCGTAGTGCTGCGGGTGCAGGTCGTCCCCGCCGGTGAACAGCAGACCGTCTACGCGGGCGAGGATTTCAGCCCGCAGCGCCTCGTCGTGCTCGGGCGGCACGGGCAACGGCAGCGGCAGCCCGCCGGCGGCGAAGACGGCGTCGCTGTACGCCGCCTGAAGGGAGGACCGCTCCCGCGGTTGCTGGGGCCGGGTGTCCACGTCGAAGTCGCTGGTAATGCCGATCACGGGTCGCATGGCAGAAGCTCGCTGTTGAAACGTCGCCGTCGGGCGGTATAGTAACGCGCAATTCTGGCGCGGTCCCGGCCGCGGTCCGGGCGCCTCCATCTCCAAAAACTAGGGTGCTGTGTGCAGACCACGCATTCGGCAGGCTGGCGGCGGTGTGTTCTGATCGCTTCGCTCGGGTGGCTGCTATCGGCGAGCGCGGCCCCCGTGTGCGCCCAGGGCGAACAGCCCTCGGACGGAATGATGGTCCGCCGGGTCGAGATCACCGGCCTGAAGGCGGTCAGCGAGGCCTACCTCCGCCGGATCATCAAGACCCGCGAGGAGTTGCCCTTCTCCCGGTCGCAGGTCGAGGAAGACGTCCGCGAGCTGCTCCGCTCGCGCAAGTTCCTGGCGGCGTTCGCGACCACCGCGGTCGAGGAGGGGCAGGCGGTCGTCGTCTTCAACGTGCAGGAGAAGCCGGCGATCGTCTCGGTCGAGATCGAGGGCAACAAGAAGTTCACCGACCAGGAGCTGTATGAGCTTACGCCGGCGGCCGGGGCGGTCCTGGACGCGTACGAGGTGAACCGGGCGCGCGACGACATTCTCCAGAAGTACCGGCAGAAGGGTTACTACTACGCGTCGGTCACGCTCGACGAGGCCCTGCTGGAGGCCGAAAACCGCGTCGTATACCGGATTACCGAGGGGCCGCGGGTGCGGGTGCGGAACATCCTCTACGAGGGGAACCGCGCCTTCGGCGCCCGGCGGTTGGGCACGCGCGTCGAGTCCAAGACGTACATCTGGATCTTCCGCACCGGCGCACTGGACGAGGAGCAGGTGGAGCGCGACGCGCTCGCCCTCCAGAAGTACTACCGCGACGAGGGCTTTCTCGATGCCCGCGTCGGCTATCGCCTGGATTTCGACCCCATCGAGCGCGCGGACCTCAACCTCGTCTTCGTCGTCGAGGAGGGCCTGCGCTACAAGCTCCAGGACATCACGTTCCAGGGCAACGAGGTCTTCTCCGACAGCCGGCTGCGGACCGACATGAAGCTCGCACCGGACAAGTTCGTGCGCGACGAGGTGCTCCAGGCCGACGTGAAGCGCGTCCAGGACCTGTACGGCGAGATCGGCTACGTGGTGGCCGAGATCGCGACGCGCTACGACTTCACCGACGAGCCGGGCTACGTCCTGCTGCGCTACTCCATTGACGAAGGCACGCAGTCGCGCTTCGGCCGCATCACCATCCGCGGCAACCGCCAGACCAAGGACGAGGTCATCCGGCGCGAGCTGCGCTTCTATCCGGGCGAGTACTACAACACGGTCGAGGCCCGCAAAGCGGTCCAGCGCTTGCGCGAGACCGGCCTGTTCCGGAGCGAAGACATCGAGATCACGCCGCTGGCGGACATCGACGGGATGCGCGAGGCCCTCGTCACCGTCGAGGAGACTGAGACGACGCAGTTCCTGATCGGGTTCGGCGTCAGCACGGACAACGGCCTGATCGGCTCGATCAGCCTGGAGAACCGCAATTTCGACCTCTTCGACTGGCCGCGCACCTGGGGCGAGTTCTTCCGCGGCCGCGCGTTCAAGGGCGACGGGCAGCGCCTGCTGTTCCAGGCCGAGCCCGGCACCGAGGTCAGCCGCTTCCGTATCAGCTTCACCGAGCCGTACCTGCTCGACCGCCCGATCCGCCTCGACCTGGCCACCTACCTCTTCCAGCGCGGGCGCGACGGCTACGACGAGGAACGCCTGGGCGCGAGCGTGGCACTCAGCAAGCGGTTTACCGGCGGCTTTCTCGACGGCTGGGCCATCGAGGGCTCGTCGCGGATCGAGGCCATCGACATCAGCGACGTGGATTGGCTGGCCGCCCCGGAAATCTGGGATGCCAAGGGCGACCACACGCTCATCACGGTCAAGGGCACCATCGTCCGCGACACCACGGACAGCCGCATGATGCCGACCGAGGGCTATCGCATCAGCTTCAGTTGGGAGCAGGCGGGTATCTTCGGCGGCGAGTACACCTTCGGCAAACCCACGATCAGCGCCGCCTGGTACAAGACTCTCCGCACCGACATCCTCGACCGCAAGAGCGTCCTGGCGCTGCGCGCCGACGCCGCCTACATCGTCGGCGACGCACCGGTCTTCGAGCGGTACTACGCCGGCGGGTTCGGCTCGCTGCGCGGCTTCGAGTATCGCGGCGTTTCGCCCCGCTCCGGCTTCCGCAAGCAGGCGGTCGGCGGCGACTTCATCCTGCTCACGGGCGGCGAGTACTCGTTCCCGCTGTACGGCAAGAACTTCCGCGGCGTGACGTTCGTCGACATGGGGACGGTTGAGGACGACTTCGGGCTGAGCTCGTGGCGGGCGTCGGTCGGCTTCGGCCTGCGCGTGCAGCTCGATTTCTTCGGCCCGGTGCCGATGGTCTTCGACTTCGGGTTCCCGGTCGTCAAGGGCGACGACGACGAGACGCAGATCTTCCAGTTCGCGTTCGGGGCGTCGTTCTAGCGGTCCGTTGAAAGAGGGTACAGGCGCCGCGAGAGACCCACGCAGCGCTACCGCGAAGGCCCCGCGGCGCGGAGCCAGTCCCCTTTTTCAGCGGGCACCTGGGGCTTTTGTGGTTCTCGGAGCGGCCGGCCGTCCGGTCGGCCATGGAGGGTGCAGCGATTCTCAACGGCCCACCCCGGCGGGGGCTCTTGCCCTGGAAGACCGTCTTGCCAGTAGCGCGAAGCTCTGTTTCGCAGTAGCGCAAAGCTCTGCTTTGCCCTCCGCGCAAGGCGCTCTTCCGATCCTACCTTGGTAGGCCGTTTCGCCAGCAGTGCGAAGCTCTGCTTTGCGGGCCGATCCGGAATGTCCCAAAGGAGCGCGGCGGGCCGGCGAGTTTCCGCACCGGCCTGCCGCACCACATTGATGCCTGCGCGTCCGGCTTACGGGCAGGTGATTGGTCCCGGGCACGGGCAGCCGCCGGAGGGAGCACACTGCCCCATCAGTGCCACGAACGGGTTGATGTCATCGAACGAAGCCTGACCGTACGTGCCATCACAGTTGATGTCGCCGTTCAGCGTGTTGCAGCCGGCGAACGCAGCTTGCCAGGCGGCAATGTTCGACAGGTACAGCACAAACGGGTTGATGTCGGCGAAGTCGATCATGCCATCGCAGTTCAGATCGCCGTAGCACTCAGCGGGCAAGATAAACGGGTACCAGAGCACCATCGCCCTGCTGCTATCGTCGAAGAAGTCGTAGATCCCCGCCTGGATGACCGCCGTATCATCGGTACCCCACAAGACGTTCCGGGCGTCGATGTCGTAGCGGCCATCGCCGCCGTAGAACGGGTTGTTGTTGTACACTTCGTACCCGTCGTTGCCGCAGATCGTGTTGAATGCCTCAGCTCCTCCATTGAATGAGAGCCACTCACTGCTAGCGACGAAGATACCGCCCGCCTGACCGCCCGTAGTGTGGTTGAACCGAATCACGTTGCCGACAAAGGGGGCGTTGCCTGCCGACCAGGCGACATACAAGCCTCCGGCCTCCCAGGAGGCGGTGTTGTCCTCGATGGTGTTATTGTCAAACGTGCATGATGGGCCGCAGGCCAGGAAGACGCCTCCACCTGTATCTGCGCTGTTTGCAAGAAATTGGTTGTTGGTGACGACTATCAACCCCCAACCCCCGGTAACGCATAGTCCGCCTCCCCAGCCGCTGCTGTTACCGCTGATAATATTCCCATTGAACGTGTTGCCTTCGCCACTACCGTAAATCCCGCCACCACGTCCAGGGGCATAGTTGCCACTGATCACGTTCTCGCTCACGACGTTACCGTCGCTATAGAGCTCAATTCCCCCACCATACCACGAGAGTACGCTGTTCCCAGAGACGACGTTGCCGAGCAGTGTATTGTTCCCGCCGAACCGGCAGCAGACCCCTCCGCCATCGGAAATCCCTTGGTTGCCGCTGATTGTGTTGCCGACCAGCATGTTGTATCCGCTCGACTCGAAATAGATGCCGCCACCGAAGTCGGAGGCCCAGTTGTCGCTAACCGTGTTGCCCGCCAGCACGTGGTTGCCGCTGTACCCCACGAACATCCCGCCATAGTGGTTGTCGTGCACGTAGCAGCTAGCGATGCGAAGCGGCGGGGCGCTGTAAACACCCATCCCGCGCTTCAGATTCTGCCGCACTTCGCAGTGATTCAGATACGGCGCAGATTGGCTCACGCTGATTGCCGCGTAGTCGCCCGAGCCAGCGTGCTCGACGATCACGTGCTCCAGAATGCAGCCGCTCACGTAGTTTCCATCGCCGTCAAAGGCCGCGTCGGCCGCGAGGTCCAGGAATGCGATCCGGCTCCAGTCGCCCGGCGCGGGGGCTGGCTGGTTGGATGTGAATAGGATCGGCGACTGCTCCGTACCGCGGGCGACGAGCGTTCCCGGGCCCCAGGCACTCCAGCCGACCAGAAGTGCCAACCCCGGCTCGAACCGCACTTCTACACCCGGCTGGATGGTCAACGTCGCGCCACAGCCGACGACGATCGAGCCGCCGGCAAGCACCGTCACGATGTAGGGGCTCCCGGCCACGTTCCAGGTGGTGTTGGCACAGATGACACCGCCGACGTTCGTCTCGGCGCGCGCGCTCATACACAACGGCAGCATCACCAACGGCAAGCACAAACCCAGACTTCGACAACGTCGATGGGAGCGTCCCGCACGCATGATCGTGTCCTCCGGCGCATCAGCGATTTGCGCACTCCAGGGAAGTACTGGAGGCCAGCAAGTTGAGCATACTCCAAGCGGGATCACCCTTGTCAAGCGAATTCCAGCTCGCGCGCCATCAACCCGATTATCGCTCGGCGCCCTTCCGGTAGCGGACCGCACTGTTGCCCGCGCAACGCGGACCGCCGAAATCAAATTGTGTTGTTATCGGACGCGGCCGCGCAAGCGGCGGCAACGGCGCTGCCCGCGCCAGCGCCCACTGAGGAGAATCGACAGCGCGAGGAGGCGGCTGTCAGGACGGCGAAGCGCGAGTCGGGCAAGGCAGCAACGCGAGCGGCCGAGCCAACCGCGGCACGCGAGCCTGGCGTGACTAACCTCTCATCGGTCGCCGGGCACGATTCCGCGGTCGTAAGCGGCTCGGCGGAAATCGGAGCGACGCCGGCCCCCGTGCTTGCTCCGCCGACCGAGACGAGGCCAGCGCAAGAAAGCAGCGAGCCGAATGTGCCCGAGGTGCGCGGACCCGACCGGCAGGTATCCGAGCGTGATACACGGATCCTCACACCA
>JALHJL010000125.1 GCA_022839625.1 Phycisphaerales bacterium
TGTTAATAATTGTTACATCTTAGATAATGTTATTACCGGTGGTGGCATTGACTCTGCAGTGGCTATCTCCACGGATTCAGCCACTAACTGCACTTTTGCTGGTAATACATTATTTAACAGTATATTTGGTATAGGCCTGAGAAATTCAAATAACAACACTATTTCTGGAAACAATCTCACTAACAACAAATTTGGGATTATGCTATCACAATCAAATAATATTTTAATATCTTTAAACACCATAACAGACAATAGTTGGGCTGGGATTAATGTATATCATGGCAACAACGTTGTTATCAATGGAAATAGTATTGAAAATAACTTGATTGGTGGTATTATACTTTATTATTCTTCAGTAGACTTGCATTTCAACAGGATAACTGGAAATGGGCGTGGACTCTCCAATGACGAGTCATTTTGTAATGCTACCAATAATTGGTGGGGCACCAATTATCCAGTGATATCGGAGGATGAACCAAGTGATATTTGTATATATGATGGAACTGTACTTTATGATCCTTGGTTAATTCTCACAGTCACCGCTACATCCTACAAGGTTTCGGATGGTAAAGTTTATGAGGCCACCATCACCGCAGACTTGAACCACAACAGTAACGGTGAATATCCATTAACTTTAGTTCATGTTCCTGATGGTATACCGGTCAATTTCACCTCAGACAGTGGTATTATCACCAATACTAGTACTACAGTAAAGGGTGAAGCTTCATCCACTTTAGTGTTGGATCCAAATCTACAATCCGGTTTAACAAATGTAACTGCAGTTGTAGACGGGCAAAGTGTGTCTACTACCGTTGATCGCACCGCCAATGCTAAAATACATATTATTAGTACTGCTATCGATTTATCTACTGGCCAGCCGCTTTCTTTGTATTATGAACTGCCTTTAAATGAGTCTGTTAGCTGGGTGAGTGTGTTATGGAAGTCCAAAAGCAGCAACTTTGGAACATTCCAGAACGAAGTTAATCTAATTGTAAATGGTGTTGTGGTTTTAAACAGAACTGTTTCAAACTTAAATTATCTCAACAACAAGGATTTGTATTCCGAGAAAGTTTGGTACAATGTAAACTTCTTAAACTGGTTATTTTCAGAGTCAACAACGTCTAAGATGGCACTGCAAAGCATTATTGACCAAAATCAGTTACAGAACTTAACTGGAAGTGAATTAGAAGCAGCTATCTTAAACATAATTAAAGAAAGGAATGGCTTTACAGATAGTGAAATGTACATGATTGCAAATTACAGGTACTTCACTGATTATATAGCAACTTACATTGAATATCCCGGTGATGCAGCCAAAAAGATCACAGTTGAAGATCCAGATAGCGGTGAGTTGATCAGCCTTGAATTTGGCGGTAACCCTATTTCTAGGGTCAGTCCAATGATCTATGCTAATGGCGGATATTACCACACTTATGGTGATCCTCTTAATCCTACT
>JALHJL010000126.1 GCA_022839625.1 Phycisphaerales bacterium
CAGAAGCGCCCCGCGCTGGTCCGCCGCTACTTCCAAGCCGAACCCGTCCGTTACGCGGCCGCCGTGTAGACTGTCAACTGTTTACTGGCCGAGGTAATACATACAGCCGAAGTTGTCCGCCCGCACTCATCCAAGCCAACTGTCACCGTTCTCTTGCGACCGTTGCTGCGCCGTTCGCGCTCGCATACACCAGCGCCTTGGCAACGGCGGCGTTGCCGGCACGATGTCCGCACAATGCTTCAACGATCCTCGTTGCTGCTTACTTCGGCAGCGTGTGTCGGTCCCTTGTGTTGGCGGACACGTACGGACCAGACCGCTGTCCCCACACTCACGAAGACAATCCACAGTGCGACCAGAATGGCGGCGACATCCAGGGGAAGCAACGCTAGCCTGTGCCATTGCCAACCCTCGAACAGCAATCGAACGGTACTTATGGCGTGCCACAAACAGGCCGACAACCCCAGGGCCCCGACGACGAACCCTATGACGCACAGGCCCACGTGGCTGGGTTGCTCCAGGAGCGCACCGCACTCGCGGCAAAGGTACGGTCGACGAATCACGAAGAGCAGGGCCTGGTACTCAGCGCGCGGGGCCTTCACGACATTCGTGCTGGCGCAGCGGACGCACCGTGTCGGCTCAGCACCCGACTTCCTGAAGGGCATGCCCATTCCTCCAACTCGGAAACGTCCCGGTCAGTACGGCGGCTTGTTGTGTACCAGGACCTCCGAACACCCAACAAAGTACGGGTGCGCACCTGAGACCGTCAAGTTGTAGACAGGCACGGGCTCCGGAAGATCCACGCGCTGAACGGCGACGACCTGCACAGGTCGAAGACCCGAATCGAGCAAGTTGTCCCGCGGCGGTCCAACCACGATCCGCGTGCCAGAAGGGGTGCTGGGGCGTGCACATCAGCGTCTCGTTTTCGAGCGTCAGTAAGATCAACTCGTTGCTGAGAGCCGCATGGACGTGGGTCACCTCGGCGCACTCGTAGGTGCTGCAAGGCGTTGACCAACTCAGCACCTGCACCGCGGGCCGAATCTCCTGGATGGACATTGTGCCTTCGGGCAGGACGATGGGAGTAGAGCCTACGAAGCACGCCGGTGGATGGCCTTCGGGTTCTCCTCGCCGACGACGGTTTTCTTCTTCTTGTTGCTTGAGGCGCCGAAGCTGCTTGATCCAGTCCACGATCTGGTCTTCCGGGTCACCCGGATAAGGTTCTCCCGCGATGCAATACATCCCACGGAAGATCAGTAACTCAGCGCGATACACGAGATATTACTCTGGACACAGTATAGTTGACAAGAGCAGATTTCTGTGTTAGCAGTCCGCTGCAGAACACCGTTTTGCGCGTCCGTTCATGCGGCACGCGCAGCGCGAAGCGGCGGCGCGCCTTGACTGGTGAACCACGCCCAGAAGCGCTCCGTTAGACGGCGGTGGCTCAGCAGGACCTGCGACGCAAAGCCATCGCTGCGCGGCAGGCCGGGGAAGCGGTGACGCTGGTGGCCAAGCGCTTGGGCGTTTCGCGCCAGGCGGTGTACAACTGGCAAGCGCGCTATCAGGCCGGCGGGGCAGCGGGCCTGGCGGCCCGCAAGCGTGGCAAGCCCCCGGCCCCCAAGCTCAACGCCCGCCAGGCGGCGCGGATCCGGCGCCTGATCACCAATCGTCATCCGGAGCAGTTGCTGCTGCCGTTCGTGCTCTGGACGCGCGCAGCGGTGCAGCAGTTGATCGTGCGGCGTTGTGGCGTGGCGGTGTCGGTACGGACCGTGGGGCGTTACCTGAAAGCCTGGGGCTTCACGCCGCAGCGGCCGGCCCGCAAGGCGCTGGAGCAGAACCCGGTGGCCGTGCGGCGTTGGCTGGCGCAGGAGTATCCGGCGGTGCAGGCCCGGGCCCAACGCGAAAAGGCCGTGATTTTGTGGGCGGATCAGATGGGGGTGCGCAGCGATCAGCCGGGCGGTCGCTCGTATGCCCCGCGCGGGCGGACGCCGCGGATTCCGACCACGGGGCAGCGCTTCTCGTGCAACCAGATGTCGGCGGTCAGCAATCAGGGGCAACTCTACTTCATGGTGTTCCGGCGACGCTTCCGGGCGCCGCTGTTCGTGGAGTTTCTGCGGCGGCTGGCGCGGCAGGTGCAGCGCAAGGTGTTCCTGATCGTCGACCGGCACCCGGTGCATCGCGCGGCGCGGGTGACAGCCTGGCTGGCCCGGCACCGGCGGCAGATCGAACTGGTCTTCCTGCCGGCCTACAGCCCGGTCAATCCCGACGAATACCTCAACCAGGACGTGAAGGCCAACGCCGTCGCCACCCAACGGCCGCGCGACGCAGACGAGCTGGAAGCCAGCTTGCGCAGCTACCTGCGCGCCACCCAGAAGCGCCCCGCGCTGGTCCGCCGCTACTTCCAAGCCGAACCCGTCCGTTACGCGGCCGCCGTGTAGACTGTCAACTGTTTACTGGCCGAGGTAATA
>JALHJL010000127.1 GCA_022839625.1 Phycisphaerales bacterium
CGCGCGAGCGCCAGTACGTCAACACGTTCGCCGGCGACGACCGGATCACCGACTTCGCCTACGACTGCCGCGGACGCTTAATCACCACGGACGGCGAACTCGACTTCTTCGCCAAGAACTACTACGACAACCTGGACCGTGTGGTTAAGGTTGAGCAGTACGACACCACCGAGTCCGGCAATCTCGTCGCGCGGAGCGAGACCAAGTACGACGACCGCGCGCGGGTCTATCGCACGGTCCAGTACGCGGTGAACCCCGAGACGGGCGAGGTGACCGGACGCGTGACCTCGAACACGTGGTTCGATCCGTCCGATAGGCCCATCAAGCAGCGGCCTGGCGGAAGCCAGCAGTTCACAAAGAGCCGCTACGACGGCCTGGGCCGCCCGGTGAAGACCTTCGTGGGCTACGACGTGGATGAGTCCGCCTACGAGGACGCCGTGAGCGTTGACGGCGACACCGTCTTCGAGCAGACGGAAACGCACTATGACCCGGCCGGCGCGGTGGTCCGGACCGTCCACCGCCAGCGCCTCCACGACGCCGTGGGCACGGGCGAGCTTCAGGACGCCGCCGCCGAGCCGCGTGCCCGGGTGACTTACACCGCGGCTTGGCACGACGCGGCCGGACGGCAGATCGCTTCGGCCGACTACGGCACCAACGGCGGCCAGCCCTTCACCCGGCCGGACGCCGTGCCCGAGCGGAGCGATGAGGTTCTTGTCACGACCACCCGCTACAACGCGCGCGGCGAGGCTTTCGCCACGATCGACCCGATGGGCCGGGAAGACCGGGTAATCCTGGACGACGCCGGCCGCACGGTCGAGACCATCGAGAACTACCAGGGGGGACTGTCCCAATTTTCGCGCAGCGAAAATGGGACTGTCCCCTTCCCCCCGCAGGACGCCAACAAGACCACCCGCATGACCTACACCCCTGACGGGCAGCTCGCCACGCTCACGGCCGTCAACGCCGCAACCGGCGACCAGACCACGCGTTACGTCTATGGGAGCACGTTGGCGTCGTCCTACGTTGCCCGGAGCGACCTGCTGGTGGCCGAGATCTACGCGGACTCGGACGATTCGCCGTTCGACGACGGGGAGGATGCCCTGCCAGACCGGATCGAATATACGTATAACCGGCAAGGGCAGAGGAAGTCGCGGCGGGACCAGAACGGGACCTTGCGGGGGTTTCTGTTCGACAAGCTGGGCAGGCTGGTGCATGATTACGTGGAAGTGCTGGCCCCCGGCGTGGATGGGCGCGTGCGGCGGATCACCCGGGAGTATGGGTGTGCGAATAGGTTGAAAACCATTAGTGCTTACACCCATCCGTGTGCCCGGACCGGGGCCGTTGCCAGCCAGGTCGCCTTCGGCTACAATGAGCAGGGTCTATTGAGCGCGGAATACCAGTCCCACGATGGGGCGGTC
>JALHJL010000128.1 GCA_022839625.1 Phycisphaerales bacterium
ACCTAGCACCAGTAGCCAGTGTTAGTCTCAAAGGAGGATTATACAACGCCAACAAAAGCATAATTCTCACTGCTCTGGATAACGTTGACACACAACCTAAAATCTACTACACACTCAACGGCATCACACCAACCACCAACAGCACCGTATACACAGGACCTATCAGTATTAACTCAACCACCACGTTGAAGTTCATGGCCGTGGACGATGCAGGCAATATCTCACCAGCGCAGACTGAAACCTACACTATAGACACTGTAATACCCACCATAGCCAGTACCGACCCCAAAAACGGCGCAACTAAAGTAGCTTCAGGTAAGACCATCAAGGTAACCTTCAGTGAAGATATTAAAAAAGGCCATATGTGGATAGAACTCTTAAACAGTAAATTAAAAGCCATACCATTCACCGCAACCATAAGTGGTAAGGTTTTAACTGTAGATCCCAACAGTAACCTGGCCGAATCTCTATACACCCTCTGGATCCACACCGGAGCAGTAACTGACCAAGCAGGAAACCCCGTAGTAGTGAGATCAACCAAATTCAGCACAGGAACACCACCCACCATAACCAGTGTTGACCCAACCAACAACATAGTAATCAATACGGCCAATAAAGCTTTAATAATAACTTTCAGTGAGAACATCAAGGCAGGAAGTGCATTTACTAATATAAAAGTAACCAACCAAGATGGAGTATCAGTAAAACCATTATACAAAGTAATAAACGGCAAAACACTAACCCTAACCCGTAACGGAAACTACATAAACGGTCTAACCTACACCATCACACTACCCACCGGCAGCATCACCGACACAGCCGGAAACAACATCAACACCTTCACCAGTAAATTCACAGTAGACACCACCAAACCCAAAATAACCAGCACCAACCCCAAAAATAACAGCTCCGGATTCTCACTAACCGCACCAATCACCATAACCTTCAATGAAAACATACTGGAAGGCGTCAACTGGTCAAAAATCACCATGAAAAACCTGAACACAGGCAAAGCAGTCTCCTTCACCAAAACCAAAAACGGCAAAACACTAACCATCAAAATGACCAGCAGCAGACTACACAAAAACACCTACCAAATCTACATACCCGCAGAAACCGTTAAAGACAACGCCGAAAACAAACAAAACACACCATACACCATAAAATTCAAAACCCAATAAAAAAAAGAAAACAAACCCCTTCCCCCTCTTTTTTTCTTTTTTTAAGGAAATTTCAATGGACTAGAGGGATGTTTGAATTCATATAAAAAAGAATACAATCCTGAATACGTATTTATGCTATAAAAACTCTAAAAATTCATCGATGGTTAATTCGGCATCTTTAATCAAATTCCTAAGGGTGCC
>JALHJL010000087.1 GCA_022839625.1 Phycisphaerales bacterium
CGAATTGTGCGAAGGACAGCAGGATGTTCAGCGTGAGCCGGCCCATCGAATGCGTGGTGTTGAACTGCTGCGTCACCGAGACGAACGAGACCTTGTGCCGCTCGAAGACCTCCATCAGTTTTGCGAAGTCGAGCAGCGATCGGCTCAGGCGATCCACCTTGTACACGACCACGCAGTCGACCTTGTCGGCCGCGATGTCCGCCATCAGGCGCTGGACCGCCGGCCGGTCCATGTTGCCGCCGGTGAAACCCCCGTCGTCGTACCGGTCTGGCAGGCACACCCAGCCCTCGGCCTTCTGGCTGGCGATGTAGTTCTCGGCGCTCTCGCGCTGCGCGTCGAGCGAGTTGAAGTCCTGCTCGAGCCCCTCCTCGGTGCTCTTGCGCGTGTAGATCGCGCACCGGACTTGCTTCCCGTTGCCGTTCACGTCTGCTCCGGTTTCTGGATGTTGAAGAAGTGGTAGCCGTTCCAGTGCGATCCCGTGATCGCGTGGGCGACCGCGCTGAGCGAGCGATACGCCCGCCCGTCATATTCGAATCCGTTCGTCAGCACCTTCACCTCGTACATGTGCCCCTTGTACGGGCGCGTGAGCGTTTGGCCCGGCATCGGCAGGCGGTCGTCGCGCGACATCGCGATCTGCCCGGTCACCGTCTTCAGGTCGCCCGGTGCCGGCGGCATCGCCAACTCGTGCGGCGGCCGGCGGCGCAGATCAGCGTCCCGGGCGAGTTCCTGGGCCCGCCGCCGGGCCCGCTCAGTCAGGTCGCCCTCCGCCAAGGCCTGGAGCCGCCAGGCGATCCGGCGGAAGAGGTACTGGCGGTTCCCCGCCCGCGTCTCCTCGCCGAACATCTCGACGTGCCGCCGGCGCAGCTCCTTTACCGTCATCCGCCGCAGGGCGTCGATCTCGTTCGCCAGGTCGGCGGCATCGTTCTTCGCGGCCATGCGTCTCTCCATCTCTCGGGCCGTTAACCAGCTGCCGGAAAGCTCAAGGCCGGGTTCGGCGGATTCAGAGAGATTTGCGGCGGGCATGCTGGCGGGCGGGATTGCATGCCCATTCATCCGCGGAGCGCGCGGGGCAAGCGGTGTCGGGCAGATCTCGACCAGCCGAACCAAGCCGGCGGCGATTATGGAGACGATCTCGCCCCGGCACCCGTCGGTCGCAACATCGGTTGGCTCTTGCGATTTCCGTTTCGCAGGCATGCGGGCTCCGTTCCCCGGTCGTCGGAGAAGTTCACCTGCCTATATCTGCGTGAGGACCGAAACTGCCGCATGGTAGGCCCTCCGGCACCAAAGAACGGTGCCCGATCAGCGTGAACCGCATTCGCGGTGGGTGTGGCTGTCCGAGATCGCCGCTGCCGGGTAAGTCACCACGCTGGGTACGCTTGCGTCCACAGCACGCAATGCCCAGCGCACCATGGTGCGGGGCGCGTTGTACGCCCGGAGAGACGGCAGCTAGCACCTGCTCGGATCAAATGCGGTGCTCGGGCCTTGGGCGGGTCCCGCCCAAGCTCGTTCCCGGGACCGCTTGTGGCCGCTGGCACAGCGTGCCGTACCACCGGCGGCCGGGGAAGCCGCCTACTCCACTCTCCTGAGTAGCAGTTGACGGAATGTCGAGTCTGCGCACGCGAGCTCCGTCCCTAGGTGCTGCCAGCCAAAGCGGCGTGCGTACTCGAGGAAGTCCCCGATTGCATAGCGTGTCGATGTCGCCAATATGGGCTCATTACCCCTGCCACGCCAGTTCGGAATAGAGAAGACCGCCGTCCGCGTGTTCGGCACGTCGCTGTGAACGTTGCCATGCCGATCGCCTGACACTGTTACGTTCACGACGGGTTCCGCCTCATCGGCAACTTCCTCCACCGCCCAACCAGGAACTGGCGCCAGAAGCAGGTCGTCCAGCTCTTTGCTTCGATATTGCGCAGTCAGACGATGCGACAGAGTCGCCTCCGACTTCTCATCAATCGTATCAATCCCGATAAGTAGCAGATCGCCAATTCTCGAAGGACCTCTGATCGATCTGAAGAACTCCCTTTCTGACACGTTCCCAATTGTGCCTCCGAGAAGGGCCCACACCACAGAGTCCCAACTCTCACGCCGTGCGAACTGCTCGTCTAGCTTCAGAAAGTCGCACAACTTGTACTCCGCGCAAACCCGCTGCTGAAAGTTGCTCTTCGCAAGACGCCGCAGCAGCACCCTCGCTGATGCGTTTATCATGTAGAAGCTGATGTCAGTCAGCACGAAGTCCAGGTTCTTCGCCGCGCGAAGCAGGCTTGTCACAACCGCCCAGTCCTTCTCCGGCGACCCGCCGCCGCCGAGCATCACCGCTGCACGGTGACGACCGTCCTGGACTGCGTGCAACCACGGCTTGGAGTCAAAAAGCTGCTTGAGCGAGAGTAGACAGTCCAGGTACATGCGATAGTTTTCGGAGTCGATCAGCGCGGTCCAAGCGGCCGCCGATTCCGGAACGGCATAGAACTGAGTTGGCTGGATACGTCCGCTCTGTATTCCGGTTGTGGGCCCTTCGAATGTTAGGGCCTCATTGCAGCCTACGTTATACTCACGAAGCACTGGTACATTGGCGACAGCGTCGCTCAGCGCCCCCCGGCAATACCGACTCCGCAGTTCGGCTCTCGTGTTCCTGGCGAGCCCAGCACGTTCATCATCCACAAGTTGAGCCACAGCGAGTGCAATGTCCGCCGTCGCAGGTGGAAACAGCTCAATAAACTCGACGATTGAGCTGGACCACAGTCTCGGGGCCCGCACATTCAAGCCGAAGTCCTGGATGATCCACTTCCAGAAACTCTGTGACAGGTCTCCCCGAGGGACACTCTTGTCCCACCGCCGTAGGGTGCCGTAACACCTCTCGACTGCTTCCCTCTGCTCGTTGGGGACTTTGATTCGTGTCTCAAGGACACGGACAACGAAGGCTTTGTCGCTAACTTCGTCGTATAGGGCCCTGAGTAGCGACCGTTTTGCTGACCAGTCACGAATCCCGGGCTTCCGAGGCACTTCCGCTGGATCAGTCATTGTTCACCTCCCGTCTGGCACGGGCTTCGCCTCACTCTCATGGCGTTGTGGCGCTGACGACATGCTCGCCGCGATGCGCCGAGTCAGTGCGTAGTTGGCGATTAGGCCGAGCGGAATACCGATGGCAGACTCGTTGATAGCGTTGGACAGGCCGGTGATCTTCCACGCAAGCGCAGCAGCGACGCCCGCGAACACCGCGACCGTCAAAGACAACGCCGTGTGCGGCCACCGTAGCACTTTGATGGCAACGGCCGGCGCCAACCCTGCCGCCATGAGGGACACCGAAGAGATTGCCAGCGTGAAGACGGATGCGTCACCAGCAAGCGTTGCCGACGCCAACATTGTAGCCAGTCCCAAGCCCAAGGACAGCGCCCAGAACGGAACGCGATGCCCCGGACCTGTTCCAAGCAGATCACGAGTCGCTTGGGCCATAGAGACCAGCAAGCTGTTTGCCGTCGAAGCGATGGCGCCGAAGATATCTGCAACGATGAATCCGACTAATAGCGGCGGCAACGCTGAACTGGCAAAGACAGTAAGCCCTTTTTCCGGGTCGGTGAGTCCTGGCATCACGCCCCGAAGAAGGACTCCGAAGACCGTCATCGTGGCCCATGTGCACTGCACGTAGCCAATGTAGATCCACTGCGCAGCCCGCGTCTCCTGGGGACTGCGCGCAGCCAGGTAGCGGGTCGTAACTTGGGGTTGCCCCAATCCGAAGCCTAATGATGCGGCTGCGTACCCAAGGACGAAGCCAATTGCAGAGACGACTGTTCCACCTCCCAAGATGCTCAGAAACCCGTCGCCCGCCGTCCCAATGTTCTGCGCGAAGCTGGCGGTGTCCGCCATCGCCCACCAGGACACGGTGCCCAGCGCGACGAGAGTCCCGAGCATCCGGGTGACGGCCTGTAGCGTGTCGGCGTAAACCGATCCTCGGAAGCGGCCTAGCGAAGTGTACGCGACGATGACGGCGGCAAAGACCAAGAGCGTCCAGTGGCCCGAGACGCCGAACGCCCCTTCGAGGAACTTCTGTCCCGCCACCCACTGCGCCATGGTATATCCGCCAAGACACAGAACGACTATCGCGGAAGACGCTATGACGAGCGGATGGAATCTGCCAACGCGTAGCCCATAACCTATCACATCCGCGAGCGTCGTTGCGTTCGCTTGTGCGCCGTATGCGTTGATACGGTGCGGGAAATATCTCCAAAAGACCAAGTCGCCGAGAAACCAGCCGAACGGCAACAGCAGCCAATAGAGGCCATAGCTGTATCCTAGCCCAACGGCACCCGTCACGACGAATCCGCTGTTCGCCGTGGCTCCGGCGCTGAGTCCGACCAGCCAACGGTTCAGGCGCTGGTGCGCTATGTGGCGCTCGGCATCGTCGCCCGCGTCTCGGTGCCCCTTCCAGGCAGTGATGAACGTCGCGATGAGCACGGCGCAGAACGCCGCGACCGCCTCAGGGTGCCACTGGATATCCATCGTCTTCCTCCTGCGAGTCGCCCACGAGCTCTACTGACGCACTCGCGTCACCATCTCCAGAGCCTGTTCAGAGAACAAGAGAGCCGGGTGGAATCGAGAGGAATGCGGGTGAAAGAACCGGCTCGCCGGAGCCACAGCCAGCACGATGAGCGAACGGTTATGCGCGCTTCCTTTCCGTCATTATCCTCCCCGACACACGGACGTTCTCTCGACGATTGCCGCGCGGTCCTAGTACCGTCACGCCACGCAACGAGCGTAGCAGGGCAGTTCGCCAACCGAGGAGACGACGACATGCAACCGTACGAGACCTTTCTCTGGGGGGTGGTAGGAAGCTTGGCCGTAGAAGTAGTTAGGCTCTACGACCAATTCGATGGCCGCCGGTTCCATCTTCCCGTTCGATACCGGCGAGTGTCGTTTTGGCTGGTTCGCGCGTTGCTGACCGTCGCGGCGGGCGGCCTCGCTGTCGCGCACCAGGCGCAAACGGAGATCCTGGCTGTACACATCGGCGCCTCCGCGCCTCTGATCATCGCTGCGTTCACGTCGAGCGCCGCGGACAAGGAAACGAAGGCGTGCGACGGGAATCCTCAAGGTCAGGGTTCTGGACGTGGCCCCCCCAGTTACTGACCGCGCACCTGCCGCGGCCGGAACGTCTCTGGATACCGACATCGAATGCCCCGCAACCGGTGAGCGTTCCGAACGCGTGAGTTAACCCCGAGAGCCCCGGCGGGGTGAGAGTCTGAGAGTTGGGCACGGATCGGCCCCGAAAACGGCCCGTTCGGCGCCGGCCCCCGTGTCGCCTCATCAAAACCGAGAGCGCCGCCCGAGCCGGGCGAAATCGCCGTAACCCTTTGCCAGCAACGAGATATAGCCGCCGGCGGCCGGTTGGCCCACCGCTCGCCCCCTGTAAACAAACAGGTCCGCCTCAGTTTGAGACGGACCGTCGTATCTCAAAACAGCGCTGACTCAACGGGACCGCCCAGTTCACACATACGCTGCACTAAGTCGCTTTGCGGTAACCATTTACGATTCCGGCAACTTGCGAATTGAGTGTCACTCGCGCCACCGTGTTTCGCCGGCGATATTCGACCCGATCGATGATTGCCGGCAGCAGTCGATCCTGCGTCACCTCGTGGAGCCCACACCAGATGCCCCGCAGCGCCTCGGCGTGGCCGGGCTGCACGGCCACTTGGTCGTCGGCGATCTGCCGCCATGTGGCCGGCTGGGTTAACAGGTCGCGGACGAAGCGCTCGACCTCGCCGGCCGGGTACTGCACGCCGCGGCACGGCGGGCGACCGCCAGCCGTTGAGCGACAACGGTAATACCGATAGATGACGGCGGAAACCTTCGACAACCGGCGGCTGACCATATAAGTCGCCAGCGGGCGGCGGCACTTCGGGCAGACGACTTTGCCGCGCAGGGAGAAGTCGTGCCGGTGCCGACCGGCGTCGGATCGGGCGGTACGCCGTTGGTCGAGCAGCAACTGGACATCCTCGAACATCTCCGGCGGGACGATCCCGTCATGGCAACCGGGCCGCGTCCCATCACCTTCCGCAAACCGACCGACGTAGACGGGATTGCGCAGTACGGCAAGCACACGCCGTGCCGTCCAACGACCGCCACCGATCGTCTTGCCTGATCGTCGCGATACCCACTGTTTCGTGCGCCAGCCAAGGTGATTGACCCGCCGGGCGATCTCGTCGGGCACCTGGCCGGCGGCTGCGCGCTTGAACATCGCGCGGACGCGGCGGGCCTCGCGTGGATTCGGCACGAGCTGCTTTGTTTCGGGATCGGCGTCGTATCCGAACGGCACGGGCCCGGCAAGGCGCCGACCGTGCTGCTTCAGATAAATCCGCGCCTCCGCGATGCGTGACGCGATCATCTCGCGCTCAAACTCGGCGAACGACGCGAGGATATGCCGCAGGAAGCGGCTCTCCGCCGTCTGACCGTACTCAGGCTGGTGGACGAAGCGCACTTCTACGCCGCAACGATCGAATTCCTCAAGCAGAACGGTCATGTCCTGCAGCCAGCGTGAAAGGCGGTCGAGCGCGACCGCGTACACGCGCTGCACGCCACCGAGGTCGATTACCTTCCGCAGGCGGCGGAGGCCGGGCCGCTCCAGCGTAGCGCCCGAATAGCCCTGATCGTCGAAGTGCTGCCCGCACCAGGTAAGCCCGGGCTCGCCGGTTTCTTTCGCGAAGTCGCTGCACACGGCAAACTGCGCGTCGCACGACGAGAAGTCCGCCGGCGTGTCCGCCGACTGGCGCGTGTAGATGGCGTAGCGGATGCTGTTGCTGCTGTCCGGCATCTCGTCGTCCGCGGTTCAGGGCGATCCACGATGTCGCGTTGCATCTGTCCCGGAACCGTCGGCGGTCAGTCACGGCCGTGGGCCACGCAGCACCTCACGCAGCTTGCCAATCTGCCGCCTGGCCTCCTTCGGCGACATGCCGGCCGTTTGACAGAGGTGCTTCACCGCCTCCGCATCGTCGCCGCTCATGACGAGCTCCAGAGCCCGCGTTAAGTGCTGAGTCGCGATCGCGTCGGCGTCACGCACGTCCTTGCCGTCATACCATTCCACGTGCACGTTGCCGCCGCGCATCCCGCAGACCTGGATCACGCGATCGTCCTGTGGATATCGTGCCCGTTTCAGCGCCTCCAAATGATCGATCATCCGTTCGACGTTGCTGTCCGCCAGTTCGTTCCACAGCTCAGGGTTCGTCTGCTCCAACACTTCCAGCATCGGTCGGTATTGGGCTTCCGGCAGCGGCTGCCCCAGCGCGCGGTTCCACGCGACATGCACCAGCAGCAGCGCCATGTGCGCGGCTGCGGCTGATGGGACGGCTCGCGGATCGCGAAACACGGATTCAGCGAGTTCCTTCACGATCCCCGACAACTTTGGGCGACTATCTCTGGCCACATCCAGGCTCCTGCTCCTGCGGACGCGTTGACGCACCGTTCGCGAGCTGTGCCGCAGTTCGCCCGGCCAGCCAGCGTGCTCGCCCTCGCGGCGCACCGCCCCTCGAGTTATCGCACGTTCGCGTCGCCGTCTGCGCCTGGTTGTGATCATTGACCCAGGCGGTGACGACCCCGATTATACGACGCCGTGAAGGCGACATGAACATGCGTGCGTTCGAGTACATCAACCGAAAGGGCGCGAGCTACTACCTGCACGGCCGCGCCGTGCGCGACGGGACCACCCGCTACACGCTGAAACGAACAAAGGAAGGCGCGCTCGCCGAGCTGCCGCACGGGTACGAGGTGGTGGAGAGCGTCAACGGTCAGGCGTCGGTCCGGCGCACGCGTGTTCGTCACATCAGCCCCGAAGAGGAGGCCATCGTCAGCTACGGCCTCAAGCAACACGACCTCAGCGACTACCGGCTTGAGATCCAAGGCCTCCACATCACGGTCTTCGAACCCGACCGCAATCCGGCGGCCCTCGCGGCCGAGTTCAACCCGCTCAAGACGATGCCCGCAGGAATCGGCGCGCGGGTCGAAGCGATGGTGCGCGAGCGGTTTGGCGAGGAGGTCGTGGATCAGTACATCCGCGAGCGACAAGAAGCTCTGCGGCAGCAGTTTGAGGGCACGGTGCGCTACACTCCCGCCTTGCGCTTCAAGCTGGTCGATCGAAAGAACCGGGTGTTCGAGGTCGCACGAATGACCTACCGCGGCGATGGCGGCTGGCACGCGCTTGACAGCCTGCCGCTCACCACCGCTGTTGCGAAATACGTGAAGTATCTCGGCTGCGAAAGCTTCTTCGAGTTGATATGACTGCCCCGCAGCGCGCCCGGTATTTCTTCTTCCTCAGCCCGTACGCGGGCATGGCGTTCACGCGCTGCCCCGAGTGCGATGCGAAGACGAAACAGCGGAAGTTGCCACTCGTCGTCCACGTCGAGCCGCACACGATCTGCGTGCTCAACAAGACGTGTCGCTTCTGTCCCGCTTGCGAACTCGTGATCGCGCGGCAGTCGGAGATCGAACCGCTGCTGTTGGGCATGCTCGGCGACCAGCGCGGCGCGATCGAGCGCAGCGACTACACGCCCATCGGCACGCTGGATCGAGAGGATTGGCGCGACGGCCAGCGCGAGCAGCGCTCGCCCGCCGAGGTGATGGAGCAGACCTGGCTCTTCAAAGATCACTGGAAATTCGAGATCACCGGCGGCTGGCAGTTGGCGGACCACCGACCGCCCGAATAACCGCCCAACCGGCGCTGCCGCATCGAGGCGGCGCTTCAGCTCTTCGTCCAGTTCTCCACGCGTAGGCCGGGCACGCGGCGAAACTCGCGTTCATTGTTTGTGACGACGGTGGCCTCGAGCGCGACCGCGTGGGCGGCAATCAGCGTGTCGAGCGGGCCGATTGGCGTGCCGGCCCGCTCGACGTCGGCACGGACGTCGCCGTACGTCGCCGCGGCGCCATGATCGAACGCGCAGATCTCCAGCGGCGCGCAGAAATGCGCGAGCGCCACGGTGTTTCGCGCCGGGTCGCTGCTCTTGGCTACGCCGTACCGCAACTCGGCCAGCGTGACGGCGGAAATGCCGATCGTCCCGATCTTGCGACTTCGAAGGCGACCCACGACCGCCGGCGCCCGACCGCGGATCAGCTCGATGCAGATGCTCGTGTCGAGCAGGAAGCGGATCACAGGCTTTCGCGCTCGTCGGCGTGGGCGGGCTGGTCACGTTCGTCCATGAAGTCCTCGGTGAAACGCTCGATGCCCCTCGCGAGCAGATCCCAGCCCTTTCGACGCGGGTACAGGATCACCATGTCGTCGACCTTGGTGATGAAGACCTCATCTTCGTCGAAGCGGTACTCCTTCGGCAGCCGCACCGCCTGGCTGCGTCCATTGGTAAAGAGCTTGGCCGTATCCATGGCGACCTCCTTCTGATATATACTATGGTATATTCCGCCGCGGTCAAGCATTCGCGCTCGAATCGTCGCTAAATCGTAAGCCGTGTAATTTTAATCATTTGCGCCGATGTTAGGGTCGCACGTCGCGGCGCTCTCGCGCGCTCGCTCTCGGCCCCGGCGAGAGAGTTCCGTCGATTGGTCCCAAGGTACTGCAACGAAACAACTTACGAACCACGTATCGAACTCCCGGCGTTGGCTCTCGGTTCCGAACGCGTGTGTTAACCAGGGCCCCGAGAGCGGTTCAGAGAGTCTGAGAGCTATGCTAAAACGAACCGAACAGACTCTCAGATCGGTTAACAACGTGGCGTGGCAGAGCGCGCGGTCGCGTTCGTAAGCGACTGCCACAACTTGCGTTACGGCGAGTCGTTGCGCGCGGCGGCGCTCTCCAACGAAAAAGCCCACCTCGTTTTGAGGTGGGCTTCGTATCTCCCCGAACGAAACCCTAATACGAAACTTCTCCGCTGGCGAGAGTCAGAGCACTGGCTGCCGGGCGTTTAACAGCCAACGATTTGAAGGGGGGGCGGCTGGTGCCGATGAGCGCGTTGGAGACGTGCGAGCCGGCGCAGTTGGCGTTGGGGGACAGTTCGTCACCCCGCGGAGTGCAGGGCCATTCCGCCATCCGGCGGCCACGTTTCCTGGTGCTATGCTCCTGCGCCGAGCACGGTGCTCCTCGGGCACGCCGGCCGCATGACACCTCGG
>JALHJL010000088.1 GCA_022839625.1 Phycisphaerales bacterium
CCGAATTCCGCCGGACTGCGATCCGGCTCCGCGCGGGAAGGGATTCCCGTCGGATCGGGTGCGAGAAGGGATTCTCGCACCAGCGGGGCAGATTCTCGCACCAGCGGGGCGGGACTGGGTGCGAGAAGGGATTCTCGCACCAGCGGGGCAGATTCTCGTACCAGCGGGGCAGATTCTCGCCCCAGCGGGGCGGAACTGGGTGCGAGAAGGGATTCTCGCACCAGCGGGGCAGATTCTCGCACGAGCGGGGCAGATTCTCGCACGAGCAAATCGTGCAGCAGCGCGCGGATTTGTTCGCGCCGTACATCGGAGACGCAAGAGATGGCCGCGTATACGTCATGGCCAGCGGCCCGCAGTCGGCGGATTACGTCGAGTTGCAGCGGCAACATCGTCTCGATGACGTGCTGACGAGAACCCGGCAGCAGCGCGACGATCGGCCGGCCGGCGGCGCGGAGCTTGAGGAACTCAACGGTTTCCGGGATCGGCCGTTCCTGACGCAGCGTCTCGAACAGCGGGTGGCCGACGAATTCGGCGCGGAAGCCCTTGATTCCGCGATCCCTAGATCCCTTGATCCCTCGATCCCTGGATCCCTCGATCCCTCGATCCCCCGACCCGTCGATCCCTGCTGCGGTGCTCCGTGGCTGGAAGGGGGGGCTCGCGTCGAGGCCCGCTCGCTGGCGCTCGGGGCTTGGATCGGGCCCGCTCGCTGGCGCTCGGGGCTCGGATGGGGCCCGCTCGCCGGCACTCGGGGCTCGGATCGGGCCCGCTCGCTGGTGCTCGGGGCTCGGATGGGCGGCGCGCTGAAAGTGCTTTTCCTCGAACGGCAGGATGCACGCGAGGCGATCGATGTCGCGCCTGATCCAGCGCTGACGCCATGGCCGCGCGGCCCAGGTCTGCGGGGCGATGTAGTACAGAACAGGGAGGCCGAGCCGTTTGGCCCGCGCGGCCAGACCGGGAATCCCCAGCTCGGGGGTCCCCAGGTGCAATTCAGGCGAATCGAGGAGCACGACCAGGTCCGGGCGGCGCAGGCGCCAAGCGCGTTCCACGGCCTTGACGGCCTGCTGCGCGCGGCCAAGCACGCCGAGCACACCGCCGAGCATGGCCGCGTGCGACGTGAAGTCGTAGACGGTCTCGACGCCCAGCTCGCGCAGGCGCGGCCCGGTGAGGCCGTAGAACGTCACGCCGGGCAAACGCTCGCGTGCCGCGCGCACCAACGCTGCGGCGTGGACGTCGGCCGATTCCTCGGCGACGGAGATGAAGACGCGCGGGCCGGCGGTTTTCGGCATATGGAACTTGCTCAGTCGCGGCCGAGGAGCCTGAGGAACTCCTCTGGGGACAGTCCCGCATCGTGGAGAATGTGACGCAGAGTTCCAACGCGGATGATCTTGTGGTCCAGGACTATGACGCGTGCGTGGGGGGCCTCGCGCCGAAGAACCAAGTGGCTGCCGCGTTGCCGCCGGAACACGAAACCGGCCCGTTCCAGGGCGGTCCGCACCTCGCAGCCGGACAGATCGGCGGGGAGCTTGGCCATCAGGCACCGACGCGGATATCGATGTACTCGCGTCCGGCTTCCTCGGGTACGGGGTCGCCGGCGTCGCGGCAGTCCTCGATATACAGCTCGATCGCTTCGCGGATGTTCCGCTGGGCCTCGTCGCGCGTGCCACCCTGACTGACGCAACCCGGCAAGGCCGGGACCGTCACCACATACCCACCGTCCGCTTCGCGTTCCAGGATCACCGTGTAGCCCATGCAACTCGCCTCCAAGCCCACACTATTCTACCGGCGCGGGCGATGCATGTCGCGAGTTGCGATGCCGGCGCGACGGGCCACCACGGCAGACCGGCCGCTACTTGTCGAGCCGCACCTCTTCGCCGCCTTGGTCGACGTTCGCTTTCGTGAACACCCGCGTCGGCAGCGTCACGCGCTTCTCGACCTGCTCGCCGCGGAGAATCTTCATCGCCAGGTCGAGCCCGGCCTCGCCGGGCGTGGGGTAGAGCAGGCTGGCGGTCAGCTCGCCGGTCTTGACCCAGCGCACGCCCTCGTCCGGCAGCGCGTCGATGCCGATGAACTTGATCTCGGCTTCGCGACCGGCCGCTTTCGCCGCCAGGTAGGCGCCGTGCGCCATCGGGTCATTGTGAGCGTAGACGAGGTCGATCTGCGGGTTGGCCTTCAGCGCGTCCTGCATCACCGAGTGCGCCTTGTCCTTCTTCCAGTCGCAATCCAGTCCGCCCAGCACCTTGAGCCCCGGCTCCTTGTCCACGACCTCGTGGAAGCCGTCGCGGCGTTCCTGTCCGGGTGTCGAGGCGAGGCCGCCGCAGATTTCGTAGATGACGCCCTTGGCCTTTCCCGGTCCGCCGAGCATCTCAACCACGACCTTGCCCGCGGCCCGGCCGATGACCCTGTTATCGCCGCCGACGAAGCACGCGTAGTCCTTGTAGTTCACGTCGCGGTCGAGCACGACGACCGGAATGCCGGCCTCGGTCGCCTCTTTGACCACGCCGGTCAGGCCGGCCGCCTCCTTCGGGCTAATGAGGATGGCATCCACGCCGCGGCGGATGAACGTCTTGACGTCGCCGACCTGCTTCTCGGTCTTGTCATCCGCGTCGAGCATGTCGAGCTGGACGTTAGGGTAGTTCCTTTCGGCGTGCTCCTTGAGCCGGCGGTTGAACTCGACGCGCCAGGGCTCCTTGACAGTACACTGCGAGAAGCCGATGACCAGCTTCACATCGGCGGCCGGCGGAAGGGGTTCCTGGGCCGGCGTGACGCGGGGGAGTCCCAGGCTGAGGACCAGGAAGCCGGACCAGAGAGCGCGGTTCATGCCGTTTCTCCAATGGGCCGTCCGGCCCGAGCCGCCGGCGTCCATCGAACCGCCGGACACAAGCGCCCCGAGCAGAGCGAGCGGTACAGGTGGAAGTTACCCCCCGGACGATCCGCTGGCCAGTCCGGTTTCCTGTCAGCGCGCACGAACTGCGGCCCGCAGGAAGGCCGCGCCACAACTATCGACAAACTCGCATTCCACGCGGGATCGCGGGCGGGCATAATCTATGTCGTCGCGCGCCAATGGGCGACGCCGCGCGGCGCACCCGGCGACAGGCGGCCCCCGGAGCGGCTCGCGCCCGCTGTCCCGGCCCGCCGGGATCTGCGTTCTGAACCGCGGCGACGGAGTCTGGCCGCATGAATGATGCGCTCGTACTCGAAGGCGTGACCAAGCGTTTCGGCCAGTTCACGGCCGTGGACGACTTCGGCCTGCGCTTGCCCGCCGGGCAGGTGCTCGGCTTCCTCGGGCCGAACGGAGCCGGCAAGACGACGACCATCCGGATGGTCATGAGCATCATCTACCCGGACGCCGGGCGGATCGAGGTTTTGGGCCACCCGCGGGCGTCGGAGGTGAAGGACCGGATCGGCTACCTGCCCGAGGAGCGCGGCCTGTACCGCAAGATGACGGTGCAGGAGACGCTGACCTACTTCGGGCGGCTCAAGGGGCTGCGGGGGCCGGTCCTGCGGGAGCGCATCGACGAAGGGCTCGAGCGCATCGGCCTGCGGGACTGGCGGAACAAGCGGGTCGAAGCGCTCTCCAAGGGGATGTCCCAGAAGCTCCAGTTCATCAGCGCGGTCCTGCACCGGCCGGAGCTGGTCATTCTGGACGAGCCGTTCTCGGGGCTCGATCCGCTGAACGTCGATCTGCTGGAGCGGCTGCTCGCGGAGCTGCGGCAGGCCGGCTCGACCGTCGTGTTCTCGACGCACCAGATGAACCAGGCGGAGCGGATGTGCGACCGTATCGTGCTGATTAACCGCGGGCGGAAGGTCATCGAGGGCACGGTGAACGAGGTCCGCGGGCGCTTCGCCACGCGCATCGTGGTTCTGGATGGCGACGGTGCGCTGGACGCCCTGGCGCATCTGGACGGGGTGACCAACGCGCGGATTACCGCCGGGCACGCCCGGCTCGAGCTCGCCGACCACGTTGACCCCACCGCCGTTTTGGAACACGCGCTGCGGATGACACGGGTCGTCCGTTTCGAGGTGCAACGGCCCGACCTTCAGGAGGTGTTCGTGAAGCTCGTCGGCGGCGACGGAGCGGCTGGAGGCGCCGAGCCGCATCCTCCTCCCTCTTAGGGAGGGGGTAGGGGGAGGGTCGAACCGCCGACCCAGGAACCCGCACCCCGCCCTCCCCCTAAAAGGGGGAGGGGTTTGACAGGCAGTATCAGCGGCCTTTGCGTGCACGGAGCATACGGATGGACAAGATTCTGGCGGTCGCGCGGCGGGAGTTCCTGGCGACGGTCCGCACGAAGGCCTTTGTGCTCAGCGTAGTGTTGATGCCGGGCATCATCGTCGGTGCCATGCTCGGTGGCGGACTCCTTCAGAAGCAAAGCGCCCGCGAGGAGATTCCCCTGCGGCGGCTCGCGGTCCTGGACCACAGCGGGGCCGTCCTATCCGATCTGAGCGAACGCATCGCCGCGCACAACGCCGAGCGGCCCAACCAGCCGTTCGAGTTGGAAGCGGCGGTGCCGGAGACGCCCGTGGAGGAGCTGGCCCGGCGCGTCCGCGACGGCACGCTGTATGCGTACCTGGTCCTCTCGGAGGACGCCGTCAGCGGCAACGGCGGCGGCACCCTGGCGCGGAAGGACGACTCGCTGCAAGTTGGCCGCGGTCTGGAGGACATGATCCACGAAGCGGTCACCGCGGCACGGTTGCGCGAGGCCGGTCTCGATCCGGAGCGGATCGTCCAGGTGCAAAGCCGGCCGATACCGATCCGGGAGCTGGACGGCCGCACCGGGCAGCCGGTCGCCAGCGAACGGTTCGCCCGCATGATGACGCCCTTCGCGTTCATGTTCCTGCTGTTCATGGGGACGTTCGGGATCGGCCAGGGGTTGCTGACGACGCTGATCGAGGAGAAGGGTTCGCGGGTGATCGAGGTGCTGCTCTCGGCGGTCAGCCCGATGCAGCTCCTGACGGGCAAGATCGTGGGCATGGTGGCAGTCGGCTGCCTGCTGGTGAGCGTGTGGGGCGGCGTAGGGTTCGCCAGCGCCCAGAAGTACCACGTCGCGGAGCTGGTGACCGGCTACCGCCTGCTGATGGCGCTGCTGTACTTCCTGCCGGGTTTCCTGCTGCTGTCCTCGCTGCTGGCCGCCATCGGCTCGGCGTGCAACGAGCTGAAGGAGGCCCAGAGCATGGTCTTCCCGCTGTCGCTGATCACGATCGTGCCGATGATCTTCTGGTACTACATCGCGGAGCACCCGCAATCCCCGTTCAGCGTGGCTCTCAGCTATGTGCCGCCCGTGACGCCGATGGTGATGGTGCTGAGGATTTGTGCCGACCCCTACACGCCGCTCTGGCAACTGGCCAGTACGCTGGCACTGCTGTGGGTGAGCGTGTTCGCGGCGATGTGGGTGGCCGGCAAGGTCTTCCGCGTCGGCGTGCTGATGTACGGCAAACCGCCGACGCTGACGGAACTGGCCCGCTGGGTGCGCTACTCCTGAACGCCGCGCACGATCGCCGCGGAGCTCAACTGCCGGCGGGCAGTCGGCGGATGGTAGTTACGGTCACGTCCTCGACCGGCACGTCGCTGAAGCCGTCGCGCGACCCGGTTTCCACGGCCGCGATCGCATCGACCACGTCCATGCCGTCGGTTACGTGCCCGAATACCGCGTAGCCTTCGGCGGATACACCGCCCGGATCGAGGTCGCTCAGCCCGTCGCCGCCGGCGATGTTGTCCTTGACGTTGATGAAGAACTGGGACGTGGCGGAATTCGGGTCGTTGGTGCGGGCCATGGCGATCGTGCCGCGTACGTTCGAGAGGCCGTTATCGGCTTCGTTGACGATCGGGGCCCGCACCTTCTTCTCCGTCAGATCGGGCAGGTAACCGCCACCCTGGATGACGAAGTTTGCGATGACGCGGTGGATGAGCGTGCCGTCGAAGAAGCCGTCGTCGATGTACCAGAGGAAATTGCCGACCGTGACGGGCGCTTTCTCCCGGTCCAACTCGAGCGTGATGTCGCCCAGCGACGTCTCGATTCGCACCCGCCGATCGCTGAGGGCCGCACTGCCGACTTTGACCTGGGTGCGGTCCGTGACCTGGCGCCCAATGGCATCCGTGACGGTCAGTTCGAACAGCAGAAGGTTGTTACTGTCGGCATGGAAGGCCGGGGCGGTGAAGGTGACCTGCGCGCCCATCGGATCGGCGAACGTTACAGCGGTCCCGGACACCTGGCGCCAGCGATAGGTCAGACCCTGGCCGGTGCTCTTCGAGCCGTCCAGCGAGACCGCCTCGCCGCTGAGGGCCCATTGATCCGTGCCCGCGTCCGCGGTGGGCCGCGTGGGCTCGGTGGTGGGCTCACCGTAGCTGGGGTCCGCGGTTACCCTTACGGCCACCTCAGCACGACCGACCGCGCCGGCGTCGTCGCGGGTGGTCACGATGAACCGCAGGATCTGGGCGGCCGGCAGAGACGGTGCCCGGAAGCTCGCCGTCGCCGACTCGGCGTCGGCAAGCGCTACGCCCCGACCGGCAATCTGTGCCCAGGCATAACTGATCGTGCCGCTGTCGGGGCGGGGCTCGACCGTTGCCGCCAGCGTAACCACTTGTCCCACGCCCGCGAGCGCCGGTCCCGTGGCCGTCGTGGTCAACACGGCGCGCTCGGTGGGCTCGGGCTCTTCCGGCGGCAGATCGGCCGGCGGACAACCGAGGGGGCCGGCCGGAACCAGGGGTATCAGGATCACCGCTAACGTGAGCAGGCGGGTCATAAGCTGTCACTCCTTGCGGACGCGCCGCCGTGCCCGGCAGCCGAACCGTCGATGCCCAATTATACTGGCCCGGAAGTGGCCGTTGAATGTGCATACCGGCCACAAGCCGGGCCCATTACGTCCGTGCGGTCCGGTGCGAGCAAGGGTGGCCGTCAGACCGCGCCGCGCCTGCGCCTTTGCGGGCGCCCGGGCACGCCGGTCGGCTCATTGACCGGCGGCGCGATACTCGTCGAGCCACGCCATCTGGATTGCCTCCAGTCTGCCCTCGTTGGAGGCCCCTGGATCATCATCGAACTCCGGGAGTGCGCAGACCCAACGATGCAGGTCCGTGAAACGCACGGTGAGTGGATCGACGCCGGCGTGTTGCTCGCACAGGAGGAGAGCGATGTCTTCGGCGTCCGTCCAGGTGAGCTTGCGGGGCATAGGGCCGCTTCCTTGCCGCCCGCTGCGCGGCATCTATAATCGCGAGAACGTTCGGGCGCTGCACGAGCCAAACCCGCGTAGACTCGACCGAAAGGAGCCGACGCGTGCCGCACTATATCACGCAAGCCTGCATTGGCGTCAAGGACGGCAGTTGTGTGGAAGTCTGCCCGGTGGACTGCATTCACCCGCGCAAGGACGAGCCGGAGTTCGCCAGCGCCGAGATGCTCTTCATCGATCCGGAGACGTGCATCGACTGCGGCCTGTGTGTGGACGAATGCCCGGTGAACGCCATCTTCAACGAGGATGATCTCCCCGATGAGCTGGAGGAGTTCATCGCGCGGAACGCGGGGTACTACCAGCGCTGACGCCGAGGGGCGGCCGCCGTACATGCGAAGGTCCGCGGCGCGCCAGGCGTGCGCTGCACGGCACCGGGGCCCGGGACCTCGGTTGCCCGTTTACTCTCCGCCGCCCGGTTCCCCCAGCGTGAAGTCCTGGTTGACCGCCTGCTGCAACAGCGGGACCCACTTCTTCCACTCGCTCTCCATGCCGTCCGTGTTCAGCTTCCGCATGTTGTCCGCCACCGCCGGCGCTCGCTCCGGCTTCAGCAACGTCGCCAGCAGCTCCTCGCCGGCCAGGATCAAGCGTTCCAGGCCGTTGCGGATCTCCACCAGCTCGCCGACGGCTTCGTCCTCGCGCAGCTCCGCCCACTGCATGGCGGGCGACAAGTACCGCTCGAGGGCGCCCTTGGTCAACGCGGCGACAACGACCGTCAGCCGCTGTCGCTCACCATCGTCCATGTTCCTCACGGCGGACTGCGCGATGCGCAGGCCCGCGTCGTCGGCGCCGATACCCGCGGCGGTGTCGCCGGCGTACTGCCGGGCGCGGCTCTCCAACACCTCGAGCAAGGCCGCGATGCCGGCCCGCATGTCGGGCACGGGCGATTCGAAGTAGTTCAACGCCGCGTAGATTGCCTTCAGCACGCCGCGCGACTTCTCGCGCTTGCCCGCTTCCTTCAGACCGTCCAAAGCTCTGAGGAAGACCTCCCGACCGGCCGCGCTAAGTTGGGCGCGCAGGGTTTGCAGCCCGATTGCGCCGGCCGCGCGCACGCCGACCCGCTCGTCTTGCAAGGCCTCCAGGAACAGCGGGTGCGCCTCCACGAGACCAAACGCATTGACGATGGCCAGAAGCCGTGTCGCGGGAAGCGGGCCGACCCTCCGGTAGGCGGCGCTGACCGCTTCGAGGCACATGGCGGCATACGTCCGCTTGAATGAGTCGCTGCCGTCGAAGGCGGCGCGGAGCTCATCGGCCGCCCGGCGGGCAACGGCGGCATCGGCGTCGCCGGCCTGGCTGACGCGCTGTTCGACGTAGGCACGAATCTGCGCGCGATCTTCGTCCGTGAGGTCGGTCTTTGCGCGAATCGCCGAGAGGTCGGCGGGGGCCGGCTGGGCCTGGAGGGGGGCGGCGTGAAGAAGCGCGAGCGCCAGCACAAAAACGAAGCCGCGGGTTGTCATCGGCGTGGTCTCCCAAAATAGCGTATTCACGGGTTGGCATTCTAGCGGTCGGTGGAGCGGCCGCAATTCCGTGGCCGCGGAACGGAGCCGGTTGCGTTGCAGCCGGTTGGGCAGGGTCGGGAAGCCGGCGAGTGACTGGCGGTGGGCTGGACGGTTCGGATGGGACAGCGCGGTAGCGTGTGTCACGGATCAAGTAAGGGCGCCGCGAGCGTGGGCGCAGGCGACTGCGGT
>JALHJL010000129.1 GCA_022839625.1 Phycisphaerales bacterium
CAAGCCGGACATGGCGGCAGCGTGTTGCAGCCAATGACAGCGTTCTCGTAATCGAGATACGCGTTTTGCAGGTCGTAATTGAAATTGTTGCTGCACACTCGGTGACCAATGTAATAGCAGCCCGCGAAGAACGCCACGCAGCCCAGACCCCACCAGCTCCGGCAGTCCGCTGCGAAACGGTACAGGCCCCGCGAGAGACCCACGCAGCGCTGCCGCGAAAGCCCGCTGGTGCGGAACCAGCCCCCTTTCTCAACGGGTATCCAAGGCATCTCCGCCATGGGCGAAGCGCCTGTGCGCCAAGCCGCCCGGCAATCGCCCGTTCACAAACAGCCTGCCATGCAGGCGACCAGGTCCGTGGAGGCGTGGATCACCTTCTTGATCTGCCCGGAGTTGCCTTTCAGCGTGGTCGTAACCTCAACGTTGGGAGGCGTAGTACTAACCTTGATACTGACTTCCATTTCGATGTCGTCGGGCAACGCCGCGATGAACTTGGCCATGCAGCCCTGCACGCATGGAAGAACTCGTTTCAGCCAATCCTTGATACCGCCCCACCAAGGCATGTCCGTCGCCGGTTCAACGATTTCGCTGGGCTGCGGAGGTGGCATGGGGCTGGGGCACTCGCCGCACGTGCGGTTGACTCGTATGAGCATGGCGATGGCATCGTTGTCCATCCAATTGGCAGCGAACGCGGACGCCGACGGAACGTCTGCCTTCCAGGACGTGATACGGGCCACGTCGTTAGTGATGGCCACGACGTACGTGTAACGCTGAGACCGATACAGCGACTCGAACGACGCCGCCGAGTCGGTTTCTGTAATCTGTGTGTCGCAAGTCGCAAAGTGATCCAGCCAGTCGCTGCGCGTTTGCAGCAGCCCGGTTTCGCCTGAGTAGAAAATCAGGGCACTTGGTCCTGAGTCGCGGAGCCGGCCCCCGTCCGTGGGACCCGCCTTGGCGATCGCGGCAGCCCCGTCAGGCGCCGCGACCTTCGCTGATTGCCCGTCAGGTGCACCAGCGGACGCAGAGATGGCTCCGAGGCCAAGCAGCACGACGAGAGTAGCACGGATCTTCATGACGCGCTCCCACTGCATGATATGCGACTTCGCCTGGTGCACATACAGCCGCACGGCGCGAGGCGCCAGATTACCCACTCCCCGCCGGCCACCCCGCGCGTTCACCGCAGCAAACACGCAATGGAAATATAACTCAAAAAAAAACAATCAAATAGATTGTGTCCGTGCGCGGTCACGGCGACGTGCCGGTACTTCGTTTGCCCGCCGGCGGTGCTGACTGAAGCCGGCCCATCGCCCGATGAAA
>JALHJL010000019.1 GCA_022839625.1 Phycisphaerales bacterium
GGTGGCATCGTTGCCGCAGATGTCGGTCACCGTCCAGGTCACGATGGTATCGCCCACCGGGAACTGCGCCGGAGCATCGTTGACCACGCTGGCCACGCCACAGTTGTCGCCGGTGGTAGGCGTACCCAAGGCGACGCCGGTCGCATAGCACACGCCCGAGTCGGCGGTCTGGGATACGTTGCCCGGACAAGTGATGGTGGGAGGTGTCCAGTCAATGGTGATCGCGCCCAGGTCGTCTAGGGCCGGATACACGGGCTCGGAGGTGTTGCCCACCTTCTTGGTCAGACGAGTCACGTAGGGAGCGGTCGTGCGGAACGTGACCAGGTCCGCGACGCTGCAAGCCTGGGCCGCAGCGGCGAACGTGATCCGCGCCATGCGGACCGGACCGGTCCCGTCATAGCCGGCCGAGCCATCGGGAATACCGACCGCGTAGTCGATCTGTCCGGTAACGCTCGTGTCGCTGTAGATTTGTCGTGTGAACGGGGCTTCGCCGGGCACAACGCTGACGAGCAACAGCTTAGTGCTGTCGTACGTCAGGAAGAACTGCCCGCCGAGGATCTCATCGGTCGGCGTTTCCTGAGTCAGGTTGATGTCAACGACGACATCTCCGTTCTCGACGGTGAAGCACGTGGTCACCCCCGTACTCAGCGTCAGGACCGGATTGTCCGCCGTAGCACAGGCGGCGGAGGCTAACAGAAAAATGATCGTGCCAATTGTACACGTTCGCATTACGTTCTCCTTCTCTCGCTTACCGAACTAACAACCCACGTGCCCTCAGTTTTGTGGACCGGGAGCCGCTCCCGGGCCTGTCGCAAAACACCGTTGTTCGTGCCGCGCTCGGCGGACACGTCCGTAAGCCGGCGGAAGGTTCGTTCCCACTCCGCGCTACTCCGCTCTCCTTTGCCCCGGCCCGGCGCCGGGCGCCACGTCGGCCGGCTCCACCTCCTTCAAGTCCGGGGGAACGACGCCGTTCAGGAACAGCTCCACGTCGGTCAAGTCGATCACCCCGTCGTAGTTCAAATCGCCGCGGGCGGCGTAGCCCAGCCCCATCTGCCGCAGCTCCTGGACCGTGACTGAAGTCCGCGGCTCGCCGAGGGCGAGGACGCAGCAGTCGCTGTCGCCGATCGCCAGGAAATTGCCGGAGATGTAGTTGAAGTCGCTAACGTCCACCGCGTAATCGCCGTTGATGTCGGCGTGCGGCGGCGGGGTGGCGCAAGTCACGGCCCCTGGGTTCGTGCCCCAGCCGGCGATGTATACGCCGAAATCGACGATATCCACGAGGTTGTCGTCGTAGAGGTCGCCGTTGATGAGATCCGCGCTCGCACCCGTGAAGCTCGCCACGTACTTCTTGTTGGCGACCTCCAGCCCCGCGCCCCGGTCCAACCGCCGCACCAGCGTGTGCAGGTCGTCCTGGGCCAGGACGCAATCGTAATCGCCGCAATCGACAAGCAGCGGGACGTTCGCAGCCAGGCCGCCGGTGAACGTGACCAGTTCCTCGACGATCTTCGTGCCGCCGCTGCAATCGTAAAGAACGAACGTGACGCAGCGCACCAGCGACGGCGTGCTGACGCCGCGAAGCTGCACGTCCACGAGCAGCTCGTTGTAGGGCTGGACCGTGACGGTCTGGGTCGAGTCGTGCGTCTCGTTGCCGCAGCCGTCGGCGGCGGTCCACGTGATGGTTGTCGTACCGACCGGGTATGGATCGCTCAGCGGCAGACTGTCGCTGCGCGTCGCCACGATGCCGGACACGCCGTTGTGATCGTCGGTGGCCGTGGCCTGGCCAATGTTGATGTCGGTCGCGTGGCAATAGCCGGCGTCGGCGTAGACCGTTACGTTCGACGGGATCGACGTGAAGGTCGGCCCGGCCGTATCGACATGGGCTGTTACGGTGATGCAACTCGACACGCCACACGCATTCTCACGCCGGACGTAGTAGGTCGTCGTCGCGGCAGGTGAGTCGATGACGAGCGGGCTGCCCGTGCCGAGGTACGTGCCGCCGCAGCCGCCGGTGTACCAGTACAACGTGTCGCCGGAGCCGCCGGAGGCCGTCAGCGCGATCGTGCCGGCGTCGCCGGGACAGAACCAGTCGCGGTCAATGCCGGCGGAAGTTGGCGCCACGGGCAATGGGACGACCGTCACGGTTACGCTGGCGCAGGCCGTTGTGTTGCAGGTGCCCTCGGCGCGCACGTAGTACGTAGTCGTGGTGCCGGGCGAGACGCCGATGGAGGCCCCCGTGCCCACGTACGTACCGCCGCAACTGCCGGAATACCAGACCCACGAGGCGCCCGAGCCGAGCGCGCCGCCTTGCACGCCGAGCGTTGACGAATCGCCCGCACAAATGGCCGCGGGGTTGGCCGCAGCCCCCGTCGGAGCGGTCGAGTTGGTCAGGACGGTGACGGTAACGCTCGCGCAATCCGTGGCGTTGCAGTCTCCTTCCGCACGCACGTAGTACGTTGTCGTCGACCCGGGCCAGACGAGGAGCGACGCGCCCGAGCCGACGTAGGTGCCGCCGCAACTGCCCGCGTACCAGACCCAGGACGCCCCCGTGCCCAGGGACCCGCCGACCACGCTCAGGGTCGATGATTCGCCGGGGCAGATCGCCTGCGGGCCGGCGTTCGCGCCACTCGGGTCGCCCGACAGCGTCTTCATACTGACGGCGACGCTGGCACAGCCGGTGCTCGCACACTCGGAAGACGGGTCGCGGGCCCGCGCGTAGTACGTGCTCGCCGTCGAGGGATAGACGGTCAGCGGATTCCCGGTGCCGACGTACGAGCTGCCGCAGCCTCCGGTGTACCAGTCCACCAGCGCCCCCGGGGCGTTGCAACTCAGGGAGGTTGACGCGCCGGGACACACCGCGTCGGGGCTCGCCACGGCGTTCGTGGGCGCGGCCGGCAAGAGGGCTGTGCAGTATTGCTGGGCCTCGTCGGCACAGATGCTGTCCCACTCGTTATTGCAGCAGTAGGGGTCCATCTCGCAGACGATGTGACAGCAATCTGGATCGCTGCACCCCCAGTCAGGGCCGTGGGCGACGCAGGCCGGGCCGGCCCCGCCGACGGTGACCGTTATGCTCGTGCAGCCGGGGCTGTAACACCCGCTCGTGGTGTTGCGCGCCCGGGCGTAGTAAGTCGTCGTCGCGGTGATGTTGCTCACCGTCAGCGGATTGCCGGTGCCGACGTACGTGCCGCCGCAACTGCCGGCATACCAGTCGACCGCGCCGGCGCCCGGAGCACTGCAGCCGAGCTGGGTGCTGCCGCCCGTGCAGACACGGCTGAGCGGCGAGGCGTAGGCGCCGGTCGGCGTGGCGGGGGTGATCTCGCCCTCGTAGACGTACAACTCGAATGAGCCGGTCGTGGAGGACGAGTAGTAGCTGCCGACCGAGATGTAGTACGTCTGCCCGTAGGTCGAGCACCAGCGCACGGTCGAATGCAGGCCGCTCCAGGAGCAGGAGTAGTCGTCATTGCAGGCCATCTGGTTGCCGCCGCACGCATCGAACACGGCGATCTCGGTGTCGAACGTTGTATTGGCGCTACAGGTGGTCGCCACCAGCTCGTGGCCGGTGCCGGTCACCTTCCACCACAGGTTCTTGTAGGGTCCGTCACAGGTACTGCCGGTGTAGTCGTCGGTCGCATAGGGCGGAGTGTTCTTGCCGGAGACGTACGCCGGCAGCGAAGAGATCTGGATAGCCGAGGCGCAGGCGTCGTGTGCGAAGGCGCCGGTCTGGGGGTAAAGCCACTGACAGCCGGCGATGTCCTCGGGTTCCAGCGTGCGCTTCTTGTCTTCGCCATTCGCGACATCCAGCGTTCCGAACATGGTCTTGTTCTGGTCGGGTACGCCGTACAGGTCGCTTAGACCGCAGAGCCCGTGTCCGCTCTCGTGTGTGACGACGTTCTGCACATCGACCTGTCCCGCCACAAGCCCGTTGAGCGTAAAGGTGAATTCCTGATCGTTGTACTCCTGATCCGTCTCGATGATGTTGCCGCCGCTGAGCCAGATGGTGCTGACCCCGATGACGCCCGAGCCGTGCGACCAGCCGCTGTTCGTCCAGGAGATGACGTTGTAGCCGTCATTGTTGGTGGCCGTCAGCGCGGTGGTGCCGCCGTAACTGTGGTCCAGGTACGTGTTGGCGACGTTCTCCCAGGTCTGAAGGCCCGCCCGAACCGCGCCGAACTCGCCGTCCCCGCTGATGTCCGCGCAGCCATTCTGGTTGATGTAGTACTCCAGCGGCATCCAGGATTGGTCCTGCCACCGATACCAGAACGACCAGTCCACGGTAAAGGTGGCGAAATTCGACCAGACGCCGTTCTTGTAGACCGCGCAGTCCTTGGAGCTGCACCCCGCGGGGACGTAGCACTGAATCTGCGTGTCGGTCCACGAGACGATGTAGCTGTCGTTGTAGTAGTAGTTCGAGCCGCTGCCCCAGAACACCATGTGGTCCGTGCTCTGCTTCGTCGCGCCAAAACCCGTACCGGTGACGGTTACCAGGCTGCCCGCGGGGCCGGCACTGCCCACCCCTGCCGGAGCGTGGTCCGGCGACACGCCACTGATGCTCGGGCCCGCGGCGGGACAGTTGATATAGAACTGGTGCGTGCAGCTCGAGGTCCCCTCCGCATCGAGCAGGATGTAGTACGTGGTGCCCCCGGTCCACGACATGGCGCCGTAGGTTCCGGGGCTGTAGATGTCCTGGATGCAGTTCCAGCCGGTGGAGCTGCAACTCGCCGCGCGCCAGAAGTAATCGACCCAGCAGCCGCCCGCGGTGACCTGGATGCTGTAAGTACCCGTGGACGGTGCGACGAAGCTGTAGACCTTCTCGATCCCCGGCGTACTGTAGCCGCAGGCATTGACATTCCACACGCCCGAGCCGAGGCCGTTGTACGTCTGTGTGTAGCCCGACCCGCAGCCTGCGATGGCGGTGACGTAGTCGCAGGGATTGATCGGCGTGACCGTCCAGTTCAGCGTGAACGCCCCGGAGCCCGTGCTGTAGGCGTCGAGAATGAACCAGACGCGCTGCGTCGCGCCGGTCGTGTTCGTCCATATGTGATGGGTGTAGTCATCGTCATCGGTGCAGGCGATCTGTATGTCTCCGGGGCACGTGGCGCCGCGGCGCGTTTCGTGGACGGAGTCGAAATTGTTGTACGACTGCCAGATGTCAATCGTGTAGTAGTTGGGCAGGTCGTAGTAGAAGAACCGGTCCGGCCCGCCTGAGTTGCCGTTCCAGCAGTTCCCCCGGTCGTCCGCGTAGCCCGCCGTCGTGTCGCTGTAGGGACTCGTGAGGCTGGCGAGGTTCTGAGCGGTGGCGCAGGTATCGCCCGGCAAAGCGGGAGCGGTGTAGGTCACGACCACGTATGGGTCGTTGCTCCCATAGTACCCATACGCGGTGGCGTAGTAATCGCCGGACGTTTCGTACTCGTCAAAGGCCACTCCGAAGTAGTCGCTGCCCAGCCGGGCCTGCAGGTCCGCGTCGGCCGTGGCCCCGAGATCGTGCGAATTCCAGCCGGTGGTGGGGCACGAGTTCTTATGTACGTAGGTCGTGCCGGTCGTCTCGTACGTCCACAGGGTGGCGCACGAGGTCGTGAAGGCGGCCATGGCGCGCATGTAATAGTAGGGGCAGTTCTGCTCCCATACGTTGTACCAGAGCACCGTGTCGCTGATGGTCGACCCGTCCGGAATCGACCCGGTGTTGAAGTACATCCAGCCCTTGCGGACGTTGCCGGTGCCGTTGCGCCAGCGGACATTGTCACCGCAGTCGCTGTCGCCGCAGTAGCACACCGAGGAGCTGTAGTTGAAGCCCGTCCAGCCGCCGATTTCGCTGGGATAGCAGTTGACCGTCGGGTCGACAATCACCGGGTAAACGCGGCCCGGCGCCATCAGCCAGTCCAGCGGGACGTGCGTCTCCACGTACACGCCGCCGGCCACCGGCTCCACTCGATACGAACCGGTCACCGATTCCACGCGGTATTCCACGTGAGCACCCTTCTCCGGGTCGTCGTGCGGAATCTCGCGGGTCATCTCCTCGCGGATGAACGGCGTGCGGAATTGGGCGACCTCGTTTCCTTCGGCGTCGATCAACGCCAGCGCGGGACCGGCCTCCGGGCCGCACGATTCGCACGTCTCATCGGACTTCGGAATCACCTGCCAGCCGGCGGGCAACCCCACGAACTCGCGGAACGCCAGCGCGCCGGCCTGTGCCGACCCGCGCGGCAGGCGCGGCCGCTCCGTCAGCACGATGTCGTGATCGACCCCGATCCGACGCACGACCAGCCGGTCGTAGGCCGAAGGGAAGGTGCCGGGGAATGTGATCACGTTCCCGTCTACGGTTCCCGTGGCGTCGGCCCGGGGGACGGAACCCACCACCTGGCCCTCTTTCCCGAGCAGCCGCATCTCCCCGGCGGTGCCCAGGCTCAAGTCCCCCTCGGGAAAGCGAATCAGGTAGCCGTCGTCGAGCGAGGCACCGAAATAGAGCTGGTAGCGGTTCTCCAGGATCGCATACGGGTAGCCGTCCCGGGCACCGGCCGCATTCGGCCGGACGTCCGTGCGAATCTCCGTCCACGCGCCATGCCCGTCCTGATAATGAACCGGAGTCTGCGAGATGACCGCCGTGACGCTCCCGTCCGGGTTGGAGAAGTGCTTGGCGAAGGCATCACGCTGCGGACGGACTTCCTCGAGTGGATCTCGTCCGGCGTAAATGCCCCCCTCCGACCAGTTGGCAGGGCACAGCTCGGCGTAGATGTGCTCGGCCGGGTCTCCCGCCGCACTGTTCGCAACCTCTGCCCCGTTGGCCGCAAGCGCATCTCTGCCGACCTCGACGGGCGTATAGCCGCGTTCGACCATCAGCGCCCGCGCCTCGGCAACCACGTCGTGCCCCGAAGCGACGTATGAGATGGCTCCGTCCTCGGCCACCGGTCCGGCGTCCAGGCGATGGCCCGCCGCATCCAGCTCAATCCCCGGCGCCGGCGTCAGCGTGAACTTGGACTGGTCGCGCCCCAAGACGATCAGCCGGCCGTCCGGCATGCGCTCGGTGAAAACGAGCACCCGCTCGCCGACGTTGAACCGCGGCGTGTGGGTGACCAGCATCGTGTCCTCGCCGACCGTGCCGCCGAGCTCGGTCAGGACCAGGCTTCCATCCGGGCTGGACAAATTGCCCTTAAAGTCCTCTTCTACGGCGATCTGAATGTCGGTGAGAATCCGCCTCTGGTCTTCGTTCCAATACGACTCGACGGCAACCACCGTCCCCACCACCGCATGCTCGCACCGGTTGGCCAGCTCCGGCAGGTCCATCGGGACGAGCGTGGCGTGCGCCGCCGTCGCACCGAAGCCCACCAGCACGATCACGCCGACCACAGTCGCGAAACGACCGATACTCGCTTTCATCGCCTGACTCCCACGCCGGAACCATCGCGTCCCGCCCCGAAGCACTCGCGTCCGACACCCTTGCGACCACGCCAAACCGGTGCGATGCCGCCGCCCTGCTGCCAATAAGGAGAAATGCCCCGCCGGCCGTGCGGCTGAGGACCGCAAACCCCGCGCGGACACGACACGGACCCCGTCCTCTGTCTCCTCTCCCACATCTCTCGTCCTCGGCCACGCGTTACGGCGGGTCACAAACCTCCGCCGCACCGCACCCTATTCCCTCACTCCGACGTGCGACCAATCCCAACGGGTACGGCCGCGTGGCCGCGGCTGCTTGAGTACGTCCAGAGTAATACACACGAGCGGATATGTCAATGAAAAAAGCCGGTTGAGCCAGCCCCTCTGGCCGCGTCGGACATCGCGGGACAAGTCGATCGGACCCCGTCCTGGCCTCGTAGAGCCAGAGGGCGCTCCGGGTCGCGACACGGCCCTGGGACCGGCGGCGGCACACCCAGCGCGCGAGACGGGCGAACCGAGCTGGTCTGGTCACCCGGATTGGCCGCCATCGCTCCGAGGCCCCGTTGACCGCGCAGGCGGTTTCTGCTACAAGAATGGCGGCGGATCTCAGTTCGCCGCTGTCGTGATTCAGGCGAGGAGTCGGAGCAATTCGGTCACCGTAGCGCGAGGAAGTTGGGCCGGGCCGACACGGACATTTCGGGAACGTCCCGGGCTGCTCGACGGACAAGCGGGGTGTGCCGCGAGGGCAGCGCGCGTATGCCTGCCGGGTCGGCGTAGAGGTGCGCGGCGGGTGCTGCCATGTCGCGTGTCTGTTCTCGGGCGCTGACCACCACGTTATGCAGTCTGGGCTCCTTGTTCTGCGGGGCCCAGACCGTGCCAACCGTGTCTGGCGACTGCGACGGAGATTGGTCTGTAGACAGCGCCGAGGTGGCTGTCTTCGCACAGTGCTCCGCGGGGTCGGAGTCGTCCCTGCCTCCTGGGTGCCAGTGCGTTGACTTCAACGCCGACGCCCAGGTGAACCTTCTGGACTTCGCGGAGCTGCAAACCCTCTTCACCGGGACCCAGTTCCTGTCCGTCGACCTCGGCAGCGATATGGACGACGGCACCGAAGTCCGGCACGTGACCTGGCACGCCGACGGCTTCGGGCAGACCAACCGCAACCTGATGGGCGCGGCCGACAAGTTGTCGTACCTGCTCGGCGTGCGCTTCCGCCTGCCGGACGTCGATCAGAACGATCGATTCGTGTACGCGCGTCTGGTCCTTCCGGGCACCGGCGACGGAGTCATCACCTCGGGCGTCCTCTTGCGAGTGGTCGGCGCCGACCAGGACAGCGTCGCGCCGTTCCACGTCGTACCCCCCTCGTACCTGCCCAAGACCAGCACCTCCACACCCTGGGACGTGCCGGCAAACTGGCCGGAGCCGAATGCCGAGCTCACGTGCATGCCGCTCCGCCGCTTCAGCCCCGACATCGCTCCGATCATCAATGAGATCGTGGCCCGGCCCGGCTGGGGCAGCGGCGACTACGGCAAGACATTGGCACTGGTCGTTGAAGACCGCGGGTCGGGCGGCGTGAACTACGTGGCCTGCGGCGACTATCGAGACTTGGCGCCGAGCTGTCCGGGCGTAGTGGCCCAGCCGGTACTCGAGCTGTACCGCACCGTCCGCTCTACCTTCATCGGCAAGGAGCTGCTGACTCGGCCCACCGACCACTCTGTCGCGATCCACGCCCTATCGCTGCTTTCGCTGGAAGCATACGTCGAGGCGGGCGTCGTACCTGGGGAGCCTGCGTTGGAGACGCCGGTCTGGCTGTATCCGGCTGAAACGCCGATCGCGATTACTCTGGACGGTCTGGCGCCGGACACACAGTACTTCTACCGGCTGCGATACCGGATGCCCGGACAGCGGACCTTCGAGACCGGGCCGGAGCGTACGTTTCGCACGGCGCGGCCGGCGGGCAGCGTGTTCTCGTTCGTCGTGCAGGCCGACTCGCACGTGCAGAGCCTGACCGTCCCGGGTTTGTACCGGCTGGCCCTGGAGAACCAGTTGGCGGACGGTCCCGATTTCCACATTGACCTGGGCGACACCTTCAACAGCGAGCTGTACACCGGACGCAACGCCCTCGACTTCGAGGAGGCCGTGCAGCGGCATCTGGACCAGCGCGCCCTGCTGGACCGGCTGTCTCACTCCACACCGCTCTACATCGCGCTCGGGAACCACGAGGGCGAGCAGGGCTGGCGGCTGAATGGGACGGCGGACAGTCTCGCAGTCTGGGCCGCCAACGCCCGCAAGTCCACGTTTCCACTTCCCGTCCCGGATGGTTTCTACAGCGGCAATGCCACGCCCGCGGAATTCGTCGGCCTGCGCGAAAACTACTACGCCTGGCAGTGGGGCGACGCCCTCTTCGTCGTACTGGATCCGTTCTGGTATACCATGCGTAAACCGCACGGCGTCGGCACCACGCCCGGCAGCGGCGACAACTGGGACTGGACCCTCGGCCGCGAGCAGTACGATTGGCTCCGCGACACGCTCGAAGGGAGCCCGGCCACGTTCAAGTTCGTGTTTACGCACCATCTGACCGGCGGAGTCAACACCTACGGCCGCGGCGGGATCGAAGCGGCCAGTCACGCGCTGGGCGGCTGCGGTTCGTTCGAATGGGGCGGCGAGGACCCGACCGGCGAGTACGTGTTCGACGAGAAGCGCCCCGGCTGGGGCCGGCCGATCCACCAACTCCTCGCGGACACGGGCGTGACGATCCTCTTCCACGCTCACGACCACGTCTTCGTACGACAGGAACTCGACGGCGTCATCTACCAGGCGTGTCCGCAGCCCGGTGACTCCACGTATAGCCAGGGCTTCTACCTTCAGGGCGGCTACGCGGCGGGCGACAAGGTGAATAACACGGGGCACCTGCGCGTCACGGTCGCGCCCGAATCGGTGTCGGTGAGCTACATCCGCGCCTACCTGCCGGGCGACGGGCCGAACGGCGAGATTGCCTACACGTACACGCTCGCCCCGTACACCCACCGCTGATCGATTCTGCGGCACCCCGCCGGCCGCCCGCCGTCTTACGCCTCGAGCAGCATGCGCGTCGGGTCCTCGACGCACTGCTTGACGCGCTTCAGGAACGACACGGACTCGCGTCCATCGATGATCCGGTGGTCGTAGGTCAACGCCACGTACATCATCGGACGGATCACAACCTGGCCGTCCCGCACTACCGGCCGCTCCTGAATCGTGTGCAGCCCGAGGATCGCGCTCTGCGGCGGGTTGATGATCGGCGTGGCCAGCAGCGAGCCGAACACCCCGCCGTTCGTAATCGTGAACGTCCCTCCCTGAAGCTCCTCGATCGTGATCTTCCGTTCCCGGGCCCGGCGGGCCAGATCGCCGATCGCCAACTCCACCTCGGCGAAGCTCAGCCGTTCGGCGTCGCGGACGACCGGCACCACGAGCCCGTGCTCGGTGCTGACCGCGATGCCGATGTCGTAGTAGTTCTTGTAAACGATGTCGGTGCCACGAATCTCCGCGTTCACCGCGGGCCAGGACTTGAGGGCGTCGATCACGGCCTTCACAAAGAACGACATCAGCCCCAGGCGCACCTCGTACTTCTTCTCGAAGTCGGCCCCGCGCTCGGCCCGCAGCCGCTGCACCGCCGACATGTCCACCTCGTTGAAGGTCGTCAGCATCGCCATGGTCTGCTGGGCTTCGACCAAGCGTTGGGCGATGCGGCGGCGGAGCATCGTCATGGGGACGACCTGCTCCTCGCGGTCGCGCGCCGGAAGAGGCGCGGACAGGGTGGGCGCTCCAGCGTCGGCGGCGGACGAGGCCGGCGTCGGTGCGGCTGCTGTTCGTGGCGTGGGCGTCCCGCCGGGTGGGGCGGGCGCGCTGGCTGGGGTGGGCGTCTCGCTGGGTGGGGCGGGCGTCTCGCCCGTCAACGTTCCACGGCCGGGACCCGCCACGGCGGGCAGGCTCGGCCCGGCCGCCACATGCCGCTGGACGTCTTCCTTGAGCAGTCGGCCCCCCGGTCCGGTAGCCTGAACTTCTGCGGGGAACAGGCGAGCTTCGGCAAGCGCGCGGCGAGCGGCGGGCATCACACGCGGCTCCTGAGGTGGCACCGCGGCGCCTGCGGATAGAGTGGGCGTCCCACCGGGTGGGATGGGCGCCCCGCCCGCCAAACTCTGAGGCCCAGGACTGACCCCGGCTGCGGCGGCGATCGCCTGTGCTTCGCGTTCTGGCGGCCGGACCGGCCGGGCGGTCTCGTCGATCAGGGCAATCACCGATCCCACCGGCACCACATCCCCTGCTTGCTTGAGGCATTTGGACAGAATACCGCTCACCGGCGACGGCAGTTCCATCGAGGCCTTGTCCGTCTCGATCTCGACAACGGCCTCGTCGCGCTCGACCGGGTCGCCCTCGTTCTTCAGCCACTGGCCGATCTGAACTTCGGTGATCGACTCGCCGGCGGACGGGATCTTCAACTCGACAGCCATGTTGCGTGTTCCCTGCTTGCCGTGCGCGGATGGTTCAGCCTTGGGTCTCGAACGCCTCCTGCATCAGCCGCTGCTGCTCGAGCTTGTGACTCGCGGCGCAACCGGTGGCAGGACTCGCAGCCGGCGGGCGACCCAGGACCGCGAAGGGCCGCCCGGCGAGTACGGTCCCGAATCTTAAGCGGAAGTGCGCCGCCGCGCCCATGTTCAGCGGCTCTTCCTGTACCCAGAACACAGGGGCCGCCGGGGGATAGGCCGCCAGGGCCGATTCGAGAAGCTCCGTCGAGAGTGGGTAATACTGTTCCACACGGACCAGTGCCACATCCTCCCGCTGCCGTGCTTTCCGCTCGGCCAGCAACTCATAGTAGACCTTCCCGCTGCACAGGAGCACGCGCCGGATGGCGGCCGGCTGCGACACCTTCTCCGGCAGTACGCGCCGAAATCCACGCGCCGACAGCTCCTCCAGCGATGAAGTAGCCGCCGGGTGCCGCAGCAGGCTCTTCGGCGTCAGCACGACCAGGGGCTTTCGCCACGGCCGCAGAACCTGCCGCCGCAGACAATGAAAATACTGCGCGGGCGTGCTGGGGTTGACGACCTGCAAGTTGTCGTCGGCCGCCAGGGCCAGGAAGCGCTCCAGGCGCGCGCTGGAGTGTTCCGGCCCCTGCCCCTCGAAGCCGTGCGGCAACAGGAGCACGAGGCCGCTCAGGCTGCGCCACTTGTCCTCCGCGCTGGCCAGGAACTGATCGATGAAGACCTGGGCGGCGTTGGCGAAGTCGCCGAACTGCGCCTCCCAGAGGATCAGTCCGTCGGGATACGCAATACTGTAGCCGTACTCGAAGCCCAGCACGCCGGCCTCGGACAGCGGGCTGTTCCAGACGTGCAGCGGGGCCTGCTCCGGCGCCAGGTGTTGCAGCGGGATGTACGGGTGTCCGTCCTCGTAGTCGTACAGAATCAGGTGCCGCTGGCTGAATGTGCCGCGCCCGCTGTCCTGCCCGCTGAGACGCACGCGGACGCCCTCCGTGACGAGGGTGGCAAACGCGAGCGCCTCGGCCGCCGCCCAGTCGAGCGGTTTGGAGCCGCGGGCCATCTGACAGCGCTGGTCCAGCCACCGCTTCAGCTTGGGATGCAGGTGAAAACCATCGGGCAACTGGGCTTGTGCTTCCAGGAGTCCGGCGAGCTTCTCGCGGGGCACGCCGGTGTCGACCTCCGGCACGCTCGCGTCGGGCCCCCCGCGGTACTTGCTCCAAATCCGCCCGAGCGTGCTGGGGCGTGCGCGGATCGCCGGCCCCTCGGCCTGCACGCCGGCCAGCTCCTGCTCGAGGTACGCGCGGCGACGAGCGGCGATTTCGTCCGCTTCCGCGCGGGTCACGCCGCCCAGCTCCAGCAGGCGCTTCAGATAGCCGTCGCGCACCGACGGCCGGGCTTCGATGCGCCGGTAGAGCACCGGCTGCGTGAACGACGGCTCATCGCTCTCGTTGTGTCCGTGGCGGCGATAGCAGTACATGTCGATGACCACGTCGCGCCGAAACTGCCGGCGAAAGTCGAGCGCCAGCCGGACCACTTGGGCAACCGCCTCGGGATCCTCCCCGTTCACGTGGAAGATCGGACTTTGCAGCATCTTGGCCACGTCGGTGGCGTAGCTGGTCGAGCGGCCTTCGGTGGGCGACGTGGTGAAGCCGAGCTGGTTGTTGACGATCACGTGCAACGTGCCGCCCGTGCGGTAACCGGCCAGCTCGCTCAGGTTCAGCGTTTCCTGAACGATGCCCTCGCCGGCAAAGGCCGCGTCGCCGTGAATGACCAGCGCCAGCGTATGCTGCCGGTCCAGGTCCCCCAGGCGATCCTGCTTGGCGCGGACCCGTCCGAGCACGAGCGGGTCCACGAACTCCAGGTGGCTCGGATTGAAGCACAGCGCCAGGTGAAGTTGCTGGCCGGCGGCCGTCGTCCAGTCGCCATGGTAGCCCTGGTGGTACTTCACGTCCCCGCGGCCCACGTACAGCTCGGCGTCGAGATCCTCGAACTCGCGGAAGATCTGCCGGGGACTCTTGCCGACGATATTGGCCAGTACGCTCAGCCGCCCGCGGTGCGCCATGCCGATGACGATCTCGTCGACTCCCTGCCCGCCGGCGTGCTCGATCGCCAGGTCGAGCAGGGGAATCAGGCTCTCGCCGCCTTCGAGTGAGAACCGCTTGGACCCGACGTACTTCTTCTGGATGAACTCCTCGAAGATGACGGCGTCGGTGAGGCGGGTCAGGATGCGCAACTGCTCCGCCCGCGTCAGCGCCAGCCGATTCTGCGTACCCTCCATCCGCTCCTGCAACCAGTGCCGTGCGTCGAGCTGGTCGATGTGCATGAATTGCACGCCGATCGACCGGCAGTAGGTGTTCCGCAGCAGAAGCAGGATGTCGCGTAGCGGGCGGACCGCAGCACCCTGGATCGTGCGGCTCGAAAAGGGACGCCGCAGGTCCTCCTTCGTGAACCCGTAGTGCTGCGGCTTGAGTTCCGGGTGGTAAGGCACCGCGCGGCGCAGCGGATCAACGGCCGCCATCAGATGCCCGCGCACGCGGTAGGCCCGCACGAGCTGGTCCACGCGGTCTTGCGAGACGGCGGTAAACGACAGACCTTCCGCCGGCTGCCCATCCCGCGCAGGCGGCCCTGTCCGCGCGGGCGGGTTAAACAGGCTATGCCGGCGGAACGAAGGGCCCCGGGGCGGCCCGCCGTCGGCCCGCTCCGCCTGCCGGACACGAGCGAAGTACTCGCGCCACGCGGGGGCCACCCGTGCAGGGTCCCGCGCATACTCCGCGTAGAGCTGCTCGACATACGCCAAGTTGTTGCTGTCGGGGACGAAGTCCGGCTCGCTCATCGACGGACGCCCGCGTTTGATGTCCTCGGCCACAAACCGTCGGCGCCGCCCCGGCACGCCGGGACCGCTGCCGCACGCCCCGGATTATATGTCGGAAGTTGTGCGAACGCATGTTTTGGCGCGGCGCCCTGGTTACGCCGCCCCCGACTCGCGATAACATACGCGGCTTTGACAGGGAGTCCGGGCGGTCCCGGCGCAACCTTACGCAAGGAGAACCAGGACATGAAACGCAAGGGTGTGTGGCTGAGCGGCGGGATCGGGTGCTTGGGGTTGTTGTTGGTCGTCGCCGCACCGGCGTGGGCCGGGGGGATCGAAGACTTCAAGCTGATCCGAGCGATCCCGGCGGACGCGATGATCGTCACCAACTCGCGCGACCACGCCGGCAAGGAGTTCGTCAACCGGCAGTTCGAGCGCGTCTGGGACGTCGCGGCCAAGCAGGGCTTCGACCGCGACGTAAAGCGCCTGCTGCGCGGCATGCTCGAGGACCAGGGCCAGGACGTCGAGGCGTTCGACGCCCAATGGCAACAGATCACCGACCTTGCCGCCGGAGTCACCTGGTCGAAGCTGTGCGCGCGCGAGTGTGCCTTCGCGCTGAAGGTGGGAATGCCCACGGGCGTGGACTTCGTGTTGCTGATGATGCCGCCCGAGCAGGAGGCCGCCCAGGACTTCGACGGTTTGTCCGCGATCCTGAAGAACCTCGTCGGTCTCGCTCCGGAAGGCGCGCTCATGCTCAGCACGGAGGGGGAGGGCGACGCGGTCGTCCACAAGCTCTTTGTACCTAATTCGATGCCGCCCATCTCCCTCACACTGGCGCGGCACAAAGACGTGCTCCTCGTCGGGTTCGGCCCGGCGATGGTCGAGCAGACGCTGGCCCTGCTGCGCGGGCAGAGCGACGCCGCCACCGCCGCCCTCGTTTCCACCGACCGGTTCAAGCAGGCGCTGAAGCGGTTGCCGGCACCGACGGACGGTTTCTACTTCGTCGACGCGGCCCGGCTGATGGCGCAATTCACGGAGTTCGCCCAGATGGCGGCGCAGATGGCGGCGGCGGCCGAGACGCAACCCGCCGAGGACGCCCCGCCCGGCGGTCCGGCGGCCTTCCTGCCGCGGGCCGTCGCCCTGCTCGACCTGTGGGACTACGCGGCCGGGGTGGAAGCCACGGACGGCATGAAGACGACCAGCGAGAACATCGTGGTTCTTCGTGAGGACGCGAAAGACCGTCCGCTGTACAAGGGGCTGTACGGCAATGAGCCGATCCGCGACCCGCTCAAATTCATCCCGAAGGAAGCCACGTCGGCCGGTGTCAACAACGGGTTCGACTTCCACGCGATTTACAAGACGATCGTGGAGTTCATCGAGAAGGAGGTCCCGGAGGGCAAGGATCTCGTAACGCAGTTCAAGGACCAGCAGACTCAAGTCGAGTTCAGCCTCGAGGAAGACGTTCTGTCCTGGCTCGGCGGCGGGTTCGCCCACTTCGCGGCGACCCGCGGCTCCGCCTACGTCCAGGAATGGGTCTTCATGCTCAACGTTCGCGACGAGCAGAAGGCGAACCTCGCCCTCGAGAAGCTCTCCACGCGCCTCAACGCATTCCTCGTGCCGCAGAACGGCGCGGTTGAGGATGCCAAGCTGGAGGCCGCCGAGGGCTTCAAGCGCGTCATCCTGCCCGCCTTCCTGGCCATGTTGCCGATCGGACGCCCGATCTACGGCGTGAAGGACAACCAGTTGTTCGTCGGCAGTGGTCCGGAGATCGTCACCATGGCCCTGGAGGTCGGCGCCGGCCAGCGCGATAGCTTCGCCAAGAACGAGCGCTACTTGCAGGAAGGACTGCCGGTCGGCCAGGGGGTGACGGGGTTCTCGTTCGAGGACTTGTCACGGTGGGGCGAGGAGCTTGGTCAGCAGCTTGCCATGGCGGGCCTGATGCAGATGTTCATGCCGCCCGAGGCGGCCAGGAACCCCGCCATCTCCACGCTCTTCAGCATGGTGAACAAGGTCGGCCGGGTGGTGAAATCGCTGGATTTCTACAAGTCCTCCTGCTCGGTTTCGACGTTCGACGGCAAGATCAGCAGCACCAAGTCGGTCATCAACTACCAGGAGCCCCCCAAGCCCGCCCCCACGAGCCAGGAGGCGCCGGCGGACGCGGAGGCCGCCCCAGCGGAGGAGCCCGAGAAGCAGTAGGGTCCCGCGCGAGGCGCGGAGCCGCCCCGGATTGGCCCGCGCAAATCTGACACCGGCGGCCTCCCTCTGATCGAACTGGCGTCGGCAAACGCCGGCCGGATCAGAGCGTGGAGGCCGCCGGTGTTACTGTAGACCGCTCGGCACCGGCTGTTCGACCTTCTCCTCCAGGGATTGCCCCGGCAGTGCCAGCGGAGGGCCGCCCCTGCTTCCGTTCTTCCGGGTTCCCGCCGCCATCGGCGGTGATGTGGCGGAAGCGGTCTCGTGTGCGTCGGCGCGGCAGCGCTCGCGCTGCGTACTCGGTTTGCGCTGGACGACAATCACCGGAACAAGTATAAGACCACCGTCGTGGCGCGTGCCGCGGCGGGCGGAGAGCAGCGTTCGGGAGCTTTTCGCCTCGTGTGGTCGGTGCAAACGTGCTTGCCACCGTCAGTGTCTAATGAAACGGAGCAGCCACGAATGCGATCGGACACGGAGCGCCATCAGGCCACGCCGGTGACCCCCGCGGCCTTGCCTGCGACGGACGCCCCGCCGCAGGACGGGACGTTGCGCCCCTTCGTGCCTTCGCCCACCCCGCCGCCAGTCGTTACCGATATCGGCGTCCAACATTCCGGCATCCTTCATCGCCCGGTGGACGCGATCCGACGCCCGGCCGTCAACACGGCCGACGCACAGACGGAATTGGAGAAGTACAAGGCCTCGATGCGGCGTTACAGCCCGGTGCAGAAGGGGCGGGCCGGGCTGCCGTGGACCGGCCAGTGGTTCTGCGGAGGCTGTGGGGAAACCGTCCCCGGCGAGCTGACCTACGACGTCGGCGATGATTCGATCTACCTGCGGACGGACTGCCCGCGCTGCGGCCCCGGGCGTGAGCGCCAGCACGATGTCTTGTTCGTGCGCAATCCGCAGCAGCCGACGCACCACCGGCAGCCCCGGCGCACGTACTCCGGCTTCCCAATCCGCCCGATCATCACGGAGCTGCCGAAGACGGTCGAGACGCTGTGTCCGGAGTGCTCGTGCCTGATTCTCGGGCGGTACTACGTACACGACCGCGTCGTGTGGATCGAGAAGACCTGCCCCGAGCACGGGTATTTCCGCGACAAGGTCAACACGGACGTCGAGCTGTACCTGAAGGGCACGCGGGGCGGCTTTCAGGACGAGTGCGGGGTGTACGATCCGCAAGTGACCGGGGCGAATGCGTGCCCGACGGATTGCGGGCTGTGCAACCAGCACCACAGCGCTTCGTGCCTGGCCCAGATCGACCTGACGAACCGCTGCAACCTGACTTGCCCGGTGTGCTTCGCCAGCGCGAACCAGGCCGGGTACCTCGCCGAGCCGTCCTACGAGATGGTGGTCGAGTACCTCCGGGCCCTGCGCAAACAGCACCCCTATCCGGCGACCGCGATCCAGTTCACCGGCGGTGAGCCGACGCTGCACCCGGATTTCTGCCGCATCGTCAAGACCACGAGCGAAATGGGGTTCTCGCACATTCAGATCGCCACCAACGGACTGCGGATCGCCGACCCGGATTTCGCGGCGCGGGCCGCCGAGGCGGGCTTGCACACGCTCTACATGCAGTTCGACGGCCTGGACGATGCGCAGTACCAGAGCCTGCGGGGCGTGCCGCTGCTCGAAAAGAAATTGCGCGCGGTCGAGAACTGCCGCCAGACCGGCATGAAGATCTGCTTGGTGCCGACGATCGTCAAGACCGTCAACGACGACCAGGTCGCGGCGATCTTCCGGTTTGCGGTCGCCAATGCAGACGTAATCAGCGCCATCTCGTACCAGCCGGTCGCGTTCACCGGCCGTATCAGTCACGACGAACGGATGCAGAAGCGCTACACGTTGGGCGACTTGGCCCACGACCTGGCCGCGTGCAGCGGCGCCGACCTGCGCCGCGACTTCTTCCCGCTCAGCGTGATGTCGCCGCTGTCGCGGATCATGCAGACGATCGACGGCAAACCGAAGATCCGCCCGAGCTGCCACAGCGATTGCGCGTTCGGGACGTACTTCTTCGTGACGCCCGACGGGCAGGCCATTCCCGTGCCCAAGATCTTCGACATCGCCCGGCTGATGGACAGGTTCAACGAGTTGGCCGTGCGGATCGCGCATCACCGGCCCGGGGCGATGGCCAACTGGAAGGATAAGCTCGATATCGTCCTGGCCTTCCTGGGCAGCTATCGCTGGACCCAGCGCGATTTCCGCGTCACCCCGTTCAAATTCATCCACGCCCTGCGCGGCATGACCAACAAGGGCGTCGGGCGCGGCGCGCCGGGGCAGAAGACCTACCGCACGCTGATGGCCGCCGGCATGCACTTCATGGACCGGTACAACTACGACACCGAGCGCATCCGGCGGTGCGTGATCCTCTACAGCACGCCGGACGGCATGTACCCCTTCTGCACGATCAACGGCGGCCCGACTTACCGGCCGTACCTGGAGCAGATGATCGCCCGGCCATTGCCGTAAGGACGCGGACCATGCCCGACGGACATCTTCCGACAGCGCCCGCGGTACGTCGGGGCCGAATTACCGTGAATCCGCCTTGGCCAAGCCGTATAATGAACTAGCGCCCGGCGTGTTGCGCAATGGAGATGGGCCATGAAGCGTGCCCGCGTCTTCCTACGTGTCGGGGCGGCGGTTCTCAGCGTCTTCGTTCTGGCACCCGCGTTTTGCGCCGCCCAGGAGCTCGAGCCGTTCGCGGCGGCAGCCGAGTTCGCCGACGACTCCGCACTCGCGCTCCCGCCGGAACTTGAGGAACTGGCCCGCGCGTCCAGTCCCTCGGCGGCGATCGCGGCGTACGCGCGGGCCCAGGCGGCCTTGGGCGACGACCTGCTCGTCGAGCGTGTGCTCATCGAACGGATGGTCGAGCTTGGGGCACCCGACCTGTGCGAAGACCAGGCCCGGCATCTCGTGAAGTACGTCTCGGACGACGGGCTGGCATGGGCCGTGCTGGCCTTCAACGCCGCCCGGGCCAATGACTACATGACTGCCCTGGGTCACATCGTGCGCGCGGTGCGCCACGAGCCGGAAGACCCGTTCGTGCAGCGGACGGCGGGGCAGTTGCTGGCGTGGTATGACACACAGGGCCGGCGCGTGCGCGTGTCGTCCGACCTGCGCGAGGGGATTCAGCGCGTCCGCCGCGCACTCGCCGGGCAGGACGAGTTCGACGAGGCGTACCGCGAGGCACGGGGCTTCTTTGACGAGGCGGCCCGGCCGGTCGAGGTGGCAGAAGTCGAGCCGCCGCCTCTGCCCAGCATCACAACGATCACGCGCGTCGCTCGCGGGCCGAGCTATGTTCGGTACCACGACGTCTACCCGGCACCCCGGCGGGTCTACGTGGACTACGGGCACTACATCGGCGCACGGAGGTCCTGCTCGATCCGCACAGGCGTGGCCGTCGTCCGGCGCGATCGCGATCGCCGCGATGGACCCATCCCCAGCGGCTGGGGAGCAACGTGCGTGACGCCGGGGCGTCGCGTGGTCGAACGCGACCGGCGCGACGGCCATCACTTGCGTCCGCCGCGCCCCCACGGCTCCGACGACCGTCTTGGGTTGCCGCGGCCCAGTTCCGGCCCGCGCACCGGTCTGGTGCCTCGCGATTCACGCAGCCCGTCCCGATCAGGCGGCGCGCTGGCTCCGCCGGGGCCGTTCCGTTTTGACTTGCCGGGCCATAAGCCGCCTTCCACGCCTGGTCTGAAGCCGCCCTCGACCCCTGGGTACAAGCCGCCCGCGGCACCCGGGCTCAGGCCGCCATCGCCCCCGGGGCGCAGGCCGCCTTCCACGCCCGGGCTCAGGCCGCCGTCCGCGCCCGGGTGGAAACCGACCGGCGCGCCGGGACTGAAGGCGAGTGACCTGCCGAAGTCCAGACCGGAGCCGCGTTTCTCTCCGGGCCCGCCGCCGCAGCGAAGTGCCCGGCCGTTTGCGCCTCCCGCGCCGCCGCGGCTTCCGGGTCATAAGCCGCCGGCGGGCCCGCGGGGGAAGTGAGCGCGTCCCCGCGTGCTGCGCAGCGCAGCGCCGGCCGTGCCGTTGGCAAAGTATCCAAGGCCTCACATAATACCTTGCGCATTGCGCGCGACGTGCGCCATCGGGAACAAGCGGTACGCATTGACACGGAGGAGACCACCCATGAAGGGCGACCCGAAACTGCTGGCGACACTGAACGAGCTTCTGGCCGACGAGCTGACGGCGATCAACCAGTACATGGTGCACTCGGAGATGTGCGCGAACTGGGGCTACGACCGGCTGCACGAGCGGATCGAGCAGCGCGCCATCCAGGAGATGAAGCACGCGGAGATGCTCATCGCGCGGATTCTGTTCCTGGAAGGTACGCCCAAGGTGGACCGCCTTAACAAGATCCGGATCGGGCCCGACGTCGCGAAGCAGCTCGCCCACGACCTCCAGGCCGAATACGGAGCGCTGAAGATGTACAACGCGGCGGTCAAGCAGGCGGACCAGGTCAAGGACACTCCGACCCGGAACCTGCTGGAGCAGATCGCGCGCGACGAGGACGCACACATCGACTGGCTCGAGGAGCAGCACGACCAGATTCAGCAGATGGGGCTCGAAATGTACCTGTCGATCCAGGCGAAGAAGGAGTCGTGACAGAGGAGCCGGGTGGACGTCTTCGAGGCCATTGCCAAACGACACAGCTACCGCGGGCCGTTTCGCGAGCAACCCGTGCCGCGCGACGACCTCCGCCGGATCGTGCAGGCGGGCTTACAGGCGCCCTCCGGCCGGAACATGCAGACGACGGCCTTCGTGATCGTCGATGAGCGGGAACTGGTGCGCAAGATCGGGGCGCTGCACACCTCCAACCCAGCCGTCCAGACCGCCCAGGCCATAATCGCCTGCATCGTCGATCAGCAGCCCGCGCCCGTGTACGAAGGGCACAGCTTCCAGGTCGAGGACTGCGCGGCGGCGGTTGAGAACATGTTGCTCGCCATCACCGCGCGCGGCTATGCGACTGTCTGGATCGACGGCTGGCTACGCCTGGAGAATCGCGCTGCGACCATCGGCGAGATGCTCGGGCTGCCCGCGGGCAAGGTCATTCGTGTCTTGTTGCCCATCGGCGTGCCCGCCGAAGCGTGGACGCAGAAGGAGAAGAAGCCCTTCGCGCAGCGTGCCTGGTTCAATCGCTACGCAACCTGATCTCGCCGCCGGCCGGCGCCGCGGCTGGCGGCTGCTGTGTGCGCGCGGCAAGCGGGAAATCGTGGCTGCGGAAGCGATTTCGGGACGGGTTTTCGCGCGCTTTTCCACCGAGCGCAGCTATAATACTAGCAGGCACGGGGACTCTGGCTGTTTTCGACGGAGGTGCGCCATGCATCGCTATCGGAAGAAGCTTCTGTACCTGGCTATGCTGTGCGGTCTGCTTCCAGCGTGGGTGCTGAGGTGCGACCGGGCCGCGCTCAACTTCCAGCGCGGATTCTGGCAGGGGATGGGGCACAACGTCAGCGACCTGGTGACCGACGCTGCCATACAACGGTAGCCGGCCGCCCAGGCCGGCAAACGGACGCGCCGAATCTCGCAGGCAGGCCGAGCGCGGCGACAGCGAAACGGGGGCCCTCCAGCGGAGATCGCCGGTCGCCGGCGGCCGCAGAACTCTGCTCCTGAGCAGGGTGCGACGGGAGAGGTGCGCGCCGGCCGGCGGGGCGCCGGTGCTCCCCATCAGGGCCAGTCGCGCGGGCCATAGAAGCGCAGCAGCCCGTCGCCGTCGATCGGGTATTGCTCCAGGTAGAGGGCGATCGTTCGTGCGCTGACCACTTCGACCGCGGCCGAGCGGGCCTGGGCGGTGCGCACGCAGTCGTGCGTCTCCAGGTCGTCGACGAGCTGCATCGCCCGCGTCCGCGGGCTCTCGGCCTCCAGCGCGAGTCGCGTGCGACGCTGGTTCTTGACACGTCGCACTTCGTCCGCGCCGACTCCGCGCTCGCTCACGGCGCGAATCTCGGCCCGCAGCGCGGCGAGCATGTCTTCACAGCGTTCCGGCTCGCCATCGGCGTAGAACGCGAGCAGGCCGCAGTGTTCGTATGCAATCGACACCGCGCCCGACGTACGGCGCCCTCTCAACGACAGGGGATCCGGTTTAGAACGCCGTCCCACATTCCGGGCACCGGCGTTCGGGCAGTTGCCAAAGCAGGTAGTCGCACTTGGCGCAGCGCGGCTCCTCGATCTCGATGCGGAACTTCAGGCCGCAGGCGTCGCATTTCGCGTTGCCCGCGTCCACCTGCTGCAACGCCGTGCAGCGGGGGCAGCGCAATTCGACGCGTGCCACGACCGTCTGGAGCTTCTCCACCTTCCCGATCTTGCGCAGCTTGACCAGGATGAGCAACGCGAGCGAGCCCGTCGCATCGAGCACGCCGACGGCCCCCATCAGGCGGAACCAGAATTGGTCGTCCGGCTCCCAGATGATCGCCCCCGACACGAGTGCGGCCAGAACCCACACGCACAAGAGCGTGCCGCGCAGCAGCCAATCCAGCGATCCGCCGCCGGTCGCGGGGGGCACGCGCAGCAGCAGGCCCGTGTGCGCGAACGAGAAGGCGACGATGCTCATGATCACCGACGCCTTGATGAACGCGTCGCTGTCGGTCGGCTCGGCCCAGATGCAGACCAGCATCATGCCGAGCGCGACGGTCACGGCCGCCAAGCCCGCGACCGCCACCACCATTCGCACGCCGCGATCGTACAGGTCAGCGCACGGGATCGCGAGGATGTAGAACACGACGAACGCGCCGGCCATCCCCGTGGCGCGGGCCGTCGGGCTGCCGAAGCAGCCCGGCCACCAGGTGCAAAAGAGCAGCACCACGAAGCTGACGCCGAACGCAAGCAACGCCACGAGGCTCAGCCGCGCCCATTGCCGGCGTTCGAGGCAGTGGGCGCAGACCATCGCCATGCCGCTGTGCACGCCGAGGGCGCCCAGCGTGACCAGGACCTTCCCGGTCAACTCGCTGAACTGGCCGAGCAGCAGCACGAACACGGCGACGAGCGCGCAGGTCGCGAGCGACAGTACCAGCGTACGCAGGAAGACGCGCTTGAGGCGCAAGCGCACCGCGGCTTCCTCGACCGGCCGAAGCGACGCGGACTCGTGCATCGTCATGACTCCTCCGGACCTCGAATCGGCCCAGTGTAGCATCGGCCGGACCGTTCTACCTCAGGTAATTGTGCAGCCGCCGCAGGATGAGCCGGGCGCAGTCGTCGTGCGTCTTCGGATCCACCTGCTGGAAATCGGGCTGGTGGTTGTTCTGGAAGTCCACGATGACCCACTCGCCGGCGCGGTCGCAGACTACGAAGTGCACCGTCCAGACCTGCTGATCGCTCAGCCGGATAGTGTATTCCGCGTAGAGCGCGTAGTCCGCGTCCGGGGGGTTGTCGCGCACGTAGGCGCGAAACGCCCGCGCCAGGTCCCACAGCCGCTTCTGCTCGTTGGAACTGGGCGCCAGCTTGAACGCCTCGGAGGCCTGGGCCGTTTGAACCGATCCGCCGAACTCGCTGGCGATCAGGCTGGCAAGCTGCTCGGCATCCGGCCGATTGGCCGCGTCCCCCACGAGAACGGGGTGGACCACGAGACGCGCGGTACCGATCGACGCCTTGAGCTTGCCCTGCCGCGTCTCCATTGCCGACCGCTCGGCGTCGCTCGGCGTGCCGGACTTCTCCGCCCAGAGCCGGGCCATGCGGCCCTCTTCGCTGCGCCTCGGCCCGGGCAGGTGGAAGACCGGCTTCAGACGCTCGCCAAGCAGCACGCAAGACTGCATTGGCTCGCGCGGCTGGAGGCGTCTGAAGTCGGCGTCCTGCGGCGTCTGCCGATCTTTCCAAATCGCCCGGCCGGCCTTGTCCGTCAGGACGGCGCGGACCTCGCTCACGCCCGTTTGCGGCGTGCCGACGAATTCGGCAAAGAGCACGTACTCGGTCTGTGGGGGGGCTTTCTGCACAAATTGCCTGAAGGCCGTTGCGACCTCGTCGAGCGTCTGGTCGGCGGGGGGCATGAACACCGTGTCGGCAGTCCAGATGTTGGGCATGCCCTCCCGCTCCAGTAGCAGGCCCACGACGTCCGCCACGTCCTTCGATGGATTGCCAGCCAAGACGATCGGCACGAGGGTCACCGAACTCTCCGGCCCCAGCGCTGGCGGCGTCGCGCGCTGGGCGGTGCTCTCGGGCGTCAACTTCGCCTGGAGTTGATTGAGCACGAGCGTCGTGCAATCGGCAACGGTCTGCGGGTCAACGGCCTTGAACGCCTCCCAATGTGAATTCAGGAGCAAGCCGAAGACAATCTTGCCATCGTCGCGCACGACGTACAGGTGTACTCCGCCGACTGCGCTGCTCCCGCCCAGGATCAGGTACTCGGGCAGCATCGCGTAGCGCGTCGGAAGCGGATGGTCTTTCACGTAGGTCGCCAGGGCCTGCGCACTTTCCCTCCACATCCTGGACTGGTCGCGGTGCCACGGCCCGATCAGGGGCACCTCGGCATCCGAGACCAGGGCGTCGCCAAGCCGCTGCGTCGTGAGGAATTCGGCGATCTGCTGGGCGGCCGCGGCGTCGTAGGTGATCTGTTCGCGACGTACCGCCGCCGGAAACACGGTGATCGTGGTGTTGCCCAGCTCCTGCTTGAACTGCTGCTCATCGGCAGGGTCGATGGCGCTGCCGCAGCCGCCAAGCAACAGGGCGACGGTGCCGCACAGCGCGGCCAACAAGCACAATGTTCTGCTGTGTGTCTTCATGACTGCTCCTCGTACATGTCCCTTCGTCACAGTACAACGTAAGCCACTACTTACACTTCATTCACAAAAAGCGACTAGCTGCCCGGCGCGTAGCCCTCCAGCAGCAGCCGCCCCACCGTTGAGAACAGGTGGGAGCGCTCGGCGTCGCTGACGAGTTCCAGCTCGCGGGCGATGTTCGCGACCGTTCCCAGGCCGACGACCGCCCAGGCCGCCGTGTGCGCCGCGGGCGCGGCGTGTCGCCCGCGCTGTGCCCGGTGGGCCGCGATCTGCTCTTCGACGAAACGCTGGAAACGCCGGTACATGTCCGCCAGGGCGGCCCGGATGTCGGGATCATCCGTCTCGTTCAGGCCGGCGAACACGATGCGATAGTGGCCGAACTCCCCGTGGTGCTGGGACTCGTAGGCCAAGAGGCGCTCGGCGGCGGTCGCCTGTTCCTGCCGGGCGAGCAGGCGGGCCCAGATCGCGACCGACTGGTCATAGACGTACCCGATCGCCGCAATGAACATCGCCTTCTTATCAGGCCATAGCCGGTACAGGATGTTCTCGCGAACCCCGCACCGCCGTGCCAGCTCCGCCGTGGTCGTGCGGCGGAACCCCAGTTCGGCGAAGGCGCGGGCCACGACCGGCAGCAGCTCGCGGCGTTTCTCGACGGTCTTGTTGGGCCTCGGCATTCTTGCTTGTCCACGACACCCGGTCGGTTGAGTAAGTATCTGCTTACAGTATTACGCGCAAAAGCATGGTTGTCAAGCGGGGGAGAGAAATTTGTGCGCGTCCGATTCCCGCGTCCGCCGCGAAGATGAGCGGGGCTTGGCTCCGGGCCGCCGGGCGACTCGGTGCCAAGCCCCTTTCTTCCGCCACGCGCACGGACCGCCGGTCGGCCGGGTTGCCGCCGGAGCGGGCCCGCGGGTGGTTACTGAATCTCGACGGTCGCGCCCGCGGCCTCCAATTCCTTCTTCCACTTCTCGACGTCTTCCTTGCTGGCAGCTTCGAGCAGCGGCTTGGGGGCTTCGTCGACCAGGGCTTTGGCTTCCTTCAGGCCCAGGTCGGCGCGGGCGGCGCGGACCACCTTGATGACCGGCAGCTTCTTGTCACCGGCGCTCTTGAGGATGAGCGTGAACTCCGTCTTCTCTTCCGCGGCGGCGGCCCCTGCCGCGGCGCCCCCGGCACCCGGCACGGCAGCCATGGTGACGCCGCCCCCGGCCGCCGGCTCAATGCCGTGTGCCTCTTTCAGGTAGTCCACGAGTTCTTTGGCCTGGATCAGGGTCAGGCCCGCGATCTTGTCGCCGATCTCTCGGATCGGTGCGCTGAATTCCTGGGTTGCGGCCGGTGCTTCCGCCATGACTGGTCACTCCGTGCTACACGTCCTCGAGTGCCCTGATAGCTGGGACCCCGCTGGTCTCATTTAATCCGCGTTGCGGAGCAGTCAGGGGCGTCGAAAAAGTCCAATTCAGAATTGAGGATTAAGAATTCGGGACCAGAGCACACCTCTCGCGTCCGGTCGCCATCTGCAGCAATCCCTTCTTCATTCTCAATTCAGCGTTCTTAGTTCGTGTTCTCACTCTTCTCCAGCTTCTCAATCAGCGCTTTGACGCAGGCCGCCACCTTGCCCCCGGGGGCCAGCGCGGCGCTGGCGATGAGCCCGCCGGGCGTCAGGATGAGCAGTGCGATCCGAGCGTGGAGGTCGCGCTTGCTGGGCATCTTCGCGAGGTCCTTGACGCGCGCCTCGTCGAGGTACTCACCCTCCAGGATTGCGCCGCGGACCCGCAGCCCGATCCGCTGCTTCGTTTGCAGCTTGGGCAACCAGTCCTCGAGTATTCGCGCCACGTCGATCGCCGATTCGCCGCCGGTCACGAGGGCCGCGGGCCCGGTCAGCGCCGCCGCCAGCTTGGCCAGCGGCCGGCCCTGGCAGGCGCGCTGCAGCAGCGTCGTCTTCACAACTTCCATGCGCATCTGGCGCGCCCGCAGGTCGCGGCGAAACGCGTTCGTGGTAGTGCCGTCGACGCCGACCATCTCTACCCAGACCGCGTTCGTCGCGTCGCCGTAGCGGGCGGCCAACTCGCGGGTGAGCGTTTCCTTCACCGGTTTGCTCATGCGCGCTTACTCCGTCACCGTCGCCGACACTTCCAACTGCACCGACGGCGTCATCGTCCCACTGAGGCAGACCTTCTTGATGTACTGCCCCTTGGCCGCCGCCGGCCGTATCCGGCGGATGTGCTCCAAGAAGGCCGTCACATTGGCCTTCAGGTCTTCGTCCGAGAAGCTGAGTTTGCCGACCACCGCGTGCAGGTTGCCGCCCGCGTCGTTGCGGAACTCCACCTTGCCGGCGGAGTACTCCTTGACCGCCGTGACGATGTCCGGCGTGACCGTGCCGCTCTTGGGCGAGGGCATCTTGCCCTGCGGCCCCAGCACGCGGCCGAGCTTGCCGACCTTGCCCATCAACGACGGGTGCGCGACGGCCACGTCGAATTCGCTCCAGCCCTTCTGCACCTTGTCCACCAGCTCATCCGCGCCGGCCTCGACCGCGCCGGCCTCCTTGGCGGCCGCGACGTCCGCCTCGTTGCAGAACGCGATGACCCGCTTGCTCACCCCAATGCCGCGGGGCAGGCTGATCGAACCGCGCAGCATCTGGTCCGCCTGGCGCGGATCGATGCCCAGGTGGCACACCAGGTCGACCGTCTGGTCGAACTTGGTCTTGGAGAAGCTCTTGACGCGCTTGATCCCCTCGTCGATCGACAGCGGGGTCGAACTGGTCTTCTCGATGTCCTTCCGGTAACGCTTGCTGCGAAAACGCATCGCAAAGCTCCCACTATCTTCGGCCCGTGGTACGGCCAACAGGTTGTCGTGCTAACGTGCGAACGTGAAAAAGTGAAAAGGGAAGAGCCCGCACATTTTCACTTTTTCACGTCTTCACCTTGTCACATCCGCGCGATCTCGGATTTCAATCGACGATCTCAATGCCCATGCTCCGCGCCGTGCCCGCGACAATCCGCATCGCGGCGTCAATGTCGAATGCGTTCAAGTCTTTCGCCTTGGTCTCGGCGATCTTGCGCACGTCCGCCTGCGTCACGCGGCCGACCTTGTTGCGGTTCGGCTCCGCAGCCCCCTTCTCCACGATCGCCAGCGCAGGGTCCAGCGGCTTGGCGGCCTTCATCAGCAGCACCGCGGCGGGCGGACTCTTGACCACGAACTCAAAGCTCTTGTCCTTGTACACCGTGATCTCGACCGGGCAGGTGATGCCGTCCATGTGCTTCGTGCGCTCGTTGAACTGCGACACGAACTGCCCGATGTTCACGCCGTGCTGGCCCAGCGCGGGCCCGATCGGCGGCGCCGGCGTGGCCTTTCCGCCCGGGGCCTGGACCTTGATTTTCGCGATTACGGCCTTAGCCATGCTCCGTCCCTGCTTCTGCCAACGCGCGCCCTGGGACGCCAGGTCGCGCTGCGAACCCGCTATTCTAGCACAATACGACCGCTGCTTCCAGAGGCCCGGACACTCCTAAAGCTGCTCCACCTGCCAATACTCGATCTCGATCGGCGTGGCGCGGCCGAAGATCATCACGATGACGCGGACGGTGCCCTTCTGGGCGTTGATTTCGTCCACCGTGCCCTCGAAGTTCTCGAACGGGCCCTCGGTGATCTTTACCCGGTCGCCCTGCTTGAACGCCAGCGCCAGGCCCGGCGACTCTTCCGGCCGCACGGTGGCCGCCAGCATCTTCTCAACATCCGGCAGCGGCATGGGCGACGGCTTCCCGCCGGACCCGATGAAGTCGCCCACCCCGGTCGTTTCCTTGATGACGAACCACACGTTCTCGGGGATGCGGCCGTCGCTGTCGGTCGCCATCTCGACGAACACGTAGCCGGGATAGAGCTTGCGGTGATAGACGCGCGAGCTGCCGCCCTTGATGCGTTTCTCGCGTTGGGTGGGCACCAGGATCCGCCCGACGCGCTCTTCGAGCTGCTCGATCTTGACTTTGCGCTCGAGCGCCTCGCGCACCTGGTCCTCTTTGTTGGACGCGACCCGCAGGACATACCACCCCATGCCGGGACGCACGAGCTCCACCTTCTCCGGCTTCTCCGGTGCCGGGCGGGCATGCCCGGCGGGGGCGGCCGGCGCGGACTCGGGTGCTTCCGTGTCCACGGGCCGATCCACGGCGTCCTCGGCCTGGGCCGCGGGGGCCAGTTCGGCGCTAGCAGATTGTTCATCGGGCACGGGGGTGACCGCCTGTTCTTCCGTGGCAGCGCACATCACTGTCTTTCCATGCCGAATAGCTGGCTCATGACGTCAATCTTCAGGACGTCGATCCCGGCGAAGAAGAAGATGAAGAGCACGTCCACGACAAACAACATGAACGCGAGCGCCAGCACGGTCACGATCACGACCTTGGTGGCGCCCCAGACCTCCTTGCGCGTCGACCAGTTCACCTTCTTCATCTCGCCTTCGGTGGCAACCATGAAGTCGACCACGCTCGGGCTGCGGCCCACCACCCAGAAGATGAGCCAGGCCGCCGCAGCCAGCACCACGACCGGGATGCCGGCCCGGATGAAGAAGTTGCGCTCCACGAACGCGAAGATCTGCATCCGTTCCCATACGAAGCCGGCCATGGCCACTGACAGCGCGCCCGCGCCGATGGCGGTTCCCCAGCGCACGTGGATACCCTGCCCCTGCTTCAGGACCAGGCGGGACGGACCGCCGCCGCGCTGCCGAACCGGCGTCGCAGGCGCCGCGGGAACGTGATCCGGTCGTGGCTCGGGATGCGTGTTCGGTTCTTCCTGGGCTTGATCTGCCATAGTCTCACCTACCAGGAGCGGAGGGACTCGAACCCCCAACCTGCTGATTTGGAATCAGCTGCTCTGCCAAATTGAGCTACGCTCCTTTGCAGGGTCCGAGGGGCCAGGGGTCCAAGGGGGAAACGCAACTCACGACCCCTGGGCCCCGGGCCCAGTTACTTACGCTTGAGCTTGTGCACCGTGCGCTTGCGCAGGCGCGGACAGTATTTCTTAAGCTGGAGTTTGGGGACGCCGCCGAGCACGTTCACCGTCGTCCGATAATTCAAGTCTCCGGTCTCGGTGCATTGCAGCCAGACCCACTCGCGTTTCTGCGCTTTGGCCATGCCAAGCCCTCAGTCTCCAGCCTCCCGCCATTCGCCACGCCAAGCGACCAGAGCCGTCCTGGCGCATGGCTGATCGGCGATGGCCGGCGGCTACTCCAGAATCTTCGTCACCACGCCCGAGCCGACCGTTCGCCCGCCTTCGCGAATGGCGAAGCGCAGCCCTTCTTCCATCGCGATGGGGTTGATGATCTCCACCTTCATTTGGATATAGTCGCCGGGCATACACATCTCGGCCTTGCCGCCGTCGCGAGACTGCATCTCCTGAATCTCGCCCGTGACGTCCGTCGTGCGGAAGTAGAACTGCGGGCGATACTTCGGGAAGAACGGCGTGTGTCGGCCGCCTTCGTCCTTCGTCAACACGTACACCTCGCCGAGGAACTTGGTGTGCGGCGTGATGCTGCCGGGCTTGGCGAGCACCTGGCCGCGCTCCAGCTCGTGCTTCTCGACGCCGCGCAGCAGCAGCCCGACGTTGTCGCCCGGGATGCCCTGGTCGAGGGTCTTGTTGAACATCTCGACGCCGGTGACGACGGTCTTGCGGCCCTTCTCGGCGTGCAGGCCGATGACCTCGACTTCCTCGCCGACGCGCACGCAGCCGCGCTCGATGCGGCCGGTGCCGACCGTGCCGCGGCCCTTGATGCTGAACACGTCCTCGACGGGCATGAGGAAGGGCTTGTCCTGTTCGCGCTCCGGCTGGGGGATCGTGTCGTCGAGGGCGGCCATCAGGTCCATGATGGGCTTGAAGCCGGCCTCATTCTTGGTCAGGGCGGCCTGGAGGCATTCCGTGGCGGCGCCGCGCACGACGGGGATGTTGTCGCCGTCGAACTCATACTTGCTCAGCAGCTCGCGGACTTCCATCTCCACCAGCTCGAGCAGCTCCGCATCATCGACCAGGTCGGTCTTGTTCAGGAAGACGACCAAGGCCGGGACGTTGACCTGCCGGGCCAGCAGCACGTGTTCGCGCGTTTGCGGCATCGGGCCGTCGGCGGCGCTGACCACCAGGATGGCCCCGTCCATCTGGGCCGCTCCGGTAATCATGTTCTTGATGTAGTCCGCGTGCCCGGGGCAGTCGATGTGGGCATAGTGCCGCTTGTCCGTCTCGTACTCCACGTGCGCGGTCGCGATCGTCAGAATCTTGGTCGGGTCGCGGCGGCCGTCCTTCTCCGATGCCTTGGCAATTTCGTCGTACGACTTGTACGTGCCCAGCCCGCGGGCGGCCTGGACTGCCGTCATGGCAGCGGTCAGCGTGGTCTTGCCGTGGTCCACGTGCCCGATGGTCCCGACGTTCACGTGCGGTTTCGTTCGCTCAAATACGCCTTTCGCCATGGACGCTCTCCACTCGTCGCCCGGGGGGTCAACTGCCCGGTGTGGCCGGCTCTCGGCCACCTGTCCTTAGTACCACTCCGTCCTCATATCCGCGCCCGGCCCGGCAACCGACCCGTGGCGCCGCAAAAGCTGCTGATGGGGCTTGAACCCATGACCTCCTCCTTACCAAGGAGGCGCTCTACCACTGAGCTACAGCAGCATTGCCCGGCGGCGGACACTACTTACCGCGGGTACAGACCCGCCCACGGACCGGACCGGGAAGCCGGAACTCAGCATTCTAAACCCCTGGCACTGCTTGTCAAAAGGAAAAATATGGCGGCCCGACCCATTCTGACGTAATCTACGAACCGCCCCAGGCCGGGACCCGGCCGCAAACCGCCGCCGGATTGCCGCTGCCCCCCGGCGGCGGCCGGCGCGGGCTGATGAAAACGCCCCGGAATCCCACCCGGCCGCCCCTGGCACCGGCCCACGACGCAAAAAGGCCGGTGGCCGGGGCGGAGGCTGCGGCGCGTCGGGCCCCGGACGGACCGGCCATCGGAGACGGCCATGCCCACTGGCGACCGACCCTCACTCGCCGAACTGCCCCAACGTGTCCGCGAGGGCCTGGCGGAGCTACCGGCCCGCTGGCGGCGGTGGCGGGAGGGATTACGCGACGATCCGGCCCGGCTGTGGTACTCCCCGGTCGTCCGGATTGCGGCCTTGATTGTCCTCGCAATCTGCGGGCTGCTCGTCGCGCATTGGCTGGCGCAGAGCCTGGTACCCGGCGGGCCGGTGTCGCATCTCGAAGAAGGTACCCGCTGGGCCACGCTCTACGTCTCGTGCACGAACCCGGCGTGCCGGGCGCACTACAGCACGCAGCAGGCCAGGGACTTCAAGGCCTGGCCGCTGAAGTGTGAGAAGTGCGAGCAGGAGACGGTCTATCGCGCGACGCGCTGCGCCGAGTGCCGTCGCTGGTACGCCGTCCCGCCCGACGGCCCGCAGGGCTGCCCATTCTGTGCCGAGAAGGCCGCCCAAAAGCCGAAGGAGACGCCCCGCGCGCCGAGCAAGAAGTCGGATGACGCAGAAGATCCCTGGTAGGCTCGGCCGTCTGCGGCGTGAAGCGAGTCGCCTGTAGCGACCTGCCCGCCGTGGCGGGCGGCCGACGTGGAACGCGGCAAACACCTGGAAATTCTACGTCCGCCGCGGCGGCCGGCCACTACGCTCGTTGTTCGACGGCACGAGCGCCAATGCACCACGTGCCGACTGCGAACAGCCTCCCTACGGGCCGCCGCCGCTGAGCAGCGCCACAAACGGATTGATGTCGCTGAAGTCCACTGCGCCATCGCCGTTGATGTCGCCCGTGCTCATCGGGCAACCCGGAAACTCGCCTTGCCACGCCGACGGGTTGCTCAGCAAGAGCACAAACGGATTGATGTCGTCCAGGCCCACGACGCCGTTGCAGTTCATGTCGCCGGGTGCCGCCGTCGCGGCGCCGCTCAACGCCAGGAGCGTCGGCCCGCCGCCCGGACTCATGCCGTAATCGCCGATCTGAAACCAGTAGGTCATTCCCGCGGTGATCTCCAGCGCGACGAAGTCCGTGTCCGGGTTACCCACTCCGCCCGAGTTGAGGCAGCACAACTCGGTGAGCGCTGCGCAGTGCGGTCCGGCGTAGACCGCCGCGAGACCGTCATACAGGTCATACCAGACAGTCAGGTTCAGCGTGCAATCGTACGCGGCGGTGTACGCGAACCAGACGTCGTTCTGCATGGTGGTGGCGTTCGCTGCATTGCAGCTCCCCGCAGGGCCGTCGGCCGTCGCCACCCAGGTGGCGAACGTCGCCGCGAACGGGAGGGTTGTGATCGCCTGGGCCGTCTGGCAGCACTCCGGCAACAAGTGGATCTCGAGCGGACAGGCAAACGACTCGCAATCGAAGCCCTCGTACCAGGCTCCCCCCGCACCCAGGCAGGTTGCTTCATCCAAGGTGCCGATGCAAGCCAGGTCCACGCAGCAGGCGCCGCGCACCAGCTCGCAGGCAACGATGCTCAGGTTGAAGTCGGCGATGCACTCCGCGCCGGGCAGCGGCCAACGGTCCACCATCACCGTGTACGTGCCGGGGGCCAGGTACCGGCAGGGGAGGACGCGCGGCTGGCTGTCGTCGCCGGCGCAGTAGGCCAGGCATCCATCGCCGGCGGGCGGACAATTGCTGCCTAGAGCCACCGCCGTCCAGCCTCCGCCGTTGGGGTCCATGACAATCTCTACTTCGACCGGACTGGTGACCTGAAGCTCGTAGATAATCTCCTCCCCGTTCGCAAACCCATACAGGCAGGTGTTCGTCTCATCGTAGAAATTGCCGCGCCCGCACGTGTACTGATGCTCATCCAGGAACGGCAGCTCGGCCGGCAGCGTTACCATCAGCGGAGCGGGACAGTCGTCACCGGGCGCCGCCCACCCGGCGTGAGCAAGCAGAGTAACCGCCAGCACAGCGAGCATTTGACTCCGAACCATGATTACCTCCTTCACAGCCCACCGAACCCCGAGTGCGAGCTATCCCGCCCGTCCCCGGACTCGCGCCGCTGCTTGAGAACGCTAGCTCGCCTCCAGGTTGCCGTCAACATTCCTTGCGACCGCGAGTATGCCGGGCCAGAGACACGCGCCGATGGGGGGCTGGCATCTTGCCCGGCGAGCACGCCGTCGCCCGCCGGGCTGTCCAGACCCGGCAGGCGATGCTACGATCGGCCTGATGGAAGACGCGGCGGCGAAGATGTGCGAAGTCGGCCGGCGAGCCTACGCGCGGCAGCTCGTCGACGGCACGGGCGGCAATTTCTCATGCCGCCTGGACGACAGCCGAGTGCTCTGCACCCCTACGCTCCTGTGCAAGGGGCTGCTGACGCCCGGCGACCTGTGTGTCGTCACCCTCGACGGCCAACGGTTGTCCGGCCTCCGGGAACCCAGCAGCGAGGTGCTGATGCACCTGGAAATCTACGCTGCCAGCCCGGCCACGCGGGCCGTGATTCACTGCCATCCCCCGTTTGCGACCACGTTCGCCGCGCTGGGCGAGACCATTCCGGCCAGCGTGTTGCCCGAGGGCGAGGTATTCCTGGGTCCGGTCCCGCTGATTCCGTACCAGCGGCCGGGCACGCGGGAGATGGGGCACGCGCTGCGGCCGTACGTCAACGATCACGTGGCGGCCATCCTGCAAAACCACGGAACGGTGACGTGGGGGCCGGATCTCGAGACGGCGTATGTCCTGACGGAGACGCTGGAAGCCGTGTGCCGGGTCGTGTACCAGGCACGACAAGTCGGCGAGCTCAAGCTGATTCCCGCGATGGAACAGGCGGCACTGGCGGAAACGCGGACTCGCCTCCGGGCAACCTGAGCGGCGCAACCAGCATTCCCCGCACGACGCCGGGCTACCCGGAAACTCGTCCGGGCTCACCGGCTGAGCGCATAGCCGACCAACACTGCCACTCCCAGAATCACGCGGTAGATGGCGAACGGCCGGAAGCGGTAGCGGCGCACATAGCCCATGAACGCCGCCACGACGGCCAGCGCGACCACGAACGCGGTGGCGCTGCCGACGATGACAATGACCGCCACGTCGGGCGTCAGGTCGTGCCTGTACTTCCACAGTGTCTTGAGCGCGGCACCGAGCATGGTGGGGATCGCGAGGTAGAAGGAGAACTCGGTGGCGACGCGCGGGGTCAGGCCGAGGGCCATCCCGCCCATGATCGAAGCCCCGGCCCGCGACACCCCCGGCCACATGCTGATGCACTGGATCAGCCCGATCAACAGCGCCTGCCGCAGCGTTACGTCCTCCAACTCCTGCGGAACGTCGCGCCGAAAGCGCCGATCGATCAGCTCGATCACGACCGCGCCGACGATCAGCGCCGCCGCGACGGCGACGGGCATGCTCTCCAGCGGGTCCAGAAAGTCCTTGAGCGTCAGGCCGAGCAGGACCGTGGGAAGCATCGCGACCACGAGCTTGGTCAGGATGTGCCGGCGCCAGGCCCGGCTCGGCGGTCGGAACGTCCGGCGCCACAGGTCGCGCCAGAAATACAGGATCACCGCGAGAATCGCGCCAAACTGGCTGACCCACAACAGGACGCACCACGGCGAAGCGGCGCTCTCGATCCCCAATACCCATCCGGCCAGAACCAGGTGCCCGGTGCTGGAGACCGGCAGAAACTCAGTCAGGCCCTCGATGATGCCCAGGATGATAGCGTGCACTATTTCCATGCGCGGTTTCCGTTGAAGGACCGGAGGGGCAGCTATGCGCCCAGCCACGCCGCCAGCGGCGTAAGCCGCCACACGACCTGCCCCAGCACGTTCGCGTACAGGCCCGCGAACAGATCGTCCAGCAATATGCCCCAGCCGGCCGGCAGCCGCTCAGCCTGGCGTGCCGGCGGCGGCTTGATGACGTCAAACACGCGAAACAGGAAGAACGCCGCGCCCGCTACGCACGCGACCATCCATCCGCCCGCCCCGTAGGCAACCGGCAGTCCAATGAGGGCGACCCACTGGCCCGCGAACTCATCCAGCACAAACGGCTTGGGATCGCTGCGTCCGAAGCGGGCGATAGCCCAGCCGCCGAAGCGTACCGAGAACCAGCTCGACGACACCACGCCGGCGACGAGAATGCCCTCGACCACGGCGCGCGGTAGCCCTGCCGCAGCGACCAGCCACCAGATCACCGCGAATGCGAGCACCGCGACGAGGGAGCCCCACGTACCGGGGGCGAGCGGCAAGTAGCCGCTACCCAGCACGGTCACTCAGGCTTCTCTCAGCAGGTCAACTCTGCGCTTCACTACGGATCTCCAGAAGACGATTGCCCGCGGGGCGCTTCGCCGGCGGGCTCCGGCGGTAACGACGGTCCGGCCGTCGCCACGGAACCACCCAGGGCGGCGCTCGTGAGGAGGAAGGCGCGCGCGCGGTGCAAGTAGGACGCGGCCGAGAGGGCCGTCACGATGACCGTCAGCCAGACACACGCGGTGCGCAGCGGCTGCAAGGCGCCGAGATTCCACGCCAGTTGCCCGAGGACCACACAGACCGTGACGGATTGCACGAACATCTTAAGCTTGCCGACCCAGGAGGCGCCGAACTCCTGCCCTTCACCCTCCGCGTGCGAGCGCATCGCCGACACGAGCAGTTCGCGGCTGATGATGACAATGACCATCCACGGCTGCACGTCCGTGATGTTGACGTTGCCCTGGCTGTCCCAGAATTGGCGGCTGCCGAACAGGATGAAGGCCCCGCAAACCATGACCTTGTCCACGACGGGATCCAGGATGCGCCCGAACGAGGTGACCGAACGCATCATCCGTGCCAGCAGGCCGTCCACGATGTCCGTGAGTGCTGCGACCAGGAACACCCAGAACGAGGCGTGCAACAGCCAGCGGAGATCGTCGATGCGCCCGGCGTCGAAACACGACAGCAGCGCAAAAAAGACGATCGCCAGACCCAACCGTCCCAGGGTGATCTGATTCGGCAGGTTGATCCTCATCCGGGTCGCACCACGCCTGCGGCAGGCGGCACTGGGCCGCCGAGCCGCGCTTTCTCCTGATTCCACCGGCCGGCGGCTCGACCGCGGCAGGCAGCCACAGTCGTCACGGACGAATCAGCCGGGGCGGTCGCCGACGACGCTATCCGCCCGCCGCGGCCTTGGCCTGGTCCAGGAAGATGATCAGGAGGGCTCCGATGAGGTTGAGCACCTCATATAGCACGAACAAGGCGAAGAAGGGCATGTTGCGCTCCGAGAACGAGTTCCGGGGATCGCGGACTCACGAACCGTGTAGAGCGTACCGGGGTTCCTGCGCACCGCAAGGGTCCGCATCGCGATCTGCCCGTTCTGCAAACGCCGATCCGCCCGGCCGCCGGGTGCCGAGCGGTCGCACGCATTCGGAACACGCGTTGCGCGCCGGGGCCGGCACGGGGCCGAGTGCTTCTCGCGCGGCCCGGGCCGTGCCCGGTGACACGACCACGCGGGAATTCTTGGACCTGGCGGGCGGTTTTCGGTTCGGCCGGGCCCGTGCGGAGGTTATGATGCTATAGTGTGGCAGAGAGGCTTGGTCGCCCGGCTGGGCGATCGAACAAGGAGGAGGCACATGCACGCTCGCGGCCGATACGGTACGACAAGACTCGTCCTGGTGGGGACACTGCTGGGCGGTTTGTTGACGATGTCCGCCGCCGCACAGGAGCATCCGCTGCCCGCGGGCACACCGTTGCCGCGCGGCGCCCAGGTGATGGAGCCCTACGATGCGGTGGGGATTGCGGAGCGCATGGCCGAAGTACGTAACGGCCTGCCCAACATCATGCTGACGGGCTATTGGCCGCCGACGAACGAGATGCTGCGGCAGTTCAGCACGAACCCGGCGCAGAATCCTGGCGGTTGGGTGGGAGAGAACTGGGAGGGCCGGGGCTACAACATCTACGCCTTCTTCCCGGAGTTTCCCGGCGGTCTGGGCAAGGGCGAGGGCGACTTCGAGGTCGATTACCAGGATACATCGTACGACTTCTGGTACTTCACGGACGTTGTGCAGCCCATAGCGATAATGACCTTCGGCCGCGCGGGGGACGACTACTACTGGGAAATCGAGTTGCGGCAGCGCAACCTGCTCGAGAGCGCATGGTTCAACGACTACCTCGCGCCCTACAAGCCGACCCCGGCGCCGCCGGATGACACCGTTCCGCCCAACTACGCGCGCTGGTCCAGTCTGCCCGCCTCCACGATCGCCGCCAACGTCAACGCGGCCGGCCTCGGTATCACGGCGTTTGTGGACACCACCGGCTATGCCGGCGCGTTTCTCTGCGAGTACGTCGCCTACCATGGCGTCTGGTACCAGAGCCTTTACCAGGACCCGTTCGACCCGCGGTGGACGCTGGCCGCCGGGCACATTCACGTGGGCGGGCTGATCAGTGTGCCCAACGCGACGCTGGCCGCGGAGATCAGCGTGCGCACGGTGATCGAGTCGCTCGACTCGCAGCGGCTGAACCCCGGCGACCTGAATTGCGACTGGTCGGTCGATTTCGGCGACATCAACCCGTTCGTGCTGCGGCTCAGCAACCCGACCGCCTACCAGGAGGAATTCCCGCGCTGCCTCGACGCCAATGGCGACATCAACTTCGACGGCACCGTGGATTTCGGCGACATCAACCCGTTCGTCGCGCTGCTGGTCGGCCGGATGTAACTCCCCTGGCAGTCCGCCGCAGAACTCCTCGTGGACCGCTCACCCGTAGCGTCGGACCTGAGCCTGCCCGCCGCGGCGGGTGTCCGACGTTTTTCGAGCCGAATGGAATCCTCGCCGGACACGGAGGTCCGGCGCTACACTTCCGCGCCGGACTGCTGGGCGTCGAACAAGCTCCCGCTGCCTCTTGGCCGTCCGTTGAAAAAGAGGACTGGCTCGGCTTCGACGGCGGCGCTGCCGGCAGGGATGCCCGTCGGCAGAGACGCGAGCATGGACTCTCGCAGCCGCCATGTCAGACGGGCGCGGCGAGGTCCTCCAGTTCGACCCGAGCCGAATCGGCCTGGAACCGGCGTTCGCTGAACAGCGCCAGGAACGCGATGCCGGCGACGACCGTGATGGCAATCGGGACCAGGAATATCTTGGCCCAGTCGTGCCCGCCGCTGGGCAGCAGGAAGTAATTGGCGACCTGACCGGCCAGCAGACTGCCAAGCAACATTCCGACGCCGTTGGTGGCAAACACGATCAAGCCCTGCGCGCTAGCGCGGATGTCTTTGTGGGCCAGGCGCTCGACCGCGATCATGCCGCCGACGAAGAAGAAGGAGTAGCAGATGCCGTGCAGGCACTGGGCTGCCACGACCAGCCACACCGGCTGGCCGATCGCGAAGATCGCGTAGCGCACCGGCCAGGCGAGGATGCCCAGGAAGATCGTGGCCCGCATGCCCAGGTACCTCAGTGACGGAGCCAGCAGCAGCATGAGGCCGACTTCGGCGATCTGGCCAAGCAGCATGGCCTTTCCGGCCCAGCTCTCCGCCAGCCCGATGCCCGTGTCCTTCTCGGTAAGGAACAAGTACGTCAGGTTGTAGTAGAACGGCAGCTCGATCGCGACCACGAACGAGATTACGAGCAGAACGCCGAAGTTGCGGTTGGCCGCCAGCTTCAGGGCCTCGAGGAATGCGTACGGGTTCTTGGCCTGCTTGCTCGGCGGCGTGTTCGGGAGGGTGAAGCAGTACAGGCCCATCAACGCCGAGAGGATTGCGGCGACCGCCAGGCAATCGCCGATGTGGGAGATCGTGGACCGTGCCTCCCACAGGCGCAGGTACTCGCTGATCGCGAAGTTGATGACGATCCAGCCGATCGTGCCCCATACGCGGATGTAGCCGAACTTCTTGGAGTCCTTCATGTGGTGGAACGCGATCGCGTTCGTCAGGGCGATGGTCGGCATGTACAAGACCGCATAGCACAGAATCACGGTCCACAGCGGCCAGAATCGCTGTTGATACCAGGCCACGACTAGCAACCCCCCTCCGACCAGATGCACTGCGCCGGTGAACATCTGGTTGGGCAGGAAGCGGTCGGCAATCCAGCCGGCGATGAGCGGCGACAGCATGGCCCCAATCGCCGTCGTGAGGTAAACGAGGTTGATCTGGGGGTCGGTGAAACCCAGGTTGCGCATGTGTCCGGCGACAAGCACGGCCCAGGCGCCCCAGATCGCGAACTCGAGGAACATCATGATCGACAGGCGCAGCGTCAGCAGCTTGGCGGGCGGGCGGCCCGGCAGTGCGGGCGTCGGCGTCACCGTGTCGGCGGCAGTGCTCATGGGTGCAGACTCCTCCTGAAGACAGTCCCGGTTCGAAAGTTCGCAGCATGGTAACGCCGGTCGGCCACCGTGTCGCGGGCCGGCCTGCGCTGCGGCGGAGGCCAGTGAGACGAATGCCGGAGGCGCCCTGCCGCACCGCTGCCCCCCGGTCTCAGGCTCCTGCGGTCCCCTGTGGCCGCCGCCGACGCGCGAGCGCCCGGTTGCCGAGCTGCCCGCAGGCGGCCATGTGCTCGCGGCCTTTCGTGATGCGGCGCTTGCAGCCCTGGCCGGCCTCGGTCAGCCAGTCGAGAAACTGCTGCACTTCTTCCTCGGCCGGCGCCCGCCAGGGGGAGTCCAGCCGAGGGTTGTAGGGGATCACGTTCAGCATCGACTTCAGCGGGCGGAGGTAGTCGGCGACCTCGAAGGCGTGCGCGCGGGCGTTGTTCACTCCCGGAATCAGCACGTATTCCATCATGAAGAACTGGCAGTTGCGGAGCGGATAGTCGAGCAGCGCCGCTCGGAGCGCCCCCATCGGCTCCAGCCGGTTGTGCGGCATGATCCGCGAGCGGATGTCGTCATTCGGCGCGTTCAGCGACACCGCCAGGTTCAGCCGCCGCCAGCCGAGCTCGGCGAGCTTGCGGATGCCGGCGACACGGCCGACGGTGGAGATCGTGACCCGCTCGCCAGCGAACGAAAGTCCGCTAGGGTCCATAAGGACGCGGATCGCGTGAATGACGTGGTCGTAGTTGTCGAGCGGCTCGCCCATGCCCATGAAGACGACGTTGCGGATTCCGCCCCATGGCCCAGCCGCCCCCGGCTGGGGATTGGTTGCCCCGGGCGGACTCACAGCCGCGGACGAAATGCAGCAGCCGACCTCCCGGTCGGCCGGAGTAGTGGACTGGCTCACAGCCGAGGGCCGCTGTGCTACACAGTCCCGCTGGGCGGCGACGACCTGCCCGACGATCTCCCCCGGCGTGAGGTTACGGAGCAGGCCGAGTTGCCCGGTTTCGCAAAAGACGCAGCCGCGGGCACAGCCCACCTGCGACGAGACGCAGAGCGTCCGCCAGACGCCGTGCGTCCGCTGCATCGGGACGACGACGCTTTCGATCTCCAGCCCATCGTGGGTGCGCTGCACGAACTTCGTGAGGTCGCCCTCGACCACGCGCCGAACGACCGGCAGCACGTCCGCCGTCAGCGCGCCGTCGAAGCGTGCCGGCAGGGGGCCCGGGCGGCGGACACGTCCGTTTCCAGCACAGAGGAGCGTGCGGTAGAGCGCCCGCAGCGGCTTGACCTCGTGCCGCCGCGGCCGCAACTGCTCGGTCACCTGCTCGAATGTCAGACTGAGGACGTCCATGCGTTCGCCGTCCGGCTCCCAAGGCCCAAGTATAGCAGGCAACCGCAACCGAGCCCCAAGCGCCAGCGCGGGGCGATTGGCCCGCGGAAAGGAACGGGCCCGCTCGCTCGCGCTCGGGGCTCGGATCGGGGCTCGCTCGCTAGCGCTCCGTGCTCGGAGAGGCCCACGCATGATCCTATCGAGGATCGGCGACGCGCAGTAAGCTGCACGACAACGCCGCCGGCGACAAGGCGGCCACCTGAGGAGCGAGGCGCTCAAAATGTCCGCCCACAAACCCGTTTCGCGACGGCAGTTCCTGAAAGGCGCCGCGACGCTCGCCGCCGCGCCGTACGTGCTCTCCACCTCCGCCTGGGGCCAAACGCCGCCCAGCGAACGCATCACGCTTGGCGTGATCGGCGTGGGCAACATGGGCGGCGGGCACCTGGAAACACTGGTGGGCAACCACGATTTCCAGATCGTCGCCATCTGCGACGTTGATCGCACCAAGCGCGACAAGGCGCGGACCAACGTGGAGGAAGCCTACGCCGCCGAACGCACCGACGGGACCTACCAAGGGTGCGACATCTACAACGAGTTCGAGGCGTTGCTGGCCCGCAGCGACATCGACGCCGTCCTGATCGCCGTGCCGGATCACTGGCATGCCTTGATCGCGATTGCCGCGTGTGAGGCCGGTAAGGATGTCTATTGTGAGAAGCCGCTGGCGCTCACGATTCGCGAGGCGCAGGAGATGGTCCGGGCCGCCCGCCGCTACGGCCGCGTGTTTCAGACCGGCAGCCAGCAGCGGTCCAGCCCGGAGTTCCGCAAGGCGTGCGAGCTGGTACGCAGCGGCCGGATCGGCGAGTTGCGGACGATCAACGTGGGCATCGGCGGCCCGTCGCGCGAGAAATACCTGCCCGAGGAACCGGTCCCCGAGGGCTTCGACTGGGAGCGTTGGCTCGGCCCCGCCCCCTGGCAGCCGTACAACGCCGAGCGGTGCAGCGGCAGCTACAGCGGCGGCTGGCGGCTGATCCGCGACTACTCCGGGGGCATGATGACGGACTGGGGTGCGCACCACTTCGACATCGCCCAATGGGGCATGGGCATGGACGGCTCGGGGCCGGTGGAGATCATCCCGCCGAACGTCGCCGAGACGAATACGCTCACGTACCGGTACGCCAACGGCGTCACGATGTATCACGGCGGCGCGAACGGCATTCTGTTTACGGGCACGGAGGGGAAGATCGAGGTCAACCGCGGGCACTTCAAGACCTGGCCGGACCGCATCGGGCAGGAGCCGCTCGGGCCGAACGACGTCCACCTGTACGAAAGCCCCGGACACCATCAGGACTGGGTGAACTGCATCCGCACGCGCCGCCGGCCCATCTGCGACGTTGCGATCGGGGCCAGCTCGATCACGGTCTGTCACCTGGGCAACATCGCTTGGTGGCTGGGCCGCACGATCCGGTGGGACCCGGCGAAACGGGAGATTCTCGGGGATGAGGCGGCCGGCCGCTGGCTCGACCGGCCGAAGCGGGCGCCGTGGCGCCTGCATTGGCAGTAGCGCGAAGCTCCAGCTTCGCAGTATGCAGTAGTGCAAAGCTCCAGCTTTGCTGCATACAGTAGTGCAAAGCTCCAGCTTTGCTGCATACAGTAGTGCGAAGCTCGCGCTTTACAGAGCGACGCTCCGGCGTTGCGGCCGACGAGACGGGAAGTAACAACATGAAACGTATGCTCGTGTATCTCGCGACGGCTGTGCTTGCGGTCCCCGCGTGCCGCCAGCCGCCCGGAGCCGGCGCGCCAGCGGCGGACATCTCGCGCGACCTTAGCTCGCAGTCAAGCATTGAACGCCAGCTCGACCGGTGGCTGCCCGGGATGGGGGCAGCGAACCTCGTGGAGCGCGAGCGACCACAGCAGGAACTGGAGCAGCTTTGTCTGAGAGCGGGCCGGCCCGGCGCCGAGTCGCAGCGCACGTGGCTGTGCCGCGCGATGGCCGCCCGGCTCGGGCCGGAGGCTCCCGGCCCTGCCCGCGTCTGGCTGCTGCGACAGCTTGAGCGCATCGGCCGTGAGGAGTGCGTGTCGGCGGTTGCCGCGCTGCTCGACGAAGGCGACACCGAGATTCGCGACCTGGCGCGCCGGGTGCTTCAGAATAACCCTTCCGCGAGCGCCGGCGCCGCGCTGCGCGGCGCGCTGGACAAGGCGGACGATGATCCCGCCTGGCAGATTGCGCTGATCAACGCGCTGGCGGCCCGCAGAGACCCGGCGCTGGCCACGCCGCTCGCCGAGCTGGCCGACCACCCGGACCTCGCGGTCACGAAAGCCGCGATCGCCGGGCTGGCGGATATCGGCACGCGCCGGGCCGTCGACGCGCTCACGGCGATCTGGCGCGGGGCCGACCAGGAGCGGCGGAGGCTGGCTGCCGCGGCCCTGGTCCGTGTGGCGGACCAATTCGTCGAAGCCGGTCAGAAGCCCCGTGCTGCGAGCCTCTACGCGATGGTCTATAACCCTGCGGTAGAGGAGCAATTGCGCGCCGCGGCGCTGCGGGGCCTGGCGCTGGCCGATCCTGCGCAGGCGATGCCGCTCCTGCTCGAATCGATCCGCGGCCAGCGCGACCCGGCGTTGCAGCTCCTGGCAGTCCGGCTGCTGGCGGACAGTGCTGCCCCGGAGGTCACGCAGGCCTTGGCGGCGGAGTTGCCGGATTTGCCGCCTGAGGTGCAGGTCGTGGCGTTGGACGCACTGGCCGGCCGCGGGGACCGCAACCTCAAGCCGGCGGTCATCAAGACGCTCGCGAGCGATGACGCGGGGGTGCGAATCGCAGCACTGGAAGCACTCCAGGTCCTCGGTGACGTGGCCGACATCGTGTTGCTGGCGACGGTGGCGGCCCAGTCGAGCGGAGCGGAGCGTGAGGCCGCACGCCGCAGTCTGGCGCGCATGCGCGGCGAGAGCGTCGACGAAGTAATCCTGGCGGACGTTAAGGGCGCGCCCCCTGGTTTGCGGGCCGAGCTGATCGAAGCGCTGCGTGCACGGCGATTCAAGACCGCGCTGTCGATGTTCCTCCGGGAAGCTTGCCATCCAGACGAGAATGTGCGCGTGGCGGCCCTGGGGGCAATCGGCGAGTTGGGCTCGCCGGAGGATGCCGGGGCGGTGCTCGGATTGTTGATCGCCGCGGAGGGCGACGCCGTTCGCAGTGCCGCGGAGGATGCGGCCGTAGCACTCTGCCTTCGGCAGGAGGAACCTGAGCACCGGGCAGACCCGGTGTTGGACCTCTGGCCAGCCGCCGGCGCCCGTGCGCGGGCCTCGCTCGTGAGCGTGCTGGGCCGTATCGGCGGAAGCACGGCGCTGGCGACGATCCGCACCGCACGCAATTCCGAGGATGCCGACGTGGTCGACGCCGCCGTGCGTGCTCTCGCCCAATGGGCTGCCACGGACGTGCTGGCCGACCTGCTGGAGATCGTTCGCCACAGTGAGCGCAAGGCCCACCGTGTGCTGGCCCTGGAGGGCTACATTCGCCTGCTGGGGTTGCCGAGCGAGCGCGAGCCGCAGGACACCGTCGCGCTGTACCATCGGGCGTTGTCGCTGGCCGAGCGCCCGGAAGAGCGAAAGCAGGTGCTGAGCGGGCTGTCCGGCGTGGTGCACGCCGATGCGCTCAAGGTCGCCCGGCAGTGCCGCATGGACGAGAACCTGCGGGCCGAGGCGGACAGCGCGGTGCTGTCGATCGCCCGCCTGGTCGGCCCGTGGCAGCCCGCCGAGGCTGAGGCGGCGATTCAGGAGGTCGTAGCCCAGACCGAAGACGAGGCCCTTCATGAGCGCGCCGAGAAGATCCTCGACACGATTCGCAAGTCCGCCGGGTGCATTCTGACATGGGCGCTCTCCGGGCCGTACTTTTTGGAGGAGGACCGCGCCGGCGCCTCGCCGGCCGAGGCCTGGATGGACGTGTACGACACCGCGTTTCCGCCGGAGCAACCGGCGTCAACCGGCGACGAGTTGCTGGATTGGCGCCCGCTCAAGACGACGAACGTGTATCAGCCCTGGGTCTTCGACCTGACGCAGCTTGAGAGCGGAAGCGACCGTTGCGTGTATGCGAGGTCGGCGGTCTGGTCGGAGCAGGCACGGGACGTGCGGCTGGAAGTCGGCAGCGATGACGCGGTGAAAGTGTGGCTCAATGACCAGCTTGTGCATGAATTCCGGGCCGTGCGGGCGCACGAAGCCTTGCAGGACCATGTCGCGGTCTGCATCGAAGCGGGTTGGAACACGCTGCTGCTGAAGGTTGTCCAGGCCGGCGGCGGGTGGGGGTTCTCCTGCGCGTTACGGTCGCCCGATGGCGAGCCGCTCTCCGGCCTGCTGATTCAGGCCGAGGCTCCCGCCGGGCCGTGAGCCAAGGTCCGGGGGCCGACTTGCGGGACTCTTGGGAGGAGTGGTACCGTTATCCATAATGACATAAACGCTCGGGTATTGGCGGAGAAGCAACGGTGCGAGACATGCGGTACGTTCAACTGGGCCTGCTGCTGGCCGGCTGTGGGGTCTTCGTGTCCTGTCTCGGCCCGCCGTTGCCAATCGTGCCGGCGGAGCTGCCGAACGCCATCGAGGGCACTCGGTACGTGCAGAATCTCAATACGACCGAAAGCCGCTCAATTCAGTGGGAGGTCAGCGCCGGGGCACTCCCGCCCGGGCTGAGCCTGGACAGCGAGACCGGGGCGATCACCGGCCAGCCGACCCTCGCCGGCACGCACGATTTCACCGTCTCCGTCTCGGAGTTCCTGCCGCGGCGCGTCGGAACGCAGGCTTACACGCTGGTGGTCCTGCCGCGGCTTGTGCTGCGTTTCGAGCCGACCCCCGCGCGCGTCGATGAGGCGTACGATTACACCCCGATGATCACCGGCGGCGTGCCGCCGTACGCCGTCAGCGTCAAGGGCCTGCCTGCCGGGCTGGACTACGACGGTTCAACCGGCCGAATCACGGGCACCCCGGTGCGCGAGTACGACGACCTGCTGTTGGAGGCGAGCGTGACCGACCGCGGCGACCCGCAGCAGGCGGACACGGCCGCCGCGAGTCTCGTGGTGCACCCGGTCAGCGTGTCGATTACCACAACGGAGCTGCCGAACGCGGCAGTCGGTGAGGAATACACGGCGGAGCTTGAGGCGGAAAACGGTCTGCGGCCCTACCGCTGGTCGTTCCTGGCCGGCCACCTGCCGAACGGCCTGCGGCTCGAAAGCTCCGGCAGGATCACGGGCGCCCCCAGGGTGAGCGCGACGACCGAGACGTTTACGCTGGCCGTGACAGATGCGGACCGGCCGGCGTCGTCGGATTCCCGCGAGTTCAAGCTCGTTGTCCCGGTGGTCATCACGACGACCACCCTGACCGCCGCAACCGTCGGAGTCGAATACGACCCGTCGGTGGGCGTCGCGGGCGGGCTGCCGCCGTACACGTGGGAGCTCGCCGCGGGCGAGTTGCCCGAGGGAATCGCGTTTGACCCGGCGACGGGCGCGTTTTCGGGTGCGCCGACCGCCGGCGCCACGGAACAGACGTTCACGATTCGCGTGACCGACAGCGACACGCCGCCGACCTCGGCCGAACAGGAATTCACCATCCAGGTTCAGCAATAGGCGGCCCGTGCGCGGAGGTGCGACCATGTTGAAGCGAATGGCGTTGCTGAGTCTGGCAGCGGCCCTGTGTCTCGGGGCAAGCTGCACCATCCGGATCAGCCCGGGTGGCAACGACGGGAACGGCGGCGGCGGCTCGGGGGATCGCGTCTACCTCGACGAGACCGACGCGAACATCATCATCGCACAGGAGGTCGGGGCGGCGACGGCGAGCGTGACCGCGACCATCCAGGACAGCCTGGGCCGCACCGTCACTCTGGCCAGCGACCAGGCGGTCGAGATCAACGGCGAGGCGCTGAGCGGGCCGGGTGCGGCGGGGGAGTTCACCGCCACGGTCGCCGCGGCGAATCAGTACGAGATCACCGTCGTGGAGCCCACCCGCGGCATAGACGAGTCGGTGATCGACGCACCGGCGGCCTTCCAGATCACGTCGCCGATCGAGGGCGGCAAGGTCTCGCTGTCGGGTTTCACGCTCAAGTGGTCGGGGGCAAACACGCGGCTGCAAGTGCGGATCACTCTTTCGCAGACTTACCAGACCACGGTGACACGTTCGTTCGGGCCGTTTACGGATACCGGCAGCCGCGAGCTCACCGCCGCGGACCTCGCGCCGTTTCGGCACGGCGGCGATCTGACGATGTCGATCACCGTGACCAAGATCAACACGACCAACAACGTGGACGGCTTCGACTCGGGGACGGCCGCGGTCCACCTGTCCGCGTTGCGCGTCGCCAAGCCAGGACCGTAACGCCCCGGCGAAAAAAGGTTCGTCCGCGGATTCCGGGACAATCAGCCCGGCCGCGGGCGCTCTTGTGTCCGTACGCGCTCGTATTCTCGCACACGCTCCTGTTTCTCCACGCGCTCTTGTTTCCGCGCGAGCTCCTGTTTTCGCGCGCTCTTGTTTCCGCGCGCTCATGTTGCCGCGCGCTCATGTTTGCGCACGCGCTCCGGTTTCCTCCCGCGCTCTCGTTTCCGCGCACGCTCTCGCTTCCCCACCGGGGCTCTCGGCCATCCACCTTCCGTTCCGCCGGTATTGGGTGGAATGGGCGTCCCGCCCGCCTGCGGGCCGCGTGAGAACGTGAAAACGTGAAAACGTGAAAAGGGCACCGGCGTGCCTCCGCAGATGGCATTCTGCACATTGGGTGGAGAGGGAAGGTGCTGGGCGAAGTTCGTAGTTCGTAGATCGGGTCGGCAGATCCGACGCGGCCCCGCGCAACGACGCTCGTGCGAGAGTCCTTTCTCGCACAGCGGATCGGCGGGATTCCGGTCCCGCGACAGGTTGCGCGAAGGGATCCCCGCCGCTGTGGGTGCGAGAAAGGATTCTCGCACCAGCGGGATCACCTTCGGCTGGCGGAGTCAAGAACGCGGTTCCGCCCTCGCCGGCCGGTGCGGGCATGGCCTGCAAGAGGTCACGCAGATTCCCGCAAGCGACTAGCCGCACGCGCGAGAGCATCTCGCGCGGGACTACCTTAGTCCGCCGCCTTTGGGCTCCGCAAGCCGCTACACAGGGTGCGGCACAATCTGGAGACCCGCGGACGGAGCCGGTACCATTCGCGACGGGCAGCCGGCCCGGCCCCGTACTTCGTGCGAGGAGGAATGCGATGGACGAGGACCACTTGACCGCTTCAGACCGTAGCGGCGCCATCACTCGGCGACGGTTCTGCCAGGGAGCGGCCCTGGGGCTGGGCGGGTTAGCGTTCGGCGGCTGCATCAACCCGCGGATCGGGCTGCCGGGGGAGGCCGCGCCGCTCTTGCTGCCGACGGCCACGGGCCGTTCCGTCGAAGTCTGCTTGAATAGCCGAACGTCTCGTCACGGGCTGTTGGGGGGCGTGGCGACCGATCAGCAGACCGCGAACGTGTTGTGGGCGGCGGGGCGCGCCCCGGTGACCGGGGGCTACCGGACGATCTACTTGAAAAATGGGTCCGGCACGTACGTCTATGACCCGCAGGAGCACGCGCTGGAACCCCATTCCAATGAGGCGGTGTCCAACGCGCTGCGGATCAACTACGACCGGGAGCGCGACTTCGACGCCGGGGTTTCGTATATGTGCGCCCTGTTGGCATCCGTTTCGCTGTGGGACGGGACCAGGGCGCAACTGGCGAGCTGCCCGCAGATCGGGGACCTGAACTTCGGGATCGCCGACGTGTCCGGAATCACGGACGCGGGCGTCGCCGTATCGTCCGATGGATCGCTGCCGGTGCCCGCGACCGACGGCACGGACAAGCTGGAAGAGGTGCTCGCGGAACTCCGCTTGCACGATGATCTGGAGCCCGAGGTTGACCTCACGGCGCAAGAGCTCTCGCAGCTCCTGTGGGCCGGCTACGGCTGCACGCCGCACACGGCCATCGGGGGCCGTGCGGGCCTGACCGTGCCGTCGTGGGTGGCACAGTACTTTCTGACCAACCGCGTGTATGTGGTCGCCGGGCGCGTGACACGCTACTGCAACCGCCGGGGCAGCGATTTCACCACGCGGGATCACCGCCTCGAGGTGGTGCAGGACGCGGACGCGCGGGCCGCCGTGCGTCAGGTGCTGCCGGACCTGCCGGCTGCGCCCTGCTATTTCCTCCTGTGCCTTACGAAGACCGGCCTGGAGACCTGGTACCACCGGCTGGAGACGGGCTTTGTGGCGGGCGGAATGCTGGTGCAGGCCGGCGCGCTTGGACTGGGCTGTGCTTTCCAGGCGGCGCTCTCGCCGGCCGAGCAGGCTGGGCTGCACGAGGTCACGCAGATTCCCGCAGGCGACTATCCGCACGCGGTCGTCGCGGTCGGCCACGTATGAACGAGGAACATGGGAGCTTTCGAGCTTCGCAGGGGTGGCGTCGCGCGCATTCGTGAAGGCCGCTCCGGTCGCCAGGGGGTTCGTCTCCGTTTATGATCGCCGGCGCGGGTTGGAGCACATGGAACAGGAGTGCCCCGTCATGTACCGAATTGGGACGATGGGTCTGCTACTGCTGGGAATCCTCGGGGTGGGAATCGTCGGAGGTTGCTCGTCGATGCGGGCCGAGACGGAGCCGCCGCGCGCCGGGCCGCCGGAGAGCGCCGCCCAGCGCGACGCGCGGATGGCGTGGTGGCGCGAGGCGCGCTTCGGGATGTTCATCCACTGGGGGCTGTACGCGGTCCCGGCCGGCGAGTGGCAGGGGCAGACCAACCACGCCGAGTGGATTCGGGAGACGGCGCGCATTCCGCTGGAGGAATACGAGCAGTTCGTCGCGCAGTTCAACCCCGTGAAGTTCAACGCCGACGAGTGGGTGCGGATCGCCAAGGACGCCGGCATGAAGTACATCGTGATCACCAGCAAACATCACGACGGCTTCTGCCTGTTCGACTCGCGGCACACGGAGTTCGACGTCAGGTCGACGCCGTTCCGGCGCGACATCCTGAAGGAGCTGGCCGAAGCCTGTCGGCGGCAGGGACTGCGCATCTGCTGGTATCACTCGATCATGGACTGGCACCATCCGGACTACCTGCCGCGCCGCGCGTGGGAGCAGCGCTCGGCGGAAGGGGCGGATTTCGGCCGCTACTGCGCGTATCTCAAGGGCCAGCTCCGCGAGCTACTGACGAATTACGGCCCGATCGGCGTCCTCTGGTTCGACGGCGAGTGGGAAGATACGTGGACGCACGAGCACGGCGAGCCGCTGTACGACTACGTGCGCGCCCTCCAGCCTGACATAATCGTCAACAATCGTGTCGACAAGGGCCGCGGCGGAATGGCCGGCATGACCAGCGGGCGGCACGCCGGAGACTACGGCACACCCGAGCAGGAAATCCCCGCCACCGGGCTTCCCGGCGTGGACTGGGAAACCTGCATGACGATGAACGACCATTGGGGCTACAACAAGCGCGACAAGAACTTCAAGTCGGCGGCGGAGCTGCTGCGCATGCTCGCGGACATCGCCTCGAAAGGCGGCAACTACCTGCTGAACGTGGGCCCGACGGCGGAGGGCGAGTTTCCGCCGGAGAGCGTCGCACGCCTGGCCGAGATGGGACGCTGGATGAAGATCAACGGCGAGGCCATCTACGGTACGCAGGCCAGCCCATTCCCCTCGCTTCCGTGGGGCCGCTGCACGCAGAGGGCGTTGCCCGACGGCCGAAAGCGCCTGTATCTGCACGTGTTCGAGTGGCCGGCCGACGGCCGGCTGGAGGTCCTCGGTTTGCTCGCCGATCCAGTGCGTGCCTTCCTGCTGGCCGACCCGGACCATGCCCCGCTGGCCGTCGTGCGCGAAGGAGACGTGGTGGTCGTGACGCTGCCGTCGTCCGCTCCCGATCCGGTCAACAGCGTGGTGGCACTGGATGTTCAGCGTCGCCCCGCGGTCGATCGGAAGTAGCGATCGCGGCGCTGACGGCCCGCGCGATGGCCACCGATTGACACGCCGGGCGGACGGCCGCTATGAACGAATCGCCTGCCTGGAAGTCGGACAGTTGTTGAAGAAGGAAGGAATCGCGATGCGACCGCTGAACCTGCTTGCGTTGGTGTGGTCCGGCCTCCTGGTCGTCGCCTCGGCCTTCGGCGATGGGGGCTTCTTCTTCCGAACCGAGGAGACACAAGCCCTGGACCTTGCGCAGACGCGTCAAGAGGTTGTGATAGCGTTCCACGGGACCGTGCAAGCTCCTCTGGCCACCTACGTGCTGCGCGGCCGGTACGCCGGAACACCCGCGGACTTCGCCTGGGTCATCCCGCTCCCGGCCACGCCCGCGGACGTGCTGGCCCACGAGCACGACGACCTTTTTGAGGTCCTGGATGGGCGCACCCGTCCCACCTTCACCATTTACCGAGAGTCGCCCCGCACGTCAGGGTGGTGGCTGGGCTGCGGCGGGATGGCCGGAGACATGGGACGCACGGAGGAAACCGAGGGGGCTGTCGAGGTCGAAGCCCAAGGCCAGGCCGGCATCTTCGACTGGGCCGCACTGACCAGCACCGGTGGGACGGCCTTGCGGCAATGGCTGAACGACAACGGCTACGCCGTGCCGGCGGAGGCCGATGACGTGCTGCAAGCGTATATCGCAGGGGACATGCACTTCCTGGCGGTCCGCATCAGCGAGCCCGGAGCGCTGACGGGGGGACCGAGCGGCGAGATCGAGTTGCCGCCGATCCAGTTCACTTGCCAGACCGCGCGGCGCTTCTATCCGATTGCGATCTCGCGCGTCTCAGCGGCCGAGCGGACGGAGGTGCTGATCTATGTGCTTGGGGCGCACCGAGCCAGGGCGGCCAACGTGCCGAACGCCGTGATCGACCCCGACGCCCTGCGCTACGATCCGAACAGTCCCAGCCAGACCAACTACGAGTCTGCGCTGGCGGACACGATCGCGGAGCTTGGCGGCGTGGCGCTGGTTACGGAGGCCGCGTGGGCGCAGTCCAATTGGTCGGACCGCCCCTGGGTCGATGCACGCTTCTGGCCGGATGCGCCCGTGGGGGCCTTGGCACAGACGTTCCTGACGCGTATGCGGACTGTGATCGCCCGTGACCGGATGACGCTCGACTTCGAGTTCGAGGACGCGCCGGTGGACAGGATTGTAGAGAACCACTTCTGGATCGATGTCCCCAGCGAGGTCAGCACGGCGGCACTGGTCGGCCAGCCCGCGGCCGCGGTGCTGCTGGCCGGGCTGCTGCGGGTATGCGTTCGTCGCCGCGTTCACCGCCGGCCGTGATGGGCGCCCGCCCCGGCTCGGAATGGCGTCTATAATCCGGCGGTTTTTGACTTCCTCATCGGGCCGTACGTGAAACAAGGAGACGCCAGTGCTGGACCGGGACTTACGTGCTGATTTGGTTCGATCGCAGTCTGACAGGAGCGGGCGGGGCAAGTCACACGCCAGGTACTTACCCCTGTTGTTGTTGGCGTTGATCCCGCTGTGGGGAGGATGCCAGCGCGACGTCCGCATCTCGCTCGCCGAGCTGCGCGAACGCGAAGAACGCACCGCCGCGGCTGCGCCGGTACCCGTCGCAGAGGACGAGCTCGCGCTCACGGATGTCCGTCCCTATGTGATCGGCGTTGGCGATGTGCTCGCCGTCCGCATGAAGGGACTGTTGGAGGACCGCTACGCCGAGACCATCTTGCAGGTCCGCGTGCACAAGGACGGCACGATCTCGATGCCGATCGTGGGGCCGGTGCAGGTTGCGGGGCTGGACTTGGCCGACGCCGAGGAGGCCGTCCTCGCGGCGCATGTCCCGAGCGTCGTGAAGGACCTCTCCGTGTACATCGAGCTGTCGGGCCCCGAGGCAACCACGGTCATCGTCATGGGCGCGGTCATGACGCCGGGGCTCGTCAAGCTGCGTCAGAACGAACGCAGCCTGCTGTACGCGCTCGCGGCCGCCGGCGGTTTCACCAGCCTCAGCAGCGGGTGCGTGCGCGTGCGTCCGGTCGATGCGGAACGCGCGGAAACCGTCTATCGCCTGACCGACCTGAATGACGTCCGCCGCGCGCTCCACAGCCCGCCGCTCCAGTCCGGCGATGTTCTGGTGGTCGAGGCGGCCGACAGCAGCGCGGTGTACGTGAGCGGACTGGTCAATCGGCCGGGGCCGATCCTGCTGCCGGCGGACAGCTCCCTGTCGGTGGTGCGGGCCGTGACCGCCGCGGGCGGGCTGCGCGATTACATCACCGTCCGGGACGCGACGCTGGTCCGCAGCCTTTCGGACGGGTCGCAGGTGCAGGTCAAGCTTGCCCTGAATGAGATTCTGTCCGGCCGCGAGTCGGACGTGGACCTGCGGCCGGGCGACGTGCTGATGGTCTCCCACACGCTGGAGACGTTCGCGCAGGAGTGGGTCCTGCACAACGCGCTGCTCGGACCGTTCCAGGTTTCGCTGCGGTACGACCCGCTGGCCCAGTACAACGCCAACCGGGCCATCTCGGCCAATCGCTCGGGCAACTTGCTGTCCCAGGGGATCGTGTCGTCGCTGGTGTCCGGCATCCCGGCGGCCGTCGCGCCGCAGGTGGTGAACCCGGCGCAGGATTGACCGCGTGTCTCGCAGACGCATCGCCGCGCGCGTGCGAACAGCGCGCTTCGGCGCGGAGCATCCGCCCACGCTTGCGTTGCCACGGTGACTCGTAAGCGACCGGCTGCGGCCCGTACTCAGAGAATCTGTCGCAGCCGCTGCCACAGGTGGAACGTCCGGTAGAGCATGGTGGCGGTCAGGGCGACGCACAACAGGAATAACAGCCCCTGCGCCGCGCGTTCCGTCGGCAAGTCGAAGTACAGTGCCGCTGCCACGAGCAGCCCAGCCACACCGTATACCGGCAGGGCCGCGGCACTGTGGATTCCTACGCGCCGCCCGGCGGCGGCACGCGCCCGAGGGAAATCCAGGGGGATAGGCGAACTTCGGGCCGCTGACTGAGAGTTCAGCCGTGTCGGTGGTCGTTGGTGATCCGCCGGACGGTCCCCGGGGCGGGGATTCCCGCCACTTGTAACAGTTCACTCGCCGGCAATGGCTGGGGCGGGTAGTGGCGGGAGGTGGCCGGTTTGCAGGTAGGTTTGGAGGGGCCTCCGCGAGGGTCCGCAGCGGGTCGTGGCCGCGGAGA
>JALHJL010000130.1 GCA_022839625.1 Phycisphaerales bacterium
TTGTTCTTTTTAGGGAAAAAAAATATGAAGAATCTCTTGAATTTTTTGATAAAGTATTAGAATTAAACCCTAAGAATATTAAAACGCTGATTTATAAAGCATTTGCTTTAAATGCTCTTAAAAAGTATGATGATGCTTTGAAATGTTGTGATGAATACTTAAAAAATGATTCTAATTGGTATCGAGCTTGGGGTTTAAGATGTATGATTTTATTTAATATGGAACGGTATGATGAGGCTTTAATATGTTGTGACGAGGCTTTAAAGCTTGAAAGTCATGATAAAATTATATGGAGTCAAAAAGGAGATGTTCTGTATAAACTTAAATTATTTAATGAAGCTTTAGATTGTTATGATGAGGCGTTAAAATTGAATCCAGAATATGTTCCTGTTTGGATAACTAAATCTAACATATTATTTGAGCTTGAACGTTATGAGGAAGCTTTAAATTCTATAAACAAAGCTTTGAAATTGGATTCAAACGATCCACTCAGTTGGAGTATGAAAGGATTTATTTATAAAGCAATGAAAAAATTCGACGATTCATTAAAATCTTTTGATAAAGCTTTAGAGCTGGATCCTAAGGACTATTCAACATTTACAAGTAAAGGTAATGTTTTTGCCGAAATGAAAAGATTCAAAGATGCTTTAGATTGCCATAATAAAGCTTTGGAGTTAAACCCACAAGATTACACTACATGGGCGAGTAAAGGCTTTGTTCTTGCTGATATGGGAAGGTTTAAGGAATCTTTGGAATGTTTTGATGAATCTTTAAAGTTGGATTCTCAAGACGCTTATGTTATGTATGGGAAAGGCTTAAGTCTTGAGAAACTAGGAAGAAGCAAAGAAGCTTTGAAATCTTTTCAAAAAGCATTAAAAATTAATCCTGATTATGGAGATGCTAAAACTGCTGAAAAAAAGATGCTATCCAAAATAGATAATATTTAGCAGTCATTACACAACTGCTCCAAGCCACAGATAATATTTCAGGTATTTGGTTGGATCAAGAATATAAAACAGATACTAATGGTAATCTGCTCTATCCTGAGGGGCCTATGAAGGCTGCTTATGGTACTTTCTTGGAGGCCCTTTTGGTTATTTATGGTCATGATATAGTGGCTGATGCTGCAGCTTCTGAATTTAATGTTAGCTGGGTGCGTACAACTCCAATCGTAGTTTCTGGTATTGATGATGCATATAGAAGCTATATTACGGGTGAGATGGATCATCGGATGGGTATGGATGTAATGGGTGATCCAGAGAATGTGAGGGCTTTCCGTTATG
>JALHJL010000131.1 GCA_022839625.1 Phycisphaerales bacterium
TGATAGCCGCTGACCTTTCGCAGCCGCGGCTCGATGTCCAAGAGCGTCGTCGCCAGCCAGCGGTGCTTCTGGTCCGCGTTCCGCCAGCAGTCCACCTTGTCCGTCCGCTGCCCAATCAACGCGTTCACGTTCTCGATGCAGTTCGTCGTCTTGAACGACCGACCCAGCTCCTGGAATAGCCCCAGCCGGTGCAGCGTCAGCGTCTCCTCCAGGCCCTCGTCCAGGCTCGCGGCCGCCGAGGCGTTCACCTCCGCCAACTCCGCCCGGATCCGCTGCAAGGCCGTCTTGGCCGCCGCGTAGGTCGGCTTCTCATACGCCGCACTCAGCTTCCGCTTGATCACCGGCTTGAGCCCTTCGGCCAGGTAGCCCAGTACTTTTTCACGCTTGTGCCAGTGGCAACGCTGCACCGCCGCCTTCTTTCCGAAGACCTTGTCCACCGCCTTGCGCAAGCCCTTGGCCCCATCCAGCACCACCAGCAGGCCCTGGTCATACTTCAGCCCGCGCTCTACCAGACCCCGCAGGAAGCTCGTGCAGACCGCCTCGTTCTCCGTGGCCGTCTGCACGAAGCCCAACACGACTTTTTCCCCGGAAAGTGTGACGCCCAACGCGATGACCATCTCGTCGTTGCCGAAGGTCTTGCCATCCAGGAACAGCCCCACCAGGTCGTACCCCGAAAGGTCGCGCTCCTGAAGTTCCGCCAGCTTCCGGGCGCTGGCCCGCTTGAAGCGGCGCGACAGGCTGCTGGCCGTCAGTCCGAACGTCTCCGCCACCGGCTCCACGCACGCTTCGTAACTCCGACAGCTCAGGCCCTTGAGAACCTTCCGCAAGGCCGCCTCCTCGGCCCGCCGCGGCTGCCGCAGACCCTGGTAGGTCGTCAGCGGCACCTCCTGGTCGCGCCGAACGTCCCGAACGCGCGGCACGCGGACCGCGACCTTCTGGTCTGTCAGGTAGACCGAACCGTCGTGGGCACCCCAGCGGGCGTAGCCGGGCACGCCGCCGCCGCGTTGATAGCGCGCCCCGGCCAACGCCGTCACCTCCTGTTCCAACAACGCCTGGACCGCTTCCAGCCCCAACGGAATCAAGGCCTGGATGAGCTCGACACGGGCGTCCAAGGTGCTCAACTCCGCCGCGCCGCCGCTCCCGGCCGGCCCGGTCCGCTTGCCCGCTTTGCCAATTCGAACGACACTTCTCATCGCACGGTTCCTTGTCTGATGGTCCTTTGAACAGCCATCATTCATGGACCCGTTCGCCTGGAATTTCAACTAAGAGTAGCACTCGCCC
>JALHJL010000132.1 GCA_022839625.1 Phycisphaerales bacterium
CGACGGAAGCGACACGGTCGAAGGCCAGGCGGGCCACGACGTTGTGCTGTTCAACGGGTCCAACGCGGCGGAGATTCATGAGTTCGCGGCCAACGGGTCGCGGCTGCGTTTCACGCGCAACGTGGGCAACGTCATCCTCGATGCGGCCGGCGTCGAGCAGTTCGACCTGCGGGCGCTGGGCGGTGAGGACACCGTCACGGTCAACGACCTGACGGGCACCGACGTGGCGGAAGTGAACGTGGATCTCTCCGGGACGCTGGGCGGCAACACCGGAGACGGGCTTTCTGACGTGATTACCGTCAACGGTACAGCGCTGCCGGACACGATCCACGTTGCCGCCAACTCGGGCGCTGTCGAGGTGTCCGGACTGGCCGCGTCCATCGGGATCGCGCACTCGGAAGGCGCGAACGACACGCTCATCGTTAACGGCCTCGGCGGCGCGGACACGATCACGTTCGACCCCGGTGTGCTCGCCCTGATCATGCTGGTCATCAATCAGTAGGGTGCTCGCTGGGCCTTGGCGCCGTGCCAGGGCGAGACGCACGGGATCAGCCAGTCGAATACGACCGCCCCCGCGAGCGGCACGAGCGGGCAGATCAACCGCACCAGCCGGAGTTTGCACAGGGCCAGGCCCATCACGAGGCTCCACGTCCCTGTCCTGTAGGACGCGGGCCAGGCCGGCCCCCCCGCAACTGCCGTGCGGGGCACGTCGATCGGCGACCGGGCCGCGCGGCTCTGCCTCCGTGGGGGGTATCCGAGGGAGGGGGCTGCGTCGGACACAGATGGACTTCTGACAGGGGGAGAAAAACCGAAATACTCCTGGCCCGCCGCAGGCAACGGCGGTACACTGAGGACACTGGGGGTTGATCGCCGGCAGCGCGAGAACCCCCCAGCGAGTAGGTGGCGGTGCGCGACCGCGCTCGACACAAGTGGCGTCGACCGGCACTTCCGGCTGCCACCGCGACGCACGAGAAAGGTGGGACAGGCAGAGGAGGACGTATCATGGCACCGAGGTGGGCGTTGGGCGTGCTGGGCGTACTGGGCGGGCTGTCAGTGGGGTTTTCCGCGACATCGGGCGAGCAAGGCCAAATGAGCGGGCCAGAGGTTGGTCTGCACGGACGCACGGAGTGCGAGCACACCATCAAGCTGTATGACTGCTACGGCGACGGCTGGAACGACAACACGCTGGACGTGTATGTCAACGGCAACCTGGTCCTGGCTGGGATTACGTTGCCCAGCGGCAGCGGTCCGGCGACGTTCACGTTCATGGCCGCGTC
>JALHJL010000020.1 GCA_022839625.1 Phycisphaerales bacterium
CTTCGTGTGCTGGTGCGAGAATCCCTTCGTGTGCTGGTGCGAGAATCCCTTCTCGCACCCACTTGGGCGGGAATCCCTTCCCGCGTGCAGACTGGCCCGTCGCTCGCGCTCCGGGCTCCGATCGGCCGACCGGGAGGTCGGCCGCTACACGTCCGGCGGGCGGGCCGCCCACGCCACCCAGGAATGGGGAAGCCACCCCCGGCGAACCAGGAGGTTGCACTCGGCGGAAGCAGGAACCTACACGCGGTGCGCGAGGATGACCGTGATGTCGTCCGGCTGCTGGCCGCCCTCCGTGAAGTTGCGGAGATCGGTCAGCAGCTCCTTCAGCATCGCGCTGGCGAGCTGCCCGAAGCCGTCGCAGAGGATGTTCACGAAGCGCTCTTCGCCGAACACTTCGTCCCGCCGGCTTTTCGCCGTCACCACCCCCGGCGTGAACAACACGAGCGTTTCGCCGGGTTCGAGCTGCTCCGGCAAGAGCGGATACACCGTGCTCTTGACGAGCCCCAGCGCCGGAACGGGCTCTTCGCCGCCGAGCTGGCGCGGCTCTCCGCGTTGTCCGATGATGTACGCGCCGAGGTGTCCGGCGACCGAATAGCGCATGACGCCGCTGTCGGGATCGATGACGCCCGCGAGGCACTCGAGGGGATGGTCCTTCTGGCCGTCGTACAGCATCCAGTTCAACATGCGCAGGCAGACGGCGGGATTGTCCTGGTGCATGACCGCGGACCGGAAGGCGGTCTGGGCCTGCGTCATCAGCATGCTCGGCACGGCACCGGTGGCCGACGTGTGCGCGATCATGAATCCGGCCAGGTTGTTGGACAGCCGCACCACGTCGTAGATGTTGCCGGTGCGCTCGCGGCCGGGCTCGCGGAACGCGCCGAAGACGAGCTGGCCCTCCCACTGCGGCAGCTTGCGCGGCGTCAAACGAGCCTGGATTTCGTGGGCGACGCTGACCTGCCCGTCGATTAAGGCGGCGCGATTGCGCGCAAGCGTCTTGAAGATCGCGTCCAGGTGATACGCGACGACGTTCAGGTGGATGATGAAGTGGTCCAGGTCGCGCGCATCGTAGCGCCGGCCCGAATCCCCGCTGTCCACGTACACCATGCCCAGCTTGCCGTCCGGGCCGAGCAGCGGTCCGGCGAGCGCCGAGGTCTGATCTTCCCGGCTGGCGACCGGCACCAGTACGAACTGCGCGCGGTCGAGCACGCGCGGTTTGAGTTCATTACCGAGTTCCGGCAGGTCCGTCGCCTGGCCGGTGATCAGCCGGCCCTCCTCGTACTCCATCGGCCCGTAGTTGATTCGGCGGACGCCGATCCACGCCCGCTGCGCCGCGAACACCGCCAACAGGTGGGCCAGGGCGCGGTCCATCAACTCTTCAACCGTGAGGCAGCCGGCGGAGGCGAGGGCGGCGCGACTGATGCCGTCGAGCTGTCCGGGAGCGACGGCCAGGGCCTCCTCGGCCCGCTTCAGCAGCGCGCCAAAGGGAAGCTTGGCCTGGGCAAAGCGCTCCAGTTGGGCGCGGGACGTGCCCAAGGCGACCCGCGGCGCTGCGGACTCGTCGTAGTCGGGGTAGACCCGGATGGCGTAATCGAGGAGCTGAATCTCGTCGCCGGCCTTCAACTGCGTCCGGTCCACGACCGTCGTACCGTTTACCGAGATCGGGCAGGCCGTATCCAACTGCTCCAGCGACCAGCCGTTTTCCGACTCCGGGACGATGACCGCCTGCTGGGACGCGATCCGCGAATCCGGCAACTGGATGCGACACCCGTCCCGCGAGCCGACGTACACTGCCTCGCGCCCACAGACGACGTCGGCGATCATGGCTTCGCTTTGCAGGACGATGAGACGCATCTCGGGCGGCTCGCTCGAAACCTGTTTCTGTCAAACGACTTACGCTGCCGCGGCGACATGGACCGCGCTGCGCCGCCTGATGGGAACCGGCATACAGGGCAGCACACCAGTATTCTACGGCACGTCCAGTTGTCCAGCAGCGTGCCGACTGCCGCCCGGTGACCGCGGCTCGCAGCCGAACACGGCGGCAACCGCATCGGGGAGCGTGGGTCTCCAGCCCCCGCGGCACGTTTCCGGCCGGGGCCGGCGACCCGGGCTCCCCCAGCCGATTGCGGTCTCGTTCTCGCGAGTCAGCAGATTGGTGCGGCGTCCCACTGAAACGTCAACTTGCACACGCCGCGACAATCATGTGGCGCGGCAGTCCCGCGTGCTCAGGTCCGGGATGCTACGCGTGCCGTAAAAGACACCACACGAACGGGCGGCATCGTACCGGCCGGCGGCGCTGTCCGCCAGTCCCCCGGGTGTGCCGGCTCGCTTTCGGACAGCTTAGGACGCCGGCGCGGCGGCTCCAAGTATGCCCTTGACCTTGGCGGCGAGTTGGTCCGGCGAGAAGGGCTTGATGAGGTAGTCGTTGGCCCCGCTCTTGATCGCCTCGATGACGCGCGACTTCTCGGCCTCCGTGGTAACCATGATGACGGGCGTCTTGTGGCCGGCCTGACGGATGGCGCGCAGCGCGTCGATACCGCTCATCTTCGGCATGTTCCAATCCAGGAGGATCAGGTCGATCCCGCCGGCCTGCATCGCCTTGACAGCCTCAGCGCCGTCACCGGCTTCGGTCGCTTCCTGGACTCCGACCATGCCCAGGGCCTTGATCACAATGCGGCGGATCGTGAGGGAATCGTCGACGACCAGAGCTTTCATCAGCGCGACCTCTAGTTCGGGTTGTAGGTGACTTCCATCGTGAAGTTGCCGGCGTTGGACGTGAACGGCACTTCCAGCCACACCGACTTGGTCGGGTAGCGCAAGCGGTAGCCCGTGCCGTCGACCACCGTGGGCAGGCCCAGCTCGAGCGGCGGGTCGTGGTTGAACTTGGCCTTGGCCGAGCCGGCCACCATGTTCGCCAGCTCGGCCACCGCATCGGTGACTTCATCGTTGACGGCCGTCATCGGCGTACCCAGCATGCGGCTGGCCAACTGCAGCGCCGTTTGCGGCGGAAAGCGCAAGGCCACCACGCCGCTCACCTGCCCGCTCAGCCCCACCAGCGAGGTGACCAGCGGCCCTTTGGCCTGGCCGTCGCTCACCTTGAGGCCGTTGCGCTGCGGCTTCACGTCGAGCATCGTGGTGAACACGGTGTCAACCGCCTCGATAAACGGGTTAATGTAACTGACGTCCACGGTTCGTCCTCCGCCAAAACGGTACTTCGGCGATGCTCCGCGGTTCAGCAAGGCGGTCGCCGCCGGCCGGGTCGTCACAGCCGTTGGCCGCTGCCCGCATGTGCGCGGCACTGCGTCCAGCAGGCAACATCGTCGTGTTCCGGGCGTAGGTTGCGGAAGGCCAACGTGTCATAAGTGGTTCAGCGGCGAGTGTCCCATATCATCCCTGCGGCCGAGCGCGCCGGCGGCGGACCGCTGGTCGAGCGCTGCATCACGACGCACTCACCGGCCTCCGGGCGGACGTACTCAACAACTTCGCGACGGCCGCCGGAATCTGCGGCAGCGGCACGATGTGATCGACCTCGCCCGTCGCCGCGGCGGCCTTGGGCATGCCGTACACGTAGGACGTTGCCTCGTCCTGGGCAATCGTGTAGGCGCCCGCCTGATGCAGCTCCACAACGCCCTCGGACCCGTCGCGTCCCATTCCGGTCATGATTACGCCGACCGCCCGCGACCCGCACACTCGTGCGATGGACTTGAACATGACGTCCACGGACGGCCGGTGTCCGGAAACCAGCGGGCCGGAGTCCAGCTTCACTGCCAATTCCACGCCGCGCCGTGCGAGCCGCAGGTGGGCATTGCCCGGGGCGATCAGCACGGTCCCTTGTTTCAGCGGGTCGCCGGAATGCGCTTCGCGGACGGTCATCGCGCACAGCGCGTCGAGGTGTCGCGCGAAAGAGGCCGTGAACATGGCCGGCATGTGCTGCGTGATGACGATCGGCACGAAGTCGCTCGGGAATGCCGGCAGCATCTCGTACAACGTCTGCGGCCCGCCGCAACTGATCCCAATCCCCACCACCCAACCCCGCGCCTGGTTCGGCGGCAGGGTCGGGGCCCGGCTGATCCTGGTACCGGATGTTGGCGCAACCCGGCGTCCGCGAACGCGCGCGGCGGCGAGGACCTTCGCGACGAGCTGTTCTCGGAAATCGGGCAGGGTGGCCCCGCCAGCCGCCTGCGGCTTGGTGATGTAGTCTACCGCCCCCTTCTGGAGTGCTTCGAAGGTGATCTGGGCGCCGCTCTGCGTCAGCGTGGAGACCATCACGAAGCTGACCGGCGCCTTGCCGACGACGCGCTCCAGGACGCCGATCCCGTTCAACCGTGGCATCTCGATATCGAGCGTGACTACGTCCGGCCGCAGCGACTTGATCTTCGCCAGCGCGTCCAGACCGTCGCTGGCCTCGCCCACGACCCGGATGCGGGCCGCTTGCGAAAGTCCGCGGCGTATGATCGCCCGGATCAGCGGGCTGTCGTCCACGATGAGAACACGTACTTGCGTGCCGGCCATACGAACGATCCTTGTCCCGGGACCGTGGCCGCGCCCCCGTCCGGACGGTGTCCCTTGTACACGGGTAATATCGGCGGACTTCCCCCGCCGGCCCCAGAAAGGCATTTGACATCCGGGCACCAACAAGCGATAGTAAAGTTCCGTGCCCGATTGGCGCGACGAGAGACCGCTCCTGGCGCTGCACTAGCCGTGTTTGCCGTGCAAAAAAAAGCACGGCGGTTGCGCCGGTGTAGGAGTTCGTCCGACGCGCGCGCTGTGGCATCCACCCGCGACGGTGAACGTCCGGGGTCGTAGCTCAATTGGTTAGAGCGCCGGCCTGTCACGCCGGAGGTTGCGGGTTCGAGTCCCGTCGACCTCGTTCCAGTCAGTCGTCACGCTTGTTGCAGCACGTCCGTCGTGCGCGTGCCCGGCAGCCCCCTCACATTGCAGACTGTCCTTCCCCCGGCCGCACGCACTGCATGCACGGTGTGCATCTGTGCCGCAACGCCACGTCGCTCACGCCCGCGCGAGAATTCGCGGCCGTGCGATCACGCCCCATCCCGCACACGCGGCGTAAACGGCGAACTGCACCACCGCCCGAACGAGCAACGTCTGAGCCGCTCCCAGCACTGGAGTTGCGCCGGGGATCAGCAGTACGGCCGCCACGATCGTGGCGGCCAAGGTGGTCGCCTGGGCCGGCACCTGCACCCAGAACAAGCGCATCTGTGTCGTCGCGGCGCCGAGCACGTTCGTAAGCAGCGCCAGGCAGCTCGCGACGACGACGATGCGGAACTCCGTCTCGAACTGAGCGTACTCCGCCGTGTAGAGCGTCTTCAGAATCCACCCGCCGAACATCCACGCCACGACCAGCACGCTGCCGCCCACGACCGCCGCGGCGGCAATCAACCGGGCGCCCAGCCGCAGGAAGGCCCGCAGGTCGCGCTGGTAGTGAACGGCCAGGCGGCTGGCCGCCGCGGTCATGGTCTGAATCACAACGAGGTTGCCGGCCAGCGTGATGTAGGCCAGCGCGCCGAAGTACCCCAGCCAGGCTTTGCCGTCGGGCTGGTGCTCAAGGACCACCCGCGGCACCGACTCGCACAAATTGATGACCAATGCGACGACCCCCAGCGGCAGTGTCTGGACGGCCAGCGTGCGGACCGCCGAACCCGCGTTGTGCCCCGACCCGCGGCTCGCGCGGTTTCCCATCCTCTCTCTACCAGGGTGCGCCGTTCCCGTGGCGCGCCGCCGGTCGAACAACAACCAGACCGCGGCGAAGCCCAGCGCGTGGAGCAGCGCGGCCAACGCCGCCCCCTCCGCCAACCGCCCCGGCGCGAGGTTCCCCCGGACGGTCAGCGAGTAGTACAGCGGCACCACCACCGCAAATGGTAGCAGCAGCGCGAGACCGCGCAGCCCGATGCTGATTCCCAACAGGTCCAGCCGCTCACGGCGCTGATACACGCCCCAGCCAAGTTCGGCCCATCCCCACAGGCTGCGGGCCGCGAACACCCCCGCCAGGATCAGCGCGTAGCTCGCCGGTGCCGCACGCCCGGCCGCTTGCCATACCAGCACCCCGAGCAGCACGCCGACCGCCACCAGGAGCGACCGGCGGCGCAGCGTGGCGTACGTGCTCAGCGAGAACCGTTCCGCGGCATCCGATACGTAGGCACTGCGCAGCTCGAGTCCGAAGAACAGGACGACCGGCGTGGCGAGCGCGAGGGCGAGAACGTATTGGCCCTGAATGCTCGGCGAGGCGAACTTGGCCAGCAGCACGAGCACGCCAAGCTGGCAGGCGTGATAGAAGCCCGTGCCGCCGATGGTCCACAGGGCATTGCGCCACAGCGGGCGAAAGCCCGGCGGCAGCGGCGGATGAGGTCCGTCCACGGCGTCCGCCTTCGGCGGGTTACGGCAGCTCTACGTCGTCCATCTCGATGGGAAGCGACACGTCGTCGATCTGCGGATGGATCTCCAGCACGAGTTGCATCTCGTCGTTGAACGGCGTCGCGTCGAAGTAGTACAACTGGCAGAGCTCGCCGGACTTCCTGAGCGCCGGGCTGTCGCGGGCGGGGATCGGGCGCATGGCGCCGTCATAGAAGCTGGCCCGCTGGATGTTGTCGCCCTTGGTCACGTACCACAACGCGATGCAACGGTTGGCGGGCGGCTCGATCTCGAGCTCTTCGACCGACACAATCTGAACCTCAACGCCCAGGGCCTCCAGCCGCGGGTCCGCGATCCGCTTGCCGTAGTACTGGAGCGGGTTCTCGATCGTGACCTTCTCGGTTGCGTCGGCGAGAATCAGGCGGATCGCGCCGCGCATCCGCTTGAGCTTCAGCGCGCCGCGGGCCGACAGCTTGTTCCGCGCGAGGACGATCAGCCCCTCGCCCCTCAGCCGCTCGGCGGGCATCATCATCGGCCGCGTGCCGGTCCTGTCGGCCTCGGTGTAGGTGTCTTCGTCGAGTAATACCTGCCCGGTGTCGTCCACCAGCTCGGTGAAGATCACGTTGCCCTGGCGCACGACCTGCGTGAGGCGCTCGCCGCGGATACGGAACTGCATGCCCAACTCCGGGCGCATGCGCGCGGCCAGGTCCGGGTCGGTGGACCGGAGCCGGATCTCGCGCATGGCGAGCAACTCGACCTGCAACGGGCCTTCGTCGTACGTCGGCGCGACGACCGGCTCGGCCGGGGGTTCGTCCGTCACGGGCTGGGCCGCGGCCCCGGGGACCTGGGGTAGCCACCAAAGCAATAGAACCAAGTAGAACATGATCGCCCTTCCTGCTGAGCCACTCGGAACGGAACGCCTACGTCGGCCGGGCCGTGCCACCGACTCTCGCCGTGACCGCGCTCGGCACGGCCGACACACAGCGCCGCTATCTTCGCGACCGCCGCCGCCGCCGTCAACCGGCCAGCAGCTTCTCGACCATCTCCAGCAGACGTTCCATGCGGAACGGCTTGTTCAGGTATCCGCTTACGCCGAGGGCCTCCGCGTATTGGCGATGACGGTGCCCCTGGTTCCCGGTGATCATGATGGTCTTCGGGGCCTTGTCGCGCGGGATCTTCTGCCGGAGCTGTTCGAGCACGAGGAACCCGCTCTTGCCAGGCAGCATGATGTCCAGAATCACGAGCTGCGGCGCGAGCTTCTCGACCAGTGTGACAGCGCTGTTGCCGTCGGTCGCGGTTTGGATGGTTGCCCCGGTGTCCGCCAACCCGGTGGTGATGGCGGTCAGGATGTCCGGATCGTCGTCTACCACGAGGATGGTCTTGCCTGCCAAGTTTTGGGCCACGGCATTCTCCTTCCTGCTGTTGCAGTGTACTATTGCTCGGGTAGCCGTACAACGTGGCGTGCTACCAGCGATTTGTACCGCGCCGCGGAGCGCCGGTTCGAGCCGGACCGCAAGAAGGGAGCACAAATCATGGAGGAAGGGCGTCGAAATCTGATGGTCGGGGTCTTCGTCCTCGCGGGGCTGGGTGCGCTCGGCACCCTCATCGTGCTATTCGGACAGGCCCCGACCTGGTTGGCCATGGGCAAGACCTACCCCCTGCACGTCCACTTTAATGAAGTCAGCGGCGTCCGCGAGGGCAACCTGGTCACCGTGAAGGGGATCGAGATCGGCCGCGTCGACCGGGTCGACCTCCACCAGCCGTCCGCGGCGGATCGCCCGCCGCCCGCACGCCTGGAAGCCGGTGACCAGGCCAACGTCCTGGTCGCCCAGGAGGTCGGCGTGGACGTTCGTCTCGCGATCAAGAGACGCTACCTGATCCCCAAGGGCAGCACGGCCCAGACCACCGAGCCCGTCTTGGGACAGGGGCGCCCGCCGGTCGAGATCATCCCGGGCCCAGCGCACGCCGAACCGCTGCCGCCCGGCGGACGCATCGAGGGCCGGGTCCGCCGCGCGATTGACGCCATCTTCCCCCCCGGCGTTGTCACCACGTTCGAGACGACGGCCCGGCACATCGGCGACGCCGCGGAGGCCCTGACGCCCGTGCTGGATGAGTTCAAGGAGTTGCTCGAGGCGCGGGCGCCCAGCGCCGTGGACCAGCCCGGCGGCCCTCAAGGCAATCTCTCGAGCGCGATGGCGCGGCTCGATTCCTCGCTGAAGCACTTCAACGACGTGCTGGGCGACGCGCAGGTCAAGAGCCAGCTTCGCGAGACGGTGGCGAACGCGCACGAGATGTCAGCCAAAGGCACGAAAGTCATGGCCGATCTCGAATCCGCCGCCGCCGACGCACGGGAGCTCGTCGCCGACGGGCGGAAGGTGGCGGCCCGCGCCGACGAAACGCTGGCCAACCTGGATGCACAGGTGACCGACGTCGCCCGGAAGACGGTGGACAGTCTGGACCGCGCCGACCGGTTCCTGGATCACCTGAACGTGATCGGCCAGCAAGTCGCCTCCGGGCAGGGCAACGTCGGGCAACTGCTGATGGATTCGAAGCTCTACGAAGCCATGACGCTTACCGCCCAAAGGCTCGCGATAGCCGTCGAAGAGGCCCGCGGCCTGATCGCCGAGTGGCGCGAGGGGAAAGTCCGCGTGACGGCGTTTTGACGCGACCGCGCGAGATGGCTTCTTTCTGTCTGTTCGTGCGCGCTCACGAACCATGCTGTCTGCCGCGCCGGTTTCCCCACAGGAAGCCGGATTTTTCGCACCGAATTGCCTTCAGGTGCCGGGGCGGGCGGTTCACCAATGCCGCAACAGCCCATGGAAGTACGTCCCGAGGCAGGATAGGCGTCTATGTTATAGGACGTTCCCGGCGGGAACGTGTCTTGCCGAGCAAACGCTCCATTGGACGCGGCAGCCCGATCGTCTGGCGCTATCGCTGCGTCCTGCATCTCCGTTGCCGTCCGGTCGCCCCGGTGTGGCACGGCGCCCGGCCCAACGACAAAGGTGCCGCATGACTGAAATGACGGTTCACGGACGCGGCGGCCAGGGCGGGGTCACGCTCGCCAAGCTCATCGCTTCAGCCTACTTCCTCCGCAACAAGTACGTGCAAGCGTTTGGGGTCTACGCGGCTGAGCGTTCCGGCGCGCCCGTGCAGGCCTTCATTCGGATCGACGACGAGGAGATCACCAACCACAACCAGGTACGCGAACCGGATCACGTGATCGTACTTGATCGCACCCTGATCGGGCCGCGCGTGGTGCTCGGCCTCAGGCCGGACGGCTGGCTGGTCCTCAATTCGCCGGATCCGCCGGAGAAGTTCGCGGAGCTGTTTCCCGGACGGAACGTGGCGACGGTGGACGCCACCGGGATTGCGGTGGGAAACGGCTTGGGAACCCGGACTGTGCCGATCGTCAACACAACGATGTTGGGGGCGACGGCCAAGGTGCTCGGCCTTGAGCTGGCCGACGTCGAAGGCGCGATGCGCCTGGTCGGGTTCGGCGGGCCGAACGTCACCTCCGCCCGTCAGGCGTTCGAAGCGGTCGCGACCAGGAAGCTGCCCGGCAAGGTGGAGCGCGCCACGCCGCGGGCCCCGGCTGCGCGGACGGCCAGCATCCTCGACGAGGACCTGGGGGGGATGCCGACCATCCGCACCGGCAACTGGGCGACGCGCCATCCGGCGCGCCACCAGCTCACGCCGCCCTGCAACGATGGCTGTCCGGCCGGTAACGACGTGCGCGGCTTCGTGCAGGCGGTCGGCCGGAAAGAGCTCGACGAGGCGTTGCAGATCATCCTGCGGACTTCGCCGCTGCCGGGTGTCTGCGGACGCGTCTGTCCGGCGCCGTGTATGGAGGCCTGCAACCGCCGGGAGCATGACGAAGCCGTCAACGTGCGCGAGATCGAGCGCTACGTGGCCGATCATGCCCGGTGGCCCGCCGTGACCAAGCCGACCCGCGCCGAACGCATCGCCGTCGTGGGGTCCGGCCCCGCCGGCTTGAGCGCCGTGTACCACCTGGCGCGCCTGGGCTATCGGGTCACGCTCTTCGAGTTGGGCAAAGAGTTGGGCGGTGTTCTGCGAACGGGTATTCCCAGCTATCGCCTGCCGCGCGACGTGCTGGACCGCGAGATCAGCTTCATCGTGCGTCACGGGGTAGAGGTGCGCTGCGGGCAAACCGTGGACCGGCAGCGGTTGCTCGACATGACGCACGAGTTTGCGGCGGTCTTCGTCGCCACCGGGCTCCAGGAATCCCGCGCCTTGAAGCTGGGGCAGGGCTACTCCGATATGGTGAGCCAGGGCATCGACTTCCTCGACCGCGTCCGCCGGGGCGAAGAGAACCTCACCGGGCAGCGCGTCGTGGTGATCGGCGGCGGGAACACGGCGATGGACGCGGCCCGCTCGGCCCGCCGGATCGGCGCGCGAAGCGTCCAGATTCTCTATCGCCGGACGCGCCACGAGATGCCGGCCATCGCCGAGGAGATCGACGAGGCGCTCGAGGAGGGCATTGAGCTGCACGAGCTGGTGGCCCCCCTCCGGATGCACGAGGATGCGCTCGGGCCCGTGCTCACGTGCCAGCGCATGCGGCTCGGGGAGCCGGACGCCTCCGGCCGGCGTTCGCCGGTGCCGATCGAGAGCGAGGACGCCCAGTTCGAAGTGCATTGCGACCGCGTGATCCTGGCCTTGGGGCAGACGCCCGACCTGTCGGTGTTCCCCGAGGGCAGCGATGTTCGCGAAGGCCACGCGCTGCTCGGGCTGACGGCGGCCCCCGTGTTCGCCGGCGGCGACTTCGCGACGAACGAAGGCACCGTCACGGCTGCGATCGGCAGCGGGCGGCGCGCCGCGTTGCACATTCACCGCACGCTCACCGGCGAAGACCTCTTTCCCCCGGCGCCGCCGGAGGTCGCGGGGCCGGAGCGCATCACGACGCACGTTTTCGCCCATGCGCCGCGGGAGCGCGGCGTCATTGTGCCGGCGGCCATGCGTCAGAACAGCTTCACGGAGGTGCGGCTCGGCCTGATCGACGAGCCCGGACACTCGGCCGCGGTGGTCGAGGCGGCTCGGTGCTTCAGTTGCGGCGTCTGCAACGAGTGTGACCGCTGCCTGTCCTACTGCCCCGAGGGCGTCATGCGCTTCAAGGGTGAGGGCAACTACGAGTTCGATTACGATTACTGCAAGGGCTGCGGGCTCTGCGCGACGCAGTGTCCGCGCGGCGTGGTGTATATGGCCGAGTTATAGGGTCGGCCCTCCGCGGCCAACGAAGATGGCGGTTTGAAGACAAGGCACTGCTCAACAGCAGCGGCACACAGCCGTCGGAGAGCCGGCCCGGAATCGATAGGAGCGACTGGTGGCGCGCGTACTGGATACTGGAAACCACTTCGCCGGCGACGTCCTCGCCCTGGCCGGAGAAGCCAACCGCGGGGCGCGCGGGGCGATCTGCGGTGCGTATCCGATCACCCCGCAGACCGAGATCGTCGAGATCTTGCGCGACTTCCAGTTCACCAAGGGCCGCGTCGTGCCGGTCGAGTCCGAGCACAGCGCGATGGCGGTGTGCATCGGCGGTTCGCTGGCCGGCGCCCGCTCGTTTACCGCCAGCTCGTCCAACGGCCTGGCGTACATGGTGGAGAACATCTTCGCCGCTGCGTATTACCGCCTGCCGATCGTGCTCATCGGCGTGAACCGCACGCTCGGGCCGCCGTGGAACATCTGGACCGACCAGGGCGATACGCTGATGCTGCGGGACGCCGCCTGGCTCCAGTTCTATACCGAATCGCACCAGGAGCTGGTGGATACGATCCTGGTGGCGTTCCGGGTGGCCGAGGACCGGCGGGTGCTGCTGCCCGCGCTGGTGGCCGAGGACGGGTTTGTGGTCTCGCATACGCAGATGGTCGTGGACCTGCCCGAACAGGAGCAGGTCGACCGCTACCTGCCGCCGTGCAACGTCCCCCATCGCTTGCGCGGCAAGGGGGTGACCGTCGGCGGCATGACCTTCCCGCACGAGACCGAGAAGCACCGCTGGGAGATTCAGCAGGCGATGGAGCGCGTGCCGGAGGTGCTCGCCGAAGCGCTCGACGAATTCGAGAAGGTCTTCGGGCGGCGCCCGCACGGCGCCCTGTCCGCCGAGCACACCGAGGACGCCGAGGTGATCCTGGTCGCGTGCAACACGATGGCGCGCACGCTGCGGCGGGCGGTACAGCGTCGGCGGGCCGAGGGCCAGAAAGTCGGTATGATCAAGGCCAAGCTTTTCCGGCCCTTCCCGCGCAAGGAATTCCTCCGCGCCATCGGGCCGGCGAAGCGCGTCGGCGTGCTCGATCGCAACCACTCGCCCGGCTCGGGCGGCATCTTCTGGAACGAAATCGCGGCGACGCTCCAGGGCCGGTCGGATGTCTTGTTGCAGGACTATCTCGTCGGCCTGGGCGGCGGCGACGTAACGCCCGAGCTGATTGACGAAATCTTCGATGATCTGGCGGCCCGGAACCAGGCTGCCGACCCGGTCTGGAAAGAGGTGCCGGCATGACGACCAGTGCGTACCTTCGCGAGCAGCGGGACTTGGCCGACGGCATCCTTCGTCCGGGAAACACGAATTGTGCCGGCTGCGGCATGTCGATCGGTCTCCAGTGGCTCGAGCAAGCCCTGGAAAACGAGCGCCCCACGCTCTGCATTCCCGCCTGCTGCGGCATCGTGACCGCCGGCTCCTTCCCGACCAGCGCGTACGGCGTGCCCACCGTGGCCACGACGTTCGCCAGCTCGGCCGCCGTCGCGACCGGCGTCGCATCGGTCTACGCGATGAACGGCGAGAAGGACCTGACGATCTGCTGGACCGGCGATGGGGGCACGTACGACATCGGCGTGGCCACCCTGTCGGCCGCCGCCGAACGCAACGAGGACCTCCTCTACGTCTGCTACGACAACGAGATTTACGGCAACACCGGCGGCCAACGCAGCAGCGCCACGCCCCGCGGCGTCAAGACCAGTACCACTCCCAAGGGCAAGGCCGAGCCGAAGAAAGACATGATGGCGATCATGGCGGCCCATCGCATTCCGTACGCCGCCACGCTCTCCGTCGCCCATCGCGAGGACTTCCTGCGCAAGGTGCGGACCGCCCGGCGGACCAAGGGCTTCCGGTTTCTGCTCATGCTCTCGCCCTGCCCGACGGGCTGGAAGTCCGAGCCCGAGGACAGCGTCGATCTGATCCTGACCGCCGTCCGCTGCGGGCTGTTTCCGCTGTACGAAGTCTTCGAGGGCCGGCGATACCGCATCAACGCGCGCCCGGACGGCGAGCCACTCGAAAGCTACATCTCGCGCCAACGCCGTTATCGCTCCGAGCTGCTCGACCTGGACGCCCTGAGGGCCGGCATCGAAGCGCAGTGGGCGTACCTCGAGGCGATGGAGCGTACCTTCCCCGCCGGCGAGCACGAATAGGGCGGCGGGGGCCGGCCTCTGCCGCCGCGAGACTTCCGCGGCGGACGCGCGCGCTTATCCCACGCGCGGCCGAAGCCGGCGCGTGAAGGCGGTTCGCAGGCTGCGCGCTTCCTCGAGGAACTCCGGAATCCGCGCCGGAGCGAGCGGCCGCCCCGCGCGGTAAACCACCAGCCATGAACCGGCGCCCTCGACGCAGATGCCGCGCACGCCCTCCAGAGCCTCGATCACCTGGCCGTCGAATAGCTCGCGAACCGCCGGTTCGTCCTCGCCCCGCAGCAGGTAGCGCGCGGAGAAATCGGGGTGCTCCGGGAAGTCGATGTCCTGGAAGCCCAGCGCCGCGCCGAGTTTGTCGAACACGGTCTCGGGCCGCAGCTCGAAGCGCGGCAGCGACCTTCCGCCCAGCGCGAACGCGGCCACCGTTTGGCGATGCGTGCTCCGGTTCTTGCCGCCGCCCGTGACGTAGAGGTAGTCGAACACCGCCACCTCTTCGCGGTTGATCCGCCCGCGCATCAAGTTCAGCGTTTGCCGGCCGTGTCCTTGGTTGAACAGCCGCAGGCCGGCCAGCTCGGCCGCCGCCCACGCGCCGCCCTCCGGCTCGAAATCCAGCCCGAGCTGCTCGGCCAACTCGGCCAGCGCCGCGCGCCGCTTCTGCTGCGCCCGCACACTCAGGATGACGATGCCAACCAGCGCGACCGCCACCAGCGCGCCAACCGCGATGAAGAGGACCGTGTCAGCCGTCATCGGACCTGTCCGTCAGGCAATACCGGGGGCGCAGTGTAACGCGTTCGCCCGCGGCTGGACACGGATCGGCGCTGGCGGACGGTGCTTTGCGAGAGGTTCGGGCGCGGTGCTCGTCGCCACCTGTCCCCCTGCGAATTGCAGCCCGCGGCCATCCTGCCCCAAGATCCAGGTCTGATTGCGGCCGTGCTCTTTCGCCAGGTAGAGCATCGCATCCGCCTCGCGGACCAGGTCGTCCGGGCAGCGCGTGGCCACCGTCCTGCCGGCCACCCCGCAGCTCACCGTGACCGCAACGGCGGTGCCGTCACACTCCACGGAGCGGGCCGCGATGTTCGCCCGCAGCTCCTCCGCCGCGACGGCGGCCGCCTCCACCGGCGCGGCCGGGAAGATCAGCATGAATTCCTCGCCCCCCAGTCGCCCGCAGAGGTTGGCTTGTCGAGCATGACGTTGGATCGCATCGGCCACGTACTTGAGCACCTGGTCGCCCGCCGCGTGACCGTAGGTATCGTTGACGTTCTTGAACCGGTCCACGTCGAGCATCAGGCAGCTAAACGGCAACGCTTCGAGGCCGGTCATGCCCCACGTTTCGACCAGGCGCTCAAACAGGCTGCGCCGATTGGGCAGGCCGGTCAGCAGGTCGGTCTTGGCCATGTGCTCCAGCTTGCTGGCCAGACACGCCATCTGCGCGTTGGCCTTCTGCACCTCGGTATTCCGCCGTATCAATTCGTCCTGGAGCCGCAGGATGCGCTCGGCGACTCCGATGCGCGCCAGCAGCTCCCCCACGTGGTAGGGTTTGGTCAGGTAGTCGTTCGCCCCGGCTGCGAGGCTGTCGACGACCTTCTCCTTTGACTCGAACGCGGACAGCATGATCACATGGATGTTGCCGACGGCCTGCATGTTCTGAAGCTCGCGCACCGCACGGCACAGCTCCAGGCCGTCCATCACCGGCATGCACCAGTCGGCGATGACGATGCCGGAGCCCATCTGACAGATGGCCTGCAACGCCGAGCGTCCGTCGGGCAAGGCCTCAACCTGGTATCCGGCGTCCCCGAGCTGCCGCTCGAGCAGCTTGCGCACGAACTCGTCGTCGTCTACCACGATCACGCGGTATTGGAGGGTCTCGTTCACCGAATAGGTACCCGCTGTGCCACGGTCCGGTTGCGCCGGCCGGTTGGGCCGCGCTTACGGTCTCGGGGCGCCTGGCCTCGTTCCCAACTGCCCCGGCTTTCGCACCAGGGCCCGTAGACTGCCACCAACCGAATCGACATAATCGTGACCGCTTTCAAGAAGTGTCTTTTTTTCAACGCGGCCGCGCTGTCGCCAGGCAACAGCGCGCACCGTGTCGCGGACCGATAAGCGCCGGCGGTCAAGAACATGGGAAATGGCCGGCAAATGCCGCGCGGCCGGCAGCTCTGGCTTGTTCCCACCGGGGGCCAGGCGGGGCGTCACCTCGTTGCCGACGTGGCCGTCCGCGCCCCCACCCGGCACACTCAGGCCTTCGCCGTACCGGATGAATGGCGCGACGCGGTTCGGCCGGGCGCTACCGTGCGCGTACCGTATGGCCGCGGCCAACGGATCGTTGAAGGTCTGTGCCTGCGTGTCACCGAGCAGGCCTGGGACAGCACGCGGTTGCCGATTGTCGGCGTGCAGCCTGGGCCGCCCTGGCTCTCCGAGCAACTCGTTGAGCTGGCGCTGTGGGTCAGCGACTACTACCTCTGTCCGCCCTGGAAAACGTTGGCGGCCTTCCTGCCGGCCGGCCTCCGCAAAGCGCGGCCGCGGGTCGCCACCTACGTACGCGCCACCGGCGCCGCGCCGTCCGGATCGCTGACCGCACGGCAAGTCCTGTTGCTGACGACACTGGGCGACCAGGAGATGCGGCGGGCCGATGTGCTCGCCCGCGCCGGCGTGAGCGCTGCCACGTTGCGGGGGCTGTGTCGCCGGGGACTCGTGGAGTGTCGCACGCGCGCCGAGCCTGCGCCCGTGCCGAGCGCGCTGCTCCCGGCCGCGGCGACCGGCGGTGCGGCGAGCCCGGAGGATGCCTACGAGCTGACGCCGGGGCAAGAAGCGGCGGTTCGCCAGGTTTGTGCCGCCGGGGAGCAAAGGGACGCATTTCGCGTTTTCGTGCTGTTCGGCGTCCCGGGGAGCGGCAAGACCGAGGTGTATGTCCGGGCCATGCGCGACGCGATTCGCCGCGGGCGGCAAGTCGTCCTTCTGATTCCCGAGATTGCCCTGGCGACCCAGATCGTCGACCGATTGGCGCGGCGTTTCCAGCGGGTGGTTGTCCTTCACAGTCAGCTTCCGCCGCGCGTGCGGCGCGCGACGCTGGCGGCGATCGCGGCCGGCGCGGTGGACGTGGTCATCGGCACACGGAGCGCCGTGTTCGCGCCGTGCCCCAAGCTCGGGCTGATCGTGGTGGACGAGGAGCAGGAAGGCAGCTTCAAGAACCTGGCCGCGCCCTATTACCACGCGCGCGACGTCGCCATCAAACGGGGTCAGCTTGAGCGGGTCCCCGTCCTGCTGGGTTCCGCGACGCCCGCGCTCGAGACCTGGTACAACGTCCAGCACCGCTCCCATTTCCAACTGATACATTTGCCGGAGCGCGTCCCCGGCGCCAGCCTGCCCACCGTGCAACTGGCCCAGCGCGGCAGCCCGGACGTGGAGCCGGCCTGCGGCGTGCTCGGCCCGGAGCTGCGCGCCGCGGTCGCCGAGACGCTCGACGCCGGGCAGCAGGCAATCCTGCTCTACAACCGGCGCGGCTACGCTGTCTTTTTGCGCTGCACGCGCTGCGGGCTGATCGTGCGCTGCGAGCGCTGCGGCGCACACCTCGTCTACCATCGCGTCGAGCACGTGCTCAAGTGCCACCGCTGTGCCGTGCGGACCCCGCCGCCCGCCCACTGCCTCGACAGCACGTGCGACGGACGGCTGGGGCAGATGGGTCTGGCGATTCAGCGGTTGGAAGAGGACTTGCGGGCCTTGTTCCCGCAGGCCCGGCTCTTGCGGTTGGACAGCGACACGATGCGCCGCCGCGAGGACTATCAGACCGCCCTGGGGCGCTTCGAAAGCGGAGAGGCCGACATCCTGCTGGGCACGCAGATGGTGGCCAAGGGCCTGGACTTCCCGCGCGTGCGGTTAGCCGGGGTGGTCGAGGCCGACGCGGCCTTGTCGCTGCCGGATTTCCGGGCCGCGGAGAAGGTCTTCCAGTTGATCGTCCAGGTCGTCGGCCGGGCGGGCCGGCGCGAGGGTCCTTCGCTCGCGATCGTGCAGACGCGGGAGCGCCCCCCCGCCGTCATTGCCCACGCCCTGCGGTTGGACTACGAGACCTTCGCCGCCCAGGAGCTGGAGCTGCGCCGACGTTTCTCGTTTTCGCCGGCGGTGCGGATGGTGCGGCTGCTGTTGGCAGACCGCCGGCCGTACCGGGCCCGCGACGAGGCGGAGCGTCTGGCGGCGGTCTTGCGCGAGCGCGCGGGACGCGCCCACGCCCGCCTGCGCGTGGATTCGCCGGAGCCGTGCGTCATCAGACGCCGCGGCGAGTTGCTGCGCTACCAGATTCTGATCCGCGGGCCCCAGGGCGCCCGAATCCAGGAGTTCCTGGACAGTGCGGGGCGCGACAAGGAACTCGCGCCCCGCGTTCAACGCTTCACGATCGATGTCGATCCCGTGGACTGGCTCTGAGCCAGCACTCCCACCGGGACCGGGTGCGGCGTGCCCGACCTACGGCTGGCGAACCGGTGGCTCCTCGGCCGTGGTCCGTGCGACGCGCAGGGCATACTCGGCTTCCTTCGCCGCCTGCGGCCGGCCGTTGGCAGCTTCGCGCAGTTGCTCTTGCGCCAGCGCCAGGGCACGCTGGACGATCTGACGCCGAATCTGCGACTGTGCCAGTTGCTCGATGTGTGCCTTGAGCTGCTTCTGCGTGGTGCCGTACGCGCCCTCCCAATGCTGGGCCCGCGTGTCGGCGGTGTTCAGCTTGTTGCGCAGGGCGGCCACCTCGAGGACCAGCTTCTGCTTCTCCGCCTGGAGCCGGGCGTTCTCGCGTTCCAAGCTGGCCATCTTGGTGTTCGGATTGCCACAGCCCGATAGGGCGAGGGCCGTGATGACTACGACACCGGGCAACAGACGTGCGACGAGCCGCATGACGATTCTCCTTGCTGGCTTATAGGACCGGCCGTTCCGCCGGCCGGGCTGCGGTACCCCTGACGGGCCAACAATCCCCAGTTATCGGAGAGCGGTCCGCACCGGCGTCAGCCGAGGCGCAAATTCGACCGCGCTGACGGCCCACTTCCGTTCGGTTACACTGCCGCCATGTCCACTATGGGAATCCTGATCGACCCGCGTTTTCGGCGGCATATGACGGGGGAAGGTCACCCCGAAGCACCCGCCCGGCTCACCGTGATTCAGGAGGCGCTCGAAGCCGCCGGACTGCTCCAGGCCTGCGCGCGGCTCGAGGCGGTCCCCATCGCCGAGACGACCGTGCAGTTCGTCCACACGCACCAATACCTGACGCGGCTCGATGCGGCCTGCCGCCAGGGCTACCCCTACATCGACGTGCCCGATAGCGCGATCTGCCCGGAAAGCTACGACATCGCCCGCCTGGCCGCCGGCGGGGTCGTCGAGGCGGCGCGGCGGGTGGCCCGCGGCGAGCTGAAGCGGGCTTTCTGCGCGGTCCGTCCGCCGGGACATCACGCCGAGCGCGACCGCTCGATGGGTTTCTGCCTGTTCAACAACATCGCGATTGCCGCGTGTGTGCTGAAGGACGAGTTCAAGTTCGACCGCCTGCTGATCCTGGACTTCGACGTGCATCACGCCAACGGCACCCAGCACACCTTCGAGGCCGATCCGTCGGTGCTCGTCATCAGCCTGCACGGTCATCCGAATTACCTGTACCCCGGCACGGGCTTCGAGGAAGAGGTCGGCATGGGGCCCGGACGCGGCTACACGATGAACATCCCGTTCCGGCCCGGCGCCCGGGACGACGACTATCGCGAGGCGTTCGAGACCCGAGTGATCCCCGCCGTGGGCCGCTTCGCGCCGCAGGTGGTCCTTGTCTCCGCGGGTTTCGACGCACACGCGGACGACCCGCTGGGGAACCTGTCGTTGTCCGACGAGATCTTCACGTGGATGACCCGTACCATCGTCGAGCTGGCCGAGCGCCATGCGCATGGGCGCGTCATCAGTGTGCTGGAAGGAGGGTATGACCACGGCGTGCTGACCCGCTGCGTGACGGAGCACGCCCGCGCGCTGCAATGCTGAGTGTCCGCTGGAAGAGGGGACTGGCTTCGCGCCGGCTGGCTTTCGCGCTAGCGCTGCATGGCTCCCCCGTGGTGTCTGTCCCCTTTTTCAACGGACGGCTAAGTGGCGGCCGGCCGCGGGGCGCAGCCACCGCCTGCGGTAGCGCGGGCAAAAAAAGTGACCCGCTCTTCGTCATGAAGAGCGGGTCTCGGAAACCAGTTGGCAGGAAGGGCGAGCCGAGCATCATCCCGCCAACCCATCTCCACACCGCGTGGAGAGGTTCGTTCGCGGCTGGGCGGAACGCCCTGGCCGGCGACGTAGTTCGCGGTTTGCCAAGATTCTAGTAGGCTACTTTCAGATTTCGACCAATCGAGAAAATCCCCTTGGAACCCTTGAAGAATGCGTTTTCTTCGCACCCCCGGCGCTGGCGCAACTTCCAGTACGTGTACCCGGTGATCTCGCGTCGCAGCCGGGGACTAAGCATCGGGATCAACCTCAACCCGGACGCGGCCTGCAACTTCGACTGCGTCTACTGCTGCGCCGACCGGTCCGCACCACGCTCCGCGCGCGGCGTCGATCTGGCGGTACTCGAGAACGAGCTGCGGCACTTGGTCGAGCAGCGCGGCGCGCTCTTCGATGAGCCCGAGTTTCGCCACGTCCCCGCGGAGTTCCGGCGCCTGAACGACATCGCCTTCTCGGGCGACGGCGAGCCGACCATGGTCCCGGCGTTCCTGCCGGCGGTGCGCATCGCCGCGCAGGTTCGACAGGACTGCCGGCTTCACGACGCGAAACTCGTGGTGATTACGAACGCGTGCTGCCTGACGCGGCCGGCGGTCGTGGAGGCGCTCGCCTTGCTCGACCAGCACAACGGGGAGATCTGGGCCAAGCTCGATGCGGGCACCGAGGAGTATTTCCGGCTGGTGACCCGCGCCCGCTGCCGGCTGGAGCAGGTGCTGGAGAGCATCCGCGCCGCGGCGCGCCTGCGGCCGATTGTGATCCAGTCGCTCTTCCTCCGCGTGCATGGTCAGCCGCCGCCGCCCGATGAGATCGCGGCGTACGTGGCGCGGCTGCGCTGGCTCTGCGAGCAGGGCGCACAAGTCAAGCTGGTGCAGGTCTACACGGTCGTGCGGCGGACGGCGGAGTCGTACGTCGCGCCGCTCACCGCGGAGGAGCTCGAAGGCATCGGCACGCTGCTCCGCCCCCTGGGGATGCCGGTCGCGGTCTTCACGTGAAGCGGCCGCCGGCGCGCCAGAAGAAGGAGGAGCACATGCCCGCCGGGCCCGGCTCAAACGCATCGCGCGGCGTCCTGAATCGCGTGCTGTCGCTCATCGAGCGCGTCGGCAACACCTTGCCCGATCCGGCGGTCCTCTTTCTCATTCTCGCCGTGCTCGTCATAGGGCTGTCGGGGGTCGCGGCGTGGACCGGAATCGCGGGCGTCCACCCCGGCACAGGGCAGTCGATCCAGCCGCGGTCGCTCCTCTCGCTCCCGGGACTGCACTGGATTCTCGCCAGCATGGTGACGAACTTCACCAGCTTTGCGCCGCTGGGGACGGTGCTGGTCTCGCTGCTGGGCATCGGCATTGCCGAGCACAGCGGGCTGATCGGGGCGTGCATGCGCGGGCTGGTCCTCGCGGCGCCGCGACGGCTGCTCACCCTGGTCATCGTCTTCTCCGGCATCATGTCGAACACCGCCAGCGAAGTCGGCTACGTGCTGCTCGTGCCGCTGGCGGCCGTCATCTTCAAGACGGCCGGCCGCAACCCGCTCGCCGGCCTGGCCGCCGGTTTTGCGGGCGTGTCCGGCGGCTACAGCGCCAACCTGCTGCTCGGTACGATCGACCCGCTCCTCGCCGGCCTGAGCCAGGAGGCCGCGCACATCGTTGATCCCGAGTATCGCGTAAACCCCGCGTGCAATTACCTGTTCATGGTCGTGTCCACGTTCCTGATCACGGCGGTGGGCACGTGGGTGACCGAGCGCATCGTCGAACCGCGCCTCGGGCCGTGGCAAGGCAGCGACGGCGACGAAGGGCAGGAAACGGCGGCCGTCCAGCCCCTCACGCCGCGCGAACGGCGCGGTCTGCTCTGGGCCCTCGCGGCGGCCGGGCTCTTCGCCGCGTTCCTGCTCGCTGGAACGGTGCCGGCCGCGGGCTACCTGCGCGATCCCGCCACCGGCGACCTGCTGCATTCCCCCTTCATGTCCGGGATCGTGGCTTTCATCTTCCTGGGCGGCGGACTCTGCGGCCTGGCGTACGGTGTCGGGGCGGGCACGATCCGCAACGACCGCGACGCAATCAAGGGGATGTCCAAATCCATGAGCACCATGGGGCACTATCTGGTGCTCGTGTTCTTCGCCGCCCAGTTCGTCGCTTACTTCAACTGGACGCACCTCGGTCTGCTGCTGGCCGTCAAGGGCGCGGACGTGCTGCGCACCTCGGGCCTCGGCGGCATACCGCTGATGCTGAGCTTCGTCGTGCTCGCGGCGGCGATTAACCTGCTCATCGGCAGCGCCTCCGCAAAGTGGGCCGTGATGGCCCCCGTCTTCATTCCTATGTTCATGTTGCTCGGGTACGCGCCGGAACTGGTGCAGGCCGCCTACCGCGTTGGCGACAGTTGTACCAACATCATCTCGCCGATGATGTCGTACTTCGCCCTGATCATCGCGTTCTTTCAGCGCTATGACCCGCGCGCCGGCATCGGCACACTGGTGGCCACCATGTTGCCGTACTCGATCGTCTTTCTAATCGCGTGGTCGCTGCTGTTGATTGTCTGGATATCCGCCGGCTGGCCCCTGGGGTTCTGACTCCGCCCCGCCTCACGAGCAACCCGGCAGCGACAGCTTCGCCACGGCCCTCAATGCGGCCCAGCGTTGCGCCGAGACCGCCGTGCCGCTTCGTAACAGTCCGTTGAAAGCGCGGACTGGCTCCACGTCGGCGGGCTTTCGCGGTAGCGCTGCGTGGGTCTCTCGCCGTGCCTGTACCCTTCTTCAACGGAGACTTACCAGTCCGCCGCAGAAGTCTCCGTGGGCCACGCGCCCGTGGCGTCGGACCTCAGTGTCCGACGTTTCTCGAGCCGAACGAAATCCTCGCCGGACTCCCGCCACGGCGGGCAAGCTCGGGTCCGGCGCCACACTTCTGCGGTGGACTGCTAACGGAGAGGAAGGGATTCGAACCCTTGGAACCTTGCGGTTCACCGGTTTTCAAGACCGGCGCCTTGAGCCACTCGGCCACCTCTCCCTGTTGGCAGACAAGATACTGGACGGCACGCCCAGCCGTGATTCCTGACCGGCTTACGCTCATGGGTCAGGTCATTGTTGGGGCAGTCGTCACGGACAGCGGCTCCGAGCCGGACGGCGGGCAGGGCCGTGGCCGCCCGCCGATGGTCGTCGAGTCTCACGAGGCGACACGCCAATGCTTCGCCACCCCTCAGGTCGGCGGTCCAACGGAGTATTTCTGCGGGGCCGCCGAGCCCGAGGCGCTCGAAAAGTATACCCAGCGCCGTGAGCAGCTACAAAGACCGATCCGCGGGCTGCGAGGCCCGGACGACGGAGCCCCACTGGGGCGAAAGAGGCGAGTAGGTCAGGTCCGCAGACCCGATCACATTATTCGTGCTGGGCTCCGTTCGTGCCGGGCAACTGACCCGACCTACGGGGCTGGGGAGCAGACCAGGTGGGTGTGAGAAGGGATTCTCGCACCAGCACACTGACCCCACCTGCGGAACTGGCGGCGGATGCGAACATGGGCGCGCATGCCCTGGACGGACCAACGACGGTCCGCGGCGCGAACCGTCACTCAACGACGAGCGCCGCCCCCTCCATCGCTCGTCAACTGCTATGATAACAATGATCGCGTGGCGGTCGTGTGCCCCAGGCCCTCGAGCGCGGAGCTTCATGAGCCCCCTTGCCATCGTCGCCGAGTCGCTGCACAGCCTCACCAAGAACAAGATCCGCACTGCGCTTTCAGTGCTCGGCATCGTCATCGGCATCGGGGCGGTGATCGCGATGGTGGCCGTCGCGACCGGCGCGCAGCGCAAGGTCGAGCGCGAGATCGCCGCCATCGGCGACGACTGGCTGACGATCTGGTACATGGGCACCGGCCGCGGCGGCGTGCATCGCGACCAGGCCACCCCCCTCAACATGACCCGCGACGACGCCGAGGCCATCGAGCGCGAATGCCCGGGCGTGCGCGCGGTCTCGCCCACCAACCGCATCGGCGCGCAGGTCATTTCCCAATTCGGCAACTACCGCTGCGGCGTGATGGGCGTATACCCCAGCTTCTTCGACATCCGCCGGTGGGATTGCGCGGCTGGCCGGACGTTCACCACGGAGGAGATGGCGATGCACGCGAAGGTGTGCTGCATCGGCCAGACCGCCGCCAACGAACTGTTCGGCGCGATGAACCCCGTCGGGCAGACGATCCGGGTGAACCGCGCGGCGTTCGAGGTGATCGGGCTGCTGGAAGCCAAGGGCGTCGGCAGCGACGGCCGCGACTTCGACGACATCATCTTGTTCCCCTTCACGTCGTTTCAGCGGCTGATCGCGGGCAACGAGCCGTCGGGCACGCTGTTCGCCGCGGCCAGGCCGGGGGTGCCGCTGGCCGTGGCGAAGGAGCAGATCCGCACGGTGCTGCGCGAGCGGCGACGCCTCGGGGACAACGACGACGACACGTTCCGCATCATGGACCGCTCGCTGATGGCCCAGGCGACCGCCGAGTCCACGCGCACCTTCAACTTGCTCTTGACCTCGATCGCCTCGATTTCGCTGGTGGTGGGCGGGGTCGGCATCATGAACATCATGCTGGTGTCCGTGACCGAGCGGACGCGCGAGATCGGCCTGCGCATGGCGATCGGGGCCAACTCCACGCACATTCTCGGCCAGTTCCTGTGCGAGGCGGTCGCGCTGTGTGCCGTCGGCGGACTGATCGGGTTTGCCGCCGGCTGGGCCGCTTCACAGGTCGTTACGGCCCACCTCGGCTGGGAGACGGAAGTGTCGTACTGGATGGCCGGAGTGGCGATCGCCTTCGCGACCGCGGTGGGTCTGTTCTTCGGCTTCTATCCGGCCTGGCGGGCCAGCCGCCTGGACCCCATCACCGCCCTGCGCTTCGAGTGAGGCGGGGGCCGTCGCCTGTGTGGCGCGCCGCCGGGCCGGTCACTCGCCGACGATCTGCACGACCACTTCCCGCCGCCGGCCACGGGTGTCGAAATCCAGCAGCACAATTTGTTGCCAGGTACCCAGGGTCATCCGGCCGTCGACGATGGGAACGGTCAACGAGGGCCCCAGCGCGGAGGCCCGCACGTGCGCGTGCCCGTTGTCGTCGTGCCAGGTTTCCTCGTGCTTATAGTATTGCCCGGCCGGGGCGATGCGGTCGTAGAACGCCTTCAGGTCATGCGTGAGCAGCCCCGGCTCGGCCTCGGTCGTCGTGATGCCGGCGGTGGAACCGACCACGAACACGACCAGCAGCCCCTGGCGCACCCCGGACTGGGCCGCGATCCGCGCCACGTCGTCCGTGATGTCGATGACGTCCGTGTTGCCCTGCGTTCCGACCTGGAAACGGCCCGAGTGTGTCATGGCGTCTTCCTGACAAGCGGTGCGGTCTGCCCAGGCGGCCCCGGGCGGCCGGTGCAGCGATTCCGCGGCCGGTGCGCTTGCCGCGACAAGGGGGTCCTATTCTGCTACGATCCTGCCGCTAGGTCCAGGTTTCCGAGGACTTGCCGCAACCGTAGACCGAAGCGAGCCATGAACACGACGATCTCCGATGACCACCGCGTGCTGATTGAGACCGTACGGAACTACGCGCGCAAGGAGCTCCTCCCGCTTGACGCCAAGTGGGACAAGGCGGAAACATCGTGCTGCGAACAGCTCGACCAACTCTACGAGATGGGCCTGATGGCCCTGCGCGTGCCGGAGGAACAGGGCGGCCTGGCCTGCCCGATGCTGGCCTACGCCCACATCCTCCGCGAGCTGGCCTACGCCTCACCCTCGGTCGCCGTCATGGTCAGCGTCCACAGCATGGTCTGCGAGGCGATCAAGATGTTCGCCGCCCCTGCGGTCCGCGAGGAGACGCTGCACACGCTGGCGACGCCCGGAAACCTGTCGGCGTTCGCGGTCAGTGAGGCGGATGCCGGCTCAGACCCCAGCGCGGCCAAGACGCGGGCGGCGCCCGTGCCGGGCGGATGGAAGCTGACGGGCAGCAAGTTCTGGGTGAGCAACGGCATGGCCGGCCGGTGGTTCGTCGTGCTGGCCCGCAGCGGGACGCGCGGGACCCACAAGGACCTCAGCATGTTCCTGCTCGACGCCTGCCAGGACACCGTGGAGCGCCGGCCGATCCACGGCAAGATGGGGATCCGTGGCTCGGAGACCGCCGAGATGAGCCTCGATGGTGCGTTCGTACCCACCGAGAATCTGCTCGGCCGGCCGGGCGACGGTCTGAAGATCGCGCTGTCGGCGCTGGACGGCGGCCGCATCGGCATCGCTTCGCAGGCCGTCGGCATCGGACAGGCCGCCATGGACTTGATGGTGGCGTACGCGAAGGAGCGGCGGCAGTTCAACCGGCCGATCGCGGATTTTCAGGCCATCCAGTGGATGATCGCCGACAGCCAGGCGGAGTTGGACGCGTCCCAGTTGCTCATCGATCGAGCCGCAATGCTGAAGGAGGAGCGCCATCCGTTCACGCGCGAAGCCGCGATTGCCAAGCTGTTCGCGACGGAGGCGGTCAACCGCATCGTGTACCGGGCGGTCCAGGTGCACGGTGGCTCAGGCTACGTGAACGAGTGCCGCGTCGAGCAGCTCTACCGGGACGCGCGCGTCACGACGATCTATGAGGGGACGAGCGAGATCCAGCGGCACGTCATCGCCCGCGAGGTGCTGAAGGGCAGCCCGCGTTAGCACTTCTTTCAGTCGCAGCGGCCTGCACGTCTCACGGCTGCCGGATCCTACGAGCCGGTCAGCAGCGCGATGAACGGGTTGATGTCGGCGAAATCAACGCTCCCATCCCCGTTGAGGTCGGCGTTGGCCAGCGGGCACGTGGGGTACGCGCTCATGTACCCGGCCGGATCGATCAAGGCCAGGATGAACGGGTTGATGTCCCCGAAACCGACCGTGTGATCGCAGTTCGTGTCGCCCGGCGGATACGCCGCCTCCTCGACCGCGAACACCCCGTCGCTCTCGTCCCAGCTCCCGTACGAGTCGGCGCCGAGGTACGCCCGCACGCGGACCTTGCACGTCGTGCTGACCGTGCTCGGCGTCCAGGAAGTCGAGGTGGCGCCCGTCGGCGTAAGCGCGATGATGTCCGACCAGGAAGTGGCCTCCGCAGTTAGCGAGAGATCGTCGATCCACACCGTGTCGCTGCCGCCGCTGACGCCCGCATCCTTTGAATACTCCCACTTCAGCGTGTGCATGCCGGGGTCAAGCGTGGTCGAGTACAGCGTCCAGTTCACCGTGCCGGACTTGTGCACCTTCACCACGCCGTCGATGTAGAAATTGAACCAGTCGTAGCCGGACTCGGAGCTGACCCGGTACCAGAAGCTCATCGGACCGCCCTGGGCGGTGCGCGTCAGCCAGGTCGTCTGACTGTGCGTGATCGCCCCGGCGCGGGCCGAACGCAGGCCCGAGTGATAGACCCCGGTCGTTACGTACCAGATCTGGTTTCCGCCGGTCGTGTACTCGGGGCCGAGAATCCCGCTTTCAAAACCGTCCGACACCGAATCCGTCGCTCCGTAGTTGCTGGTCTCCTGCACCTGGAACTGGGCCGCGGGCGAGCCCTGCCACGTTACGGTCGTCGGCACACCGACGGCCAGCGTCTCCCCGCCGTTCGGCGATGTTACGTGCGGCGGCCCGCTCATCATGACGTCGAGCCGCGCGGCCGGACCTTCGGCGACGGTGACCGGCAGCGTCAGGGTGTCATAGCCGTCTGCCAGGAATTGAAGCTGGTACGTGCCCGGCCGCAACATGCGATGGTAGTCGCCGACGTCCGGGTCGGTGTAGATAGGGTGGTTCCGGCCCACGACGTAGATGGTGGCGGCCACCGGCAGCCCGGAATTGGCGTCCGTGACGAGGCCGCGCACGCCCGTCAGGCACGTCTCCATGTAGTACAGCATGGATTCGCGGTTGTTCTCCCAGTATGTCGGGATTTGCGAGAACGCCGGGGCCTTCGTGTTACCCAATTCTATCGTGACCTCGTTGCAGCCCATGTACCGGTAGGACCAGTCCTGCATCCCGCCGTCGATCGAGTACCACGCCGCCCCGTTCGTAATGCCGTGGTAGAACGACGAGCTGTTCCACATCGGCAGGTTGTGGCTGGAGTACTGTTCGCTGATCCACACGAACAGATCCTCGTCGGGCGTCGGCGAGAACACGGAGCCCTTCCCGTCATTGTCGAACGGGTAATTCACCACGAGCGCTCCGCCGTGGAAGTTCGCCGCCAGCGTAAAGGAGTTGGCGAAGCTCCACAGCATGATGGCGGCAGTTTCCGCGGCCCGGCCGGTGATCGTGTTCGGATCGGGGTTGGGGCCGGAACCCTCCGGGAAGTTGCGGTTCAGATCGACGCCGTAGGCATTGCCCCGGGTGACGCTCATGTACCCGTCGGGGTTCATGGTCGGCACAATCCAGATGTCGATTTCGTCGACGATGTTCGTCACGCGCGGGTCCGTGCCGTAGTTGGTGAGCAGGTAGTCGATCAGGTTCATGCACATCATCAGGCCGACGACTTCGTCGCCGTGCATGTTGGCGATGTACTTGAACTCCGGCTCGTCCTCTTCCACGCCCACGTTGTCGCTGATGTTCAGCGCCCAGATACGCCGGCCCGCCGAGCCGGCTGCCGGGCCCAGATCGTGGAGCTGGCAGAGGGCGGGGTAGGTGTTGGCCCGGTTCGTCAGCGTGTTCACGATGTCCGTGTATGACGGATAGCCGGACGGCTGGCGCTCGCCCCCGCCCGGCGCCGCGGGCTCCTGGGCGCGAGGCCAGGCCCGCTCACCGAATCGATCCAGCGCACCCGCGTCGGCCCCGTGCGCGATCAGCACGTCGGCGAGCGTTTGCAGCAGTGCATCGAGTTCGTCGGCGTCCCGCCGCGCCGTGCCCAGCACGTGCAGGGGCGTCTCGCCGTCCATGTTTCGCGCGTTGACGTCCGTGCCCGCCGTGATGAACCAGTACGCCGCGTGCGACTTGACCCGCCGCGCCGCCAGGTGCAGCGGCGTCTCGTTGCGATCGTCAACCGCCCGCACGTCCGCGCCCGCCGACTTCAGCGCCTCCAGCACCGCACTGCTGTCCGAGAACGCGGCGTAGTGCAGAGGAGTGCGGCCCAGGACGTCCCGGGCTTGCGGGTCAGCGCCCGCTTCGAGCAACAGGCGCACGGCTTCGAGTTGTCCATTCATGGCCGCCCAGTGCAGCGGCGTCATCCCGTCGGTATCGGGCGCGAGGGCGTCAGCGCCGGCGGCCAGCAAGACCTTGACCGTCGTGCTCTGACCGGTGCGGGCTGCCCAGTGCAGCTCAGACTCGGCCGCCGCACGCGCCAGACCGGCCCCCAGAAGCAGTGCCGTGCAGATGCAGTACAGGGATCGGGTTCTCATCTTCGTCCTCGGAGTGATAAGAGCAGGCGAGTAGCGAGTGCTTCCGACATTCCATCTCCAACACATTCCACGTTATCGTCCAGAGTCGCCGAATGCAATCTACTTGTGCCGTGACGCGCGCGCGCGCGACCGACATCGGTGGGGGTGCGTGGACTTCCGGCTGCCGCGCCGCCCACACGCGCACCGGAGGCCGCCCCGCCACGACGCGCAACGTCCGTCGCGTGTGACGCGCAACGCGCGCGGCAGACCGGTATCGAAGCTTCATGAAGCGCGGGCTGACGGGCGCACCCCACTTGCGGCACGTTCGCGCGAGCGTAAGGGCCCGATAACGTCCCTCCATCGCACCGCGCGTTCGGATTCGACCCCGGCCTGCTCCGTCGTCCCGAGTAGGGGCTGCGCCCGGCGCAGGCCGCGGCCGCACGCAGCAGCGGTTCGCGTACCGCACCGATCGACGGCGGCGGGACCATGGATCAGGTCTGCAATGCCCCTCGTGACGCCGACCTGAACGGGTTGACGTGGCACCGATTGACCCATCGACGCGATACGGTCATACTCACGGGTGACGAGTGCAGCGGGTTATCGGTACCGGGCCATCGGATCAGGGCCCACCCCACGCTCGCAGGAGCCTCCCTATGCCGTTCGAAGACAAGACGATCGTTTGCGAACAATGTGGCCAAGAATTCGTGCACTCGGCCGAAGACCAAGCCCGCTACGCCGAGCGTGGCTTCACGCATGAGCCCAAGCGCTGCCGGGAGTGTCGCGAGAAGCGCCGTGCGGACGCACCGGCGCCGCGTGCACCGCGTCCCGCGCGACCGCCGTCGGGAGGCGGGGGCGGCGGCCGGGGCGGGCAGGCACGCGAGTCCTTCGAGGCCGTCTGCGCTGCCTGCGGCGCCACCACGACCGTACCGTTCAAGCCGAGTCAGGGCCGGCCGGTCTACTGCCGGGACTGCTACCGTTCCAAGCGTCGCTAGGCGTCCGGGGCGGACGTCACCACGGCCGGTCGGAGACCTCGACGTTGCAGGCGGGGAGACCGGCGAGGAAGCGGCGGCCGTACGGCTTGCGGACCACGCGCGGATCGAGAATCACCACGATGCCGTGATCGGTCTTGCTGCGGATCAGCCGCCCGAACCCCTGGCGGAATTTCAGCACCGCCTCGGGAAGCTGGTAGTCGTTGAACGGCTCGCCGCCGCGCCGGCGAACCAGGTCGATGCGCGCTTCCACCATCGGCCGGTCGGGGACGGCAAAGGGCAGCTTGACGATCATCACGTTCGAGAGCGCTTCCCCCACCACGTCCACGCCCTGCCAGAAGCTGTCGGTGCCGAAGATCACCGCCCGCGGCGTGCGGCGGAATTGGTCGAGCATCATGGAGCGCGGTAGTGCCTCGCCCTGGACCAGGAAGGTGTACCCCTCGGTGGAAAGCTCCTCGCGCACCAGGCGGACGGCCGCATTGAGCATTCTGTAGCTGGTGAACAACACGAACGCGCGGCCTTCGGTCCGGCGAAGGTAATGCACTGCCGCGCGGGCCGCAGCCGCCACGAACGCCGCCTCTGCCGAAGGATCGGGCATGCCCGCTTCGACGTGCACGGTGACCTGGCGCTTGAAATCGAAGGGCGAGCCGAGCCGCAGGGTGTCGGCCTCCGGCACGCCCAGCCGCTCCAACAGGTAATCGAACTTGTCATCTTCGGCGGTGGCCAGTGTGGCGCTGGTGAGGATGGCGCTGCGCACGCGCGCGAATAGCAGTTCGCGAAGCAACGGGGCAACATCCAGCGGGCTGGCGCACAACGCGGTATGCGCGGTGCGTCCCGGCTCCAACTCGATCCAGTACACGTGCTCCGCGTGGGCCTGGCTCAGCAGACCGTCCAGCGCCGTCGCCAGCTCCCCGGCGCGATCCACGTACGCGCCCAGCTCGAAGCGGTCCTCCTCGCGCGGCAGCGACTTCTTGAGCGACTCCAGCTCACGGGCCAGGGCGCCCAGGGCCGGCGTGAGCGGATTCGTGACGGGCGGTGGACCCAGCAGGCGACCGTTGGAGCGCCCGGACGCCCGCTGCCACTCCCGCAGGCCGTCGAAGAAATCGCTGCACGCGGACTGGGCGGCGATCACCTTCCGGCGGAGCCCGTCCTCGCCCACCGAAGCCAGGTAGCCCTTGCCGGTGCGCTCGTTGAACAGCCCGCTCAGCAGGTGCTGCACGTGGCCGGCGGAAACGCTCGTGCCGAACTGGGAGGTCGCGACCTGCTCGAGCGTGTGCGCCTCGTCAATCACAACCAGCTCGTAGTCCGGCAGCACGCTGGCGTTCTCGCGGCGCAGGATCAGATCGGCAACCAGCAGGGCATGGTTGACGACGAGCAAGTCGGCCGCCTCGGCCCGCCGCCGGGCACGCTGATAGAAGCAGACGTCGTACGTGGGACAGCGGCGGCCCAGGCAGTTGTTGTGCTCGCTGCGGACCTTCTCCCAGAGCTCCGCCGGCGGTACTTCCGGCAAGTCACTGAGCGAGCCATCCTCCGTTTCGTAGGCCCAGTCCTCGACCGCGTGCAGGGCCTTGCGCAGGTACAGGTTGCTGAATTGCGACTTCTGCCGCGCACTCGCCCCCTTCAGTCGCCGGATGCTGAGGTAATTATGGCGGCCCTTGACCAATTCGGCCTTGAACGGCTCGCCCAGCGCGGCCTGGAGAAACGGCACGTCCTTGTGAATGAGCTGTTCCTGGAGCGCGATGGTGTGGGTGCTGATGACCACCCGCCGCTTGTGGCGGACGACCTGCTCGATGGCGGGCAGCAGGTACGCGAACGTCTTGCCGACGCCCGTGCCGGCCTCCACCGCCAGGTGCCGCTCCTGCTCGAACGCGCGGGCAACGGCCTCGGCCATCGCCGTCTGTTGCGGCCGAATCTCGAACCCAGGCAGGCGCTGGGCGATGCGCCCCTCCGCCGACAGGCAGTCCGCGAGCAACACCGGGTCTCCCACGTAGCCAGGCCCGCCGCGGCAAGCGCCCCGGCACTTCTGTCCGCCGGGCAGAGCGCGCAGTGCGTTCGAGGCAGGCGCCCTCCGGCCGCTACGAGTGGCCGCTGAGGGCCTCGATGAAATTCCACGTAAACAGCACCGTGACCGACACCGTAGCCAGGATCACGATGGTGCCGAAGGCGACGACGAACGTCTGCCCGCTGGGCCAGCCGCCGCGCATGGTCGCGAGGATGTGCGGCCGCGCCAGCACCAGCATGCTGACGATCATGGCCCCGGACGTAAGCGGTACGGTGATCGAGTGCAGGTAGCTGTAAATCCAGGCCCCCCGACTCACCGCCCGCTCGCGCCCGCTCAGGGAATGGATGAAGTGCCCTCGCAGATAATAGACCCACTCGTGGCCGCCGTCCTCGCCTTCGACCAGGGCGCGGTAGCCGTTGTGCGCATCCCCGCCAAGCGCCGCGTACCCCAGCGTGTACACCAGGTAGTTCAGCAGTCCCAGGGCGATGATGCCGATGCAAATCTGATTGCGGCGGCGGCGCGGCAAGCGATCCACCGGACAGAGTGCGCCCGGCGCGGGCGCCGGGACGGGCTCCGCGGCGGAGATGAACACCTCATCCGCCGCAAGCCGGTCGCCGTTCTCATTGGGCAACGCGGGGTGCAATCCTGCCCTCCATCGGCGATGAGGCGGTGGCGTAGAGCTTGCGCGGGATGCGCCCCGCCCGGAAGGCCCAATACCCGGCCAGCAGGGCATGGTGCATGGCCCGCGCCATCGTCACCGGGTCACCCGCGCTGGCCACGCCGGTGTTCAGCAAGACGCCGTCGGCCCCCAGCTCCATCGCGACTGTGACATCGGAGGCCGTTCCGACGCCCGCGTCCACAATCACCGGGTAGTCCGAATCGTTCTCCTTGAGCTGCTCGAGGATGATGCGGATGTTGTTGGGGTTCAGCACGCCCTGCCCGCTGCCGATCGGCGAGCCCAGCGGCATGACGCTCGCGCAGCCCAGGGCTTTCAGGCGCTGGCAGAGGATCGGGTCGTCGTTCGCGTACGCCAGGACGATGAACCCCTCCTTGAGCAGCACTTCGGCGGCCCGGAGCGTCTCGACCGGATCGGGCAGCAACGTCTTCTTGTCGCCCAGGACTTCGAGCTTCACCCACCGGGCGCCGGGGTTCTGTAGACCTTCCAGCAGCTCGCGCCCCAGACGGGCGGCGCGCACGGCGTCCTCCGCGCTGAAACAGCCGGCCGTGTTGGGCAGAATCGTGTACCGCTTCAGGTCCAGGAAATCGAGCAGGCTGCGGCCCTGCTTGTCGTACAAACGCTCGCGGCGCACCGCCACCGTCACGACCTCGCAACCCGAGGCCGCCAGGGCGTCACGCATCAGCTCGTAGTCCGGCTCGCCCCCGCGCAGGTACTTGCCGGTACCCACGAACAGGCGCGAGCGAACCTTGAAATCCGCGATTTGCAGCGGCGGAATCTCCATCAACCACCTCCGACCAACGTCACGATCTCAACCCGGTCGCCGTCGGCCAGGTGCGTCTGGGCGTAGTGCACGCGGCGAACAAGCTGCTCGTTCACTTCGACCGCGACACGCTCGGGCGCGACCTCGAAGACACCGATCAGGTCCGCGACCGTGGCACCGTCGGCGATTATCCGGGGCTCACCGTTGACTGTGATTTGCATCGTACCTTCCAGACGCGGATTATAACTTCGGCCCTGGCCGCGCGAAACGCACACCCACGGGCATTCACCGTGAATGGCGCAGCTTGGCCCGCCGGGCGTTTTCCAGTCGCTCGCGCTCGGCATCGGTCAGCGAACCGATTCCCTCGCGGCTGATCTTGGCCAGGATGTCGTCGATGTCCGGTTCGTCTGGGGGGCCGGGCATCGTTGGCAGCGGGGGGATCGCGGGCCCTCGCACCGCGCGTCGCGGGCGCGCCCGCCGGACTCGTGCCGGCCAGTGCTCGATGACCCACGCGCTCCCGCCGCCCGCAAGCGCCGCAACCAGCCAGGCCGTCGCACCCGCGCTCGCTTCCAGGAAGGCCAGCCCGACCACGATCGCCGCGCAGATCGCATAGACCCTCGCCATGCTGGTAACCCAACGCAGAACCTGGACCGAATCGTCGCGCAGGTGCCACCAGGCGGTAAGACACAGCGCGGCGAGTGCCCCGGCGGCGTAATCCAGGGGCGCCGTCGCGAGTGCCGGCGCGTTGCGTGCCAGCACCCAATATACGACGCCGGCCAGCAGATTGCCGGCCACGTAGAGCAGCATGAGGCGTCGCGCCCCCAGCCGGGTCTCGATCCGACCTCCCAGCGACCACAGCGCGAGCACGACAAACACCACCCGGAAGATGCGCTCCGTGCTCAACGGGTGCAGGAGAATGCCCGCCGCGCTGCCGGGGAGTGCCGTCAGGCCCGCAATGTCCGCCCCGCCGCCGCGCCCCAGTGCCAGCACAAGAAGGTAGGCCAGACCGTGCACGACCATCAGGGCCAGCGTGCCATTGGGCGGACGGCGCAGGCCCCGGCGCGTGGCACGGAACGTGTCGTACGCGTTTTCGGAGTAGTGACGTTCCTGCCAGCCCACTGGCCTGCTCTCGTGTGCTGCGCGCCGCCCGCGCGCTTCGCCTTTATATCCTATGTCGGCAAAGACAAGGGTGCGCGGCGGTCGGAATCAGCTTGGGGTAGGTGGAAGCGGCGTCGCTTCCTCCAGGCCCTCGCCGTTGGCAATCAGCGTGCGCCGCTGGCGGTGGCCCTTCGCACGCCCGCGCCGCTGATAGATCAGCATCAAATTGCGGACGTAAATCAGCAGCCCCAACGCCTGGGCGACCATGAAGACCAGGTCGGGTTTGAGGGCGGCGTACAAAAAGGTCATCGCCCCGCCGATCAGGCTCAGGTACCAGAACGCGATCGGAATGTGGCTCCGCCCGCGGCGCTCGGAAGAGAACCACTGGACGGCGAAACGCAGGAAGAAGATGAACTGCCCCGCGAAGCCGAAGATCACAAGCGGGCGCTGCAACTCCGCAATCGCCCATTGCCAGCTCATGCCCGCCAACATGCTGCGTACCCTACTTGTTACAGTAATCGATAATCCGCGCGATCTCGCTGCGCAGGTCCCGGCGGTGCACGATCCGGTCGACGAAGCCGTGCTCCAGCATGAACTCGGCCTTCTGGAAGCCCTCGGGCAGCGTGGTCTTGATCGTGTTGGCAATCACGCGCGGACCGGCGAACCCAATCAAGGCCCCCGGCTCCGCGAGCGTGACGTCGCCCAGAAAGGCGAAGCTCGCGGCCACGCCGGCCGTCGTCGGATCGGCCATGACCACGATGTACAGCCCGCCGGACTCATCCAGCTTCGCAACGGCCGCCGCGGTCTTGGCCATCTGGGCCAGGGAGACCATGCCCTCCATCATGCGCGCGCCGCCGCTGCACGTGACCATCACCAGCGGGAGGCTCTCGTTCACCGCGCGCTCCGCGGCCGCCGCCACCTTCTCGCCGACCACGGCGCCCATGGAGCCCATGATGAAGAAGGGGTTCATGGCGCCCATGATGACGGGCCGGCCCTTGATGAAGCCCTTGCCGACGACGATGGCCTCCGTGTCGCCGGTCTCCTCCTTGGTCTTCGCCAGACGCTCGCGGTAGCCAACACGATCCGTGAACTGGAGCGGGTCGCTGGACTCGAGGTCGGGCAGGAACTCTTCGAACGTCCCGGGATCGTTGAGCTGCGCGATCCGCGTGCGCGCGTCGATGCGGTAGTGATAGTCGCACTCCGGGCAGACGTGCAGGCCCTCCTCCAGGATGCGGCGATAGATCATCGCACCGCACTGCACGCATCGAATCCAGAGCCCCTGGGGGATGTCTACGTGACGACGCGGCTGACCGACACTCTCAGGCATGGATGCTCCCGCAGACGCTCAGGGACTCACCGGCGGGCTCTCGGCGACGTGGTATTCCACGATCACCGGCTCGCCGACGGTACGCGTAGACTCCCACCAGTCGGCGGGCTCGCCGCCCGCCAGCGCTGCTTTCACCAGTGCCAGGCTGAAAGGCCGCATCACCACTCCGACCGCCTGGTTCCGGTTCTTCTTGATCAGCTTGCGGATGCAGCCGACGAGACGCTCCGACGCCGCCCGCAGGCTCTCGCCGCCCGGCGGGCTCACGTTCAGCGGGGCTTCCCGCAACTGGCGATGCGCGGTCGCGAAGCGCGCCTTAAGCTGCGCTTCCGTCAACCCGCTCCACAGTCCGATGTCGACCTCGGCCAGATCGTCCAGCGCCTTGGTGGGTACCCGCAACTGCCGCGCGAGAATCGCGGCGGTCTGGGCGGCCAACTCGTCCGGGGCGTGCACGATCCGCTTGAGCCCGTGGGCGAGCAGGCCGGCGCCCCACTGTCGGCAGCGCTCCCGGCCGGCATCCGTCAGGGGCAGCTCGACGCGCCCTAACAGGCGCCCCGCTTCGTGCCACTCGGTTTGGCCACACGGGATCAACGCGACTTTCATGCCCGTTGCTCCGCCTGCGCCCGCGCTTCCAACGCCGCCTTGCGCAACAGCACCAGGGCCGCGGCCGGGTCCTCGGCCCCGAAAATCGCCGAGCCCGCCACCAGGGTGTCCGCCCCCGCCGCCACCACGCGGGGCGCCGTCTCGATGTTCACCCCGCCGTCTACCTGCAGCCACTGGGCGGCGCCCAACTGCTCGGCCAGAACCTCGATCTTGGTCAGACAGTCGTCCATGAAACGTTGGCCGCCGAACCCGGGCCAGACCGTCATGACGAGCACGATGTCCACCATCTCCACGAACTCCAGCACGTCCTCGGCCGGCGTGCTGGGGTTGAGAGACACGCCGACTTTCACGCCCAGGCCGCGGAGCTGCTTCACCACCTCCCGCGGCTGTTCCACGGCCTCAATGTGAAACGTGATGCCGTCGGCTCCGGCATCGACGAAGGCGCGGGCGTACTTCCCGGGGTCGGTGATCATCAAGTGAACGTCGAGAAACAGGTCCGTGTGCCGCGCGATGCCGGCCACCACCGGCACGCCCAGCGACAGGTTCGGCACAAAGTGGCCGTCCATGACGTCCACGTGCAACAGGTCCGCCCCGGCCGCCTCCACCTGCGCAATCTGCTCGGCCAGGCGGCCGAAGTCGGCCTCGAGGACCGAAGGGGCGATACGGATGGGGCGCGCCGTCGTCATACCGGAACTCATGCGTTGTCCAGAATCTCGATCGGATCGAACCGTTTGCCCTCCAGAAACTCGAGCGACGCTCCGCCGCCCGTGCTGATGTGGGTCACGTGCTCGGCCAACCCCGCCTGCTCGATCGCCGCGGCGCTGTCCCCGCCGCCGATGACCGAGACCGCCCCGCGGCCGGTGGCTTCCGCGATCACGCGCGCGAGCGCGAACGTGCCGGCCTCGAACGGCGGAGTCTCAAACGCTCCAAGCGGGCCGTTCCACACGATGGTCCGCGCGCTGCGAATGAGCGCGCCGAACTCCTCCAGCGTTTGCGGCCCGACGTCAAGCCCCATGAGCTCCGGCGGCAGCTCGCCGGCTACGACCGTCGTGCCGACGCCCGCGCGCAGCTCGCTCGCTGCCACCGAATCGACCGGCAAATGCAGCTTGTCGCCGGCCTGCTGGAGCAGGCTGCGGGCCAGATCGAGCTTGTCGCGCTCGCACAGGCTCTTGCCGACGGAGCGGCCCTGCGCCGCCCAGAACGTGAACGTCATCGCGCCGCCAATCAGGATGTGGTCCACTCGCTGCAACAGGTTCTGAACGACTCCGATCTTGTCGCTGACCTTCGCGCCGCCGAGCACCGCCACGAACGGCCGCTGAGGATTCTGAAGCGCGTCCCCCAGGTATTTCAGCTCCTTCTCGACCAGGAAGCCGAGGACCCGGCCGCCGGCCGGCATCAGCCGCGGCACGTCGTACATGCTGACGTGTCGGCGATGACACGTGCCGAACGCATCGTTGACGTACATCTCGCCGTGCGCCGCCAGCCCGCGGGCGTATTCCTGCCGCTGAGCTTCCTGCTCGGGCGTGAGTTGCTTGTCCGGGTTCTTCTTGGCCTTGTCAATCACGGTCTCTGCGGCGTGGAAGCGGACGTTCTCAAGCAGAAGGACGTCGCCGTCTTTCAGGTCGGCGACGGCGTCGGCGGCCACCGGCCCCACGCTGGCCGGCGCGAACTGGACCGGCCGGCCCAGCAGCCGCCCCATCCGCTCGGCCACCGGCCGCAGGGAATACTTGGCGTCGCCGGTGGGATCGCCGGTCGGCCGGCCGAGGTGGCTCATCGCGATTGCCCGTCCGCCGCGCTCGATCACGTGTTCCAGCGTGGGCAGGAACATGCGGATGCGGCGGTCGTCGGTCACGTTTTGCTGGTTGTCGAGGGGGACGTTCAGGTCGGCTCGGATAAGCACGCGTCGGCCCCGCACGTCCAGGTCGCGAACGGACTTTTTGGCCATGGCTCGATCTACCTCGTTCATGACGCGGCCCATCCAGTTGGACGGGCCGCGCGTTGCATGGCAAGTATGTTAGGTCTTAGGTGTCCGTTGAAAAAGGGGACTGGCTCCGCGCCGGCGGGCTTTCGCGGTAGCGCTGCGCGGGTCTCTCGCGGTGCCTGTATCCCTTTTTAACGGACTGTACAGGTTCGCTAAGTCAATCCGTCTTTGGCCGCCATTAGCTTGACCAGATCAACGATGCGACAGGAATACCCATACTCGTTGTCATACCACGAGATCAGCTTAAAGAACCGCGGATTGAGCTCGATGGAAGCCTTCGCGTCGTAAATGCTTGACAGAGAGCAACCTATGAAATCGGAACTGACGACCTCCTCGTCGGTGTAGGCGATGATGCCCTTCATTCTGCCTTCGGACGCCGCCTTGACCGCGGTGCCGATCTTCTCCAGCGAGGCCTCCTTCGCGGTTCGCACGGTCAGATCCACAGCCGAGACGTTCAACGTGGGCACGCGGAACGCCATCCCGGTCAGCTTGCCCTTAAGCTCTGGGATGCAGAGCGTAACCGCTTTCGCTGCTCCCGTGCTGGACGGAATGATGTTGTAGCTGGCGGCCCGCCCACCGCGCCAGTCCTTCTTCGACGGCCCGTCCGCAGTCTTCTGCGTCGCCGTGATGCTGTGGACCGTCGTCATCAAGCCCTCTTCAATGCCGAAATTATCCTGAAGGACTTTGGCCAGCGGGGCCAGGCAGTTCGTGGTGCAACTGGCGTTCGACACGATCGTGTCGCTCTTCGGGTCATACTTCTCGTCGTTCACGCCCATCACGAAAGTGGGGATTTCCTTGTCCTTGGCCGGCGCCGAGATGATCACCCGCCGGGCTCCCGCCGCGAGGTGCTTGCCCGAATCGGCCCGCGTGGTGAACAGGCCGGTCGATTCGATCACGTAGTCCACCTTCAGGTCTTTCCACGGCAGCGCCGCCGGGTCCTTCTCTGCGAAGCAGCGGATCTCCTGGCCGTCGATCCTGATAGCGGACTCCGTCCAGGTCACGTTTCCGCCGGCCCGGCCGTGGACGGTATCGTACTTGTACAAGTAGCCGAGGTTGTCCGGGGGCACGAGGTCGTTGACTGCCACAAATTGGACATTCTTTTCCTTCAGCCCCGCGCGGACGACGAGTCGCCCAATCCGCCCAAAACCGTTGATCCCAATCCGAATCGGCATCGTGTAGCTCCTGCGACAAGGTTTGGTCTGGCCCTGCGGCACCGGCTCGCAAGCCCGCGGCGCAGGGCAGTAGCTTCCGGCCACTTGTCGGTCATGTCAAGCTCACGGGCGCTGGGACGCGCGGCGAACGGGCGACTGTTGACCTCCCGCGCCCGGTCTGCGAAAGTGGTGTCGCGCCGCACGCCGAAGTGGCGGAACTGGCAGACGCGCGGGATTCAAAATCCCGTGGTGGCAACACCGTGAGGGTTCGAGTCCCTCCTTCGGCAGTCGTTCCAGGCTGACCAAGGCACAGCCGAGCACTCGCCGCGGCCTGGGCGCCGCGGGGACGTGGGATTCTGGCGGCGTGAGCACGGACGGCAAGAAACGCAGGCGCGCGCGAGCCTCACCGCCGCGCGACGGCGCCCCACCGCGCACCCCCGAGCGCGGCGAGGCCGACGCGCTGCCGCGCTGGGCCAACGCGGGCGTCGGGTTTCTCTTCGTTGCCGCGTGCGCTTTTGGCGTGCTGGAGGTGCATTACTCGACCGACACCTGGATTGGCCTGGCGGCGGGCCGGCAAATCCTGACCGAACCGACGTTTCCCAAGGCGGACACGTTCAGCTACCCGTTCCACGGCCAGACGTGGTTCAATCAGAACTGGCTGAGCCACGTTTTCTTCTGGATCCTCTACGACAAGCTGGGACCCAACGCCGTCGTCATCGGCACGTGGATGGTCAGTGCCGGCATCTTCACGCTCGTCTTGCTCGCGACCTGGTTCCGCTGCGGATCGTGGCTGGCCGCGTTTCTGGCGGCGTCGATCGTCGCCATCGCGTCCCGCGATTGGCTCAGTATCCGGCCGGCGACCATCCAGTTCCTACTGCTGGCGGCGGCCTGGCTGGGGTTCGCAGCGCTCGCGGGGCAGGGGACGCGCTGCCGCTGGTGGCCGATGGCCCTGCTGCTGGCCACTTACGGCGTGTGGCCGCACGCGCACGGCAGCTTCCTGCTCGGATTCGGCCTGCTGGGCTTGTTCCTCGGCTGTGTCGTGATCGCCCGCTTGGCGGGGCTGCGCTGGCGGGTGGGGCCGGGCCTCGGCGACGGACAAGTGCTGGCCCTCGCCGGAGTCGGGCTCTTGACCGCGGTGCTCGGGGCGCTCTTGAGCCCCTACGGATTCGAGAACTTCACGCACCCCCTGAAAGTCGTGGAGAGCGACGTCTTCCGCACCGTCGGCGAGTGGGTCCCGCCCTACCGCTCGGCTCGTTTCCCGGGCGTCCTGCGGTTCTGGATCGCCCTGGCGATCGCGGCGGCGACCCTGCTCACGTTCCTTGGTCTGCGCGCGTGGCATGGTTGGCGAGCTCGCCCGGCGCCCAGGAAAGCCCGGCCCGCCGCTCCCACCCGCCCGGTCGTGTACGCCGCTTCGTCGCTCGTCGGCCAACCGGAAGGTTGGCCGCTACACGCTGCGGACCGCCCCGTGGGCGACGATTCACCAGCGGCCCGCGCGGGCTCGCCGCGGCTGAACGCCGTGCTCTTCGACATCGCGGCGGTGGGGATCGGGCTGTACATGGCGATGTTCGCGCGGCGCTTTGCGCCGCTCTTCTACATCCTGGCGACTCCCGCGCTCGTGACGTGGATCATGGCGCTGGCGCGGCCGCTGCCGGCGCGACTCCGGCGTCTGGGCCGCAAGACCGTGATCATGGGGGCGTGGGTCGGGGCGGCGGTGAGCATCGTGGTGACGGCCCGGCTGGCCTACCGCGAGCTGGTGCGCGACGTGATGCCCGGCGGCCCGTACAGCCTCCTCGACCGCGTAACGCACAACGATCACACGCCGCTGGCCGCCATCGAGTTCCTCAGCCGCAACGGGCTGACGCCCAACGTAATGACCGAGTGGAAGGTGGCGGCGTCGATCATGTTCTACGTACCCGGCGCGCGGGTTTTCATCGACGGCCGCGCACAGCAGGTTTACACCGAGCAGCACTACATGACCTACATGGGCCTGTTGAATCTGCGCGAGTCGCAGGGCGCGGTCGCCACCCACGTCCTTGACCAGCACGGCACCGACCTGGTCCTGCTTCCCAAGTGGGAGGTGGTCCGGCGGCTCCTCGACGCGCTTCAGGGACAGCCCGAGTGGAGGCTGGTGCTGGAGGAGCCCGCGGCGGCGATTTGGGTCCGCGAGGAGTCCGCGTTGCTCGACGAGTTGATCGCGCGCGAGCGGGCCGGCACGCTCTGGTGGCCCGACACGCCGGAAACCGAGTGGCGACGGGGCATGTTCCTGACGAGTATCCAGCCGGAAGAGCCGCAGCGCGCCATCGCGCAGTGGCAGTCCGCCGTCGCGCGCCAGCCTGCGATGGGCCTGCGCGCGTACTATTGGATCGTGACGACCCTGCTCCAGGATGGGCGCGGCGATGAAGCGGAGGCGTACCTCCGCGCGGAACAGGCCAGGATCGAGGACCCACAGTCCAACCTCAGCCCTGCACTGCGCCAGCAGTTGCTCGCCGAGATACGCCGTTGCCGAACCTTGCTGCCGGGCCAGGGCGGTGTGCCGGACTCCGGTCCCGGCCCGCAGCAGAGCGAAGAACCGGCGGTTGTTGATCCCTGAGTACTTCTGCGGTGGGACTCCGGTCGCGGGCTCTCCCCTCGCTGGCCTGCCGGCGTAGAATGTACTGGTAGGTGCTTGGCGCCCCTGACGGAGGTGACCCATGGCTCGCATCGTCATGTGGCTGGGTTGTGTGCTGGCGGCGGGACCGGCGTTCGCACAGGACAGCATTCGGTGGCTGACGGAGCCGCAACAGGCGGTGGCGGAGGCGCAACGCAGCCAGCGCCCGCTGATGGTCTACGTGCTCGCTTCCAACAAGGACCGCGACCCGAAGCTGGACCACGAGCAGAAGCGTGCTCTGGCGGAACCGCAAGTAATCCGGCTCAGCAACCGCTTCGTGCCCCTGCGGCTGTCACGCAGCATGCACCAGGACGTTCTGTCCTCCTTCGGCCTGTCCGAGCGGGCGAACATGGAGATGTCGTTCGTGACGCCCGACGGCCAGGTGCTGGGCAACCTGTCGGCCGGCGGCGTCGCGCAGGCCAGCTCGCTGGCCAACAAGCTCATCCTGGTGTTTCAGTCCTACGTGAAGAAACTCTACGACTCGTCAGTGAAGCCCGTCCTGGAAAACCCCGAGTCGCGGCCGAATGATCTGAAGGAGGCCGTGCAGATGGCCGCCGCCTTCCACATGACGATGGCGGACGCGGCCTTGATCGAGCTGGCCGAGCAGCCGCGTCTGGACGCCACGGTCCGCACGGCGATCTACGACACGCTGGCCAGCCTGTCGACCAAGACCGCCGTCCAGAAGCTGCTCGCCTGGGCCCGCGACGGCGACGCGCGGGCGGCGAAGGCGCTGGGCAAGTGCACACCCGCCGGGGCCGAGCACCTGCTCGACGAGTTGCCCCCCGATGCCGACGAGGTCGACTACGCCGTCTACAAGACGGTCGTCGGCATCTGCAACATCCGCAACATCAAGCCGGAGCGGTTCTTCGTGCGCGGCCAGCCGCGGCTGAAGCAGGAGGAGATCGACCGCGTCACACGGCTGGTGCGCGACGCGGCGCAGCGCTGGCGGGAGAGCCGGGATGAACTTGATTGACCTCCGTAGCGACACGGTTACACGCCCGTCGCCGGAAATGCGCGCCGCCATCGCCGCCGCCGAGGTCGGCGACGACGTGCTCGGCGATGATCCCACGGTGAACCGGCTCCAGGACCGAATGGCCGACTTCCTGGGCCAGGAAGCCGCCCTGTTCGTCCCGTCCGGCTCCATGGCCAACCAGGTGTCGATCCGCAGCGTGTGCGAGCCCGGCGATGAGATCATCATCGACGAGACCACACATAGCTACAACTACGAGGCCGCCGGGCCGGCGGCGCTCTCCGGCGTGAGCCTCCGGATCATTCGCGGGCAGCGGGGCATCTTCAGCGCGGCGGACGTCGAGGCGATGGTCCGGCCGGATGGCGTGCACTTTCCGCGCTCGCGGCTCGTCATCATCGAGAACACGAACAACCGGGGCGGGGGCAGCATCTGGCCGCTGGAAACCGTCGCCGGCATTCGGCCGATCGCCGACCGTCACGGGCTGCACGTGCACATGGACGGGGCGCGACTGATGAACGCGTGCGTAGCGGTCGAGCGGAAGCCGACCGACTACACGCAGCACGTCGATTCGGTCTCGATGTGCTTCTCCAAGGGGCTGGGTGCGCCGGTCGGGTCGATCGTGGCCGGGAGCCGGCCGTTCATCAAGCGGTGTCATCGGTTTCGCAAGATGTTCGGCGGCGGCATGCGACAGGCCGGCATCCTCGCCGCGGCCGCCCTCTATGCCCTGGACCATAACATCGAGCGACTGGCCGAAGACCACGCCCACGCCCGGCGTCTGGCCGAGGCCATCGCCGAACTGCCCGGCATTCGCCTCGATCCGCGGACGGTGGAGACGAACATCCTGATTTTCGAGATTGAGGAGCGGCTTGGCAGTGCGGCGGATTTCGTGGCCCGGTTGCGGGAGCAGGGGGTGTGGCTCCTAGCCACCGCGCCCAACAAGGCGCGGGCCGTCACCCATCTGGATGTCTCGTCCGCGCAGATCGACGCGGCCATCGTGGCGTTCCGTAGCGTGTGTCGCAGGTAGCGGCCGATCCGCCGAGCCCGCCGGGGTCGTCGGCAACGGCCGGCACCTGCCGAGCCAGCGCGACCAAACGCCGGCACGGGGGCGTAGCGAGGGCCTGGGCCCGCGTGATGAAACGGCGCTGGGAAGTCGCCGCCGGACTTGGCAAACCGTCCCGGAGCCCCTACCATGCCCCCGTTTCAGGAGTCGACGCCAGTGGGCGGAGGACTCGCCGCCGGGCCCGGTGGGGCCGTGGGCGCGCGAGGTGGTGTGTGCGTGGCGCGCATCCGGCAAGCCGACGGTACTTGCATGGGCCGCCGAGACCCGGTAGATACAGGCAGGCTTCCGACGGGGAAGCCGCGGGACCGTGAGGAGAAACTCTCGTGCCTTCAACCGCTGAAATCGAAGCCAAGGTGAAGAAGATCGTTGCGGACCAGATGGGCGTGTCCGAAGCCGAGATCACGCGCGACACTTCCTTCGTCAATGACTTGAACGCCGACTCCCTTGACACGGTCGAGCTCGTCATGGAGTTTGAGGACGCGTTCGAGATGAGCATCCCCGACGAGGAGGCCGAGAAGATCCAGACCGTCGGGATGGCCATCGACTACATCCTCAACCACATGAGCAGCGCCGAGAGCGAAAAGACGTAGGCGGCGCGGGAGAGCGGCCGTGGAGCAACGCCGCGTTGTCGTCACCGGCATGGGAGCGGTTACGCCCCTGGGGGCGTCGGTCGAGTCCTATTGGGCCGGGCTCGTCGCCGGCCGCAGCGGGATCCGCACCGTCAGCCGCTTCGAGCACGCCGACCAGAACGTACACATCGGCGGCGAGTGCCTCGACTTCGAACCGGGCAAGTACCTGGACGCACGGGCCGCCAAGCGCCTGGACCGCTTCGCGCTCTTCGCCTACGCGGCCGGCCTGATGGCCTATCAGCAGTCCGGGCTGTCGCCGGAGCACATGGACCCGCGCCGCGCCGGCGTGATCCTCGGCACCGGCATCGGTGGCCTGCGCGAGATCGAGGAGCAGCACCTGCGCATGATCGAGAAGGGCCCGACCAAGGTCTCGGCCTTCACCATTCCGCGCCTGATGGCGAACGCCGGCGCCGGCCACCTTTCGATCGCCCTGAATCTCAAGGGACCTTCGGCTTCCGTAGCCACCGCCTGCGCTTCCGCCGGGTCGGCGATGACCGAGGCGTTCCATACGATTTGGCGTAACGAAGCGGACGTCATGGTAACGGGCGGCAGCGAAGCCGCCCTGACCCCCCTGGGAATCGCCGCGTTCGCGTCGATGAAGGCCATCAGTACGCGCAACGATGACCCGCCGCGGGCGTCCCGGCCGTTCGACAAAGACCGGGACGGCTTTGTGCTCAGCGAGGGGGCCGGCGTGTTGCTGTTCGAGGAGTACGAGCACGCCCGCCGGCGCGGGGCCGACATCTTGTGCGAGGTGCTCGGCGCCGGGGCCACCTCCGATGCCAGCGACATCGTCCAACCCGACCCCGAGGGGCACGGGGCCGCGAGGGCCATGGCCTTGGCGCTGGAGAGCACCCGGCTCAACCCCCAGGACGTGAGCTACATCAACGCGCATGGCACCAGCACGGTGCTGGGCGACATCGCGGAGACCAAGGCGATCAAGGTCGTCTTCGGTTCCGCGGCCTACAAGATCCCCGTCAGCAGCACGAAGAGTGCCATCGGCCATCTGCTCGGTGCGAGTGCCGGCGCCGAGGCGATTGCCTGCATCATGGCCATTCTCCACAACACTCTGCCGCCCACCATCAACCTCGAAGCCCCTGATCCCGAGTGCGACCTGGACTACGTCCCCAACACCGCCCGCGACGCCGACGTACGCATCGTGATGAATAACTCGTTCGGCTTCGGTGGACACAACACCTGCGTCATATTCCGCAAAGTCTGAAACCTGTCCAGAAACTCCTTTCCTCTCCGGGCGGCGCGTAGCAGCCGGCCCCCCGGTCGGCCGCCTGTAGCGCCGGGGCTGAGCTCGCCGCAGCGAGTCGCCCGCAGCGACCTGCCCGCCGTGGCGGGTACCCGGCGTCGCCCGCTTGTAGCGCCGGGGCTCCCCGCTGGTGCGGGAATCCTCTGCTGGTGCGAGAATCCCTTCTCGCACCTACTTCCGACCGCTGGTGCGAGAACCGCTGGTGCGAGAATCCTTTCTCGCACCCACTTTCCCCTGGTGCGTGAATCCGTTCCCCCGCTGGTGCGAGAATCCCTTCTCGCACCCACAGCCGCGGGAATCCCTTCCCGCGTGCAGACTGGCCCGTCGCTTGCGCTCCGGGCTCCGATCGGTGGGCGCCTCGCCGGTCGGCGGGGGAGGGGCGATTGCGAGGGTGGCGATCGAACATTGCCAAGATGGCCAGCGCGCGCACCCGCCGGTTGGCAATCTTCGCGTGGCGGGGCTGGGGAGCGGTTTTAGCGGCCGGGCGGTGCCAGCCCGCCGCAGCGTGTTTCGACCAATGTAGCATCGGACCTCCGTGTCCGACGTGCCATGCGGAGCAAGCACGAATCTGCGACGTACCGAGGCAAGACGACGATGCCCATCCACGAATACCAGCGTCCAAAGTGCGGCCATCTGTTTGACGATTAGGTCAAGCGCGGGGACGAGTCCCCGAGGACGTGCGGCAAGTGCGGCAATGCGATGACTCAGCGGAAGCTCTCCACGTTCGCTGCCGGAAACTCGAAGTCCCAGGCAGCGTCTTGCACCCCCCGACACGGCTGAGCCCCGCGTCGCTGAGCGTTGGTCCACGCCGTTGCGATTCTCTCTTTCCTCCGGCCTCCGTCACGCTCGGATGGCGCGGAGCCCAGGGTGGCCAGCGACCTCTCACCGCGCAGTCGGGCGACTGTCACTGTCTACAGACCGCGCCTCGCCCCAGCTTCGCGGAGGGATTATGGGTGGGCTGCGGGGGGTCTCTCGTCACAGCCGGCCGTTGTCGGGCGCTCCCGACGGCCGCGCTTGTCTTTGCGGGTCGCCTTCACGGGCTCGCCGATAGGCGTTCGCTCGGGGCCCGCTGCATGCGTGGTTCCGCCAGTTTGCGTCGACGTCGGCGCGGGCCTCCGTGTGTCCCCGTATAGCTGGCACAGACGGTCGCGCCACTCTGGCTCATGTCAGGTCCGTCAAGGGCAACTGACCGGCCCCGGGCAGGCACAGCCGACACCGCACTGGCCCATCAGCGCCACGAATGGGTTGATGTCGACGAACGAAGCCTGGCCGTAGGTGCCGTCGCAATCGATGTCGCCATTCAGGGCGGTGCAGCCGGGGAACTCGGCCTGCCAGGCCGAGAAGTTCGAGAGATAGAGCACGAACGGGTTGATGTCGCCGAAGTCGATCGACCCGTCGCAGTTCAGGTCGCCGACGCAGACCTGCGGCACCTCGGGGGCACCAACGGCCCAGAAGCCGCCGGTCAGCTCGAAGCCGCCACCGGTCATCACGGTGCCCGCGTCGGGCTGGCCGATCGTGCCGGACAGCTCGAACCCGCCGCCGGTGGTCCACATGTCGCCGCCGCCGTCGACTGTCCACCAGTCGAGGCTGAAGTCTGCGAGTGCGAGGGAGGCGGCCGCCGGCAGGAGGCCGAAGATCAGGAGCGTTGCCTTGAGTATTCGGTTCATGGTCATCTTCTCCGAAGGGCTCTGGCGCGGGCCGGAGCCCGGTTGTCCCGATCGTTAGTGCGCCGCCTCCGGCGACGACGCAGCCTCAGCCGCGCTGGCGCGCTCGGCCGCAGCCGCCAGCAGGATCGTGGCGGTCCGATAATACAGCACCATCTCCTACTCCATACTGCACGAGTGGGTCGGACACACGCGTGCCGCCCGACCCGGGCCTGGACGCGGCGTGCGACTCTGCCACCTCACCAGTAACGCGACAATCGCACCGGAAACTCGCAAATGACCGGCCCGATTTCCCGGACGGGTTCGCTCGCCCCCCAAGGCCGACCAGGACGTCGGCCCCAGGTCGGCCGCCACGAGAACCTGGAAGCTACTCTCGCTGGGTGGTCGGCGTTTCCCTTCGTGCGGCGTCTGCCCCTCATGGAGTAAGAGCTTCCGTGCTCGCACGCGATCCACTTCGGGGGCTCCACGCAAGATGTCCTCGACGCACCCAAGCGTGAAGACGGCACAAGAGGACCAAGCGCCCCCAACTCGCCGAGGCTTTCGACCCTTGTCCAACACCTCCCCGGGACGGAGGTGGCATGGGATGGTGTCATGGCGCTGCGTGAGTCGTGGCGGGCCTGTCGAGCACCTCCCGGACGCATTGCAGCAGGCGACTTCGGCTGAAAGGTTTCTCCAGGAAATCGACGCCCGCCGCCAGTACGCCGTGGTACGCGATGACGTCCGACGCATACCCCGACACAAAGAGGGTCTTGAAGTTCGCGCGGACCGTTGCGAGCGCGTCGGCGAGCTGCCGGCCGTTCATTCCAGGCATGATGACGTCGGTGAGCAGCAGGTGGATGGGGCCGGCATGGCTGCGGGCCATTTGCAGGGCGTGTTCAGCATCGAGCGCGACGAGAACCGTGTAGCCGGCGGCCGTGAGCATCCGCGCGCCCAACTCGCGGACGGCGACGTCGTCCTCGCAGAAGAGAATCGTCTCCGTGCCGGCGGGTGCCGCCGGTTCGCCGTGAAGCGGCTCGGCCGCCAGAGTCGGCCCGCCCACCGCGGGCAGGAAGATGTTGAACTCCGTCCCGCGGCCTGGCTGACTACAGACGGTAATGTGTCCCCCTGCCTGCTGGACCGTCCCGTACACCATCGGCAGCCCGAGGCCCGTGCCCTGTCCCGGCGGCTTGGTCGTGAAGAAAGGCTCGAAGACTCGTTCGACCGTCGCGGGATCCATGCCATGCCCCGTGTCGCGGACGGTCAACACGACGTGCTCGCCCGGCGCGGACCCCGCGTGGGCGGCAACGTGGGCGTCGTCCAGATGCACCGCGGCTGTCCGCAGCACGAGTTCGCCACCGTCGGGCATGGCGTCCCGGGCATTGACCACCAGATTGAGAATAACCCGTTCGAGTTGCCCGGGGTCCGCCTCGACGGCCGGCAACTGCGGAGCGAGGTCCATGCGAAGGTCGATGTTCTCAGCGATCAGCCGCCGCAGCATTCCGTCCAGGTCGCGCAGGGTGACGTTCAGGTCCAGCCGCTGGGGCCGTACGACCTGCCGCCGGCTGAACGCCAGAAGCTGGCGGGTCAAGGTGGAGGCCCGTTCGGCGCTGCGCTCAATGTGGCGCAAGCTATCGAGCGCGGCCTGCGCCGTGGGGAGGTGTGCTTGCAGCTCGGTCATCGCGAGATCGATGTGGCCGAGGATGGCGGTGAGGATATTGTTGAAATCGTGGGCGACCCCGCCGGCGAGCTGGCCCACCGCCTCCATCTTCTGGGCCTGCCGCAGCCGCGCCTCAAGCCGCTGTCGCTCCGCCTCGGCCTGCTTGCGTTCGGTGATGTCGGGGAAAACAACCACCCCCGCAACCAGCTCACCCGCGCCGTTGTAGATCGGCGTACCGCTCACAAGCTCCCAGCGTTGCGTTCCGTCCTTGCGGATCACCCCGAATTCCTCGTTGCGCGTGACCTCGCCGCGCAGGGCCCGCGCGAGGGGCAGGTCGAGGAGACTGACGGACGTTCCATCAGGGCGTATGTCCCGCCACGTCTGGCGCCGGCAGACTTCGGGCAGGGTCGAGCCCATATAGCTCTGCTCGTCCGTGGTCCCGAGGAAATCCGACGCCGCCCGGTTGGCGAAGCGCACGACGAGATCGGGAGCGCTCGCGACGACGGTCGGCACCGGCGATTGCTCGATCACCGCCTCCAACAGCAGACGCGTGCGCTCCAGCGTCTCCTCGACGCGCTTTCGCTCGGAGATGTCCGCGTGTGTGCCGAGCATGCGCAGCGGCCGGCCGGCGCCGTCGTACTCCACAACCTTGCCGCTTGATTGAATCCACTTCCAATCCCCGGACTTCATGCGATGGCGATACTCCAATGAGTATCCCGGAACCGTTCCCTCCACACAGGCGCGATATGTCCGCAGGACGCGCTCTCGGTCGTCAGGATGCAGCCGCTCGGCCCAACGTGCGATGTTCTCGCGGCCGTCCGTCGGATCGTACCCCAGCATCGTGGCATACTCGGGGCTGATCCGCGCCTCGCCGGTTTGCAGATTCAGGTCGTAGAACCCCTGGTTGGAGGCCGTCAGCGCGAGCCGAAGTCGCTCCTCGCTTTCCCGCAGCGCTTCCTCCGCCTGCTTGCGCGCGGTGATCTCCAGCATGATCCCGTCCCACAGCACGGTCCCGTCGGCCTGCCTTTCGGGGCGCGACATGCAGTCGTACCAGCGCACCTGCCCGCCGACCACGTGCCGCAGCTCCTGCCGCCAGGGTTCGAGCGTCCGGGCGGACCGCCGGATCGTTTCGTCGCGCCGCACGCGGTCATCGGGATGGATGAGGCGTGACAGGCACGTGCCGTCGCGCATGACCTCTTCCGGCTCCAGGCCGAACAGCTCGCGCGAAGCCGAACTCACGTACGGAAACGCGTGGCTTCCGTCGGGCCGCAGCGCATACACGTAGATCACGCCAGGGATATTGGCCTGCAGCCGTCGGTGTTTCTCCGACAGCTCCGCCAGGGCGGCCTCGGACCGCTTCCGCGGCGTGATGTTCACGTGGGTGCCGGTCACGCGCAGCGGCCGCCCGTCGCGGTCGCGGGCCCCGATCGTACCCCGCGCCGACACCCACACCCACTGCCCAGACTGGTGCCGCAAACGGTACTCTGCTTCGTACGAGGACGTGCGCGCGGCGAGAAGCTCGTCCAGCTTCGCGCGCACACCCGGCCAGTCGCCGGGATGGACACGCTCTTCCCAGGAGCACGTCAGGGGCGCGTCCGCCTCCGGTGCCAGCCCGAGCATCGCGGCCGACCGGTCGTCGAACACCACGAGGTCGCGCTGCGGGGCCCATTCCCAGAACCCCATCTCGACTGCGTCCAACGCCAGACGTAGGCGCTGCTCACTCTCGCGCGCGCAACCGAGTAGGGATTCGAGTTCCTGCATCGAGCGGGGACAGCTTGTCGCGCCGTCGGTCACAGCGATGTGCCTCGGCACACATCCGGTAACAGGCGTTCTCTTGCCATATCTTCTTATCGGCCGGTGAGAAGAAGCACTACAGCGCGTACGGCCGCGGTGTGGCCGGCCTCGCCGGGGCGCGTTACCGTCTGCGCGGTGCGTTGCGGCGATGCTGACGGGCCGGCTTCCACTCGTCCCCCTCGTGCCCGGCCCTGGTCCGGGACGCCCCCGGCCCCGGCCTGGCCTTGGCCGCCGGCACCTTCAGCTCCGGCGAGTCCTTCAGCTCCTTGATGTGATCGCGTAAGGCGGCGGCCCGCTCGAAGTCCAGTTCCTCGGCGGCCTGGAGCATCTCCTGCTCAAGCTGCCGGATGAGCTCTTCACGGTCGTACTCCCCTTCCTCCGCGTGGACCGCTTCACGCACGCGGCGCAGCGCCGCCACTTCGCCGATGAGGCCCGCCCGAATCGCCTTGCGCACCGTGTCGGGTGTGATGCCGTGCTCGGCGTTGTACCGAAGCTGGAGCTCGCGCCGGCGGTCAGTCTCGCCGATCGCGCGCTGCATGGCAGGGGTCACCGTATCGGCGTAAAGAATGACGTGGGCATCGACGTTGCGCGCACAGCGGCCGATGGTCTGAACGAGCGATGTCTCGCTGCGCAGGAAGCCCTCCTTGTCGGCATCGAGGATCGCGACCAGCGAAACCTCCGGCAGGTCCAGACCCTCGCGCAGCAGGTTGACCCCGACCAGCACGTCGAACTGGCCGAGCCGCAGGTCGCGCAGAATCTCGATCCGCTCCAGCGTGTCGATCTCGCTGTGCAGGTAGCGCCCGCGCAGCCCGGCCTGCTGGATGTACTTCGACAAGTCCTCGGCCAGCCGCTTGGTCAACGTCGTGATCAGCACGCGCTGCCCGGCCTGCGCGCGCTCCTGGCACCGCTCCAGCAGGTCTGGCACCTGCCCCCGCGCCGGCTTCACCTCGATCGTCGGATCCACCAGCCCCGTCGGCCGGATGATCTGCTCGACCACCTCGCCTTCGGACTTCTTCAGCTCGTACGGCCCCGGCGTCGCCGTCGTGAACAGCGCCTGCTGCCACATGGCCTCGAACTCCGCGAACCGCATCGGCCGGTTGTCCAGGCAGCTCGGCAGGCGAAACCCGTGCTCGACCAGTACGACCTTGCGGTTGTGGTCCCCGTTGAACATCGCCCCGATTTGCGGGATCGTCACGTGCGACTCGTCGACGATCAGCAGGAAATCCTCGGGGAAGTAATCGACCAGCGTATACGGCTTCGCTCCCGGCGGCGTGCCGTTTAGATGCCGCGTGTAGTTCTCGATGCCGCTGCAATACCCGACTTCGCGCAGCATTTCCATGTCATACTTCGTGCGGGCCAGCAAACGCTGCGCCTCCAGCAGCTTCCCCTCGTGCCGGAGCTGCAGGACCCGCTCCTCCAGCTCCTGCCCGATCGACGCGACCGCCCGTTCGATGCTGTCCTCCGGCAACACGTAATGCACCGCCGGGTACACGAACACCTGCTCGCGCTCCTGCAACACGCCGCCCGTCAGCGGGTGAATCAGCGCGATCCGCTCCACCGTGTCGCCGAACAGCTCGATGCGGACCGCGTATTCCTCGTACGCCGGCGACAGCTCGATCACGTCGCCGCGGACGCGGAACGTGGCCCGCTTCAGCTCGACGTCGTTGCGCGTGTATTGCAGTCGCACGAACTTCCGCAGCAGCTCGTCGCGCTCCCACGTCTCGCCGACGCGGACATTGACCACGCTGGCCTTGTATTCGTCCGGCGAGCCCAGGCCGAAGATGCACGACACGCTGGCGACCACGACGACGTCCCGCCGCGATACCACCGACGAGGTCGCCGCCAGCCGCAGCCGGTCCAGATCGTCGTTCCGCGAGGCGTCCTTCTCGATGTAGATGTCGCGCTGCGGGATGTACGCCTCCGGCTGGTAGTAGTCGTAGTAGCTGACGAAATACTCGACCGCGTTGTGCGGAAACAGCTCGCGGAACTCCTCGTAGAGCTGGGCGGCGAGCGTCTTGTTGTGCGAGATGACGAGCGTCGGCCGCCCCAGCCGGGCGATGACGTGGGCCATCGTGAACGTCTTGCCCGACCCGGTCACGCCCAGCAGCACCTGAAAGCGCTTGCCGCTCTGGAACCCGGCGATGAGCCTCTCGATGGCCTGCGGCTGATCTCCGCGCGGCTCGAACGGGCTGACGAGCTGGAACTCGCTCATATCAGGATTATACCGGTAGCGGCCGGCCTCCAGCGGCCGACCTCCCGTCCGCGCCCCAGTAGTGCAAAGCTCCAGCTTTGCCCGTAGCGGCCGGCGCCGCGCCGCGACAGGTCGGAACACGGAGTTCCGACCCGCTGGTGCGAGAATCCCTTCTCGCACCTGCTTGGGCGGGAATCCCTTCCCGGAACCTGCCGCGGGACCGCAATCCCGGCGATCCGCTGTGCGAGAAAGGATTCTCGCGCGAGCATCCAGCTTTGCGTGCAGCGGCCGGCGCCTCGCCGCGACACGTCGGAACACGGAGGTCCGACGCTATCCATGAAAGGCATCTTCGTGTCAAGGGTGGCGTCCGTCTGCACAGTCTCCGCGTACGGTCGCAGCGCTCTTCGCGTCCG
>JALHJL010000133.1 GCA_022839625.1 Phycisphaerales bacterium
GTCCAGGAGGCCATGAACCTGATCGACTACCATCGGGCCCGCAACGATCAGGCCCGAGAGTCCCACTGCAAGTCGTGGCTGGCCAGGCATCCGAACTACTTCTACAGCATCAGTTTTGGTCTTGGGAGTTTCGGCGTTTTGCGTCATACAGGATGCATGGTAGATCGAGCTGGCCGGTTCGACGTTTCATGGAAGTCCGAAGGAGGGCTTGGTCATGGATACGGTCGAACTGCGCGCAGCGGCGGGGCGCTTGCTCAAGTTGCACGATCGCTTCGCCGAGTATTTCGGTCGGCGGGAGAGCCGGGAGCACTCCCTGCAATACCTTCGGGGACTGCTCCTGGCGGATGACCGCAAGAGCGTCGAACCGATGGCCTTGGTCTTTGGCGGGCCGTCGGAGGAGCGGGCGAAGATTGATCAGCGCGTCGTCCTGTCGTGGCAGCGGTTCCTGACGGTTTCTCCCTGGGAGGCCCGCGACGTGCAGCAGGAAATCCAGGCGGTCTTCAACGAGGAGTTCGTGCCGACGGCCTCGCGCTGGTCGGCCGGCACGGTGGGCGTGATCGACGGCACGGCCTTCACGAAGCGCGGCACGCACAGCGTCGGGGTCAAGCGGCAGTGGTCCGGGCGGCTGGGCAAGAAGGAGAACTGCCAGGTGGGGGTGTTCCTGGTCGGGACGACGCCGGGCGGCACCGTGCTGTTGGACCACCAGCTCTACCTGCCGAAGGAGTGGGCCGAAGATGCCGCGCGGCGGAAGAAGACGCGCGTTCCGGCGGAGGTGACCTTCCAGACCAAGCCGCAGATCGCCGCCGAGTTGGTGGGCCGCTGTTCGGTGCGCTTCGACTGGATCACGGCCGACGCCGAGTACGGCCGCGACGGCGACTTCCTCGACGCCCTGGAGCACAACAGGCAGCGCTACCTGGTGGAAGTGCCCGCCAACACGACGGTCTGGGCGGAGAAGCCGCTGCGCGCGACGCCCCACGCGATGGTCTGGCAGGTCAGCCAGTTGGCCGAGACGCTTCCCGCCACGGCGTGGAGCCAGGTGACGCTTCGCGAGGGTGCAAAGGGGCCGATCTGCTTCGAGTTCGCGCGGCTGAGGGTGTGGGCGGTGCGCCATCGCCATGCGGGTCCGCCGGTGTGGCTTCTGGTGCGTCGTACGCTGGATCGGTTTCCCGAGGTGAAGTGCTACCTGTCGAACGCGGAGCCCGAGACGCCGCTGGAACCGATGGCCCTGGTGAGCGGTGCGCGGTGGTCCGTCGGGGATGGGGCACTACGAGGCCCGGTCGTGGACGAGCTGGCACCACCACATGAGCCTGGTGACCCTGGCGCACCTGTTTGTCACGCAGACGAAGCGCGACCTGAAGCGCGAGCTTCCCGACCTGACGCTGGACATGGCGATGCGCCTGATCCGCTCGGCCATGACGCGTCCACACCTGTCCGTCCAGGAGGCCATGAACCTGATCGACTACCATCGGGCCCGCAACGATCAGGCCCGAGAGTCCCACTGCAAGTCGTGGCTGGCCAGGCATCCGAACTAC
>JALHJL010000089.1 GCA_022839625.1 Phycisphaerales bacterium
TGGTGTGAGGATCCGTGTATCACGCTCGGATACCTGCCGGTCGGGTCCGCGCACCTCGGGCACATTCGGCTCGCTGCTTTCTTGCGCTGGCCTCGTCTCCGTCGGCGGAGCAAGCACGGGGGCCGGCGTCGCTCCGATTTCCGCCGAGCCGCTTACGACCGCGGAATCGTGCCCGGCGACCGATGAGAGGCCAGTCACGCCAGGCTCGCGTGCCGCGGCTGGCTCGGCCGCTCGCGCTGCCGCCTTGCCCGATTCGCGCTTCGCCGTCCTGACAGCCGCCTCCTCGCGCTGTCGATTCTCCTCAGTGGGCGCTGGCGCGGGCAGCGCCGTTGCCGCCGCTTGCGCGGCCGCCTCGGCCAGCTCTTCCTCCCTTTCTCTTTCCATCGCCAGCGCAACCTTCAGGTGCAGCGGCACGTCGTCGTACAGGTATTCCTCGCGCGTCTCGGCGTCGAAGACGAGCGCGCCGCGCCGCACCCCCAGGCTTTCGAAGCCGAAGACTTGTGGATCGATTGGCTCATTGATCCGCACGGATTCCGCATGGACGTCGTAAACGCCATTCACCGTGGGGGTCCCATCCGGGCTGAACATGGCGCCGATCTCTGCGTGCGACACGACCCAGGCTCCCCCCACATTCATATAACTATACCGGCGACTCTCCACGATTCGGCCGTCGACCTGTCCGATATACGACACGACGTTGCCGCCCTTGTCGAGGTCGACAACGACCTCAGAGGTACAGGAAAGTGCCGGCTTGCCCTCGCGCGTGACAAACCCTGCCGTACGAATAAGGTACTCCCCGTTCTCCAGCGAGGTAACCTCCACTGATCGCTTGCCGCGCTGCGCCAACTCGGCCCAGTGATCGACCAACTCGGCCATCGTTAGTCCCCCCGGAATGACCTTGCCGCGCGCAAGCTGTACGCCGACTTGTTCCTCGAGCACCATGACGGCAAGACGGTTGTTGAGATCGAGCTCGTTGGCCTCGGGCCTGTATTGATAAACCGCAGCCTCAGTCACGATCGTTCGGTTGGTGCTTTGTGGCGTACCGAATTCACGCTTCAGCGCATCGACCCCCCCCTCGCGATCGAGCTTCGCATACGACGTGATGTGCTCACCGTAGGGCAGGTTGTATACGACCTCATTCTCCGGGGTCACCTCCCGATCGGCCGTCACGTCGTATCGCCAACTCACGCCGTCTGTCCATACCGCAAACTGCTGTGTCTGCGAATTGTAGGTCTGCCCGGTAACCGGATCCCATTGCCCCGCGTAGTGACCGCCGGTTGCGAAGAGTGTTCCGCATAGTTGCAGTGTCTCAATGCGCGCTGAGTTCTCGCGGGAGGCCGCTGCGATCACGGCTAACTCGTCGGGGGTCGCGTTCGCTGGGCCCTGTGGTGCCCCTCCAGCGACGAGGGCTGTGACAAGGGCAGTAATCAGGGACAGCTTCCGCGGCGCCGCCCATAAGGCGCCCTGCATGGGCACAGTCCCCCAGCGGTACTTGGCAGCACGGGCCATTGGGCACCGGACGCAAAGGTGCGGTCGTCGTCGCGTTACCGCCGCATCGGGTCCGTCACGGGTTAGGTTGCGGCGGAGTATACGGCTCGGACGTGTTACAGAAGTCGTCGTTCATGTTCACGACATTGAGATACCCAACCATAGGATGGTAGCAGTAGCCCTCCGGGTGGACTGCACACTGCGACCTCGTATAGCAGCGCTTGAGTCCGTTCCAGTTGCACGTCCCTGGCCCGCTGACATCCGGGTCCCAACCCGTACAGTAGCGAACCGCCTGCGATGGATAGGTAACCGCAAAATCTGGACAATTCTCGGCGGAGTACCACGAGCATAAAGCCGAGGTGCCAGAGCACTCCGGGCGATTAGCCGTGCCGGTACAGCCGGCGACCATCTGTGTCCCCCGGTACAGCGCCGCCTGCTCCATCGACAGCAAGACGAAGTCGCCCTGGCAACTCCGCGAGTCGCCCGCCAGCGCTGATGATATCATCAGCATGGCGAGCACGCCTGCCGCCGCGACAGGCGGGGTCAGCCCGCGCAGGGCGCTGTGGGCAGTTTCCGGTTTCATACTCCCTGACCTCCTTCTTCTGTCATTTGAACGCTACCTGGGATTTGACCTAGTCCTCCTAAAGAATTACCAAAAACTCGGTCGATGCAAGCCCCCCCCCCCCGCCCCGATCGACCCCTGGGACGCGATGGCCGTAAGTGCATGCCGCCGCAATCTTTGGGAGCCTTCCCGGCCACGCGATCCAAGTTTTGAGCTTCTGTGGCTTTCTGCGCAGGTCCTATAACGAAGCACGGCTTGATCGGTGCGCTGCCGGGCACTCAGAACGACGCCCCGAACGCGAACTGGAAGATCTGCGTCTCGTCGTCGTCGCCATTGACGAAGGGGAACCCGAAGGCCTGCACGAAGCGAGCCGCGCGCGACCGGAGTGGTCGGGTCTGCGGCCCCGGCCTACTCGGCTGCTACTGCGGAATGCCTCGGCTAGGGCTCGAACCTAGGACCCGCTGGTTAAGAGCCAGCTGCTCTGCCAAACTGAGCTACCGAGGCGTCGTCGCGTCTGTCACCCCCGCGACGAAGCAACTATGATACCCGCCAAGAGCGGACGTTCAAGTCCCGGCATCCAAACGAGGCTCATGAGCGATGGCCAGCGTGCGTGTGCTGATTTTGCGTGCGGCCGGCACGAACTGCGACCTGGAGACCCAGCATGCCTGGGAGTTGGCCGGTGCGCAGGCCCAGCGCGTGCACATCCGCCAGTTGATCGGGTCGCCGCAGCGCCTGAACGAGTATCAGGTGCTCACGATTCCAGGCGGATTCAGCTACGGCGACGACATCGCCGCCGGGCGAATCTTCGCGGCGCAGGCGCGCCGTCACCTGCTCGGGGCCCTCGTTGATTTCATCGCCGCCGGCCGGCTCGTGCTCGGCATCTGCAACGGCTTTCAGGTGCTCGTGCAGCTCGGCGTGTTGCCCTTTGGCCGGCCGGGCGAGCGCGCGGTCTGCTCGGTAGCGCCGAACGAGCCGCCGGGCTTTCAGGATCGCTGGGTCTATCTGGCCGCGCGCGGCGACCGGTGTGCCTTCCTGGAGCGCGGGCGCAGCTACGAAATGCCGATCGCGCACGGCGAGGGGCGCGTGGTCTTCGCCGGCCCGGAGTACCTGGAGCGCGCGGCCGCCGGCGGGCACCACGCACTCGTCTACGGGTCGCCGCCCGACGGCGCTCCGAACGTCCACGGGGAGCCGCACAACCCCAACGGCAGCCAGGCCGACATCGCGGGCCTGTGCGACGAGACGGGCCGCGTGCTGGGCCTGATGCCGCACCCGGAGCGTTTCGTCACCTGGACCCAGCATCCGTGCTGGACCTCGCAGCCGGCGCGGGCCGCAGGGGACGGGCTGGCCCTGTTCCAGCGGGCCGTGCAGTACTTCGCCTGACACAAAGCCCCGGCCGGGGCGGTCGGGGCTTCGTGCCGGCGGAGGGAGGAACTCAGCCGTGGCGCGCGATGCCTCCGGTCCGCGCGCCGGCTTCCGCACTACTTTCCGGTCAGCAGCGCGATGAACGGGTTGATGTCGCCGAACTCGACGACACCGTTCCCGTTGATGTCGCCGTTCATGCTGTTGCAGCCGGGAAAGGCCAGCGCGTAGCTGGTCGGATTGACCAGTGCCAGCACGAACGGGTTGATGTCGCCGAAATCGACCGTCATGTCGCAGTTCATGTCGCCGAGCAGGTAGGGCGGCGGCATGACGGCCCACAGCTCGACGTCATCGATGTTCCATCCCGGATACGTCACCGAGTGGTCCGTCGGACCCATGACCCAGCGGATGTACACGGTGGCCTGGTAGTCGGCCAGCGTGCCGATGTCGTGGGCAAGCGGTTTCCAGGAGGTATCCGTGATGTTGGTTGGGTTGGACCACAAGGTCGTCCAGCTCGTCCCGTCGGTGGACACCTCGACGCCCGCGTAATCGGTCACCTCCACACCCAGCCAGCGCCGGTACCGCAACTGCACGCGGCTCAGCTTGGAGCAGTCGATGGCCGTAGTGGTCAGGTACTGCGCTGGAAGATTGTTCGGGTAGTCGCCGTTCAAGTTGTACCCATACACGTTGACGCCCGTGTACCCGGCGTTCGGGTCCGCGTTGTGGCTGCCGCCGCCGGTCGGCTGGCCGAACGCCCACGCGCCGGTCGTGCTCCAGCCCGGATTGGTGTCCAGCGCGAAGGACAGGGCGCACTCCGGCACGCCGACCACCGTGACAAAGACGCTGGCAACGTTGGAGTCGCCGCCGTCCGGCGGCTCGCCGCCGTCGTTCGCCTTGAAGTGGAAGACGTCACCGCCCACGTAATGGCTCGCCGGCAGGTACTGTACGACGGCCCCGTGGTTGAGCAGCGCGTAGGGCACGCTCGTGATCGTGCCGGCGTCCGGATCGGACAGGCATCCGTGTGCGGGAAGGGACGTCACGATGTAGGTCATCGCCGAGGGCGGATTCGGCAGGCCGTCGTCCGTGGCGTGGAGCGTGATCGCCCCCGGCACGTTCTCGGTGATCAGCGCGTTGACGTCCAGCGCGGTAGGCGGGAACGTCTGGCACGGCGGCAGGAGGCTCAGGTCGGACATGTAGAAGTCCGCGGGGACGCCTCCGCCCGCGGAGAGTCCGGCCAGACCGTCCGCGGCGGCGATGGCCAGGTAGCTGATCGTGATCTGGCCGCTGAAGAACAGCTCGATCTGGAAGGTGTTCTGGTTGCCGCCGGAGTGCTCCGTCACGTTCAGCCAGGTCACGACGGCCCGATTGTCGAGCTGCTTCCAGGTCACCTGTCCGCTGGTCGGGTAGAGATCGTCGAACAGGGCGGAGACGCGCGGCCGGTTGAAGTGGGCGGTGAGCGACTCCGTCCACTCGTTATCGCCCGTGTTGAACGTGATGTACCCGTTCGAGCCGACGTAGAACTTGTTGTAGCTCGTGCCGTACAGCGACACCGTCGCACCGCCGGCCAGGTTCACGGTGGCGTAATTGTCGTCCGTCAGGCTGAGCGCCGTCCCGCCCGCCGGGTCGGTCGGAAGCTGCGTAATGGGCTCCACGCAGCCCCAGTAGAAGTCCGTCGAGCCGTTGGGGACGAACGTGAAGCTGAGGTAATCCAGGTCGTTGTCGGAGGCGAACAGCTCGGTGAAGAAGTCCGGCACGTCCGGGGTCGTGAAGCTGCGACAGGTCGGATCGGACGCGGTGTTGCCCGCCTCGTCCGTGGCATCGACCATGTAGTAGTACGTGGTGTTGTCGGTCAGACCGCTCAGGCTGACGGTCGGGCTCAGGGCGAAGCCGCCGCTTGCGGTCCAGATCAGCGCATCGCACGCCAGTCCGTAACGTACCGTTCCGCGGGCCAGTTCGTCGCAGGTGAACGCAATCGTCGCACTGCGCGGGCCGAGGCTCGTCAGATGCACGCCGCCAATCGTCGGCGGCGTGCAGTCGACCAGGGCACCGGCGGTGACGGCTACCTGCTGCCCCTGGCCGTTGTCGGCGTCGATGTAGGTGACGGTTACCGTGTCGCCTTCGGCGACCAGGACCGTACCCGGCGCGGCGGTCTCGCTGACGCTGAATGCACCGAGGAACCGGGCAGACTTCATGCTCGTCTCGACCAGCAGCACCGACTCGCCGGTCGGGTCGGAATCCGACGTGACCTGGACGTACACGGTGTCGATCGCCATATCGTTCAGGTTCAGCCCGCAATCCCGCACATCGATCCCGCCGCTGCCCTCGCAGGCCACCTTGGAGGCGCTCAGCAGGAGGGTGCCGGCGTCGCTGCACGCGCCTGGCAGGGGGATGGTCGGATCGCCGAACAGGTTGATCTCGTAATAGCACCAGCGCATGATCTCTTCGTTGATGCGCCAGAGGTTGTCCTCCTTGGAATCGGCGTTGACGGCGCCGAGCTCGCTGATGGCCTCGTCCGGGTTGTAGACGGCGTCCCAGAACTCGCGGTTGTAGCGTTGGGAGGGGCCGTCCGTGCTGTTCCACGCGCCGTACCCCTCGCGGGCGTTCATCACGACCGCGAACCCCGCGTGGTCCAGCTTGATGTGGGCGGTCTCGGCCCAGCATTCCGCGCCGTCGAAGTGCCCCGCCAGGCAGGTCTGCGAGTAGAAGAAGCACAGGTCGGTGTTCGTCAACTGGCTCAGCGTGGAGTTGTACAGCTTCATGGCGTAGTCGATGTTGCCGTGGCCGAGGTGGTTGACGATGTGCAGCCCGTTGTTGATGCGGGTAATCAGCTCCGACGCCGGCCAGTCATATCCGGGCGCATCGTACAACGTGTCGATCTCCAGCATGTCCGACGGGAACCCGACCGTCGTGTAGCCGTGCGCATCGGAGCCGTCGATCAGCTCGTTCAGGTAGCTGGTGGCGTACTCCGCGACGCCGCCGAAGCCCAGGTACTCCCCGACGAGCAGGACGCGCTCGGCGAAGGCATGCTGGCCGCTGAGATACCAGATCGTCTTGTTCACGAGGCGGGTCGCCTCGGCCGCGCTGTCGACGGCGGCGCGGCCCACGTACACGTCGTGCACCAGGTCGACGTCGCCGCCGCCCTCGCCGTCCGTCGGCTCGCCCCACTTGTTGTCGCCGTCATAGTTCCAGGTGCCGTCCAGGCAGCCGAAATAGAGGTCGCCGGGCATATCGTTGACGCCATCGACGTAGAGATTCTTGGCCGGAATGACGTCGTCGTCGCGCCCAACGAGCAGGTACTCGATGCCGTCGGAAATGTAGTGCGTCTGCATGTACGCGCGGATCGCGTCCGGGTCGGTGCCGGTCTCCGCGGTCGTGTGAATCTCGGTCGGCATCCCGTGCGCATCGTGGTACGCCTTCAGCGGCTCGAACGCGGACACCAGGTCCGGCGTGGTCAGGATCATGAGCTTGTAGCTGCGGGAACCGCGCTCGGCGGCCGGATAGGTCGCCAGCGTCGCGGGGTTGTCGACCTTCTTCCGCGCCCGCGCCAGGTCGTCGGGCAGCCCGCGGTACATCTCCGACACGCGGCCGGTCTCCGACGTGCGCACCGTGACGCTCAACCGCGGGAAGTAGAACAGCTCGCCCGTCGCCGGCACGTACTCCACCGGTTGCAGCCGAAGAACCAGCATCGGAATCCCGCGGAAATACTGCACGCCGATCTCGAAGTGGCGTGCGCCGGGATACGGTTGGTCCGAGGCATAGACCACCGGATCGGGCTGCGGCAAGGGCCGCTCCGCGGGAGGGACCGATAACGGCACCGGCTGGGCGACCGGCTCGACCAGGAACCCGCTGCCGAGCGCGACGCGCTCGCCGGCGTCGATCTCCACGCTGGACAGCTCGGTACCGAACGGCAGCAGGATCGTGGTGCCGCGCGCGGGTAGCGCCGGCTGCCCCACGGTCCCGCCGGCCGGGCATTCCGAGAGCACGACGCGGTCGTAGCTCTGACCGGCGATGGTGATCGGTACGATCTCCGGCCGCGCGAAGGTGTACTCCATCGTGACGGACTGCGCGGTCGCGACCGTTGGGACGGTTAGGACCGCGATGACCACAGACCCAAGAACTCCTGCTCTCCACGTCATCTCAAACCTCCTCAAGGCTGCACGCCAGAACCCCGCCCGCCTGGACCCAGACCCCGGGCCTGGTCCGCCGCGGCGGACGCGCCGAGTTCTGCACGCTCGTGGGAAAAACACGACGGAAATCCCTCTGTGGGATTAACCGACATACGGATCGAGTAAGCTCCATTATAAGCGCTGGAGGCGGCCGGCTGTCAAAGAAAACTTGGCGCCACGAAACGCCGGGTCCGTGACCGACTCGGCGGAGTCCTTCTTCAGCCCCGGATGGGGCGAGAGAACCCAGCCCACGGCGCGAGCCGTGGGTACCAAGGCCCGGACGATGAAGCCCCACTGGGGCGAAAGAGGACCGCCCGCGGGGCAGAGCGCCGTTCGCTGATGCATCTTCCGCCCCGGCCGGGGCGCGGGTGGTGGAACATGGGCGGCGCGTCATCGTGGACGTGCCCCGGGCGGCGGGGGTGCTGTGGGAACGGCTGTTGGGGCGGATTGAGCGGTGGTGGCATCCGCGTGGTCTGCCGAAGCGCCCGCGTGCCGTGGCGGGAGGGGGCACCTGGGGACGCCCGCCACGCCCGCGGCGTTGGGTGCCGCCGCCGCATGCCCATTTGAGCCTCGTGCTGCGGGAGTGATCCGGCTGCCAAACCGGCCCGACGCGTTTTCCCCGGCCCCGTGCGGGCTGTGGGGGTAGGGGGCGGTCTCGACCGGAGGCACGGACGAGCGCCTGCGCCCGCCGCGGCGCGTTATGCCATCAGCACCGGGATGGTGAATAATGCCGGGTGATACAATCGTCAGAGGGGGGCGGATCATTCACCAGCATTGGAAGAACCCGCCGCCAAACCCGCCAGTGCCTCCGTTTCTGCGCTAATGAGGATGTGTCATGGACATACTGACCCTCAGGATCCTCGACTTACTGGCGGAAGATGACGAGCAGCTTGAGGAGTTGTATCTCGACGTCAACTTCCAAATAGCTGACAATGTCTTGCTCGCCTATCGAGAACGCTTCCGGCTCTCGGAAATCGTCACGCGTCTTGGCGAATTGGAGACAGGCGGTCTGCTAAAGTCGCGCGAATTGGGCTCAAGCGAGGCACAATGTGGCCCCGCTTCTCGCGAATATAGCCTCACGGACGCGGGACGCGCTGCTCTTGGTTCGCACTTGGCGGAACTGGACACACTTTACGAGCTGGCGTAGCGTTATCCGGCGAGCTGTGCTTCTTCCACGGCGACCTGATCGATTCGACGATGATGACGACCGACGAAACGGGGAGCATGGGCTTTCAGCCCGTAGCTTACACGGCCTTCGGCGAGCCGGTCTGGCGTGACCAGGGCCAGACGCACGTCGGCTGGCCGTTTCCGCCGGCCGGCGGCGGGTCTCCGCCCGCCGGGTTGGGAACTCGTTATCAATACGCCGGCGGGTGGGGGCCCCGACCTGCCGCCGATCCTGCTGCTGCACGCCGGCGAACGCTGGTATCAGCCGGGCACCGGACGGTTCATCCAAAGGGATCCGATTGGGATTCGTGGCGGGCTGAACACGTACAGGTACCTGGATGGGGAGCCATTGGCTGGGGTGGACCCTTCCGGTTTGGCCAACTGGGGGACACTGGAGATGGGCGCCGTCTACCACGGGTGGCGTGGAACCGGCAAGAGCGTCGACGAGTCCGTCAAGTGGACGGAGCGGTGGTCAATTGAGACCGGGATGATAGAGACAGGCGCCGCGCTGGTGCCGTTTCAAGCTGCACGGTTTCGCGCGGTGGCTGGAGGTTGAATGGTTAGTGGACGGCGGCGATTACGTCACGCAAGATAGCTCATGATCGCGGTC
>JALHJL010000090.1 GCA_022839625.1 Phycisphaerales bacterium
ACTTTTCCGGGAAATTAAAAACTTCCAGAATATTTTTCCGGTCACTATACTCGTCACCGGCGATTACATCTTGCAATTAGTTCTTCACCCACAAAGTTTTAGTTTATTACCATAAATTTAGGAATTTAGTTCTTAAAATATATTTTTTTAAAGACCTATATTAATATTCTGGTATTTGGGTGAACTCGATGTTAAAATCAACTCACAAATTTTTCTAAATTATAAAAAGCAGATTGAATTTGATGAAAAAAATAAATTTATCAATCCTAAAATATATTCTTTACAAATATTATGTATGAATAAATAAAAATCATAAACGTTTATATACTACTTATGTACAATTATTTTTTGAAGTTAGCATATAGTATAAATTTAAATATTCAAAATGTTAACTAATTTATGATGTAAATTATGAGATTAAAAATCAGTTTAACATCAAACAATGGTAATTATCTAATTCCTTATAATTACAACCATATTCTTTCTGCTATTATATATCGTAAGATAGCTGACCTAGATTTAGCAGCTAAACTACATTTTTCTAAAGATTTTAAGTTTTTTACTTTTTCTCAAATCTATTTTTCAAACTGGAAACGTACAAAAAATGGTATTATTTCTAAGGATGGAAAACTTTCCTTTTATATTTCATCCCCCAATGAACAGTTGATTAAAAGTCTGGTGGAGGGCCATCTGGAGAATACTGAAGTGGATTTTAAAGGGAAAAAATTGTTAGTTGAGCAAATCGAGCTTCTAAAAAGTCCCTCATTTAATGAAAACATGAAGCTGAAAACTATGTCTCCAGTATCAGCCAGCATAAAAAGAGAAGTGGATGGAAAACTTAAAATATGGGATTTAGGACCCGGAGACGAACGATTCTATGACGGTGTTCAGAAAAATTTAGTGAACAAATATACTTCCTTTTACGGTGATTATGATGGTGATAAATGGGTGAAGATTAAACCCGATGTGAAAACCGCCAAACGACGCAGAATTGAGATAAAAGGAGACTTTCACCGAGCTTATATGATGGAATTTGAGATAGAAGCTGATCCTCGCCTTATACAGTTTGCTTATGACTGTGGACTTGGTGAGAGAAATAGTATGGGGTTTGGGATGGTTGAAAATATTTAATGATAATATTTGGAATAGTAACTGAATTGTAAGAGTTCGATGTTGAGGAATAAAATATGGTTGAATTAAAATTTTATATCACAAATAGTCCTTGGATAAATAATGGGATTTCTAGGCTAGAACATGAGTTAAAAACACGATTTAATTCAATGGTATCAATACATCTAGAGTCAGATGGTGTGATGTTAACATCAGAAAATTGTGAGGTTTTTGATTCTATATCAGAAAGTTTAAGATATTTAGCATCAGATGGCACATACAATTTTTCACAATCTTTTAAAATAATCAATCAGAATATACAAAATGCGAATTACCTCCCCCCAGTAGATTACCCTAAAAATAAGAATGATCTTAAAGAAGGACAGAAAGCAAAGACGATGGAAATTTCTGAAGAGAAAAAACAAGTTCTTTTAAAAAACAATGTTTCTACCACTAAAAAACAGCAGCAGATCTGGAAAAGGAGGTTAAGTTACTTAGAAAAAGATAATAAGAGTTATTTTAAGTTCGGGTTAGACTTAGTTTCAACACAAGAATTTTCAAAATTTAAGTCAAACAAACAATCAAAGAATATTTGTCCATATTGTGGTCAATATTCAAAAAACATGATTGACGTTAAACAATATTTCAATCCTTTAATGGGTGAACATCACAACAATGAGATTGAAGGTTTTTCAACTAATATGCGGAAAAATAATAAAATGTGCCTTTCATGTTTTATTGCGTCATTATTTTCGTTATTTGATAAGTATATTCCTTTCTATTGGGATTCAAAAAACACATTATTGGCTTTACCTATAATTTATGATTTAATATTATTAGGAAAAGTTGTGAATAATTTATCATTAAAAGGACAATACATAGACTTTAATAACCCTGATGTAACTCGTTATAACACTAATATAAAGGCTCTTAGTTCGCAGAATTCAAAATCATCCGCATTATTGTCTTTACTCCATAATATTCAGAATAAATATTTAAAAGAGGAGCCTGATGATCTTTTTGATGGTTTAAAATCTTCTGAACTTATGGAATTGACTGATTGGATATTTATTAAGAAAGATTCATTTTCAATTACAAGATTAAAGGCTAACTCTAATGTTTATAAAATATTAGAACCTCAAAAAGACCCGAAAAATGGTAATGAAGTTTATTTATTATTAGATTTTTTAAATAAAATAAACTTTAAGTTCAAACCAAGTGATGCAGAAAAATTTTATAATGCCTTTTTGATTATGTCACATGAAAAAATATCTGACATGTTATTTGAAATTACAAAATATGACATAAATAAAATTAATTCCTATAATGGAAGCAAACCATTATATCTTTTCAAAAATTTATTTTTAGAAAAAATTATGGGGGAGATAACTATGATAAATGAAGAATTAAAGAAATCTGCAAAGAATGTTGCCTCAACAATTGGTAGAGGTTTTTATAAGGATATTGGGTTAATGACTAAGTTTGCATATTCCACAGATGAACTAAATTTTAAAAAAAGCATTGAAGAGGCATCTTTTTTAATGGCTAAAAAAGCATCGTTAGATAATGAAAATTTTTATCTTAATCAAGATGATATTGAAGTTATTTTCGACGTTTTAAATAAAGAAAATTTTGATGAATTTAAAAGTTATTTTGTGTCATTTATGAGTGCAAGTGCATTATATCAGAATTATACTAAAAATAAAAAAGGAGGATAAAGAATGAATTATAAAGGTATTGTAGTAACATGGTTGTTTAAAACTGATTTAACAAATATGAATGCTGGTGAAGGAAGTAGTAATCTAAAAGAAATAAAAACTTATAGTAATGGATTACCTTATATATCTGGCCAATCTATGAGACATGCACTTAGGCAATCTATGAAAAGGGAAAATCCCGATGATTTTAAATGCACTCCTGAATTTCCTTGTGGAAATATACAAGATTGTTGGACATGTGATTTATTTGGGTATTTACTACCTTCTGATGGAGCTAAACGATGGAGTCCTATTAAAGCATCTCCTGCATTGGGACAAATAAGAACTCAAATAACAACTGACCTCATATTTAGGATGGTTGAAGATATAAAATGTCCTAAATGTGGAAAAAAGATGTATCCTTTATCCGGAAGAGATGAAGATACAAAAAATATATCAAGAGGTACAGAATTAACTTGCATTCATTGTAATGAAAAATTTCCAGCTCCTTACGATATTAGACAAGCTCTTGCATATAAACAACTCAGCGAAAATACATATAGAACTAGTATTTCTATTGATACGGATAATATTGGAGTTGAAAAAGTTCCTAAAATTAACACTGATAATGATTCAATTGTAATGGATGGAACAGAAGATATTGTTAATATCGATTGTGATGAGAGATTAAAAAGAGTAAAAGCTATTTTAAATGCAATTTATAATCTCAGTGACTTTGCAAATCAATCTAGAGAAATGACTAACGCTACTCCAGATGTTGTTATCATAAGTTTACAAAAACAGTACAATCATAGATTATCCTCTGCACTAAACTTAAATGAAAAAGGAAATGTTGATACAAAGCATCTTAATAGTGTACTTGAAGATTGCATAGCTATGAAGGATACAAACATTTTTGCAGGATATTTATCTGGAGTTGTTAATAATGAAGATGAATTAAATGATGTTTTTAATTCATTAAATGATAATAATAATTTTAAATTCTGTAAAAACCCTAAAATTACATTTGACGAAGCAATTAACGCTTTATAATGTGATAATAATGAAAGCGCTTAGATTTAAATTGGAAATTCCTTTTTGGTGTTCTTTTACAGATTTTGGAAGCTTAAATGTTAAGCTAACCTACCCATTTCCCCCACCAACGACACTCTTTGGTTTAATATTAAATGCAATGGAATTTCCCGCGTTACATACTTTATCTAAAGAAGATGCAAAAGTTGTTGAGGAAAAATATATAAGCCTTTTTAATCAGTTGAATTTTTCAATAATCATGGATAATAATGGTGAAAAAATAGAAGATTTTTCTAATATACACAAAGGTAATAGGGAGTCTGAAGGTATTGAAGATGAACTTAAAGGTAAATTAAAAGAGTTTTTAGACACCAAATGTAACAATCTTAATCAAGAGGAAATTAATAAAATTTTAAAAGAAATAAAAAATGAACTTGATAAAAATAAACTTAAAAAATTTTTAAAAATTGTTACAGATGTTAATTTGAACAAATATGATGCAGAGAAACTCAAAAATATTTTGACTAAATGTATAGATGATAAATGCATATATAAACTAGATGAAAATAAAATGGCTAAAATATCTGAAGCAATTTCTGAATTATTAACCAGTAAACTAAAATTAAGAAGATTTCATAGGTATTTACAAAATAACGATTGTTCTGAGGGAGATACCGCGATTTTTAAAAAAATAAATGGAATTATCAGAGAGTATGATTGGGAAGAATCATTAGATATTATTACAAAATTTTGGGCAGAAAATTATAATGGTATCAAAGGATTTAATTTAAATAAATCCTGGATTAACACTCAAATACATCGTCAAAAGATAATAAATCCTATTTTTGTTGTTTATATAAATTTAGAGACAAATGAGTTATCATTAATAAAAGATATTTATAATGCTCTAAAAAATCCTAAAAGACCATTGTATCTTGGTGAAAGTGATGATGTAGTAAATATTTTAGAACTTGAGCTTATTGAATTGAATAAAATTAATGATAAGAAATCTGATATCAATTCAGTGCTTCCGGGAATATATGAAAATTCGGAGCTTGTAAAAATTCCAGTTAAACTAAAATATGATATTAATCATCCAAATGACCATTACAAAATATGTTCAATACCTAAAGGAAATATCAATAAATCAATAGAAAGTTTTAGTTATAATGGTGAAAATATTGTCTTCTTATGATGAAATAATAGCTAAAACTAATGGGACTTCTCTTAAAAAGCATTCATGTGACTCCCATAATATACTTAAAATATTGTTAGAATCAAACAAAGAACTATTTGAAAATTGGTCGAAACTGAATAATGTAGATTTGAACATATTCCTAAATAATCTTGAAAAAGCAACTTATGCTCATGATTTTGGAAAAGCAACAGATAAATGGCAAGAAAATGCACTTCAAATAGAAGAAGGCGGAAAATTAAAATTACCTCCTCATGCAATATACTCAGGATATTTCTTATCTAAAGTCAAAAATCCTGATGATTGGATTTGTTTATTATCATGTATTTCTCACCATTCTTTATTAACTGAAAATTCTTTTAACTCAATTCAACAAATTGAATACTATGATGAATATCTAAATGATTTAATAAACAAAAAAAGTTTTAATTTTAAAAAAATCGACTCATTGAATAAATATTTTAAGATTCTAAGAAAATTTAGAGATGACAGCCAGTACTCTAAATTTAGATCTATTTTTGAAAAAGATATAAATATTTTATTTAAAGCAAAATATTGCTTAATGTTATCTTATTTAACCAGGGCAGATGGTTTAAGCAGTAGTTTTGAGGAAAATAGTGAAAAAATATCGAAATACACAGTTTTGGAAAGATTTCCAAATTCGCTATCCATATATAATAAAGTTAAAAATATTGAGAATAACAAAATTTTCACAGATATTCAAGAAAAAGTTATTAATATCAAACAATCAAATGCTATTTCTGATTTAATAAAACCTATAATGCTTGAAGCTCCTTGTGGGGAAGGTAAAACTTTAGCTTCACTTCTTTATTCAAAAATACTTTTAAAGAATAATCTTGTTAATAAAGTGATCTTTGCTTTACCCACTCAAGTAACATCTAATAACATGTTTTTTGAGTTTGAGGATGAATATAAAATTCCGAAAGAATGGATTGGAATTTATCATTCAGAAGTTCTCAGTTTTTTATCAAATTTAAAAGACGATGAATGTAATGAAATATTTGATAATGTTTCTTTGGAAAAATATTCAAATTTAATTTATTCTAAACCATTTAACATTTCAACTATAGATCATTTATTACTGTCTCTAGTAAATGGATTTAAATTTGCTCCAAGAGCTTTTGGAAATATAATAAATAGTTTAATTATTATTGATGAATTACATTATTATGATTCACGCACTATCCTTTTAATTGAATGTTTATGCGAAATTTTAAGATTTTTAAATATTCCTCATGTTATAATGAGTGCTACAATTCCAGAACATATTAAAAATAAATTTAATGATAGTGATTATTTAAAAGTTCAAAGTTCTGGTTGCGATATTAAAGGAATTGAAAAAAATCCTTTTAAATTTCAATATCATGAGAACTTGATATATGAAGAGAATATATTATCGGATGAATTCCTAAATGTGTTAAAGAAAAATATTGGTAAGAATATTGGCATAATCGTTAATACAGTAAATAAATCGAAAGATTTGTATGAATACATTAAAAGAGAATTTCCAGGCAAACAAATTTTCCTATATAATTCTCAATTTATGAAGAAAGATAGGCCCATTAAAGAAAAACTGTTGAAAATCTTTTCTAAATCTATTTACACAAATAATTTGACAGATTCAGAGAAAAATTTAATGTTAGAGTATGGTTATAATCCCAATAAGAAATTTATTTTTATTGGAACACAAGTAGCAGAAATAAGCATAAACATGTCCTTTGACACAATTTTAACAGAAATTGCCCCACTCGATGCTTTAATACAAAGGGGAGGGCGTTTACATAGAACTGAAACACACAATAATGCTAAGGATTGTAGCTGTCCTCAATGTAAAAAATTATCTGATAAACATGAGTACATCTTTCATGTATTTGATACTGGAACATATTGTTATCCCTATTTAACAAAAAAAGATGTTGAAGAAAAAAATTATAAAGTTAACATAATTAATAATACCCGTGAAGTTATTATTAATTCTCCGAAATTTACTTTTAAAAATAGTATTGATATGATGAATAAAGTTTATGATGAAAATAGTTTTTCAGAAGATTCTAATGTTATACATGAATTTAAAGATAAAATTACAGAAGATTTGATCTTTGGTAAATCATCATCATTTTCTGAAGAGGATAATGGACAGTTAAGAATACAAACAAGAGATATTAATGCTCAAAATTACACAGTTTTGCCCCAAATAATTTGTTATGATGATTATATATCTACCGAGGATTTTTTAAATACAATTCATGAAAAACATAATTATGATGGAGAATTTACTCCTAAAGGAATAAGCCTAATTAATGAGTATATGATAACAATATCGAGCAATTCATATAATAAAATAAAATCTAAAACTTATGAGTTTGACAGCTATTATTTTAAAACTGTAGATAAGAATTATAATTTTAAGGAAGGATTAATAGATACTGAGAGTTCTTTATAATAATTGATATGACTTCCAATATTCTACAAATAAAAGGTACCCAAATCAACTATTATTTCATCTGTAAGACCAAGCTCTGGCTTTTTTCCCACCACATCCAGATGGAACAGGAATCGGAACTGGTTTCGTTGGGAAAGATACTTCATAAGGATAGTTATAAAAGAGACAAAAAAGATCGGACCATTGATAATCTTATCAGCTTTGATTTCGTGAGAAAAGGCGAGACCCTGGAAATTCATGAGGTTAAAAAGAGTAAAAAGATGAGTAAGGCCCACCATTACCAGCTACTTTACTATCTTTACTACCTTAAAAATGAGAAGGGAATTAATGATGCTGTTGGAATCATTGACTATCCCAAAATCAGGCGTAGGGAAACATTAAAGCTTGATGAAAGAAATGAAAAAGAGATAAAGAATATAATAAAGAGAATTGGGAATATTTTAAGCGATGAAATGCCTACACCTCAAAAAGTCCCTGCCTGCCTGAAATGTGCCTATTATGAGTTTGCTTTGTCTGATATGAGAAGATTTAAATAGCAGATGTTCCATATAATGAACACATGTTCCAGAATATGAACATTTTTTCAAAGACATCTTTAAAAATGATATGTTTCCTTGGCAGGAGATACCGGGAAGAATATCACACAAGGGAACTTGTAAGAAGACTTGAAATAGGATTAGGAAGTGCAAGTAGATATTTGAGAATATTAGAAAAGGAAGAACTGGTAATTAAAGAGGAAAAAGGAAATCGATGAAATGGTCAAAGACCTCAAGAAAGTTTCATCACAAATTATCCTCTTTGGAAGCTGTTCAGAAGGAGAAGACTCCGAAGAAAGCGATATAGATTTATTCATACTTTCAGATGAAGTAAAACATGTGAACAAAAAAATCGACCAGTACCAGAATAAAATCCAAAGAAAAATTTCGCCAGTGATTGTTAACGATACAGAATTAAGAACGTTAAAAAAGAAGGATAAACCATTTTATACCAGAATAAAAAAAGGAAGAACTCTGCATGAAATATCAATTTGAAAAGTGTAAAAAACGAGGAAAAATATACAAATTGGTATAGATGCTGAATTGGTAGAAAAAGAACTTGAAGAAGCCCATTATGATCTAAAGTCTGCTGAAAAATCTGTAAAAGAGGAAAATTATAAATGGGCCATCGTCCAAAGTTACTATTCCATTTTTCATGCCTTTAGAGGACTTCTTTTCAGTAGAGGGTATAGAGAAAAAAGCCATATATGTCTTAAATTTGCAATTGAAATTTTATTTGTTGAAAACAGTCTTATCAGTGAAGAACTTCTTGATGATTTTGATTTTGCTATGAAGACAAGAGAAAGAGCTGATTATAGCTATATTTATGACGAGAGTCTCGCACATGACATGGTTGAATCTAATAAAAAATTAATTGATGAGGTAGAAAACCTGCTTTATCAAACTTAAAAATTGGGGGGGTTATTTATGAAAAAGAATTACTACCTTATGTCCGATGGAATTTTAAAAAGAAAGGAGAACACTCTTTATTTTCATAATAAGGATGGTAAAAGACCCATACCCATCAGCAAGATCTACTCTATCTATGCTTATGGTTCGCTGAGCTTCTCTTCCCAGGCAGTACACCTTTTAGCCAAGGAAGGAGTGCCCATACACTTTTTTAACTACTACGGTTTTTATGATGGTAGTTTCTATCCAAGGGAAACCCTCCTATCCGGTGATTTACTTATAAAACAGGCTGAAAATTATTTAGATCATGATAAGAGGATATTAATCGCCGGTAAACTGGTGGAAGGAGCGGCCCGTAACATGGAGAAGGTGCTCTCCTATTATAAGATAGAAAATAATATAGATGAGATTTTAAACGGTTTAGATTCCTGTAGAGAGATAACAGAATTCATGAATGTGGAAGGCAGAATACGCTCCCACTACTACGACAAAATGGATTTAATCCTACCTGAAGGCTTTAAAATGGAGGGTAGGAGTAGAAGGCCGCCAAAGAATATGGTTAATGCCCTTATTAGTTTTGGGAATTCAATGATTTATTCTACAGTTCTCACAGAAATCTACAATACCCAGCTTAACCCAACGATATCCTACCTTCATGAACCATCCGAGCGAAGATATTCCCTAGCCCTGGATTTAAGCGAGATATTCAAACCCATACTGGAAGATGTTGCAGGAGAAGGATTTCGAGCAGGATCTCAATTACTGTCTTTTAAATGACCAGGGAAGGAAAACTTTCATCAAAGAATACGATGAGCGCCTTAAAAAAACCATAAAACATCGTGAACTTAATAGAAAAGTTTCATACAGGCGTTTGATTAGATTAGAGTCTTATAGCTTATTAAACACTTGCTGGGCACCAAGGAATATAACCCCTTTGTGATGTGGTGGTAAAAGTGTATACCATAATTGTGTATGATATCAAAGTGGAAAGGGTAAACAAAGTCAAAGGATACCTGAGGAAACATCTTAACTGGATACAGAACTCGGTATTTGAGGGAG
>JALHJL010000021.1 GCA_022839625.1 Phycisphaerales bacterium
GTTTCGGCCACCGTGCGGCCTCCACCTGCCCCACGTGCTGAACGCGGGAAGGGATTCCCGCCCAAGTAGGTGCGAGAAGGGATTCTCGCACCAGGTTTCAGCCGCCGTGCGGCCTCCACCTGCCCCACGTGCTTCGCCCGCGTGAAACACGGGCGGACAGGCCGCCCGTGACACCCGATGCCCACGACCCCCGAGACACGTGGCGCCGTGGCACCCGAGACCCACGGCACCGGAGCCCCACGACACCCGAGACACGTACACCCGAGGCCCGTGACGCCCGACCGAAAGTGAGACTGTTCTGGAACCCATCCCCCGAGCTCCGCTCCCCTCTGGTACGGGTGTACGGAGCTGAGCACAACGTCGGCGAATTCCCCCCCTGATCCCGCCATCGTGAATCTGTTCAGTCGCAGCGTCGCGGAGACGGCCGCTACCGCCTCAACGGCGTCCCGCGCGCATCGTACGCGTTGAAGTTGTAGATGTACTCCCACCAGTTGTTCAGCCGGCCGTCGGCGTTCACCCCCGGCGCCTTCGGCAAATGCGAAAACCACCACTTGATGTAGTTGCGGTGATAGTCCGGCTCGCCCCGGCGGTTCTCGTATGGCCCGCGCCACTCCTCGCAATTGAACGTCCGTTTGCGGCCGGCCAGGGCCGGGTAGTGCAGCCAGTCGTCCGCCGTGCTCTCCACCATGCGCGGGTTGGCCCAGTCGTAGTCCCGCTGGCCATTCGGCGGATAGTGGCACGTGCCGACGGCGGCGGTGCCGGACTGGTGTTCGTTCGCGGCGAACCGCGCCCAATTCGTCGTGAGCTGGTCCACTTCCCAGCCGCCGTAGACCCGCGACATCGTCGCCTCGGTGCGGTGGCACTGGTCCTCCAGCATCTCCGCCACGCCGCGCTCGACATTGAAGCCCATGATCACGAACCGGCGGCGGCAGGGGATTTGCGTATACGGCTCGCCGTTCACGTCGAACGCGCCCGGGCCGATCATGCAGGCCTCCCAGTACCCATAGTACGGCAGACCCATCATCCAGACCTCGTCAATCTCGCCGGACTCGACCCGCCGGACCAGGTCGAACTCGGCGACGGCGTGCGGATAATCGAGCCCCTCGGGCTTGTGCCAACAGGGGTTGTTGACCGTCCCGCCGCGCAGACACTCCATGTATGACTCGGGTGTGTAGACGAACCCGTCGACCAGTTTCTGGAACCGGCGAACGACCAGCCAGTCTGCGATCTTGAACTGCACCAGACCGCCGCTGGCGTCGCACAAGTCCTGCATGTAGCCGGCAGCGAGCCGGGTTGGGTCATTCCAGCCTGCGACCTGACGCAGACCTTTGGGTGGCGCCTGGGGGTCGTCCGGCGCATACACCGGGCCGGGAATCAGCGGGTTGAACTCGAGAACCAGGACCTTGACGCGCAGCGGCGTTTGCCCGTGCGCGGCGGCGGCGGGTGCCCGGACCTTCGGAATCAGCGCGGCATCGAGCCGTTCGATGTCGGCCGGCAGCCGCTGTCCCCGTATCGCGCAGCCGGCGACGGACACCGCCAGGAGGATGAGGACTGCGAGGGCGGGCATCTTCGGGGTCATTGTGCTCTCCTGCTCGCCGGCCTGCCGTGCGTGACGTATCCGCCGGTCCCGGGACGCCGGTGCCAGCGGGGTCATGCCGCGGGCTCGGTGTGGATCAAGCCGTCGCGCATCTCGATGTATCCGCCGGTCCCGGGACGCCGGTGCCAGCGGGGTCATGCCGCGGGCTCGGTGTGGATCAAGCCGTCGCGCATCTCGATGTAGCGGTGGCAGTGCCTGGCCACGTTCAGGTCATGGGTAACGATGATCACGGTCCGGCCGTCGGCGTTCAGTTGGTCCAGCAGGCCGAGGATCATCTGGCCGGTCTGGCTGTCCAGGTTGCCGGTGGGCTCGTCAGCCAGCAGAACGGCGGGGTCGTTGGCCAGCGCCCGGGCGATGGCGACCCGCTGCTGCTGGCCGCCCGACAGTTCGTGAGGGAAATGCCGGCCGCGGTCCGCAAGCCCGACCTTCTCGATGAGCCGCAGCGCCAGGGCATGGCGCTGCGGGGCGCGCAGCCCTTGATAGAAGAGCGGGGTCTCCAGATTCTCCAGCACGGTCTGGGTGTGGATCAAGTTGAAGCTCTGGAAGACGAAGCCGATGCGCTGTCCCCGGATGTCGGACAGGGCGTCATCGTCGAGCTCGGACACGTTGCGGCCGTCGAGCCAGTACGTGCCCGACGTGGGCCGGTCGAGGCACCCCAGGATGTTGAGCAACGTGGACTTGCCGCTGCCTGATGGGCCGACGATGGCGACGTATTCGCCGCGCCGGATCGTGAAAGAGACCCCGCGCAGGGCGGGGACCTCGACCTTGGCGGCGGGCGTGTAGATTTTGGTGACTTGTTCGAGACGGACTATGTCATCGGGATCGGGCGGCATCCGGGTTTCACCTGGGGCAGGAGCGGTCCCGAAGGCAAAAAATGGCCGTTGCGGACCGGGCATCTCTTCGCCATAATAGAGGGTTCGGGCACGCGAGGAAAGCCCGGACCGAGACGCGACGCGAGAACCAGCAGCATGAAGCCAAACATTCATCCCAAGTACGTGGAAGCCCAGGTCACCTGCGCGTGCGGAAACACCTTCCAGACGCGGGCGACCGTCCCGGCGATCAAGGTGGACATCTGCAACGCCTGCCACCCCTTCTATACCGGCAAGCAGAAGTTCGTCGACGCGGCCGGCCGGGTCGAGCGCTTCCAGAAAAAGTTCGGCGGCGACTACTTCAAGAAGAGCGACGACAAGGCGGCCGCCGGACGTTAGCTACGCCGCCATGAGTTTGGGTGACGGCCCGGGCGACGCGCTCGGGCCGTGTCGTTTTCCTCACCGGGCGGCGTTCGGGAGCACGAAGCGGACATGGCGCAGATGGCAGTGGCAGATCCGCCGTGGATGGCGCGCGTCCAGGAACTGGTCGCGCGGGGCGAGGCACTGGCCGCCGAGATGAACCGGCCGGAGGTGGCGTCCAACGGCGCGCTGATTACCAAGCTGGCGCGCGAGCACGGGGAGCTGGAGAAGATTGCCCGCCCGTATCGCGAGTACCGGCGTGTGACCGATCAGCTCGCCGAATCGCAGGAACTCCTGCGCGACGACTCGGATCCCGAGCTGCGGCAGCTCGCCGAAGCCGAAGTGCCCGCGCTGGAGGCGCAGCGCGAGCGGCTGATCGGCGCGCTGAAGGAGTTGCTGCTCACCGGCGACGAGGGGGCGATACGGTCGATCATGCTCGAGATTCGGGCGGGCACCGGCGGTGACGAGGCGGCGCTGTTCGCGGGCGACTTGCTCAACATGTATACCGCGTACGCCACGAGCAAGGGATTCAAGGTCGAAGTGCTGTCGATTTCGCCCTCCGACCTGGGCGGCATCAAGGAAGCGATTCTCAATATCACCGGCGACGAGGTGTATCTGCACTACCGGTTCGAGGCCGGCGGGCACCGCGTGCAGCGCGTGCCGAAAACCGAGGCCCAGGGGCGGATTCACACGTCGGCGGCGACCGTGGCCGTCCTGCCTGAGCCGGAGGAAATCGAGATCGACGTCGATTGGGAGAAGGACGTCGTCGAGCACGTGAGCCGCGCCGGCGGGCCTGGCGGGCAGAACGTGAACAAGGTCTCGAGCGCGATCCGGCTGGAGCACATCCCGACCGGGATTACGGTGTCGATGCGAGATGAGAAAAGCCAACACAAGAACCGGGCCAAGGCCCGGCGGGTGCTGCTGTCCCGTCTTTACGATCACTTTCACACCCAGCAGCAGAGCAAGGTGGCTTCAGACCGCCGGACAATGATCGGCTCCGGCGACCGCAGTGACCGCATCCGCACCTACAACTTCCCGCAGAACCGGGTGACCGACCACCGCATCAACAAGGACGTGTACGACCTGCCGCGCATCCTGGCCGGCGACCTGGATGAGTTCCGGCAGGAGCTGCACGAACGGGAACTGAAGCTGCGGCTGGAAAGCCTGTGACCGAACGGGGGCCGCGGAGGCCTGCGAGCGCGACGGCCGTGGACGGCAAGAGTCCGAAGGGCGAGCGTGCAACCCCCTAGCGTCGGCACTCGGCGGGTGACACAGTCGTCCGGGTTTGTGGAACCCCTACGACGTCAACAACTTCGCCAGGCTGAGTTCCAGGACAGCGACGGGATGGCGCAGGCCGTAGCTCTCCAGCACCTCGGGATGTAGCTCGCCCATCCGACCAACTTCTTGCTGCCGCGTTTCGAATAGCGCGGCGACCCGGCCGGGAATGAAGCTGGGGTGCTCGGTCGGCTTCACGACGCAGGTCGCGCCCAGCTCGTGGATTAGCGCGTCGGCGACTGCGCGGATGTCCGCGTAGCCGACGTGCGTGCCGATCATCGCCGCCGCGATAAAACGCTCTTCACGCGCTCCGGTCTCCGCCGCCGGGTCCACGAAACAGCAATCGCCGATCTCGAACAGGTGCTGCGGCAGGTCATACTGCTTGTTGATCGCGAGTGTTTCCAGCAGGCCCGGCAGCAACGACACGCGGCACATGGTCTGCTCGGTGCTGATCGGGTTCTCGATCAGGACGGCCCGCGGGTCGGGCGGGAGGCGCCACTTCTCGAACGCGGCCGGTGCACTCGTCAGAACCAGCGTCATGACCTGGTGGAAGCCGAGGCCGGTCATGATGCGGCGGGCCGTCGTCGAGTGTTCCTCGATCGCCTGTGGCGTGCCGACGGTGAAGGTGGGGACGAGCTCGGGGGACAGGTTGTCGTAGCCGTAGGCGATCGCCACGTCCTCCATCAGGTCCACCGGGTGCATCACGTCGTTGCGGTACGCCGGGACCAGGACCTTGACCCGGTCGGGGCGGCCGAACTCCTGCACGTCGTAGCCCATCGATTCGAGCAACTCGGTCAGCTCGGCGGCGTTGAGGTGCACGCCGATGGTCTCGGCGGTCTCCTGCACGCTGAGAATCATCTCTTGGGGTGTCAGGTCGGGGGTGATGTGGATGGCGGGCGAGACGCCCACCCCACCCGGCGAGACCCTGCCATTGCCTGGTGAGCCACCCGCTCCGTTTGACGCCGTCGTGACGCCGGCCGACGACTCGATGAGGACGCATTCCACCTCGATGGACGGCATGATCTCCTTGAGGCTGGTCACCACGATGTTCAACGCCCGGTCGACGGCCCGCTGCGACAGCCCCGTGACGTCGACGAAGAACTGCCGCGTCCGCAAAGTCACGCGCGTCGTCTCGCTGTTGATGATCGGCGGCATCGAGAGCACGGTGCCGACGCCGTCACGCAGCAGCGGGTACTTCTTCAGCGGCCGCAGCAGGTGGGCGTAGGCCTGCCCGGTCTTATGCCGCTCCAGGATTTCGCGCGGCGTCAGCGCGCTGTGGGGATCGCTGGGCGGGAAGCCGAGCGGCACGAAGCGGAGGCTGTCCGGATCCACGGCGTCATAGTGGAAGACGTCGCCCTTCAGCGTATCCAGGTCGTACACGCCGATGGAGGCCAGCTTGCGGTCGCGGCCGAGCGCCCAATGCAGATCCTCCTGGAGGTTCATGACCATCTTGATGGAATTGTTGTCGAGCTGCACGTTGCGGATCACGGCGCAGGCGATGAACGGCCGCAGGCTGTCCTCGTGCGAAAGCTGCGGGTCCACCTGTACCCGGATCCGCGCGGCGGAGAGCGTGTACTCGGGCATGCCGGTCTGAATGCCCAGGTAGCCGCGGATGTAGCGGGCCATTCCGCCGGGGTCGAAGATGTCCGGCCGCACCGCGAGCATGTTCAGCCGCAACACCTGGCTGGGCCCCAGGTCGCCCAGCGCTTGCGGGGAGGTGCGGAAATCAGTGCCACAGTTCGAGCAGCTCAGCGGCGGCCCCTGGGCCTGTGTGCGGTCGTAAATCTTCCCGCAGGCGTTACACACGAACTGCTGGACGTCGGCGACTTGCTCCACCTCGCAGCCGAGCTTGGGGAGCAGGTCGACCAGCTCTGCGATGCTCAGGTGCGTCCCCGAGGTCGCTTCGCTGGTCCCGGCGCGCCGGGATGGCTTCGTGGCTCCGCCGCGGCCCCGCGCTGTCCCGGCGCGCTGGGATTGGGGCTCGGATTGGCCCCTCGCTGGCGCGTGGGGCCCGGAGCGTGAAATCCGCGCCAAGAGAATCTCGACCGGCATGTCTATGATCGGCACAGCGGCTCCTCCCGCAGCCAGGGCATGCTGGCGTAGTACAGCGCACCGATGCTGTCGAGGCCGTGTGTCAGCATCGCCAGCCGTTCCAGTCCCAGCCCCCACGCCAGCACACGGTCCGTGACGCCGACGGGCAGCGTCACCTCCGGGCGGAACACGCCTGAGCCGCCCATCTCGACCCATTCCCCGCGGCTCTCCAGGTAGAGCTGCACCTCGGCGGAGGGCTCCGTGTAGGGGAAGAAGCTCGGGACCACCTTGACCTGCGGAAAGCCCATCTTGTGATAGAACGCCGACAACGTGCCGATCAGCGTCGCCAGGCTCGCCGCCGGATCGACGATGATCCCGTCCACCTGGTGGAACACCGGCAGGTGCTTGTAGTCGAGCGTCTCCCGGCGAAACACCGGCCCGATGGTGAAGTACTTGCCCGGCCGCCCCTGCGTATGTCGCGCCAACGCCCGGATGGTCGCAGCCGTCGTGTGCGTCCGCAGCACCGGCCGATGGGCGAGCTCCAGGTTCCAGCGATATTGCCAGCCGGTCGACCCCGTGCCGCCGCCGTTCTCGTGGGTCAGCCGCACACGCTCGACCAGGGCCTCGTCGGGCAGTCGGCAGCGACTCGGCCGGCTGACGTAAAACGTGTCTTGCATGTCGCGGGCCGGGTGATCCTGCGGCTGAAACACCGCGTCGAAATCCCAGAAGCTCGACTCCACCCACGGACTGACGATCTCTGTGAACCCCATCTCGAGGAACGCCCGGCGGGCGCGGTCGAGCGTGCGCTGGAACGGGTGTTCCTTGCCGGGATACAGTTTCTTGGCCGCCAGCGTCACGTCGTACGGCGCAATCTCCACTTGTCGCCAGCCGCCCTCCGCGAGCAACTCCGGCGTGAGCTGCGTGACTTTCCGGCGGCCTGTGACACCCGCTTCGAGCAGCCGGCGGCCGGCGTCGGTCAACGCCACGTGCCGGGCGGTTCGTTCCTTGACCACCAGGAACCCTTTGCGGGGCGCAAGCAGCCGGACTGCGTCGGCGACGGGCAGCCCCTTGCTCTCCAGCTCGGCCCGCGTCGCGACTCGCCCACGGGCCAGCGCCTTGATGAGCAGTTCATCCGGCTGCGGGCGGTCGGCTTCGGCGTCGGCGAGCAGGACCAGCCGGTCACCCTCCTTGCGGGCCCACTGCCGTTGGTTGAGCCAACGCAGCGCGCCGCCGACCTGGCTCGCGAACAAGTCGCAGTGCTTGGGAATCTCGGTAATCGGACAAGCTCCACCTTGGTCGCGCAGCACGCGGATGATCGCGCGCTCCGGCAGCGGCCGATCCACGTAAGCCTCGGCTTCCGGCCCCAGGCGGAACTCCTCGAAGTTCGACTCTTCGATGACCACGTAGCCCGCGTGCCGCAACTCGCCGCACGCCGCGGTCACCGGCGACTGGTCCAAGCCGAGCGCCCGGGCCAGGTCGGCCAAGGCTACGGCGCCCGGCGTCTCGTGAAGCCGTTTCAGGACGTCGAACTGGATTTGCGGCAGCTCCATGAATGCTACCTCGCTCTGACTGACGACCGCGGACAGGCCCGGCGTCCGAGCCGCGGCGGTCGTGCCGCGCCACACAGACGGAGACCTTGCCCCGCCGCGTTCGCCGGCCGGCTCGGGGGTCGGCCGCTACAAGGCCAGGCGCTTCTTCTCGATGTCGGCCAACAGCTTGTCGTACGAATCCGCGAATGCCTTGACACCCTCTTCCAGCAACACGCTGCTGACCCACTCCGTATCGATCTTGAGCCCGGCAAACTCGGTCATCAGCGAGCGGGCGCGGTCGACGTCGTGCTCGATGGTCTGGGCGGTCACGGCATGGTCACGGATGGCATCGAGCGTGGCGGGCGGCACGGTGTTCACCGTGTTGACGCCAATGAGCGGGTCGACGTACTTCGTGTCGGGGTAGTTCGGGTTCTTGGTGCTGGTGCTGGCCCAGAGCGGACGTTGCGGCCGGGCCCCGCAAGCCCGCAGCGGCTCAAACCGCGGCCCAGTGAAAACCGTCTTGTAATGCTGATACGCCAGCTTGGCGTTGGCCACCGCCGCCAGCCCGTAGAGCGGTTCCAGGTGCGGCTCGCCGTGGCTGGTGCGATGATCGAGAATCTTGTCGGTCAGGGTGTCGATGCGGCTCACGAAGAACGACGCCACCGACGAGACCAGGCCGAGCGGCCGGCCGGTCTCCTGGAGGCGGCGCAAGCCTTCCAGGTAGGCCTCGACGACCTGCTCGTACACGGCCACCGCGAAGATCAGCGTGACATTGACGCTGATGCCTTCGCCGATCAGCGCCGTGATCGCCGGCAACCCGGCCGGCGTGGCCGGGACCTTGATCATCACGTTTGGCCGGTGCAGGGCGCTGCAGAGCCGCCGGGCCTCGGCGATCGTGGCATCGGTGTCGTGGGCCAGGTGCGGATTCACCTCGATGCTGACAAACCCGTCGCGGCCATGCGTCTCGTTGTACGTAGGCCGCAGGCAGTCCGCCGCCTCGCCCACGTCGCCGAGCGCCAAGGCCTCGTAGATTTCGGCGGCGCTGTGCCCCTCCTGCGCCAGTCGCCGGATGTCCTCGTCATAGGTCGAACCGCTGGCGATGGCCTGGTGGAAGATGGTCGGGTTCGAGGTGACGCCCGAGATACCCTCCTCGATCAGGCTCGCCAGGCGACCGGAGCGCACCAAGTCGCGGCTGATGAAGTCGATCCATAGCGCCTGACCCAGCGCTCCAATCTGCCGTATCCGATTTATGTCCTGCATCCTGGCTCCCAAACAGAGAGAGTCTCGGCGACCGCCGCCAGCCAGCAGTCGCCGCGGATTATAACCAGGGCCGCGCGGGGGTGCAGTATCACGATTCGAGGAACCGCTGAACGCCGGCACGGGCTTCGTTGGTCAGCGGGACACCCGCGCTCATGCCGCGGACCTCCTCGGCCGGCTCCGCCCCGCGCAGGCTCCGCAGGCCCCGCAGCGCGGCCTTGGTCTGCGAGACCGCCCCGGCCGGGTGCGACCCGAGCAGGCCCGCGAGTTGTCGCGCGCACCCGAGCAGGTCAGCGTCGGGCACCATCTCGTTGACCAGCCCGATCTCCGCCGCGCGACGCGCGGGGAGCATTTCCCCCGTGAGCAGCAGGTACCGCGCCGAGCGCTCGCCGACCGCGCGCAGCAGGTACGGCATCACCACCGGGGCCACCAATCCGTGCCGGATACCGGGGAACCCGATCTGCGCCGCTTCGCCACAAACCGCCGCGTCGCAGACACATACCAGACCCGCGCCGCCGGCAACCGCGGCTCCGTTGACCGCGGCGATCACGGCCTTCGGAAAGGCGTCGATCAGCTCATAGAGCGCGAGCAAGGCCGAGGTGTCGTGCTGGTCGGACTCCGCCCGCGCTTCCGCCAGCTCGCGCAGGTCAAGCCCGGCACAGAACGCCGGCGCCGCTCCGGTCAATACGACGCTGTGCACCGCGTCGTCGCCCGCGGCGGCCCGCAACGCCTGCGTTAGGGCCGCGATCAGTTCTTGCGACAGGGCGTTCCGCCGCGCCGGCCGGTTCAGCGTCAGCTCGAGTGTGCCTCCCTGTCGCTGCACGTACAGTGGTTCGTTCATGGTCTTCTCCCTGGCGAGGGGCCTGCGGTACGCCATCGGCTGCTTTCAGGGTCCTCCCGGCTTCGCCGAGGATGCCGGAGCAGAGACCGGGTTCCCGGCGCTTCCCGCTTCGGCCGCCCCGCGCCCTGGAAAGGCGTCGGTTCGCGGCATGGCGAGCCGGCGGACGATGTCCTCTACCTGCCCCCGCGAGAAACCGCCATCCAGGTACACCTTGCCGCCCGCGAGGGGGCGGTAGACGACCGGTGACATCGTGAGCCGGTCGTCGATGTACACCGCCAGGCGGTCACCGAGTCGCGCGGCGGACGCCGCCTCAAGCCGGGCCGCGGCCAGCCGGTCGAGTTCCACGAGGACCATGTGGCGTTGCGAGCTGTGCCACGCGGACGCGGTCAGCACGTCCGCCTCGGTGAGGAACGGCTCCGGTTCCACGTGGAGCGGCTGCCCGGACTCGTCGCGCGTTGAACGATATCCCTCCCTTTCCTCGGTGGACGCCCAGCAGAAGCGTACTGAAATCTTCTTTGGCGGAGCGGGGGCGGCGTTGCGCTCCAGGCCCGCGCAGCCGCCGAACACGAACACAGCGGCTATCGCAGTCCGCCGCAGAAGTCTCGGCGGGCCAACCACCGGCGAGACGCCGGTGCCACCCTGCAGCGTCGGACCTCCGTGTCCGACGTGCTTCGAGCCGGTTGGGATCCTCGCCGGGCTCGGAGGTCCGGCCCTGCACTTCTGCGGCGGACTGATGGCGGAACGGAACGTCGCCGACATGGGTGCCTCTACTCCATCTCCGGCCCGCGCCGCGCGGCGAGCAAGTGCTCCAGGGCCGCCAGAGCCTCCGCGCGCGACACCAGCTCCTCATCGAGTTGCCGAGTGTACAGCGCGTCGAGCAACTCCTTGTAGACCGGCCCCGCCGGTACGCCCCGCGCCAGCAAGTCGTCGCCGGTGATCAGCGGCGGGGGTTGCACGCGATCCGGCGCAATGGATTGCAGACGCGCATCCAGCGCGGCCCGCCGGGCGGTGCCGTCCGGCAGCCCTTCGAAGCGGGCGTGTGCCAGCATGACGAGGGCCCCGAACGCATCATGGGCCATCAAGCGCTTCAGGGCAGACAGCGGCAGTGCGCCCGCATCATCCAAGTCCGCCTGGTGTGCGACCAGCCACGTCGTGTTTTCCCGCTGTTCGTTCGAGAGTGTCAAAGCCCGGCCGATCCGGTCGATTTCTTGCGCGGTCCGACTTGCCAGGAGGATGGCCAGCGGCAGCTCGAAGGGAACGCAGGCCGAAAGTCGGCCGAGCAATATGTCCACTGCCCGGAACGAGACCTTCCCGCGCTCGGCCGCCGGCGGTTCAACGGCCGGGGAACTGACATCGTCCCGAACCCAACCTGCCCCCGGCCAAAGGTGCGGGAGCAGCCCGCACTCGTCCAGCAGGCGCCATGCCCGCTGCCGCGAGGGGTGCGTGAGAATCTTCTCCAACTCCTCCCGCACGCGCTCGGCCGCGACCTGCGCCAGCGTCTCCGCCCGCGCCTGAATGGCGGCGAGCGTGCCCGGCTCAATCTGAAAACCCAGCCGGGCTGCAAACCGCACCGCCCGGATCAGACGAAGATAGTCCTCGTCAAAGCGCTTGGCCGGTTCGCCGATCGCGCGGACCAGCCGGGCCTCCAGGTCGGCCCGTCCGCCCACGTAGTCCACCACCTGCCGGCGCACCGGGTCGAGAAACATGCCGTTGATGGTGAAGTCCCTTCGGAGCGCATCGTGCCGGGCATCGCTCAGCGTGATCTGGACCGGGCGGCGGCCGTCCAGATACGGCCCGTCCGCGCGAAACGTGGCGACCTCGATCCAGCGTCGCCGTTTCTTCACCAGCACGACGCCGAATTGCGCCCCTACGTGGCGCGTCGCGCGGAAGAGGGCCTGGACTCGCTCGGGCGGGGCATCGGTGGCAACGTCGTAGTCCTGCGGGGTCAGCCCCAGCAACAGGTCGCGCACGCACCCCCCGGCCAGCAGCGCCTGATGACCAGCCTCCACGAGCGCACGGGCGACGGCGACCGCCGCATCGGCCTCGGCCGGCAGACGCACGTCGAACGGGAAGACCTCGTCCATCGGGGAGCCATTCTACATTCCAGCGCGGCCGGCGGCGCGTGCGGCGACGGCGCAAAGAAAACGCCCGGGCCGGGGCCCGGGCGGTGGATCGTGATTGCGATGGTGGCGAAGCGGACTACCAGCCGAAGTGCGCGAAGGCCTTGTTCGCATCCGCCATGCGGTGGACCATTTCGCGCTGGTTCATGGCGTCGCCTTCGCGCTTATAGGCCGCCATGAGCTCGTCGGCCAGGCGGTCCGCCATCGGGCGTCCGCTCTTGCCGCGCGCGGCTTGCAGCAGCCAGCGCATCGCGAGCGACTGACGGCGCTTGGAATTCACCTGCATGGGCACCTGGTAGTTGGCCCCGCCTACGCGACGCGAGCGTACCTCGACGTCGGGCTTGACGTTCTCGAGGGCTTGCTGAAAGACATCGATCGGCGGCGTGTCCGTGATCTTGGTCGCGATGCGATCCATCGCCGTGTAGAACACACGCTGCGCGACGCTCTTCTTGCCTTCCCACATCAGGCAATTGATGAACTTCGCCGCGGTGCGGCTGTTGTACCGCGGATCGCCGCGAAGCTGCCGGTCAGAGTTGGTAAACCGCTTAAACGCCATTCGTCATCCGCTCCCGCTACTTCCGTCGCTTGACGCCGTACTTGCTGCGTCCCCGGTTCCGCTGCTTGCCTTCCTTGTCGCCTGCCACCCCGGCGCAGTCCAGCTTCCCGCGGATCACGTGATACCGCACACCCGGCAGATCGCGGACACGCCCGCCGCGCACCAGCACGATCGAGTGCTCCTGGAGATTGTGATCGACGCCGGGGATGTACGCCGTGATCTCCTTGCCGTTGGTCAGACGGACGCGCGTGACCTTGCGCAGCGCGGAGTTCGGCTTCTTCGGCGTCTGGGTCTTGACCTGGAGACACACGCCGCGCCGTTGCGGGCACTCCTCCAGGTCACGCACCTTCGACTTGCCGATTTCGCTGCGCCGCGGCCGGCGCACAAGCTGATTGATGGTGGGCATACGCTACCTGCTGCTTCCAATCGCCACTTGCCGTCTGGTCAACCGACAGACCATGTAGTATAGCCGATTGCTCCGCGCTGCCAAGCCCCAGCGCCAAACTTGTGCGGTCAATCCCTCAGGACCAGCCAACCGCCGCCATATTGTCGGGGGACCCGCAGCCGCCGAGGCGGCGACCGCAGCGCGCCGACCCAGATCAGCACGACGAAGCGGCACTTCCGCCGGGCCTTCCAGTAGGTTGCCGGCGCGGCGACTTGCGCCGCGTAGCGGCGACGCAGGCGGTTGATGCCGGCTGGCGTCAGTCCCGTAAGTTCCTTAATGAAAGATACTTGCGCACTTCCCAGCAGCTCTCCGCCGCAACGCTTGAAATGCACCGTGTCGCCCGGCCGAACGCGTCCGAACGGGGGGCGCTTCCGACGGGAGAAGCGCGTCTCAATCCGCTTGTTCCCCGTCAGCAGCGCGCCCGCCGCCCAGCGCGACACGATCGCTACGTGCTCACCGGCCAAGGCGAGACTCCCAGGCTCGGGCCCTATTACAGCCTGATCGGGCCGGAACGCTACCCGGCGTTCACCCCGAATCTTGAGAATCGATCCTGATACCGCCCCCGAAAAGCGGCTACTTCGTCCGGCCGGGATTCTCTTTCAAGAGCCAGACTTCGCGGCCGTTCTCGCCGTACCGCACCTTGGTCATGTAGGACTGCATGAGCATGAGTCCGCGGCCACTGGGACGTTCCAGGTTCTCGTCCGCGGTGGGGTCAGGCACGTCCTGGGGCCGGAAGCCGCAGCCCTCGTCGCGGACCATGAAGACGACGCGTTGCGGGTCGACGTAATAGCGGAGGTGGACCTGCTTGGACCGGTCGTTGCAGTTCCCGTGCTTCACCGCGTTGGTCACCGCCTCCTCGAAGGCGAGCTTAATCGCGAAGATCGTGTCGTCATCGTACCCACAGCGCTTCAGTTCGCTCATGATGTGCGCTTCGGGCTCGCGAACGCGGCGAAGATCGTTGGGCACAGTGACGTTGGTGAGAGCGGCGTCGTCAACACCGAAATCGGGAGGTACCTTCATCGCCGTGCCGCACCACCGGAGGGCAATGCCGTCATCAAACCCGCGCGAACGACTCCATGGCCTTCTCGGCGGTGTCGTGGATGTCGAAGACCCGATTCAGTCGCGTGATCTTGAAGACCTGGAAGATCTGGCGATTGATGTTCGACAATTTCAGCAAACCATTCTGTTCCTGGACCTTCTTCTGGAGCGTGATCAACATGCCCAGGGCCGCACTGGCGAGGTGATCGACGTTCTGGAAGTTGAGCAGTAGCTGAGGGCCGGGCTCCGTTTCCACCAGGCCGCGCAGCTCGCTCCCAATCTCCTGAATCGAGATTTCCTCCAGAATCTTGCGGTCGGCGAACTCCACCACCGAAACGTTGCCCGCTCGCTTGATCTTTAGGTGCGTTGACGGTTGCTCCATGAGTACTCGTACCTCCACGCGAGCCCGCAGCAACGTGCGGTCGACGCGTCCGCTTGGCCCGGTGGCCATTTCGACACGCATGGCAGCACCGGCACGGCATATTATACGGCGATTGTGGACGAGCGGCTGGGCACTGTCAACGGACGCCCCCGAGCGCCGGCGGTTGCGTTCTTCTGGGCTTCGTGGCGTAGTGCGGTTGCGCGGGCGTTGGAGGGCTTGCCCGCACGCGGCTCGTTTCGGGCGCCGGGAACCGGGGGCGGGTTCCTTGGTCTTGGGATGTTTCGACCAAGCTGGCCGGCCAGCCCGGGACAGCGGGGAGCGGTTGCGGCGTAATACGGGAGCGCTGGGTTTGCTGGGCGAGGAGCACGAATGCGTCTGACCACCCATCGACCGCAGTCGCCTGCGCCCGAGCCCCCCGGCGCACCTGCTTGATCCGTGCCACACGCTACCGCGCTGTCCCATCCCACGCATCCAGGCCTACCGCCAATCAGTCGCCGGCTTCCCGACCCTGCCCAACCGGTTGCTACGCAACCGGCTCCCGGCCGCCGTGCTGGTTGCGATGCGGTAAGTGCCCCACGTTGCTGGAGCTGCGGCGTCGGGAAGCGTCCCGTGGCGATTCGTGTCGCGGTGCGGCAATCGTCCGTTTCTTTCGAACCGCAGTCCCCGGTACTCGTATATAGAAGGGGTCGACGCCGGGCAATCGAGGGCCTGCATGGCCGCATCGGCCATCCGGTTGCCCGCGCCTCAGTGGCCGGCTGCCAAGACCTCCCATCAGAGCCCCTCCCCCTCTCCGGGGAAAGCAGGATGGAGGTCGCTGGGCCGGCGATTCGACCCTCCCCCTGCCCCCTCCCGAAGGACGGAGGGGGGTAGTGTCAGGCGCTCTAAGGAACGGAGATGAGCAAATGCGAGCAAAGGCGAAGTCTACACAACACTATCGCCGACTGCGCGAGCTCGCCGCTTTGGCGGCATCCGACCGTCGGCGACAACTGCGGCGAACGAACGAAGCCGTGGAGGCCCTGGAACGGGTCTCGTCGGGCTCGTACGGCGTCTGTCGTGAGTGCTCGCGGCGTATCCCGGCGGCACGATTGCGGGCCAAGCCGGAGGCAACCCGCTGCCTCGAGTGCCAACTGGAGCACGAGCGCAACCGGGCTGCATGATCCGGCCCGTCCGGCGTTTCGAGCGCACACGGCCAGTCAGCAGGGTTCCACGCAACCACTCCCCCCGGGTGGCGCGCATCCACTCCGTGAGGTCTGCGGCGCCGCGCGGTAAACCCGGTTTGTACACATTCGCCGCTGCACGTCTGTAGAACCCCTGCCGCTAGTCTGACATCGTGGACCAGAAGCATGTGCGGGCGTCCTCGGGTGTGCCACGCACATCTGGCTTGACGCGCTCACGATCGGGGCGGTATCAGAGACGCTGGAGGCCGGGTGCGCTGTGGAAGAACGCCTCATGCCGGCCGACGGTGACTGGAGGTGCTGCCTGTCGTCCCCCCCAAGCAGAATGATCGTACTCGCCACCCACGGTCTGATGGTAGTGGCCGCGAGTAGTTTGATGGGTTGTCACACGGTGCCGACCAAGAGCTCGGGCCGTTGGCACGAAAACTACTCCTATGTCGGCGCGGTGCCGCCAATCCGCTTCCACTATGACCACGGCATACTCGCCGGGAGCTATCCGGACGGGGTTGAGACCATGGCGCTCGAGTTCGAGGACGTCTGCGCTTATTTGGGCCACGTGTGCCTGTGCGGGGCGGGCGGTTTTCGCATTGCCGGCAAGGCCGTCAACTCTCTCGCTCCAGGCGGTGTCCCACTGGAGCGCGGGGATTTCATTCTCATCAGCGGCCGCGATCACACCGTGAGCGACGTGATTGCCTTCGTGCTCGGTTGCACCCGCCGGGCGGCTCCGGAGCGCAACCAGTACTTCATCGACGACTCAATTGCGGCGCCTCGGCGTGAGTACCATTACTACGTTGCCTACCCGCCGGCGCAAGTCGCGGTCCACGTGGTGTACCGCAAGCATCTCCTGATCGGTCACGAGGAGATGGACCGGCTCTGGGAGGTCGAGTTGGCCTTCGAACGCGATCCCGCCGCGGTGCCGCCGACGGACGTGGTGCGCTATGGGCAGGCGATGGTGGGCATGGTTCGGGACGTGCTCTTCGATCGAGTCGCCGGGCTGATCACCCTTGAACCGGTCGGGTACGACGCGTTCCAGGCGCGTCTCGATGCTCTGCGGCGACCGGTTCACGCGGACAACGCCGACGCAGTCAGATGAGATTGCCCCTGGCTCGCTATGGGTTGCGTCCGTAGTGCCGTTGGTGTGTGTGTGCTCGCGATGGACCTGCCGGAGTCGTCGAAGCCTGCCCTCCCGCCGCCGTACCAGCCCAAACCGTGGCTGCGCTGGAGCGCCGTCGCGCTGGCGGCCGCCGGCTGGTATCTGGCCTCGCACTTACTGCTCGTTTCCCTCGGCGGCGAGGCCGCCGGCCGTCTGACACAAGCCCTTTGCGGAGGCGACGACGACAGTTGCACCGCGGTGTTGACGTCGCCACAGGCATATCTTCGCCTTGGTCCGAACCTTGAGGCGCCGAAGATTCCGGTGTCGGCGTTGGGTATGGGCTATTTCGCGCTGCTCGCCCTGTGGTACCTGTTTGTCGGCCCGCCCAGCCACCCCCGCCGCGCCTGGCACCTCCTGCCCGGTCTCGTCGTGCTGTTCGGTGCCTGGCAATCGCTGGCCTACCTTGCCATCATGAAATACGAGCTGGGCCGGTGGTGCGCAGGTTGCATCGCGGTCCACGCCATCAACGGCGCGCTCGTCGTCGTGACGATCGTGGCGTATCCCTGGCGCCGCCCGACCCCGCCGCCGGTGCCGCATCCAGCTACCCGGCTGGCATTGGCCGCGGCCGTCGCCGGCCTGTTCGCGCTTACCGCTCACCCGCTCGTCGCGTACACCGCAACCCTGCTGAGCGTTCTTCGCGACCGGACCGCCACCTACGCCGCCGTACTCAACGACCCCGAATACATCCTTTGGGACTTCCACCGCCAGCCGGCCGCACTGATTCCGCCGTACGAGGACGAGGTCTACGCCGGTTCGCCCGCGGCACCGAACACGGTCGTCGTCTTCGGCGATTTCCAGTGCACCGCGTGCCGGCAGGCACACGAGACGTTCCTGAAGGTGGCGGCCCGCTACCCGGACGATGTGCGGTTCATATTCCGGCACTATCCGCAGGACCCCGAGTGCAACTCCAATCCGCGGTTCCGCGGCGGCGGGCACCCCGTGGCTTGCCGGGCCGCGCGGGCCGCCGAGGCCGCTTGCGTGGTCGGCGGACGTGACGCCTACCTTGCGATGCGCAAGAAGCTCTGGGACAACCAGAACTCGCTGCCGTCGCGTCCGTACGCCGCTCAGAGCGCGAAGGAGCGCGCCCTGTTCGAAGAGTGGGCCGCGGAGATCGGACTGGACCGCCCGACGTTCGCCGCCGCGATGGACTCGCCCGCCGTCGCCGCCCGCATCCAGGCCGACCTTGAGTTGGCGGGTCGGCTCGGGCTCCAGGCGATGCCGGTGGTGTACGTCAATGGCAAGCGGCTGCGCAACTGGAGCAAGTTGGAGACCTGGGACGCGATCCTCTCGGCCCCCGCAGGTGCCGCCCCCTGAATTAGGGACAGCCACCCATTTCCTGGTGCGACCGCCCGCAGTAATTAGGGACAGCCACCCATTTCCGAGTGCGGCCGGCGGGCAGCGTTTCCGCGAACACCTGGCTGGCGGTCGGTGCCGACTGCCGATTGACGTGTCCCTGCTCGCGCCGGCGAGCGAGCAGCCCTTGACACGGCGTCCCGAGCGAAGCTCAGCAATCGCGCCGCGATTCGGGCCGCTGTGCGGCCGACCTCCCGGCCGGCGGGCGATTGTCGTTGTGCGGCATCCCGGGCCAGCTCCTCTGAGCTCACAGGCCCAGTATGTGTACTATGATTGCACTGCCGGCCGGGAGAGCCGCGACGATCGTCACAGCGACAGATGGAACCTCATGGTGCAGCAGCTTCCTTGGTGTCTTGCCACGGACTTAAGCGGAAACTTTGGAAACGGTTTTGTTGGGGGGTTGAGCCGCCTGTTGCTGGTCCTGTTTGTTTAGCCAGCCGACCCACCGGGACCATGACGGCGGGTTGACCGCGTAGCCTTTCACGTACACTTCGCAGGGAGTCAGAATCCCGGCCGGCGCTGCCGCCGGGTCCGCCGCCACCAGCGCCCAGTGCGGTCGCGCCCCGTTGTACCGCTCGTGATAGGCGGCCAGCTTCACCCGCGCGTCGGCCGGGTCGTCGTACAGGTGCCGGTACACCTCCTCGTACTTCAGTGTCTCGTGGAGCCGTTCCAGCGGCCCGTGCTGCGTTGGCAGGGCATGATCGCGCTGGCCTATTGCTGCGGCCTGCGTCTGGGCGAGGTTCTGAACCTCACCTGGCGAGACGTTGACTTCGCGGAAGGACGGCTCCGCGTGGTCGCCAAGCGTGGCGAGGCGGACATGCTCGACTGGTCGCCGAAGGACAAGGACAGGCGGATCCTGCCCGTGCCGGCACCGGCGAGCAATCTGCTGACAAGATTGCAGTTGGACCCGTCGGCCGGCGAGGTGTACTTGTTCGTGCTCGGCAAGGGGCCGAACGCCGGTCAGCGGATCGGGCGGAACAACGTCTGGCGCGACTTCGATGCGATCCGCCGCCAGGCGGGGCTGCCGAAGTGCAGCATGCACGATCTCCGCCGGAGCTTCTGCACGAACCTGTCCCGCGCGATCCCGATGCACGTGGTTCAGGAGCTCGCCGGGCACAGCGACATCCGCACGACGCGGCGTTTCTACGTGCAGGTGGAGCCGGAATTGATGCAGTGCGCCTGCCGGGTGCTGGAAACGGAGCTCGACGAGGCAACGGAGACTGAAAATGGGTCGGAGTGACCGACTTTTGACCAACTCCGGAGGCTGACATTCGTTTGGGGCCCTTCCCAGCAAAAAGGCCCGGGCTCATAAGCCCGGGCCTTGCAGGCACTTCCATTCAAAAGCGGGCGATGGGATTCGAACCCACGACGTCCAGCTTGGGAATCAATCCGGGGCGTGCGTAAGCGGCGAGCAAACAAGCACTTACGGCAACGCAACGGACACCCCCGCCTATTCCCCCGACAGTTGCGGCGCGACGGCGTTTGACGACGCCGAATTGCGATCCGTGGTGGCCGCGTGGCCCGCTCTGCCCGAGCCGATTCGGCGGGCGATAATGGCGCTCGTGGGCACTGTCACCAGCAACACCACAAGCAGACTTTCCTTCGAGCCACATCGTGGCGTCGGCGAAGGAGGGCAGCGCGATTTCCAGCTCGATGTCCCGCGTTTCCAGGTCAACGACGAGCCGCCCGATGACAACCTTGAGATGTGCGGCGAGCGTCGGGGGCGGCGCCGTCCCGAGCGACTCCGCGAGGTCTTTGATCGCGGCGACGACCGCGTCCACCCTTTCCGCCATGACCACGTCGGTCAACGCCGTCGCAGGTCGGCAGCGGGCGATGCGGTCATTGACCGTCCGAAGCTGGGCGCGCAACTCCGCGATCTTCCGCTCGGCCAAGTCCTTCATTTCCATATCAAAGTGATCCATGAAGAATTCGAGCCACCGGCGGATGGCGTCCCGCTCGGCCGTCAGCTCCGCCAACGGGCAGTGTCGGTCGTCGCCGTCTTCAACAGCGACCTGACCTGCCGCTCAATCCGACTGCGGAGGTCGGGTATTTCCAGAAGCGTCCGTCGGACAATTTCTATCACCGCATGCTCGATCGGCTCGGCTGGAATCATACGGCGGAGAATCCGGTCGCCGTCCGGGTAGGCATAGGCGCGGGGCACACGGTAGTAACGGGTGGGGACGCCGCTTTTGCCTGTGGTCGTGCCCGTCATGGGCTCGTCGCCTTGTTTCGACCGCAAGATGCCCTTCAGGAAGAAGCTGGTGTTGCAGTGCCGGTCGCGGTTCGGCTTGCGGCGTTCACCGTTGGCCTGTGCGTCCAGGTGGGCCTGCTGTTTGGCCGCGGCCAGCTCCCGCAACTCGGCGGGCAAAAACTCGGCCAGATGGGGTGTTCCTGGAAATGCCAGTCCGCGCGCGGCCGCACGCGGAGGGCTGGCCGACGCCGGGCGTACATTTCCCGCTTGTCGTGCTCGACTTCTACGGGCCGGTCGGGGCCACGCATGTGGTAGATCCCGCATGTTTCCCGGCTTGCGATGCCACGGCCCAGGTAGATCGGGTTGCGCAGGATGCCACGGACGGCGTTCGTGCTCCAACGTCCACCCTGGGGCGACGACACGCCCGCGATGTTCAGTTCTTCCGCGATGCAATGTGTGCCCCGGCGGTCCACGAGATGCCGACGGTAAATCTGCCGAACCACGGCTACGCAGTTGCCGCCGCCAGGAACGAGCACAATCCGCTCGTGTTTCTGCTTGATGTAGTGGTCTCGCATGCCGCGCCGGGCGTTCAAGCCGAACGTCGCCAAGACAGTCTTCCCGTCGGGCGTGAGCTTCTGTTGCGTTCCGTCAGGCATGTTGCGGATGACGTGTTGCGGGGTGCCGTCCGCACCAACGTAGAGCCGGTCGATACCGTAAGGCGGTCTGCGGCAGGAGGGGGAGCGGCCGTCCAGGATGGACGCCCCGCCGCCCCGCGTCGCCGCGAAGGAAATCGCTCGGGCGTGGTGCTGGTCGGCGTACGCGTAGACGCGCTTGACCAAGTCGCCAACTTTGCCCGTGGGGATCGCGTTGGATGCGTAAACAACTTCGACCCCGACGGCGTTCAACTCGGATTCGAGCCGCTGGGCGTGCTGGGTCCCCGCCCGCGTGAAGCGGCTCGTGTCCTGGACGAGCAGGATGTCGAAATCGTCGTTGGCCTGCTTGCGGGTGATGAGTTGCTGGATGTCGCCGCGGTTGCCCGGCAGCGACCCCGATACCCCTTCCAGGGCGACGTAATCCACCGCGACGAGCCCGTGTTCACGGGCATAGGCGTCCAGCAGCCGACGCTGATCGTCGATGCTTGTGTCGGCCTGCCCGATCGTGCTGCACCGCAGCAATCCGACGAACCGTTTTCCTTGTAGGTCTTTCTCCTTCATGACACACTCGTGGCCCTGGCAAGCTCACGGCGAACCATCTCGGCGAGGAAGAGATCCAGGGTGCATTCGTAGCGACGCCGCTCTTCCGGCGTCTGCGGTCGTGTTGTGACCGTCAACCTGATGGACCGTCCGCGGGCTTGTGGCTGCGGCTGCTCGATCCGCGAGCGTGTTTCGACTTCCCCGACGGCGATCTGGGGCTGACATTTCAACGTTCGCCGTTTCGCGTCTGGTTTCCTGCCTGATTTTCGAGGGTCGATCATTGCCTGTGCGACCTCCTTAACCTATACAGGGGCCGTGTAGCGGCGCGCCGCGCCGCTCGTCGCGGAGCGAGGCTGATTTCGGCCGGTTGTCGGCATTCCCGCTCGTGTCCCATAGGTGTCCCAGAAATCCGGGATGCTCGTGTGGCGTCGCGGGAAGCAGAACGCCATAGTTTTGGCGACAAAACCCGAGTTTTCGCCGAGTTTCTTCGTGGTTTTTCGATTGAAACGTGTGCATCAGCAACGACCTTGCCGGTAATCCCCCCCTCTCCGTCTATCCTCTGGTCAGCGGCCGCGCGTCCTCGCCTCACGTGCGGCCCCGCGCTCGTTGCCGATCGCCGCGATGACGGCAGCGTCCGACCTCGAAACGCAACTGTCCGCGCCGACGAGCAGCGCGAAGACGGGCAGTCCGGCGAGCCAGTTCTCACGCACGCCGCGGCAACGCGACGGGCCGCGACCAGTCCACGGTCCGGCACACCTCGGCAACTTCTCGGTTGACTACCGCGCCCGGCCCTCCTAAGAATTCTCCTGGGCCGAGAATTTCAACCTCACGGAGAGAACACTATGAACGTGAGAAGGCGCACTCTTCGCCGCGCGGCAGCACTTGGAGCGGCGTGCTGGATCGGGTTGCTCTGCGGCTGCGCAAGCAGCGGACGCGGCGGCGGGCCGGCGGCTGCGCCGGCCCCGCGCTTCGACGGCCTGGGCACGCACACGCGCGCCGTCTCGACGGCGTCGCCGGACGCCCAGGCGTACTTCGACCAGGGGCTGGTGTGGGCCTACGCGTTCAACCACGACGAGGCGATCCGGTCGTTTCATACGGCCGCGCTGCACGATCCCGGCCTGGCGATGGCATGGTGGGGCGTGGCGCTGTGCAATGGGCCACACATCAACTTCCCGGCGATGGACCCGGCACGGTCGCGCGCCGCGTGGGACGCGCTGATAAAAGCGCAGGCACGCGCCGCCACCGCCAGCCAGGTCGAACGGGACCTGATTGGCGCGCTGGCGGCACGCTACGCCAGTCCGCCGCCGGCCGACCGGCGCCCGCTGGACGAGGCGTATGCGGCGGCCATGAAGCAGGTCTGGCAGCAGCATTCGGCGGACGCCGACGTGGGTACGCTTTATGCCGAAGCCCTGATGGACTTGCAGCCGTGGGACCTGTGGACAAAAGAGGGCCAGCCAAAGGGCAATACGCTCGAGATTCTGGCCGTGCTCGAACGCGTGCTGAAGCTTGATCCGAACCATCCTGGCGCGAATCACCTGTACATTCACGCGGTCGAAGCGTCGCCGTACCCGGAGCGGGCCGAGGCGGCCGCCGATCGGCTGCGCACCGCCGTGCCGATTTCGGGCCACCTCGTGCACATGCCGTCGCACATCGACGTGCAGCGCGGCCGCTGGTCGCAGGCGGCGGACCAGAACGTGCAGGCGACAGAGTCCGACCGGAGGTATCGCGAGATTTCGCCCCGGCAGGGCTTCTATCGCACGTACATGGCGCACAACCACCACTTCCTCGCGTTCGCGTCGATGATGGAAGGGCGGAGCGCCGCCGCGGAGCAGGCGGCCCGCGAGATGGTGGCCGGCGTGCCGGACGAGTTCATCCGCGCGCACGGCCCCTGGATCGATCCGCTCATGTCGATCGTGCTCGATGCTCTCAAGCGCTTCGGCCGCTGGGACGACGTGCTGAACGAGCCGCGCCCGCCGCGGGAGCTGCCAATCACGACGGCCATGTGGCATTTCTCGCGCGGCGTGGCCTTCGCCGCCAAGGGCGACGTCCGCGCGGCGGAGCGCGCCCAGGCGGACTTCCGGAAGGCGGTGAAGGCCGTTCCGGCGGACGCGACCATGGCCATCAACCCGGCCCACAAGGTGCTGGCGATCGCCGAGCACATGCTAGCCGGAGAAATCGCCTTCGCGCGCGGGGAGATCGACCGGGCGGTGGCGGAGCTGACGCAGGGCGTGGCGATCGAGGACGACCTGCTGTACATGGAGCCGCCGGACTGGATCCAACCCGTGCGTCATACGCTGGGCGCGGTGCTGGTGAGCGCGGGGCGCTTCGACGAAGCGGAGCGCGTTTACCGTGAGGACCTGGAGATCTGGCCCGAGAACGGGTGGTCGCTGCACGGCCTGGCCCGTTGCCTCGAAGCGCGGGGCCAGGCCGCGGACGCGGCGCGAGTCAGAGCGCGGTTTGCGGCGGCCTGGGGCCGGGCGGACGTGAAGATCGACTCGAGCTGCCTGTGCGTGCCGGGCGAACACCGCCGGGCGGACGCGGCGACATCGGGGCCATGACCATCGTTTGATTCGGCCGGACCGCCGGCAGTCTCGCAGGAGCGTTGGCGTTCGGTCGGAAAGTGAGGCGGACGTCTCTGCCCGCCGGCGACCGCGGAGGGCCACGCCACCACCCCGATGAACGGTGGCACAGGCGTGCTGCCGGTGAGCCCGCCGCCCACGGTGCGGGATTCCTGCGAAGGCGCGGGGGGGGCCTGCGGCCGTGGGCGTTTGCGGCGCGTGTTCCCACGTCGTAGCATGGGGATGGCCCGTGTCCGGAGACGCAAAGCATGGGAGAGATTCTGTTCCATGGGGCGGCCGAAGAAGTGACCGGCTCCATGCACATGATTCAGGTGGATGGCCAGTGGGTCGCGCTGGACTGTGGGCTGTACCAGGGCAAACGCGCGGAAGCCGAAGAGAAAAACCGCCAGTGGCCGGTACCGCCTGAGCAGATCGCGGCGGTCATCCTGTCGCACGCGCACATCGATCACTCCGGGCGCCTGCCGCTGCTGGTGAAGGATGGCTTTGAGGGTCCGGTCTACGCCACGCCGGCCACGCGGGACTTGTGCGCGGTCATGCTGCCCGATTCGGCGCACGTGCAGGAGGAAGACGTTTTCTACGTCAGCAAGCGGCGCATGCGCAAGGGACTGCCGCCGATCGAGCCGCTGTACGACTACGACGACGCGCTCGCGGCGGTCAATCAGATTCACAGCGTCCCCTACGGCCGCTTCTTCCCGGTGGCGGGCGGACTGCTGGCGTCTTTTCAAGAGGTCGGGCACATGTTGGGGTCGGCGGGCATCCGCCTGGCGTTCGCCAAGCGCAACGGCGACACGCCCTCGCTGTTCTACAGCGGCGACGTGGGCCGCCTGGACCAGCCCATTCTCCGCGATCCCGCACCGCTGCCGGAGGATGAGACGATCCTGTGCGAGAGCACGTACGGCGGGCGGATCAACGAGCACGTCGAGGATGCCAAGGACGTGCTGCGGGACGTGGTGAACCGGACGATCGGCCGCGGCGGGAAGGTAATCATCCCGTCGTTCGCCGTCGGCCGCACCCAGACGATGGTCTACTACCTGCACGAACAGATGGTCGCGGGCGCGATTCCGCGGATTCCCGTATACGTGGACAGCCCGTTGGCGGTGAACGCCACCGAGGTCTTCAAGCTGCACCCGGAGTGTTACGACGCCGAGGCGCGGGCGTTTCACCGCGTCACCGGCGACATCCTGGGAAGCGGCTGCTGCACCTACATTCGCCACGTGGAGGAGAGCAAGGCCCTGCACGGCCGCACGGACCCGTGCGTCATCATCTCCGCCAGCGGGATGTGCGAAGCCGGGCGCATCCGCCACCACATCAAGAACAACATCACGAACCCCCGGAACACGATCCTCTTCGCCGGCTACCAGGCCAGGAACACGCTCGGCCGGCGGATCGCCGAGGGCGCCCAGACGATCACCCTGTTCCACGAGGAGTACGAGGTGCAGGCGGAGGTGGTCCAGGTCCACGGCTTCAGCGGACACGCTGACCAGACCGAGCTGCTGAGTTGGCTCGGGCCGCGCGCCCCCGGAGCGAAACGCCTGTTGTTGATCCACGGCGAGCCGGAGCAGTCCGCCGCGCTGGCCGGCAAAGCCGAGGAACTCGGCTTCCGGGAAATCGTCGTCGGCCGGCGTGGGCAGCAGTTGACCCTGTGAGGGCCGCATCGATGGACTCTGGCCGGCGGGTGCAACAGCGGCGCCTGGCACCCCTGGGACGTTGGCATTGTGGACGCGGTCGCGACATACGGCCTGACGAAACACTACGGCGCACACGTCGCGCTGTGCGGCTTGGACCTGCGTGTGCCGACGGGGCGGCTCTTCGGGTTCCTGGGGCCGAACGGGGCGGGTAAGACGACCGCCCTGCGCCTGCTTCTGGGGCTGCTGCGGCCCACCGGCGGGCGGGCCGAGGTGCTCGGCCGCGATGCCTGGCGCGACGGGCCGACGCTGCGGGCCGAGGTCGGGTACCTGCCCGGGGACGTGCGCTTCTACCACTGGCTCACGGGGCGCCAGACCCTCGCGTTTTTCGACGCGGCGCGCGGCGGCCGGGCCGCAGGGGAGCTGAATCGGCTCGCAGAACGGCTCGCGCTGGACCTCGATCGCAAGGTGCGCGACTACTCGCGCGGCATGAAGCAGAAGCTCGGCCTCATCGCCGCCCTGATGCACCGCCCGCGCCTGCTCATTCTGGACGAGCCGACCACGTCGCTCGATCCGTTGATGCGCGAGGCGCTCTATGCGGAGTTGCGGGCGATCGTCGCCGAGGACCGGACCGTGCTTTTTTCCAGCCACACGCTGGCGGAAGTCGAGTCGCTCTGCGACGAGGTGGCGATCCTGCGCGGGGGCCGCCTGATCGAGCAGGAGCGGGTGAGCGTCCTGCGCGAGCGGGCCGTGCGCCGCGTCGAGATACGCTTTCAGCCCGGCGCGCGGCCGGCTCCGTCCCGGCCCGCCGGCTTCGAAGTCCTGGGCGAAGCCGACGCGCAGTGGCGCGGGACGTGGACCGGCCCCGCCGACCGCTTGCTCGCCTGGCTGGCAAGTTGCCCGGTGCAGGACGTGACCATCGCGCCGCCCGATCTGGAAGACTTGTTCCTCGCCTACTACGCCGAACAGGAGGGGCGGGACCTATGAGCCGGGCGATCTTCTGCAAGACGCTGCGCGACTCCTGGCTGCTGATCGGCGCGCTGATTCTCGCCGTCCTCGTGCTCGAGCTGGGCATTCTCCGCATGTTGCTGGAAACGGGCGAGAACCTGGAGCACCTGCGGACGTGGCTCGAGCTGCCGCTCGTCCGTGACTTGTTGCAGATCGTGCTGGGGGCCGACCTGGTCGGCGACCTCACGCCCACGACGATGGCGACCTTCGGACTTGCGCATCCGCTGCTCTATGCCTTCGCCTGGATCCTGCTCATCGCCATGAGCAGCGCCGCGATCGCCGGCGAGATCGATTGGGGCACGGCGGACTGGCTGCTGACTCTGCCGGTCTCGCGGGCGACCGTCTACTTCAGCACGTCGGCCGCCTGCCTGTTGGCCGCGGTGGTCATCGGCTGTGCGCCGCTGGTGGGACTCTGGCTGGGCGTTCAGCTTTGGCCGCGCGCCGGTCCGTTGGACTTCGGACGGCTCTGGCCGTTGACGCCCAATTTCGTAGCGCTCAACGTCTGCGTGGCCGGGTTGGCCCTGCTGGCGTCGAGCCTCGTTGCCCGGCGCGGCAAGGCCGTGGGCCTGGTGCTCGCGTGCCTGCTCGTGTCTGACCTGGTGAACATCCTCACCCAGTTCTGGGCCGTGCTCCGGCCGATCAAGTTCCTCGGGTTCCTGCATTACTATCGGCCGCTGCCCGTCGTGCGCAGCGGCGAGCTACCGTGGGCGAACATCGCCATCCTTCTGGGAGTCGCGGCGATAGCTTGGCTGGCCGGGCTGCGCTGCTTCTGCCGCCGCGACATCCCGGCCATGTGATTGAAGACAGACCGACTGCCGCCACTGCCGCACCTTGGGTGTCCGTTGAAGAGGGGTACAGGCACCGCGAGAAAACCATGCAGCGCTGCCGCGAAAGCGCGCCGGCGCGGAGCCAGGCGCCTTTCTCGAGGTTCATCCAGCATTTCGGGGGTGCCGGCGGCACGGCTGGCCAGCCCAGGAAGGGCGGAAGACCATAGCCCACGGCGTGAGCCGTGGGGTGTGGAATCGCAAGCGTCGCGCAGCCCCGGAAGGGGCGCCAGAGGGGTCCGCGTCGCGCCACTGCACGCTTCTGCCGCCCCTCCGGGGCTTGCGCGTTACCTCCGTGAGTCCCACGGCTTACGCCGTGGGCTACGCTCTGCCGCCGCTCCGCGGCTCGGCCGGTGGCCCCGCTTTTCCCGGATGAGCCGATTTTTTTCGGGACGGGAGTAGACTTCGGCCGAAAGGCGATCCTATTACTTGATACCTCCTCCTCCTAATGAGGACCCCCCACAAAGGTCCTCGAACTCCTCCTCTCACGAGGACCCGCACTCGCGGGTCCTCTTTTCTTTGGCGCACTGGCCCGTGACCCGCGTTCGCCCCCGCAGCCGAAAGCCAGAGCGGGTCTCGCGACGGACCGTTGTGTTCGCGCGGGCCGGCGGCAACGGGGGAATGTCGCGGCTCGGACGCGGGTTTCGTAGGGAGTTGTAAGCGAAACCACTCCCGCTGCTGGACATTCATCGATTAGCGGTGCTAGAGTTTTTTGGAGAAGCGGCGGGGCGCTTTTTCAGCGGGTGAGGCAGCGGTCTTCCGAAGGCCGTGCTGAGCCAAGTTGACAAAGCGGGCGAGGACCATGGGAGTGGCGGTCCTCGCCCCTTGATGCACCACCTGGCTCCCCGTGGGGTGGTGCGAACCGAGGCGGACGGGCGCCTGCTTTCGGGTAGGACGCCCTCCGCCTGGTTGTCCTCTCGTTGCCTCCGTGCGATTCGTGGGCCCCGCAGTCAGGCCACTCGCGATTCTATCCACCCTCCCGCCCGAGAACAACAAAGACACAATCGCGCGACCGGCTCGGCCGCGCGGCGGCCCGTCGGTCGGGCAACTTGCGACGATTGCGACCCGGCGTCACGGCACCGGGACGTGGTCGAGCACATGCTGGACCACGTGGTCGCTGGTCTTCTCTTCGGCTTCGGCCTCGTAGCTGATGATCACGCGATGCCGCAGCACATCGGGGGCGATGTCTTTTACATCCTGGGGCGTGACGTAGCCGCGACCGGCCAGGAACGCCATCGCGGTCGCGCCGCGTGCGAGGTAGATGCTGGCGCGCGGGGACGCGCCGTACTCGATCCAGTCGCCGATCCCCAGCCCGAACTCGCGCGGGGCGCGGGTGGCGTGCACGAGGGCGACGATATAGTCCTTGACCTTGTCGTCGATGTAGATTTCGTCGAGGACCTCGCGGGCGGCGAACACCTGCTGCGGGTCAAGCACCTCCCCGACATGTGGGATCCCGCGTTGGGGCGCCATTCGGTCGAGGATCAGGCGTTCCTCGTCGCGCGAGGGATAGTCCACCAGGAGCTTGAGCATAAACCGATCGACCTGCGCTTCCGGCAGTGGGTAGGTGCCTTCCTGCTCGATCGGGTTCTGGGTGGCCAGGACCATGAACGGGCGATCAAGGGGAAAAGTCTGCTCGCCGATGGTCACCTGCCGTTCCTGCATCGCTTCCAACAGGGCGCTCTGGACCTTCGCCGGCGCCCGGTTGATCTCGTCGGCCAACACGAGGTTGGCGAAGATGGGGCCTTTCTTGACGGCGAAGCTCCCGTCCTTCGGCTGAAAGACGAGCGTGCCCACGATGTCCGCCGGCAGCAGGTCGGGCGTGAACTGGATGCGCTGGAAGCGGGTGCGAATAGCGCGGGCCAGGCATGCCACGGCGGTGGTCTTGGCCAGGCCCGGTACGCCCTCCAGCAGGATGTGCCCGTCGGCGAGCAGGCCGACCAGCATCTTGCGCAGCAGTTGCTCCTGTCCGACGATGACGCGGCGGATTTCGGTGAGGAGCCGCTCGAAGTGCTCGGCGTGTTGCCGGACAAGCTGTCCGACCTGCTGAATTTCCGCGTGTGTGACCGCCATGCGCGACAACCTCCAGGAGGCCACCGTGTGTCCGAGTCCCAGCGCGAGGCCGGCTCCCAGTGCCGGCCGCACGCCCCGGTTCGCAGCCGGCCGTCGCCTGGACGGTGGCCGCCGAATCACACCGGATGGTACCGCGTCCGGCGGGCCGAAATCAATGTCGGCGGCGCGCTTGACGGCACGCTCCTCAGACGGTAGGAGTTTCGCCGCCGTTCGGTGCGTCTCTGGCCGGCTCCCCGAGGTCAGGCGCGGTGCGGATGTTTCGGGAGGAGTACGCGTGTCGGAAGTGTGCAACGTCGCGCTGCTGGGCCAGAAATTCATGGGACGTGCGCATAGCAATGCGTACCAGAAGGCGGGGCGTTTCTTCAACCTGCCCCGCACGCCCGTCATGCACACCATCGCCGGCCTCGACCTGATCGCGCTGGCGCCGTTCGCCGACCGCTGGGGCTGGCGGAACTACAGCACGACCTGGAAGGACGTGGTCAAGAACCCGGAGATCGACCTCGTCGACGTGAGCACGCCGAACTACATGCACGCGGAACAGGCGCTGGCCGCCCTGTCCGCCGGCAAGCACGTGGCGTGCGAGAAACCGCTGGCCCATACGCTCCGCGATGCGCGGGCGATGAAAAACGCGGCGCTGCGGGCCCGGCGGTGCAAGACCTTCGTCTGGTACAACTTCCGGCGCTGCCCGGCGGCCGCCCTGGCGCATCGGCTGGTGAAGGAGGGCCGGCTGGGCCGGGTGCTGCATGTCCGGGCCAGCTACTTGCAGAGCTGGGGCGGGCCGGAGACGCCGCTGGTCTGGCGGTTCCAGAAGAAATACGCGGGCAGCGGGGCGCACGGCGACCTCAACGCACACATTGTCGATCTGGCACGCTTCGTCACCGGGCAGGAGATCGTGGAGGTCTGCGGCGCCATCGCCGAGACGTTCGTGCCGGAGCGTCCGCTCCCCTCGGCGGGGCGCGGCCCGATCCCGGGTGCGATGCCCGCACGGCGTCAGATGGGCAAGAGCGACGTGGACGACTGCGTGCTCTTCCTTGCCCGCTTCAAGGACGGGGCGGTCGGCAGCTTCGAGGCCAGCCGCGTCGCCACCGGTCACTTGAACAACAACAGCATCGAGCTCAATGGGGAGCTGGGGGCACTGCGGTTCAGCTTCGAGGACATGAACGTCCTGTGGCTCTTTGACAGCCGCGAGCCGAAGCAGACGGCCGGCTGGCGGCGGATCGTCTGTACGACTGCGGGCGAGCACCCGTACGCAGGCGCGTGGTGGCCGGAGGGGTGCCCCATCGGTTACGAGCACACTTTCGTGAACATGGTGGCGGACATGATGGCGGTCCTCGGCGGCGAAGAGCCGACCGTGCCGCTGCCCGACTTCGCCGACGCCTATGAGACGCAGCGCGTCCTGGAGGCGGCGACGCTGGCGGCCAAGCACCGCGCCGCCGTCAAGCTGACCGAAATCAAGTAGCGCAAGCCACCCGGTGGTTACTCCCCGCCGCCGGTCGCCGGGCCTTTGATCTCCACCGCGCGCACGCAGTCGATCACGGTGCCGTCGACCCACTTGATCGCCGCGACGACCTTGTCGCCGAACTTCGGCGGCGCCGGTGGACCGCCGCACATGGCGTCCACTTCCTTCTTGATCTCCTGGATCGTGCGGATGGGGAGCTTCGAACCGGATTCCTTGATCGCCGTGATGAGGTCCTGGCGGCGCGGGTTGATCGCGATGCCGCGCTCGGTCACGACCACGTCGATCAGCTCGCCGGGGCCGCAGAGCGTCGTCACCTTGTCCACGATGACCGGGATACGGTCGCGAACCGAGGGAATGGGCAAGATCACGCACGGGCTGGCGAGGCAATTCTGCCAGCCGCCGATGCCGTGCAGCAGCCGGCCGTCGGAGTGTGTCACCACGTTGGCGTTGAAATCGACGTCGACCTCCGTCGCGCCGAGGACGGCCGCATCGACGAACGTGGCGAAATGCCCCTTGCCGTGCCAGTTGTAGCTGGTGAACGGGCTGGTCATCACGTGGTGCGGGTTGTCGCGCATCGAGCGGACGCCGTGCAGGTCGAACGTCTGCCCGTCGAGAATGTAGTCGGTCAACCCCTCCTCGAGCATCTCGACCAGGTACTTCGTACTGCCGCCGCGGATAAAGCGGGCCTTGATTTTCCGCTCGCGCATGTAGTCGCGCAGGTAGATGGCGAAGGCGAGCGCGGTGCCGCCGGCCCCGGCCTGAAAGCTGAAGCCGTCGCGCAGGATGCCGACGTCGCGGACGAACTGGGCGGCCATCTCCGCGATCATCAGGCGGTCGGGGCTCTTGGTCAGCTCGGTCGTCCCGGAGACGATCTTGCTCGGATCGCCGATCACGTCCAGCACCACGACCTGGTCCACGCAGTTGCCCTGAATCTGCCACGGCACGCACGGAAACGGCACGAGGTTGTCGGTCACCAGGATCGTGTGATCGGCGTACAGCGAATCGACCAGCCCGAAACCGAGGCCGCCGCACGCGGACGGGCCATTGACTCCGTTGGCGTTGCCGAACGGGTCGCACGTCGGAGCGGCGAGGACCGCGATGTCGATGTGCACGTCGCCGTCCTGGACCGCCTGCCAGCGTCCGCCATGCGAGCGCAAGACGCCGAGGCCGCGCATCCGGCCCGAGGAGCAGTAGTCCCCCAGGGGGCCGTTCATGCTGCCTTCGATGTGGTGGATGACGCCGGATTCGAGCAACGGGAGCAGCGGGGCGTGGCAGGGGAAGCACGCCGATGGGAACCAGATGAGGTCCTTGACGCCCAGCTCCGCAGCGGCCTGAAAGAGCGGGACGGCGATCTTGTCGCCGTTGCGGAAATGGTGGTGCGAGCTGATGCGCATGCCGTCGCGGAGGCCGGCCTTCTGGAGGGCGACCTTAAGGGCCTCGACGGCGCTGGGGCAGGCTGCGGCGCGCGTGGGAACGTGGGCACTTGGGAACGTGGAAACGGCCGCGTGTTCCCCCTCGATCCCTTGATCCCTTGATTCCTTGATCCCCTCGATGATTGCCGTGACCTTGTTCCCGTCGCGCGGGTAGTCATTGCTCGACCGCACCGGCGGCGCGGCCTTGCGGCCCGTCGGCGTGTACTTGCCCACGCCCTGAAACGGGACCTGCGGCTGACCATTGACCATCGTCGGGACCAACCGGCCCGCGGCGTTCTTGACGAGATCCACGGTTGACTTGGACATCTGCGGGGGCTCTCCTTCGCGGGGGCGCCTCGGCGCACCCTGAACAGACCAGGCAGCAAGGGTGTGCTCCCAGCCGCCAGCCAGAATGCGCTATTATGCCGGGTTGCGGCGGCGAGCGGAAGGTTCGCCCGCGGGTCGATTCGGCGTGCGGGCCGCTCCGGCTTCTCACTTCGAAGCGGCTCCGGGCGCGGCGCCGAATCGCCAGCCGCTATGAGCCCCGGTAGCCCTGTTGGTCGAGTTCGCGGAGGATAGCGGGGGGCGAAAACGCGGGGCCCTTGAGGACCTTGCCGCCGGGGTCCAGGCCGCCGTTCTTGGACATGTTGGAGCGGTGGACCTCCGCGAACACCGGCTCCAGGTCGACGCCCATCTCGACCGCGGTCCCGTACGTCACGACCAGGATGTCCGCCAGGGCATCGACCATCTCGACGAAGTCGCCGCGGTCTGCGGCTTCGAGGAATTCGGCGCTCTCCGTGACGATCAGCCGGGCGCGCCGCAGGCGGTCTTTGACGTTCGGCATGATCGGCGCAGCCGCGCGGGGCAGGTCGTACTTCTCGTGGAATTCCTTCACCATGCGTTGTTCAGGGCTCATGGACGTCCTCGGTACATCGCCGGCTCGGTCGTCGGCAGTGCGCGTCTCCCCGGGTAGTGCGAAGTTCCACTTTGCAGGTGCATCTGCGGCTCATTCGTGGCCGTGCGGATCAGAAGTACCAAGCTGCAAGTCTCAAGTGAGAAGTCGCAGGTTGCGGGAATCGCGCCGGCGGCTTCGGGGCTTGCCACTGGTCACTTGCTACTCTTGCCGCTCGCCGCCGTCTTCGGCAGCCGGCCCTCATCATACGCCCGGCACAGCCGTTCGTAGGCCGTCTTGTACGCCAGAAAGCGCACGTGGTACTCCGCCCGGCCGGCGGCGTCCGGGGCCTTGTCGGGGTGCCAGCGCTGGAGCACGGCGCGCCACGTGTGCTTGAGGTCCTCCCGCGTGGCGGTGCCGGGCAGGTCGAACAACGCCAGTGCTTCACTCTCCGCCAACTCCGCCGCCCGCCGCCGCACCTGCTCGGCCACGACCTCGCGCTCCGCCGGCGCGGCGGACTCCCGGAGCCACTCCCAATCCCACACGTCGGGCAGCATGGCGCCCAGGCTCGAGCCCATCACGGTCATGAAGCGCGTGAAGGGCCTGCCTTTGAGCCGCAACACGCCGTCCACCACCAGGCCCGCCGCCGCGGCGAGCTTTCCACCTGTGCGGGCGGTCTTTTTGCGCTGGGCAGCGCGCCGGTCGCGCAGCAACGGAGCGACGTCCTCGCGCCAGACGCGCCGGAGAAACCGCCGAAAGGCCTCGTCACTTGACCGGCGATGGGGCATGCCCCTCGCTCCTCGCAACTCGCTGCTCGCTCCTCGCTACCTGCGGCGGGCAGATTGTCGATATCATGCCCGCTACGACCTGAGGCGCCTATCGGTCTCCGTCCGAAGCGACGGGGACACTTTCTGGCGCGGCCCGCGCGGTGGGCCGCATCGAACGTTCCGTTGCCCGTTGGTTCGTGAGAGTAGTGGATCGGATGCCCACGGACTGGGTCCTACTCGCGACCGCCGACGCCGAAAGCGCCGGCGACGACATGCTGGGTGCCTGGCTGGTGACCGCCGCCGCGCTGGTGCTATCGACGATCGGCCGGCGGCGCCTGCCGCCCGGCATCGGCGAGGGGCTGTTCGTCGTTGGGCTGAGCGCCCTGCTGCTGCTCAACTTCATGGCGTGGGGCCGCTCCCCGGAGGCCGTCTTCCGCCAGGGCGCCGACCTGGTCAGCCTGGCATTGGTCTGGTTCATCGTGGCAGTGTGGGTCGAACGGGAAACCGGCGCGTCGGCCGATGCGGATCTCGCGCGGCGGCGGGCCGTGCGTCGGAGCCTGGCCGCGCACGCCGCGGCGGCCAGCGGACTTCTGGCGACCGCCGTCCTGCTGTCGGCTTACCAAACCGTCGGAATCCTCGCCCCGGGGCTGGGCCTGCTGGTGGCACTACTGTTGGCCGTCGCCATCGGGCTATACGTGTGGCGGCGCGAGGCGCTCACCCGGTACGGCATGATCGCGGTTCTCGTCTTGCTGCTCCTGCTAGCGGTGCCGCGGGAGACCATCGAGACGTGGAGCGGGCGCGGCCCCACTGCCCTGTTGTTGGTTGGCGCGGGTGCCCTCGCGACGGTCCTGGCGGCGGTGCTGGACGACTGGCGGCGACGCGCGAAAGCCTGGCAGGCTCAAACCGGCCAACTGACCGACCCGCCGCCGCGCTATCGGCGATTCTTCGGCGCAGTCGTCGCGGCGTGCCTGCTGGTGGGCATCGGCGGTGTGCTGCTCGCGGATGCGGCCGTCACGCCCGTCGCGGTCGTGCTCGCGGCCTTCGCCGTCTTCATCGTGGGGCATCGTTGGCGGTCCAACGCGGTCGGCGAACTGGGGCTGGTGCTGACCGCGGAAGGGATCGTCACGGCGAGTGTGGCGTGGCTGCCGGCAAGCCCGGCGTGCCGATTGCTCGGCTGGACCATCGCCGGCATGTACTTGGCGTGGCTGGCCGGATTCTGGAGCCAACAGCTCGACCAGGGTCGGCCGTGGACAACGGCCGGACGGCTGATCCCCGCAGCCCGTTACCTGAGCTATGCCGCCGTCGGCGGGCAACTCATCCTGTCCGCGATGTGGATGTTCGGTGCGGAGCAGTCCGGCACTTTCAGCCGATGGCCGGTCGTGCTTGTGCTGCTCTTCATGTTCGCGCACGGGTGGCTGCTGACGCGCGACGCGCTCGCGCAGCGGTCCGCGACGGCGGCCCTCGCCGCTTGTCTGCTGCTTACGGCAATGCTGGTTCCGGTCGCGCAACTGGCCGAGGCGTTTGGGTATGCGCCGCGGCCGTGCGTCTTGCTGGCCGGGGCCGCCCTGGCCTTGGCGCTGCGCGCCGGTCTGGCGGGGGCCGCGACCGGCCCGGTCTGGCCGTGGAACGCCTACGTCGGCGGCATACTTCCCGGAGTGGTCCTGTATGACCTGACACTCGGCGGCTGGGAACGCACGGGCGGCATTGGCGCAGTGCTGGCGCTGGTGGGTCTGGTGCTCGCCGTCCTCGTGCACTGGCGGCGCGGGTTGTTGACGGCGCGCGACGTTCTATAATGGCACGCGATTGGCCGCGGCCGGTCGGTCCGGTCGGCAGGCAGAAGCGCGGCAAGTTGGGGTAGCGCGAGAGTCGGGCGCACGTTCCCAGTGGAGACGGACATGGCCGAGAACGGGTCTGAACTTCGCGGCATTGCGTGGTCGCAGGCGTTTCCTTTCGTTCGCTTGTTCAAGACGCTTCGGCTGGCGCTCGGGATCAACCGCCTGTTGCTCGCGCTGGCCTGCGTGGTGTTGTGCTACCTCGGCGGCCGGCTCCTGGACAAGATCTGGGGCACGCGCAACGGCGTCGTCGCCTTGCGGCAGGCCGGCCACACGCAGACCGAGATCGAGGTCTACGCGCAGGTCCCGCACGGCGAATTCAAGACCTGGCTGCGCGAAGCACGCGCCGCGGCCGAGCGCACCGCTACGTTGGCGCTGTTGCAGGCCCACAAGGCGGCCAATGCCGAGGAGGCCCGGCGCGCCCTGGCCGACAAGCCGCTGCGCAGCCTGCTGATCGATGCCGACTTCAAGCGGCAGCTCGACGAGCTGAAGGAACTGGTGAATCAGCTCCTGAAGAGCGGACTGGCTGAGCTCGACAAAGACCGCGACCTCACGGCGGCCGAGCGGGGCGAGAAGCGCCAGGACCTCATCGACGCGGCGGACGCGATCCGGAACATGCTCTCCGGTCCGAAGCCCGCGGGCGAAGCGGCCATCCTCGCCGGACACAAGGCCATTGAGCTGCTGGTGGCCGTCGATCCGCAGGCGAAGGCCCGCAACCAGGCGGACCTCACGTCCGCGGTCGCACGGCAGGCGCAGTTGCGCGAGTACGAAGCGCTCCAGCCGCGCGGCCCGTTCATCAGTCTGGTCAAGTTCGAGATGCACTGCTTTGCCGCCGCCATCCAGGGCGTCGCCGGCGGGCGCCTGGGCTTTCAGGGCCGGGCGTTTGACGCGCAGCCCGCGATGGCCGGCAGCATCGAATCGGCCCTGCGCGGCCTGTGCTGGCTGTGCAATCAGCGGCCCTGGTACGCCCTGTTCTTCGGCGTGTTCAATCTGCTGATCTGGGCGCTGTTCGGCGGCGCGATCTGCCGCAGCGCGGCGGTCCACACGACCCGCGACGAGAGCATCTCGATCGGCGAAGCGCTGAAGTTCGCGCGCGAGCGGTACGGCGGGTTCGTGCTCGCCCCGGTATTGCCGGTGGCAGTGCTGATCTTCATCGCCGTCCTGATGTTCGTCGGCGGCCTGATCGGCGCGATCGGCTACGTGGGCGAGCTGTTCACGGGCGTGTTCTATCCGCTCGCGCTGCTCGGCGGTTTCGCCGCGGCCGTGGTGGTGCTGGCGACGCTCATCGGGTTCCACCTGATGTGGCCGACCATCGCCGTGGAGGGCTCGGACGGCTTCGATGCGCTGTCGCGGGCGTGCTCTTACGTGAGCAGCCGCATCTGGCACGTGGCGTTCTACAGCTTCGTGCTGCTGGTGTACGGGGCGCTGTCCTTCGCGTTCCTGCGGGTGGTGGCGGTCCTGCTGCTCAAGCTGGCGCACAAGTTCACCGGAATGGGCATGAACCTGATCGGCAGCTCCGAGCTGAGCGTCGGCAAGCTGAACGTGATGTGGAGCATGCCGGCGTGGGCCGATCTGAGCCTGTTGCCGTCCACCGGCGACACCCCCTTCTGGGGCACCTTCGCCAACGGGCCGCTCGACGGAACCGAGCGGCTGGGCGCGTGGTTGCTCGCCGTGTGGGTGTACCTCTGCGTCGGCCTGTTGTGCGCCTTCGTGGTCAACTTCTTCTTCTGCGGCAGCACACAGATGTACTTCCTCCTGCGCCGGAGCGTGGACGCGACTGACTACGACGACATCTTCTACGAGGAGCCGGCCGAGGAAGCGCCTGCTGCACCGCTGACCCCGACCGAGCCGACCCAATCTGCGGCCGAGCCGTCGGCCGGCGAGCCGCCGGCGACGCCGCCCGCGGCCCCAGCCGGCGAACCGCCGCCGGGCGAATCGCCGCCCCCGGCCTAGCCGATTCCGCTATGGCTGACAGCAGCAAGGACTTCCGTGCGCTCGAGGACTCCGGAGAGCCGGCCGGGGCGAGCCGGTCGGTCGGCGCAGCGGTCGGCGCGGCTCGCGACGCGCTGGCACGCAAGTTGGTCGCGGCGGGTGCGACGCCCAATCGGATCACGATCGTCGGCTTCGTGTTTACCTGCGGGGCCGGGTATTGCCTGGCGCGGGGTGCGTCGGCGGCAGTGCCCTATTTCAACTTTAGCGGCGATTCGTCGAGCTGGTGGCCGGTGCTGGCCGCCGGGTTCCTCGTGCTGGCCGGGGCCTGCGACATGCTGGACGGGGCGGTGGCCCGCGTCGGCAAGCTGCACACCCGCGCGGGAGCGGTCCTGGACTCGTCGGTCGACCGGTTCAGCGACATCGCCATCTTCGTGGGCTGCCTGCTGCACTTCGCCACGCGCGCGACCCCCAATCTCACCTACCAACTCCTGGCCGTATTCGCGCTGTGCAACAGCGTGCTGATCAGCTACGTCAAGGCCCGCGCCGAGACCCTCGTCCCCGATTGCTCCGTTGGATACTGGCTGCGGGGCGAACGCTTCGCCGCGGTCCTGATCGGCTGCTCCTTCGGCCACGTGCCGGCCGTGCTCTGGCAACTGGCGATCTCCGGCTTCTTCACGGTCTGGCGGCGAATGAGCTACGCGTATCGGGTGCTCCAGGCCACGGACGGCGGCCGCCCGCTCCCGCCCCGCGGGCCGGCGCCGGGGCTCCTGGGCCGCCTTCAGCTTTGGCGGCACCCACGCGGCTCGGTGGCCTATGATCTGGTGACCGGGGCGCACGTCGCGTACATCATCGTGCTCCCGTGTTTCTGGCCGGTGCTGCGGGCCGGCGGCGACTACGCCGATCCGCTGCGAAACTGGCTCTTCGGTTGACCCCCGGCGCAAGCCGGGGAATACTGCGCGGTGGTGCCGGTTTCGGGCCGCAGCTCGATGACCGGGCCGCCTGGAGACCTGCCCATGGCTCGCTCTTGTTCGCTTACGCTCGTGCTCCTGGCCCTGGTGATCGGAGGCGGATGGGCAGTCGATGCGGTGGTCGGCCAGCCCGCCGCCGCGGCCGAGCCGGAGACGCAACCGGCCGACCGCACGCCCATCACCGCCCGCGTGCTTGAGGTGCGCGGCGACGTGAAGCACGCCCCGCTCGAGTCCGACGACTGGCAGCCCTGCCAGGTCGACGAAGAGTATCCCGAGCAAACGGTGATCCTCACCGGCGTCCGTTCCTCGATCCAGCTCCAGGTCGGCGACGACGACACCTATACCGCCGTGGTCATCGAGCCCGTCAGCCGCACGATCATCAGCGAGGCCTGCCGCACGGCGGACACCAAGCGCGTGCGGATCGGCGTCGGCTATGGCCGGATGCGGGCCGGCGTCGCGGAAGGCGGTCTGAAGAGCGATTTCACCGTGGACAGCCCGGTCGCGACGCTCTCCAAGCGCGGCACGTGGAACTTCGGCTTGTTCTACGAGCGCAGCACGGACCGCTTCGAGATTTTCCTGCTCGACCAGGGGCTCGTGGACGCCTTCAGCAAGCTCACCGGGCAGCAGCGCACGGTCCTGCCGCGCGAGGTCGTGACCCAGGCCATGCGGCGTTGGGCGGACGAGGCGCAATTCCGGATCAACGTGCCGATGACCGACATCCTTGGCCAGAGCGACATCGCGGTCGCGTTCAACACGCTCGATCAGAGCGGCTTGCGGGTGCTAGGCCCGGAGGGCGGCCAGGCCGTGCTGCTCGACCTGTCCAGCAGCGGCGCGCAGACCCAATTCGCCGACCTGGTACGGAACCGGCTGCCGATGACGCCCTTGCCAACCGGGCCGCGCGTACGCCCGGAAGGCTACTTCGGCACCGGACGCGGCGACGAGCTGGTGCCGCTGATCATCGACGCGAATTCGCCCCTGGCCCAGAAGGGGCTGGCGCGTCCCGGCTCCTACACCTTCCGGCGCTCGGCCCTGGAGAACTGGTTGCAGCAGCACGGCCGCAAGTAGCGGGCATGCGCCTTGGCGGCCGGGCGTCGGCGTGATTCCATCAGTATGTCCCTCCGCTTCACCAAGCTGCACGGCCTCGGAAACGACTACATCTTCATCTCCACCTTCGACCAGGCGGTCGAGAATCCGGCCGCGCTCGCCCGCGCGATCAGCGACCGGCACCGCGGCGTCGGCAGCGACGGGTTGATCCTGGTTGCCCCGGCGGAGGACCCCGCGGCCCACGTCCACATGACCATGTACAACGCCGACGGCTCGCGCGCCCGGATGTGCGGCAACGGCATACGCTGCCTGGCCAAGCTGGCGTATGAGCAAGGATTGGCGCGTGCGAATCCGCTGCGGGTCGAGACCGACGCCGGTGTCCGCACGCTGGAATTGACGCTCGATGCGCAGGGTCGCGTGGCCGAGGTGCGCGTGGACATGGACGAGCCGGTGCTGGCCCCGGCGCGCATCCCCGTGCGACTCGCGGGGACACAGGTCGTCGGACACCCGCTGGAGCTGCCCGGCGTGACGCTGGCCATGACGTGCGTATCCGTCGGCAACCCGCACGCCGTGTTCTTCGTACCGGACGTGGGGCGCGTGCCGCTATCCCAATGGGGGCCGCGGGTCGAGAATCACCCGCTGTTTCCCGAACGGATCAACGCGCAGTTCGCTCAAGTCGTGTCGCCGGGATTCGTTCGTATCATTACGTGGGAACGCGGGGCGGGTGCGACGCTCGCGTGCGGCACCGGTGCGTCGGCGGTCTGCGTCGCCGGCGTGCTGAACCGCCTGACCGATCGCCAGATTACGGCCGAGCTGCCCGGCGGCCGGCTCAAGCTGGAGTGGGACGAGGCCACCCGCCACGTCTACATGACCGGCCCGGCGACCGAGGTGTTCACGGGCAACTGGCCGGAACCCCCAAGCCGGGGTGTCTTTCCCTGAGGGACCCGCGCGGTCGGCGGGCATCGCAATCAGGGGTGCGATGGGCGATCAAAGGCCAGAGTCACCTGCGAACCGTAAAGGGGGTACTCGATCCGGCAGCGGTACGCACGGAATGGCCGCGCGTCCCAGCCGAGGCGGCCGAACACGTACCGAAGCAACTCCACGTACCGCGGGACTTCCCTGACGCGCAGGCCATCCAGACCTTTGCCCATGAATTCGACAGTCTCGCTCATCGGCAGCCGGTCCCGGTCGCGCAGCGGATCGTTGATGTCGGCCAGTCCGAAGAAGGTCGTATCGTAGATGTACAGGTGCGGCTCCGAACCCGGATAGGCGTCCTTATGCACAACGACGTCCGCGATCAGCAGTCGGGCAGGGCGAGAGACTTCGACGGTGAAGCCCGATTTCCGCGCGACACCTGCGGCACGATACCGCGAAAGGCACCGGCGTACCAACTCCGCGCAGGCGACGTTGGCCGCGGATCGAACTCCCAGCGTGTCGCTCCGCAGCGTGTAGAACTCGGCGTCGCCCGTTCGCAATACGTCCACGTCCATCGGTGCCGACGATGAGAACTCCCGGAGGAGCCAGTCGTCCACCTTCTCGATCGGCCGGCCGTCAAGCGAAAGGGAAGTCGATGCCCCGGCCGGAGGCTGGATGCGCCGTGACGCGAAGTGAAGCTCAACGCCGCGCCGCCAGCGATGAAGCCCCGTGAGCCCTCTGACGACGACGGCGTCCATGCGCTCGGGGTCGTCCGATGGACGAATGATCGCTACCTCGTACTGGACATCCAGCGACAGCCCCTTGATGTGCCGCGTCCCGCGAAAGACAGCTTGCTTGGCGAGCAACTCGTCCTTCTGGCGGGCCTCCGGCAACCAGCCGCTGATGATCAGATCGAGAGTCCCGCGGTCGCCGGCTTCAGAGCGGATGAATCGCTCGAACTCGTCCACCGCCTGAGCGGCCTCCGCGACGGCTGCCGGACTCACCGAATGGCTGGATGCGGCGCTCAGAAGCCGTCGGAGAGGAGCTGGGCCGGGAAGCAGGTGGAGGACGGTGACCGGGTCCTCGCAGCGCAACGCCTTGAGCACACGGTACGCCACGTCCTTCCCCACCCCAGTCGCATTGTCAAGGCGACTTGGTCGCACAGACCGGGAGGGACCCAGCATGTGTCCGATAACCTCACCGAAAACTCTTGCGAGAAGACGCCCGAGTTCGACGAGCTTCTCCTCCACAGCCTGCTCTGTCGGCGGTGACGAGGTTCTCATTTCTGGAATCTACCCCGCTCCACGAGCCAATGCAAGGAGGAATATCTCTAAGAGATTTGTATTGACAACACGCCGTTACACCCGGTATCCTGGTCGCGTAGGAGAAGTAACCGATGTGGTTGCTCGCTCATGTCGCTTTCGTCAAATCCAGGAGGTCGAAGAATGTGTCACCATCGCCTTTGCTGTGCCGTTCTTATGGTCATGTGTGGGACTGGTTCCGCGCTCAGCGAAATCGTCCCCGCCGTACCGGGGGACTTTGGGCCATCCGCGATTGTCGAAACCTTCGAGGGGATCGCGGGAGTGTCCTTGCCGCTCGTTGAGTGGGGGCCAGAGTTCATCACGCCGATGAGCGAGTTGCTCAACCCGTATGTCCTGCCCAGCGGCGTGGTCTACAGCTCGAACAACCCCGAGCAGGCGCGCGTTTTTGATTACGACGCTCCTGGCTACTCCTGGGGCCCCGAGGCCTGGGGCTGGGGACTGAGTTGGGAGGGGGGCACCATCCACTATCAGACGCCGTTCCCCTCGGGCGCGGCTTTCTTCGGCGCCTACTGCGGGCAGAGTTCTTCGGAGCCCGTTGGCACGGTCACCTTCACATTCCCGTGGCCCGTGCGGAGCGTCGGCGCGTACGTCGAGGCGAACCTTTGGCCCGAGAACGGCTATGACGGCGTTGTGACTCTTGAGGCATTTGACGAGTTCGGAGTGTCGCTGGGGCAGGTCGCCGTAGTGACTGATGGCGTCACGTCGCCGTGGGAGGGGCCGCCCTACCCGAACGGACTCGACACGTGGATTGGCCTGGGAACCCACGATGGCGCGTTCTCGATCTATTCCATCGCGTTTCACGGGTATAACGTGGTCGCCGACGATCTGATGTTTGTGCCAGTGCCCGAACCGGCGTCGTTCCTGACGTTGGCGCTGGCGGTGATCTGCGTCGTTCGACGGCGGTAACCATCATCGGCCCAATATCGCGCAGCCCAAGGCCGTCCCGTGAGGCGGAGGAACTCCGGGACGGTCTTGGAACACCCGTACCGCGGCGGATCGGTGGCCCTTCATGGCCCGGGCGGGTCGACCCCGACAACCGACGCGCAGGCGTAGTCGCCGGCGTGGGAGAGCGAAATCAGCACGAGCGCGATGCCGACCGCGCGGGCCAGTTCCGCCGTCACGCCGTGCAGCGTAACCAGCGGCTTGCCGAGCGGGTCGGGCAGGGTCTCGATGTCGGTCCACTCGACGCCGCCGCGCCAGCCGGTGCCGAGCATCTTCATCACGGCTTCCTTGGCGGCGAAACGGCCGCTGAGGCGGACGACCGGGTCCTTGCAGTCCAGGCAGTAGGCGCGCTCGCGGGCGGTGTAGACCCGCTCCAGGAAACGTTCGCCGTGCGTCCGCCAGACCCGCGCGACCCGGGGGCAGTGAACGAGGTCGACGCCATGCGCGATCACGTTCATCTCAGCTCTCGGTTTGCGCGGGCCGCGATTGTGACGCCGGCAGAAGGTCGGCGCGCTTGAAGATGTAGTAATTGCCGAATTGGGGGATTTCTTCCACGCGCCGGTAAACCTCGTCGATCCACGGGCCGAGCGCAAAGTCGGAGGGCCGGCCGCGCGAATCGCCCTCCTTCATCCAGTTGTAATCGCCCGCCGACATGACCAGGGCGGCCGGCGGGTCGGCCCGCAGCCTGGTCTCCAGCTCATCCACGACGAAGCGGGCTCCGCCCTGTACCTGGCCAACCTTCTCGAGCGTGGTGAAGCGGGTGGCGTTCAGTCGGCGGGCGCGGAGATACACGCCGGGCAGATACCCCCAACACTGAATCTTGTCCGTCGGCTGCGTCCAGCGCGCGACGGCATCGCCGATGGTTTCCCACTCCGCGGGCTCGCCCTGCTCGATGCGGAACACGAGCACCTTTGAGACCTCCTCGAACTGCCGGACGACCGCCTCCCACGCGAAGTAGCCGATGAGTACGAACGCGACGGTGACCCAGGCCCGCTGTTGGAGCCTGCGCAGCAGCCGGACCTCGGCCCGCAGGACGTTGAACAGGTAGCCGGCCAGCAGTAGCAGCGGCGGGATGGTCGGCACGAGGTAGTGGCGGAACCCGTGCGGGCTGACGAGCGCTCCGTACAGCGCCACCAGAAACCACGTCGCAAAGAAGAACACGTACCGCGGACAGACCGGCCGTTGTGCCCGCAGGGCCTGCTCGATTTCCGCCGGCCGGTGTTGTGGCCGGAGCCACCAGAGGAAGGCGTGAATGACCGCCGCCACCGCCATCAACAGCGGCACCAGCAGTATCGGTTTGACGTGTTCCCGCAACAGGAACCACGTAACCATGTTGTACGGGAATCGACTGGCGCCGGCCTCGAAATACGCCCGATTGAAGCCGAACGTGGCGAAGATCGCCTCGTGCAGAGCCCCTTGCCAGGCGAGCACCGCGGCGGCGGCACCGACCGTAGCGGCAGCCCCGGCGAGCAGCAGCAGGCACCGCCGCAGACCGGCGCGCCAAGGCAGCTCGCGGGCAAGGACGAGCACGATGGTGTGCAGCCCCATGCACCCCCAGGCCGCCAGCCCGACCTGTTTGAACAAGAAGGCCGCACCGCAGAGCAGTCCGGCGACCAGCCATTTCCACCAGCGGTCGCGGGCGTGGCCGCGCACATAGAAGGCCACCGCGAGCACCTCGCACATGACGAGGAAGGTCTCGGTGCGGTTCGTGCCCCCGGTGTACCAGGCGTGCGTCAGGAAGAAGCTGAGCAAGATGGTGGTCAGGGCGGCCGCGCCGCGCGCGTACACGGATGCCGCGACCACGAAGAAAGCGGCGTGCGAAACAGCCAGGGCCACCGCGCACAAGGCGATGACGCCGAAGTACGTGTCGCGGCCGATCAGAAAGCCGAGGGCGTTGATCCAGTAGATGCCGGGCGGCTTGTTGTCCCATACGTCGACGTAGACGGTCGCCCCGTGCAGAATGCGCCAGCCGTAGTAGCCGAACATCTGGTCGTCCACCACGTCCGTCCGCCAATACGCGATCACCTGCGACAGCGCGATCAGCGGGACCACGACCGCCGCCATGACCACAATGAGCAGCCACAGGGCGGTGCCCTCGGGTCGGCCGGGGGCCAGGTGGACGTGCGTTCCGTTCGGGGATGAAGCGCGCGACATCACGGCCGTAGAGAGTAGCGAACGGCACCGAGGGCGTTAAGAGCACCGGACCCGGCCTGGGCGAGGCCGCCGGCGTGCCGCTGTCGCTAGCGGCGGGCGGGTCAGCCGACCCGGACGGCCGCCTGCAAGCGCTCTTCGACGGCTGCCCAGTTGATGACCTCCATGAAGGCCTTGATGTACTCGGTGCGCTTGTTCTGGTAGTTCAGGTAATAGGCGTGTTCCCACACGTCGACCGTCAACAGCGGCACGGCCCCCCACGCGCCCGTGTTCTCGTGCTTTTCCGCCTGCAACACAAGCAGCCGCTGCGCCAGCGGCTCGTACACCAGCACCGCCCAGCCGCTGCCCTGCACCTGGGCCGCCACGGCGGAGAAATTCGCCCGAAACGCATCGACGCTGCCAAAATCACGGACGATCATCTGGCCGATGCGGCTATCCGCGGGCGGGTCGCCGCCGCCGTCCTTCTTCATGCATTCCCAGTAGAGCTCGTGCAGCAGGTGCCCGGACAGGTTGAACGCCAGGTTGTTGGTGACGGCCCGCACCTGCCGGATGGCATCGCCGCCGGCCCGCCGGATCTGCTCCAACTCGGCGACGGCGGCGTTCGCGCCGTTCACGTAGCCGGCATGGTGGATGTCATGGTGGAGCTTGACGGTCGCGGCGTCGATAAACGGCTCGAGGTCGGCGTAGCCGTAGGGCAGCGGCAGGAGCTGGTACGGACCGGCTGCGCCGCCGGCCCCGCCCGCCTGCGATTGCGCCCGCGCCCGCTCGGCCCCCAGCAGCATCCAACCGCCCACAACCGCGGCTGAGCCCAGGATTTCGCGTCGTGACATCGTGGCCATCTCAGTTCCTCCGGTCGCGCTCCGTGCGCTCATTCGATGTTTTCTGACTGGCGGACAACGCTATTGCCGCCTGGTGATCCAGCGCTCCGTGACCCGTTCGTAGCTGGCCAGTTCCTCCGGCGTGAAGAACAGGGCGATCTCGGCGGCGGCGGTCTCGGGGCCGTCGCTCGCGTGGACGAGGTTGTATTGCTGGTCGAGGCCGAAGTCGCCGCGGATGGTGCCGGCTTCCGCCTGCTGGCCGTGGGTGACGCCGACCAGCTTCCGCACGACCGCGATGGCTCCGGGGCCTTCGAGCACGGCCGCGATCAGCGGCCCGCTGGACATGAACGCCACGAGCGAGGCGAAGAACGGCCGGCCGCGGTGTACCTCGTAATGCCGCTCGATCAGCGCCCGTGTCGGCTGGAACAGCTTGAGGCCGGCGAAGCGCAGGCCCTTCTCCTCGAACCGCGTGAGGATGCGGCCGACGAGGTGACGGTGGATCGCGTCCGGCTTGAAGAGAATCAGCGTCCGTTCCATGCCAGCTCCAGAGCGGTTCGCGGCCAACTACGGGCGGCGGTGCCCGATCGCCGCCGCCTTCAGCCGGCGGATTGTAACCGCTTTGCCGGCCTACGCCAAAACGGACCGAATGGCCTGCGACCAGCGGGTTTCCGCGCGGTCGCCCGAATCGGGCGCGGTACAATGTATGCGCCAACCTCGCTCGGGCGCGTGCCCGAGTCGCGCAAAGGAGGACATGACTATGGTCCGTCTGCTGCAAGCCGTCGTGGCGATCTCGCTGGCCGCAACAGTCGCCCCGCTCGCGGCACAACCACAATGCTACGGTGCGGGGGACGTGAATGCCGACGGGATCGTCGACTCCGGCGATCTCGCGGCGTTCTCCGCGTGTATGGCCGGGCCGGACGGCGGGCTGCCGGCCGGCTGCGACCCGGACGCGTTCGGCCGCGCTGACCGGGACGACGACGGCGACGTCGACTTGCGCGACCTCGCGGGGCTGGCGCGCGAGGTCGGGCGCACGTACTTCGGCTACGGCGCGCACCGCGAGAACCTCGAAGCCGAGATGCTGGCGATGGCCCTGACCGGCCAGTTACGCGCCCCGGACGCTCAGTATGCGCGCATTCTGCAAAACCTCGCGCTGATCCGTGTGCTCTATCCTGGACTCGTTGACGTGATCGACGACCCGGACTACGTGCCCAACAAGCTGATGGTCAAGCTCGTGGCGGGTCAACCGCTGGACGAGTACCAGGCCCTCAATGCGTGTTACCTCGTCACGAACGAACACCACCTGTTCGGCGACTGGTGGGTGCTCACGTTCTGCGACAACCTGAACGCGGTCGCGCTGGGGCCGGTGTACACGGCGCTCGCGGCGGTCCAGTACGCCGATCCGGATTACTACATCGGGATGGACGACCAGATCACGGTCCAGGTCCTGCCCAGCCGCTACCGGTACTCGATTGACGACGGCTTCTGGGACTGCTTCGATGGCTGCGACTGCCATCGCTACTGGGTCATCGACGTGGATGCGTTCGGCGCGGTCACGCTCGTGTCGTACCAGGAATACGGCATGCCGTGGTGTGAGTTCTGACGCGCCTGCGTAACCCCTGCCCGGGACAGAGCGTGGCCGCCACGCGCCCCGGACACCCGCCGCGGCGGGCAGGCTCCGGTCCGGCCCTACAACTCCGGCCCGCCGTCGTATTGGCCGTACACCGTCTTCAGCGTGTCCATCATCTCGCCGACGGTCGCGCCCGCCTCGGCCGCGTCGATCAGCGCCGGCATGACATTCGCGCCGTCCAGCGCATCCTGCCGCAGCCGGGCCAGGGCCGCCGCGTGCCGCTGCGCGTCGCGACGCCGCCTCATGTCCTTCAGCCGCGCGACCTGCGCGCGCTCCACCGACTCGTCGATCTTCAGGGTCGGGATGCGCTCGAAGTCGTGCTCCACGTACTTGTTAACGCCGATCATGATCCGCTCGCCGTGGTCGAACTCGGCGCCATAGCGGGCCGACGAATCGGCGATCGCCCGGCGGAAGTAGCCCTGCTCCGTCGCCGGCAGCACGCCGCCGAGGTTGTCGTAGACGTGATCGATGATCTCCCGCGCCTGACGTTCCACGTCGTTGGTCAGCGACTCGATGAAATAGCTGCCGCCGAGCGGATCGACCGTCCGCGTCACGCCGGTCTCGTCGGCGATAATCTGCTGCGTGCGGAGCGCGATCTTGACCGCGTTCTCAGTGGGCAGGGCCAGCGTCTCGTCCATGCTATTGGTATGCAGCGACTGCGTGCCGCCCAGCACGCCGGCCAGCGCCTGGTACGCGACGCGGATGATGTTCACCATCGGCTGCTGCTCGGTGAGCGACACCCCGGCGGTCTGGCAGTGACAACGCAGCCACCAGCTCCGCTCCAGCTTGGCCTTGAAGCGGTCCCGCATGATGTGGGCCCACATCCGCCGGGCCGCCCGCAGCTTGGCGACTTCCTCGAAGAACTCGTTGTGCAGATCCCAGAAGAAGCTCAGCCGCGGCGCGAACGCGTCGATGTCCAGGCCGCGCTTGAGCGACTCCTCCACGTAGCACATCCCGTCGGCGATGGTGAACGCCAGTTCCTGCGGGGCCGTCGCGCCCGCCTCGCGGATGTGATAGCCGCTGATGCTGACCGTGTTCCACTGCGGCAGGTGGTGCGTGCAGTACTCGATCGTGTCGATGACCAGCTTAACGCTCGGCCCCGGCGGGAACACGAACTCGTTCTGGGCGTGAAACTCCTTCAGGATGTCGTTCTGGAGCGTGCCGCGGAGCTTGTCCAGTGGGACGCCTTGCTCCCGGGCCACGCAGATGTAGAACGCCAGCAGGATCGCCGCCGGCGCGTTGATCGTCATGCTCGTGCTGACCTCGCCCAGGTTGATCCCGTCGAAGAGCACCTTCATGTCTTCGAGCGAGGCGATCGCGACGCCGCACTTGCCGACTTCGCCCAGCGATAGCGGATCGTCCGAGTCGCGGCCCATGAGGGTCGGCAGATCGAACGCCGTGCTGAGGCCCGTCTGGCCCTTCTCCAGGAGGTACTTGAAGCGCTCGTTGGTTTGCCGCGCGCTGCCGAAGCCGGCGAACTGCCGCATGGTCCAGACGCGCTTGCGGTACATGTCGTGGTGCATGCCGCGGGTGAAGGGGAAATGGCCTGGCTGCCCGATGTCGCGGGCCGGATCGATACCCGCCACGTCCTCGGGACCATAGACGCGCTTGATCGGTATCCCCGACATCGTGGTCGGGTCCGGGTGGGGGCCGTGGCCGCGGCCGTGCTTGCTTGCGTGATGAACGGTCTTCGTACTCATACTGCCTCTCCAGCGGACGAGGGGGGCAATTGCCCCGGGGACGAACCGGCCGCGCTCTCCCGGCCGGTGCCCGCCATATCGCCCTATTCTACACGAAGAACTGCGGCGTAGGAGTGCCCGCTCAGGGCACGGCCGTATAATCGTGGGTGGGAGGCCGGTGATGGCGTCGGAGTCAGTATCCCCAGCGGTGTCCGCGGTCCACTCGGTGCCGGAGTTCGTCTGCGCCGAAATCTGGGGCGGCAACCGGCCCATCGACGCCGCAGTCGAGCTCCCGGGCCTTCGTGGCTGGGTATTCTCGCAGCCCTGTGAGGGTGGCCGCGGGGGCGACATCCACTACCTCTCCATTTGCAGTTCCGGCCTGATCGCCCGCATGTGCCTGGCCGATGTCGCCGGTCACGGGCCGTCCGTCGCGCTCGTCGGGGGCGAGATTCACCGCCTCCTGCGGCGGTACATGAATAACTTCGACGAACGCCGCGTGTTGGCGGCCCTGAACGAACGCCTCGCGGCCGAGAGCGATGCGCCCATGACCACGGCGGTGACGGCAAGCTACTTCCCGCCGCTGCGGTCACTGTCGCTCAGCTATGCAGGGCACCCACCGGCGTGGGTGTACCGTCGCGGCGCCGACCACTGGTTGCCCATGCCGCCCCCGGTGCGGGCCGGCGATGACGCACGGCTCCTCGACCTGCCGCTGGCGATCGATGCGCAGACCTCGTTCTCGCGCCGCAAGCTGCGCGTGGGAATCGGCGACCGGCTTCTGCTCGTGACGGACGGCGTGCTTGAAGCTCCCGGCCCGGACGGGGAGCTGTACGGCGAGACGCGGCTGACCGAGTTGCTGGAGCGAAACCGGCATGTTGACGTGCACGCACTCGCACGGGCCATCGTGGACGCGGTGCTCGCGCATACGCACACCGCCACGCTGTCGCACGACGATGTGACGTTGCTGCTCGTGGAGATTGTCCGGGGCCCACGCGGGCTGGGGATGTGGGAGCTCGTCAAGAACCGCGTCCTCGGACGCCGCCGCCGCCGCGAAGACGCGTGAACCAGCCAAAGTCTGCGCAATTCCTCCGCAATTCGGCGCCATCGCCTCCGGGCTGCGGGATTTTCCCCAACCGGGCGGCACCCGCCGGCCTGGCCGGTTGACAGATGAGCGCCCGGTGCACTAAGAGAAGAGATTCGTTGGCTGGCCGGATGCCCCCGTGCGGTACGCGGCGTGCATCTCACCGGCCGGCGTGCCCCGGCGAGTCGGTCGCTCGCCGATGGTAACGGGACACTACGCCGCCGCTCGCTGGATGCTGCGGGCGCGGTCAGAAGGAGTGGCTGCGATGGCGAAGTACAAGATCGAGGTCGACCGCGAGCTGTGCATCGGCGATGGCGCTTGCTGCGGCGAGGCGCCCAACACCTTCGAGATGGACGGCGACAACATCGCCAAGGTGACGAACTCCGACGGTCATACCCCCGAGGAAGTTCTCCAGGCAGCCCAGGTCTGCCCCGTGGACGCGATCATTCTCACGGACGCACAGACCGGCGAGAAGGTCTGGCCGAAGTAGCTCCCCATCCGCATGGTCGCCGGCGCATCGCGGGCGGGGGTGCCCGCGCGGGCGCGGCGTGCGAGTGCGCACGCTCGAATAAGTCACGCCGGCCGCGTACCCTCATGGGGCCGGTATCCGCCGCGCGCGGCGGCGCGGTACCGGGTCCCGGGTTGGGCGCGGCATGTGGAATCGCCCGGCAGCAGTTTCCTACGTCGGCCAGTGCCGGCAGGGTGCCCTGGCCCTGCTGTTGTTGGCGGCACTGGCGTGGCAGGTCGCCGCAGCGCTGCGCCCCGCGGCGTGGATCACCCAGACGCTGACCGCGGACGACACGTACTTGGCGCTGCAAGTTGCCCTGAATTGGACCCCGCACGGTTTCCCGACGTTCGACGGACTGCATCGCACCAACGGGTTTCAAGCGCTGTGGGGGATCCTGCTACGCGGGCTCGCGGGCCTGACGAGCGACCACGTCGTGCTGCTTCGGTTGGCGCTCGTGCTGGTTGCCTTGCTCAACACGATCAGCGGCTTCCTGCTCATGCGGCTGGCTCGCAGGCTGGGTGGAGCGCTGGCCGCGGTCTGGACGGTCGCGCTCTGGAGCATGTACTGCGTCGCCGGCCGGCCGGCGCTGATCGGCCTGGAGAACGCGCTGGTCGGCACCGTCACCGCTGGCGTGCTGCTGCAAATGCACGGACTGCTCAACAGCCCGCGGGCAACGCCCCGCTGGCTTGCGGTCGCCGCCCTGCTCGGACTGCTCGTGTGGGCACGGCTGGACTGCCTCGTGCCGGCCGCGATCGTGGGCCTGGGCCTGGTGTGGCTCGCGCATTGCCACGCGGCGTGGCGGGGCCTGGTCTTAGCGGGCGTCGTTTCGCTCGCGCTGCTGGCGGGCTTGGCGGCATTCAACTCGTGGGCCGGCGGTACGCTGACGCCCGTATCGGGACAAGTGAAGCGCCTGGTCGCGGCGGGGTTGGAGCCGCACTGGACACCCCTCGTGCTGCTGCGCGCGCTGCTCGAAAGTGCCCTGGTGCTCATCAAGACGCTCGCGGGCAGCATCGGCGTGCTCTGGCCGCGAGCGTTGTCTTCGCTCGTGCGCGTGGCAATCCTGGCCCTCTTTGCGTTACTGCTTTGGCGCCGAATACTCACGATTCGCGGCTGGGCCTGGGTTTGGCTGGCGGCCCTCGGTGCGCACGTGCTGGCGATCCGCCTGTGGCTCAGCGGCTATTACCTCGACACGCTCTGGTACTACGGGCCACAGTACGTGTCGATGTGCCTGTGGATCGGCTGCGCGTGCGCCGCCGGCGTGCAGCAACTAGCGCGAAGAGCGCCCGACACGGCTCCAGAGCCGCAGGCTTCCGCCGGCGCGGACCCGCCGCCCGACCCGAATGCCGCGGCGCAGCGGCGGTCTTCGTTGGGGACTTCCGGGCTCCAGGACCCGCTTTGGCCGCTGCTTCTCGCGTTCGGCCGCATCAGCGTGGCGGCGGCAGCCCTGTTTGTCATGCCGACGAGCGAGACCGCCACGAGCAATCGTCTGGCCGCCGCGGAGTGGTTGCGAAAGTATGTCCCGGTGGACGAACGCATCGCGGCGTGGAATGCGGGCGAGCTGGCGTATTTCAGCCGGCGGACGCTCATCAATCTCGATGGGCTCGTGAATGACCGGTCGTACCTGGCGCGGCTCAGAGAGGGGCTTCCGACGGGGCCGTACCTGGACGAACAACGCGTGACCTGGGTGGTCGATTGCGCCCGGAACCTCGGCTGGCTGCCGCGCGAGCGCTGGCAGGAGATGGTCCGCTTCGGCACCGACCCGCAGTTACAGCAGCTTGTCCTCCGCCGCCGGGCCGCGGGCGGGCCGTCCGAATGACGTGCTCAGCGTGCTGGGCGCGCGACGGAGTGCGGCCTGCGGGCCCTCTGTGAAGACGGCCTCGTCGCCTGATGGGACGAAGTGGGCTCAATCCAACCACCTCTTCTCCGCCAGCTTCCGCGGCAGGTACTCCTCCGTGATGAAGCTGAAATGCTTGTTCGACAGCGCTTCCAGCTCCAGCTTCACTCGCGAACCACGGGTACTCGCGAATCTCCCGCGCCCGCCGGCGATCTTCCTCCGTCAGCGGCACAGGAGCAGGGATGCCAGCGGCACAGGTACGATGCGCGGATCATCGAGCGACGGCAGGTCCATCATCGTCACGAGAATCCCGAAAGGCGCGTTGTAGTTTGTTCGCTCGAGGAACGAGCGCAGGCCGACTGTGTCGCGGAAGGGATCGATCTGGCGGCGGTACTTCACCTCGACCGGAATGCGTCTTTCGCCGATCGTCAGCACGAAGTCGATTTCGGGTTCCGCCGGGCGCTCGGGGAAATGCGCGACGTCGAGGTGCGGGATGCCCGACAGAAAGGCCCCCACGACGCTCTCGGCCAAGTGGCCAGCCAGGTCGGCGAGGTGCGATGAGGCCGCCAGCGCCTCTGGCGCAAGCGGCACGACTTCCTCCAACCAACTGGCGCGCAAGCCGTGATCGACCAGGCACAACTTGGCGTGGCCCTTGCGCCGCTTCAGACGTATTTCCAAAGGCCGGATCAGTTTCAGGAGCAGGGCCCCGTCCAGGAAACGAAGGTAGCTGTTCAGGCGCTGCGGCCCGACGTTGGCATGCAGGGCCTGTCGGATTTCCGCTTGCAGGGTGGCCTGGCTCGGGGCTTGTCCGGCGTAACGGCATGCGAGACGGAAGACTTCCTCCAGAAGCTCCGCATCTCGCTTGCGTCCCCGCTCGCCCATCCGCAAGTCGTGCTGAATGACGCGCCGGATGACGGTCTCGTTCAGTTGATCGGCCACCTCCGGCCAAGGGACCTCCGCGCGGGCGTGCACAACCGGGTAGCCCCCGCGCTCGGAAAACGCGCAGAAGGCGCGATCCCGAATCTCGACCTGTGTCCGCCCCCACTGCGCCAGATCGCGCCAGAAGTCGGGCCGCAGAAGCGGCTCCAGCCCGTTGTGCTGAAGCGCGGGCTCCAGACGTGCACCGAAGCGCAGTTCCGCGATCTCCCGCAGCAGCAGCGTGCCGAGTTCCACGCTGGTGATCCGTCCTGCAAGGCTGTCGCGGCCAGCCTCGATCCTCAACGCCGAGCTTCCAGTGACCACGGCGCGCACCGTGTGATGGTCCACCAGCGATTTGAGTTGAGGCGCCCAGTCTGCAACGTTCTGCGCCTCATCGAGGTAGATGTACGCCGGCTGGCCTGCGTGCGCGGCCTCGTTGAAGGTCTGGCCGAGAACACGGTTCTGGTACCAGTCTGCGATCGCCAGCAACGGCTCTCGAATCCCCATCAGGCTCGGGATCTCGTCAAACTGGACGCGGAGGATGCGCCGTGGGTCAACGGCACACTCGTGAAGCTGGTGCTGAATCACCTGCTCTTGGAGCGTAGTCTTGCCGACTTGACGTGCACCGCGCAGGACCGTGGCTGGTGCCAGGCCCGCATCTAGTTTCTTCAGCAAGGTCTGGAAAGCCCAGCGCCGAAAACGCGGCAGCACGCGGCCGGGCTTGCCCGCCCACCAGGGGTTCATGTCGCGAAGTCGCGCATCCAGTTCCGCTGGCAGACGCACTTTGTCAAAGATGTCCGGCGCTGGGCATGTCATTCAAACTCGTATCCTCACCCAAACTGCGCTGCGCTGCAATCGCCTGCACGACCGTCGGTCAATCCAACCACCTCTTCTCCGCCAGCTTCCGCGGCAGGTACTCCTCCGTGATGAAGCTGAAATGCTTGTTCGACAGCGCTTCCAGCTCCAGCTTCACGAACCACGGGTACTCGCGAATCTCCCGCGCCCGCCGGCGGTCCTCCTCCGTCAGCGGCATCGGCACGTGCGGCGGAATGTCGAACCGCTCCGCGTCGAAGCTGCTCATGCCGATGAACCGCGCCGCCGGTATCGCCATCCGCTGGCTCTCGAACGCCAGGTTGATCGAGCCCTGCTTGACGACGCTGTAGATGTAGTAGCCCCACGGGTCGTTATCCACGAGCACGTACACCGGCAGCTTCAGCTCGTGGTGCATGCGAAACACGAGCCGCCGGACCCCGCGCGGCGGCTGGCCCCCGCCGTGGATGATCATGCACTTCTGGCGGTCCCAGAAGCGGTCCTTGTTGAAACGCTGCCAGATCGCGCCTTTTTCGATCAAGAGGACGTATTTCGCGGCACACTTAACGAACTCGATCACGTCACCCTCGACGATGCTCGGGACGGCCCAGCCGCCGGAGCCCATCGTCGCCAGGTCGATCCGGTCGCCGTTGTCGAGGATGGTCATGGGGCCGACCATCGCCCCCTTGGTTTCGGCGTGGACGCCGAGCTCCTCCCGCAAGGCGCCGACCGTGACCTCGATGTCCTCGATGATCGGGTCGGACTCTTCCTGCTCGAAGAAGATCAGCTCCTTGGCCTTTCCGTCCGGCGACTTGATCGGCACCTTCAGGTTGTAGTACAGGTCACGGATGCTGGTCGAGTCGCCGGCGTCGATCAGCTTGCGGCAGACCTCCGCGACCCGCAGCGTCTGCATGAACTTCTTGGCCTGACTGCCCTCGCCCTTGCGGCGGCCGAGGAGGCTGAAGAACGACCGGCGCTGCTTGCCGTCGAGCAGCTCGATGATGCGCTTGGTCTCGTTGAACTGGACGTTGCTGAGCGTGCGCGACGGGATGTCAACATAGGGGTCCTTGCGGTCGTGGATGACGCCCACGACCGCGCGGGCCAGCTTGGCGATGCGCTCGCCGGCGGCGGCGCGATCGCGACCGCTGGGTTTGCGGCGGGTCTTGGTAGTTCCAGGCAAGGTGTGACTCCGAGACAGGCTATCCGATTTCAGCCAGCAACTCTCAGCCGCGGACGGTGAACACTGTCCGCCACGAGCGCCCCCCGACGGCCATCCGACGGCGCGTCGGTCGCGGCGCCGACCACAGAGCCCCATCCGGGGCGGCCGAACGTAGCCCAGGGTGCCGGCCCCGGGGTCGCCCGCGGCCCCAATCTTATGACAAGCACCGCGAGGGCGACAGAGGCGGGTCTCGCGCGTCCTGCTGATCGGGTCCCTTGTCCCCGTGGGCCCGCGCGATCTCGCTTGACAGCCCTCCGCGCGGGCCGCGGAATACCCGCGCCGCGCCCCAAACGCGGGCGATCCGGGGCCGTGGTCGAGCACGAATACTCTCTGGAGTCCGGTTCCGAGGCCATGCCAACACGTGAATCAGGCCGGCCACCGAAAGCTGCGGCGCACGCAGCGCGTCAGCCAAGCCCGGTGCCGCAGGTCACGCGCCGCCGGCTCGACCTGCCCGACGTGCTCGTGCTCGCCGTACTCGTCGTGACCTCGGCGCTCATGGCCGGCAAGAGCGCCCGCCTGCCCGGCATCACCGGTGCGTTCGTCGACGACGGCGTGTACGTCGCCACCGCCAAGGCCCTCGCCCACGGTCACGGGTATCGGCACATCGAGCTGCCCGGCGAGCCGCACCAGACGAAGTATCCCCCGCTGTACCCGCTGTTGCTTTCCGCGGTGTGGCGGCTGGCGCCGGACTTTCCGCAGAACATGTTCTACGTGCGGGCCTTGAACGCGCTGCTCTGGGGCTGCGGATCATGGCTGGCCTATCGGCTCATGCGCCGCGCCTGGGGGCTGCTCTGGTTCCTGCCCCTGGCGGGCGTCCTGCTTGCCTTTACCACGCTCAACACACTCGACCTGCTCAGGACCGCGATGTCCGAGCCGCTCTACCTCGTGGTCTCGCTTGCGGCATTGGCCGCCTCGCACCGCCTGGCCGCAAGGAACGCGGCCCCGACCGGTCCCGGGCGTACCTGGCCCTGGGCCGTCGGCACTGGCGTGCTCGCCGCCGCCGCCTACCTCACGCGGTCCGTGGGACTCAGCCTGATCGTGGCGATCCTGGCGGACCTTGCGCTGCGGCGGCGCTGGAAGGCGCTCGCACTGGCGGCGGCAGGGCCGGCACTCGCACTCCTGAGTTGGCACGCCTGGTGTGCGCATGCGGCGGCAGAGCTGGTGAACCAGCCGATGCTGGAGCGTTTCCGCTACGACCTGGACTACTCCGCCTGGATCGCACCGGACTTGGGGACGCTGGCTCGAATCGCGTATCTCAACGCCTCCGATCTGGCTCTTTCCATGGCCGAGCTGCTGGCTCCCATCTGGACCGGCGAGGAGTTGGCGGCGATGCTCGGCAGCTCGCCGGGGCGTGCACTGCCCGTTTACCTGGCGATGCTGGTCACGCTGGCTCTGTTGACCGTGGGCGCGTGGAACACGTGGCGGCGAGGATGGACGGCGGTCCACCTGTACTTGCTCCTGTACCTCGGCATGGTGCTCGTATGGCCGTTCCCTTGCGTGCGGTTCGTAGTGGCCGTGCTGCCCCTCGTGCTTCCGCTCGAGCTGCTGGGGCTGTACAGCCTGTTGTCGGGCGCGCTGCGGATCGTGGCGCGGCGGACGGGGCACCTGCGTGCCGCCCGCATCGCCGCCCTCGCCGGCTTGCTGCTCGTCGCCGCGCTCCTGGGCTTTCGACGCATGCAGCCGCTGTTGGGACTCGGCTGGGTCATTGACATGGGGGCGATGGAGGAGCCGCGCCGGGCGGCCGTCGTCGAACTCATCCGCACGCACGTTCCCGCAGATGCCGTCATCAGCGTCGAGTACAGCGGGTACGTGTTCTTGCGGACCGGTCGCAAAGCCGTTCCCCCCGGGCCGCCTTACGACCCGGTTTCCGTCTGGTATCCGCCGGACCGCCGCTTCGGCCAGTGCGGCCGCATCACAACGCGCGGCATGGCGGAGGCAGACCTGGAACACGCACGGACGCACCTGGTCGCGTACCTCCGGCGGACGCAGGTGACGCACGCGATACCGCTCGATCGGCGGTTTCAGGCTTATTGGAGGGCGTTCGGGCCGCTGGTGCGCAGCGGCCAAGCCCGGCTGATCGCCAGGATGGCCCCCTACGAGCTATACGCTCTGGCCCCGCCAACCGACCGGGCGCCCTGACGCCGCCGCCTGCGCTGGTCATTCGCGGCACGTGCGGCCCGCTATGCGGACTCCGCGACTGGTTCCTGGTTGATCACGTCGATGCAGCGCCGCAGCAGCCCGATGCTCCTGCGGTCGAATCGCAGCCTCAGGCGCGGCAGGTCCGGATGCTCCCCGTTCTCCTCCGGTAGAATCCCGCACTGCTCGATCGCGCCGGCGGCGAGGATCCGGCCGAACTCATCGTTGAGCCGCCGCAGCGTCGCGTCCGACAGCGGCCGCTGCAACCGCAGGACCAGGTCTTCGCCCACGTAGCGCATCGAGTGGTATACGCGATAGAACTGCATGACTTCGCGGACGGCGACGTCCACGTCGTCCGTGAAGCGGAAGAGGTACATGTCCTCCGCGTCGATCATGCCGTTTCGCAGCAGCTCCGCCGCCACGTAGGCGCGCCACTGCGGCCAATACGTCCCGCCCGGCTGCTCCAGCATGACGATTGGGATAAGCGGGGCCTTGCCGGTCTGAATCAGCGTCAGGGCCTCGAAGCCCTCGTCCTGCGTCCCGAACCCGCCGGGAAACAGCGCCACCGCCGAGGCCTCCTTCATGAACATCAGCTTGCGCGTGAAGAAGTACCGGAAGCTCACGAGCTTCGCGTCGTCCGCGATGATCGTGTTCGTCCTCTGCTCGAACGGCAGCCGAATCGCCACGCCGAAGCTCGCTTCCGGGCCTGCGCCGCCGTGCCCCGCCTTCATGATCCCGTCGCCCGCCCCGGTAATGACCATCCAGCCGCTCTCGCGGATCCGGCGCGCAAACCGCACGGCCTGCTGGTAGTCCGGGTGGTCCTCGGGCGTGCGGCTGGAGCCGAAGATGCTGATCTTGCGGGTGGTGGCGTAGGGGGCGAAGACCTTCAGCGCGTACCGCAGCTCGGCCAGGGCCTTGTTCAGCAGCTTGACGTCGCCCCGGCCGGCCTCGTCCCGCGCCAGCCGGCAGACCGTCACGAGCATCTCCGCGAACAGGTCCTGGTTCTCGCCGGCCAGGAAGCGGTCGGCGAACTCCCGGATGGCGGCGGTCCGCTCGTGCCGCCGTTGAGCTTCCACTGGTTCCTTCGACAGCTTGGCCAACATTCACTCCCAGGGCTGACCGGTCGGGCGCCCTGCCCAGCCTGACGATCGGCAACTCGCGGATACGCCCGGCCGCATCGGTGTCAACCCTCCGATCTTAGCAGGTTTCGGCCGGGCGGCGAGATGGCCAAATCCGCCCCGCCGGCCGATTGACCTGCCCGGCGGGCGATCCTACGATTACCCGTTTGTGGGTAGACCGCTGGCGGTAGCGGCGGCAAACGAGTTCTGGCGGGCCAGTTGCCTATGCAGACCCAGACATTAGCTCAGTTGGCCATTTACGCCTATCTGGCGGTGCTCACGCTCATCTGTATCTACGGTGCGCACCGCTACTTCCTGGTCCTGCTCTATTACCGCGTCCGGCAGAGCCGACCTCAGGCCGCGGGCCGGTTCGGCGAGTTGCCGCGCGTCACCATCCAGCTACCGATGTACAACGAGCAGTACGTCGCCCGGCGGATCATCGAGCGGGCCTGCGCCGTCGATTACCCCCGGGACCGGCTCCAGATCCAGGTTCTGGACGATTCGACCGACGATACGCAGGCCATCGCCCGCGAAACGGTCGAGCGGATGCGGGCCGCCGGCATCGACATTGCGTACCGGCATCGCACCAACCGCGTCGGGTACAAGGCCGGCGCCCTGGAGGAGGGCACCAAGGAGGCCAGCGGGGAGTTCATCGCCATTTTCGACGCGGATTTCCTGCCGCCCGCGAACATCCTGCACGAGACCATCCACTACTTCACCGACCCGCAGGTGGGCATGGTCCAGACTCGCTGGGAGCACTTGAACCGCGATCTCTCGCTGCTCACCCAAGCCCAAGCCATCCTCCTCGACGGACACTTCGTCATCGAGCACACCGCCCGCAACCGTACCGGGCGCTTCATGAGCTTCAACGGTACTGCGGGCATCTGGCGGAAATCCGCCATCTCTGACGCGGGCGGCTGGCAACACGACACGCTCACTGAGGATCTGGACCTGTCCTATCGGGCGCAGCTCCGCAAGTGGAAGTTCGTGTTCCTGCCGGAGCTGACCTCGCCGGCCGAGCTGCCGCCCGAGATGAACGCCTTCAAGGCCCAGCAGCACCGCTGGACGAAGGGCGGCGCGCAGACCTGCCTCAAGATGCTCCCGAGCGTGCTGCAAAGCGATGCGAAGTGGTGGGTCAAGGTGGAGGCCTTCTTCCACCTGACCAGCGGCGCGGTCTACGTGCTCGTCGTATTGTTGAGCTTGCTCGTCGGGCCAGCGCTAGTCGCCAAACTCATGCTCACCAAGCCCCAGCCGCAGTGGGTGCTCTGGTTCGAGATGGCCCTGTTCGTGATCGGTTTCGGCTCGACCACCGCTTTCTATATCGTCAGCCAGCAGCAGCTCTTACGCGGCTGGTGGTATGGCCTGCGGCACGTGCCCACCCTGATGGCGGTCGGCATCGGCATCGCCTTCAACAACGCCATCGCTGCGCTCAGCGGCTTCTTCGGCCAGACCGGCGAGTTCGTCCGCACGCCGAAGTTCGGCGACGCCGCCCAGACCACGCACGACTGGCGGCGCCGACTGGGGGGGTTCCAGCTCAAGAAGAACTGGCAGGCGTGGGCGGAGCTGGCGATGGCGATCTACCTGGTGGCTTGTGCCGCGTCGCTGATGTTCTTCAGGAACTGGTTCGAGCGGGTCTCGATGGCCCTGCCGTTCCTGCTCATCTTCATCGTCGGCTACTTCTACGTCTCCATCCAGACGTTCTACACGCGCTGGCTGTCCGGCCGGCCCGCGCACCACGCACCGGCGTAAGCCGAGTTGCACCAGGGGGCAAAGGCAGCGCGGAGTAGCGCGCTCAGGACGCCCGGCGCATGCGTGCACTCATCAGAACCCGAACGGGAAGCGCAACCGAGCGCGTGTGTGCCGATGCGCTCGCCTGTCGAGCACGTCTTGGTCGCACCACCGGATCGCACACGACGGCGTGGGCGGTCACGCGAAGATCCCGTGCACGTACCATCGCCGCTCGGAGACCGCGCGGAAGACCCAGAATTGCTCGCCGGTCTTGGCGGTAATCACAAAGTAATCGCGCCGGATGTCCGGGCCGCGCCACCAGGCGGTTTCCAGCCGCTCCGGACCGTCCGCCTGAGCGACCACGTGTTCCCGCCCGTGGTACCAGAACCATGTCGGCGGGCCGTCCGGCACCAGGGCGATGACACGGATCGGCACCGGCCGCGCCAGCAACCGCACCGGCCGCCGAAAATAGGGACAGCCCCCTATTTCCATGGGCAAAAATAGGTGACTGTCCCTAATTAGTGGCGCGCAGCCGGCTTCGCTGACCGACACCCATCGAAACGCCATCTCGGGCTGGTGATCGTCCACCAGTTGCGGGCGCACGACGGCCTCCCACCCAAGCCGCCCCGCCAGCCGATCCACCAGGCAACCCAGCGCCTCGTCATCCCCCGGCTCGCGCGACTCGAAGAGTTCGCCTTGCCCGCCGGGCCAGTGCGAGGTTTCCCGCGCCACCAGCATCAGCCCCGTCACTCCCGGCGTGAGGTCCACCCGCTCCAGACGCTCGGTCAGCAGCTCCAGCACGTGGCGATGAGCTCGCGACGCCCGCGCCAGGCCGATCGTGACGACCAGCGGCGCGGCCTGCTCGTAGTAAACAAGACCCTCCAGCCGTCGTAGGGCTGCCGCGCGCCGCTGTAACTGCCCGAGCAACTTCGTCAGCAGCCCGCCCGCCACCGCCAAGAGCACCGGCCAATCCGTCACCGGCGTCTCAAAGGACTGGTAGGCGCGCGGTACTTCCGGCGGCTGATACGGCGTAACGCCCTCAAAAACTTCGCCCAGGGCCTGCTGCAAGCGCAACACCAGTTGCGAGCCAAAACGGGCCGGCAGCGCGGCACGCGGCAACGTCAATAAGTCGCCGATGGTACGGATGCCCAGGGCTTCCAGCCGCTCGCCGGCTGGCGGATTCAGGCGCAACGCGGCGGGCGGCAGCGGTGCCAGGTAGGCGCTCGTTTGTCCGGGCGGTGCGATGAGAAGCGGCTCATCGCCTGCCACGGCCAGAGCGTAAGCGGCTCCGACGGTGTCGGCAATCGCCGCGCGAGCGTGAAAGCCTTGCTGCCTCAGGCCGGCGACCGCCTGGCGGGCAATCGGCTCCTCGCCGCCGAAAAGCCGCTGGCAGCCCGTGACATCGACCAGCAGCGTGTTCGGCGGCACCGGTTCGACCAGCGGGCTGAAACGCTGGCCCCAGCCTGCGAGTTGTTCCAGGGCGACCTGGTCGCGTTGGGGGTCGTATGTCAACGTGGCCAGTTCAGGCACGAGGCCCTGAGCCTGCGCGAGGGACCATCCCGGCCGCACGCCCAGCCGACGGGCGTGCGGGCACACGTCCTCGACGACCAACGACGAGCCCACGGGCCGCGTTAAGGCCAGCGGCCGGCCGTGGTCAACCGCCGATGCACTGTCGCGCCACGCCCGCTCCGTCGACAGGTACGGCAGGTGCAGGCACAGAATCCGCCGCATCAGGCCACTCCACCACAAACGGTGCGCACGGCCGGCCTTCCCGCAGCTTGAGCACAGTGACCTGTATTCGGCGGACTCCGGCCGGACCGACGAGCGGCTCCAACCGCAGCCGGCTGGCCGCGAAGGTGTGGCCCTCGCACCGGCCGCGACGAATCAACAGCCCCAGACTTCCGCCGGCCTCGGCGGCTAGTTGGAGCCGTCGGGACACATAGGTGTCCGTCGAAAAAGGGGACCGGCTCCGCGCCGGCGGGCCCTCACGGGAGCGCTGCGTGGGTCTCTCGCGGTACCTGTCCCCTTTTGCAACGAACCGATAGGCGTCGATGGTCCGCAAGGGTAGCACCACCGCGGCGACAGCCCGGCACCGCAACGATTGCTCGCAAACCCACAACGCATCCACCGACCACGACACGCGAATGACCAGCAACCGCCCCAGCGGCACGCCGAGCTGCACGACGCCGGGCGGATAAAGCTCCTGGTGACTATCGATATAGAAGACCCACTTGTGACTGCCGGCGGCGCGGGCCGCCGTCCGTAATGCCAACGACCAGGCCGCGACGCCTTCCTCTACCGCCACCAACTCGTGGACGGCCGCCACAACGAACCCGCCGCCGAGCGCGGCGTCGAGCTCGGGCAAGCCGCTGGGACAGCGTGCAGGCGGCCGGCGATCGCGGTAGTGCAATTGACGAATCTGCTCGGCCAGTTCTGCCAGCCGGGGGTTCCTGGGCCTCCAAAGCCCTGTATCACTAGTGTGCTGCCCCGCAGAAACTTGCGCGTAAGTGGGGCAGGCCGCCATGCCTGCCGGGGCGGGCCGAGACGCCGCCCCCGCTTTGCCAAGGCCCAGTTGTTTGTGAGGCGGCCCACTAAATCGCCGTGCGCAATCGTGCGGCGCTCGGGTGCCATGGGCAAGCACAGCTTGCCCGTGTTTCGACCTGCACGGGCAACCTTCAGTTGCCCATGGCACCCACGAGTGTAGCCGAATCGCGCACGGTGATTTGGAAAGGTGGGACGCCCGGCGTGCGGAGGTTGGCGCGCGGACGCCGGGCGCAATCGGCAGGATGTCTTCTCCGAGCGAGAGCATCTTCCGTTCCCACGATGGCGGGCGAGCTGAGCCTCGCCCGTACCTAATAATAACCGAACAATGTCCGGCAGTCAAACGAAGTTTGGGGAATTTGTCAAAGTGTCACGCCCAATAGTCCGCGCAAGAAAAGATCGGGGAACAGTTCGCCCGCCGGCAATGGCTGGGGCGGGTAGTGGCGGGAGTTGGCCGGTTTGCAGGTAGGTTTGGAGGGGCCTCCGCGAGGGTCCGCAGCGGGTCGTGGCCGCGGAGATGCAGCGTGCGGTAGATGCTCATCAGCACGGCCTGCGTCACCGCCCCGCGGTCCGACC
>JALHJL010000134.1 GCA_022839625.1 Phycisphaerales bacterium
GTCGGTCCCGTACACCAGGAACAGGTCCTTCACAATGCTCGGACCCGGCGTGGCCGGCTCGTCCTTGACCGTGATATGCGCCACGTGACCCGTGCTCCGGTACGTGTAGTATACCGTCCGCTCCAGCGGCCCGTCCTGTGCCGCCGGGCCATATTCGCGATACTCCGCCAGGCGGTTGTTGCGGGTCCGGAAGTCCGCGCCGGCGATCCAGGGCGCGAACTCCGAGCGGTGCTGCTCACTCAGCGCGCCCCACGCCGGGCAGCGCGCTGGGCTCTTCGATCATGGCGTGTCTTTCTTCGGTTTCGGCCAGGGGCCGCGCATCTTCCCAGACCGGAACTTCTCGAAGTACACTATGCTCACCAACGAATGGTCCTCGTCGCCGGCGCTCATAATGAGCTCAACCGATACTCGTCTTCGGAGCCCCCATTCTGCTACTGTCACGTCGAGGCCGACCTCTTCCCCACAGCACGAGCGCCACTCCAGAGACTCGTCCGTCGAGCACCGCGCCAGCTCCGCCAGTTCAGCGTAACTGGCGTTCAAGTAGCGCTGGGCCTCCTCCCAGACACACCGATCCAGTTCCGCCTGCGTCACCATGCACTCGGCTCCTCGGCGTCTTCCGGCCCGCCGGCTGACGGCCGCTCAGTACCAGACGTTCCCGTCCCCCTGGCGCTCGACGTCACCGCCGCGCCACGCCTCCCAATACAGCCACTCTCCAATGTGCTCGTGCCACTTGCGGTCAGTCCACGGATGCAACTCGTCGAGAAGCGTCCCCGCGCCGTAGCCCACGTCCCAGGCAATGCACACCAGGCCGCCCAAGCCAACCCACCCTCTCCATCCGTAGAAATGGTGCGTCTTGTAGCGAAGAGTCCAGGGGTGTGTCCACTTCCTGTAGCCCACCAGTTTCTTGGATGGGCCAAAGCGTAAGATGCCTTTGTCAATGCTCTTCTTGCCGCCGGCAAGCCCTTCGGGATCCACGGTCGTCAGAGGTTCCGAGTCACAGTATGAGTACAGGTTAATGCCACCCTCCAGCCCAATCGGATCCCGCTGGATGAACCGCCCGGTGTCCGGCTGGTACCAGCGTTCGCCGACGTGCAGCAGCAGGATCGGCGGCAGGTCGGGGTTAGCGCCGTAGACCACCAGCGGGCCGGGGCTGGCGGCGTCGTTCGGGTCCTGGCCCCACGGACCCGACTCATACCCCCACCCGCCGGCGGCCTGTAGCGCTCGGGCAGAGCT
>JALHJL010000135.1 GCA_022839625.1 Phycisphaerales bacterium
AGGGCCTGGGCGATCTCATCATTGAAGCCCGAGAAAGCCCGCCCCTGGAAGAAGACGAAGGGCAAGTACCCAAAGCTGGTTGACACGCCTTCGCTGGTCGGCGATGGCTGCATCAGTTGCGCCAGCATCAGGCTGCCCACCGGCTCGTACACGAGGTATTCCTTCACCACCAGGTCGGGATACCGCGTCTTCGCGTCTGCGATCCAGTCCAGGCATGCGAAGCACATCGGTCCGGTGTTGTTGTGAAAGATGACCAGCGCGCTCGGGTCGGGCACTTCCACCACGGACGGGCCGCGGATGCAGCCACCGGCGACCACGCACGCACCAACGGCGAGGATTGTCCAGGCTCTCATGGTACTGCACACGGGTTATACATCTGGTCCACGTCCTCCAGCTCGTCGAGCGGTTCCGAGGGGGCGGGCGTGTCGTACTTCACTTCGCGGTTGACCGGGATCTGGCTCAGCGGCACCTGAATGTTGACGCCACTCTGCGGGGCCACCCACGCATCGAAGTTCGCCGCCCACTGAATCTTGTCGTTGTCCAGCAAGCTCTCGTACACCTGCCACCAGCTCTTCTTCATGCCACCCAGGTACGCGTGCGAGGCAACCATGAGTCGCTTCGGGTGCTTCGCCAGCGACTCCTCGAGTACCTGCTTGAACTCCTCCGCGGTGGACCCGCGCGCCCACAGCGAGTAGTCGCACAGGCTGCCCCGGCCCATGTCCTCGAACGTCACGTTGCTGACCGAGATGATCTTGCAGTTGTACTCGTCCGGCTCGTAGATCAGCACCTCGACGTCGCTCGTGCCGCGCCCCAGGATGTACTCGATCCCCAGGGCGTCGGCCGCCTTGAGCGTGTTCTCGTCGTAGGCGAAGTAACGCGAGCCGAACGTACGCATCGGCTTGCCCGTGACCGTTTCCACCATCTCCTTGGTCTCACGCATGATCTCGAACTGGGTCTCATACGGTACGTCCCAGAAGGCCTCTTCGGCGTAGCCGCCGCCCACCTCATGCCCCTGGTCGGCCAGCCACTTGAAGTCCTCCGGGTACTCCGCCAGCATGTTCCGTTGGATGAACATCTGGGCCTTCAGACCGCGCTCTTGCAGCGCCTGCGCCCAGTTCCGGACGCCCTGAATCCCGTGAAACTCGATGAGCTGAATGAGCGCCACGGGCTTCTGCACCCCGTCCGTGGCCGTCGGAGGCCAGCCGGGACACCCGCCCAGGGTGA
>JALHJL010000004.1:0-98899 GCA_022839625.1 Phycisphaerales bacterium
GCTACGCTCTCGTTCATTCCCATAGCTGTCTCCTGTTTCGAAATTCCACACCGGGCAGCATAACCGCCCGGCAGGGGACAGCCTTTCATGGGATTACACGCGTGTGGCCTACCGGAGACTCTTGCGGCGGGCTGCTGGAGCAGTTCTCAGGTTCTCGTAGCGGCCGCCCGCGGCCCAAGTAGCGCAAAGCTCCAGCTTTGCGGGTGGCAATCGCCTGCGGCCCCAGTAGCGCAAAGCTCCAGCTTTGCGGGTGGCAATCGCCTGCGGCCCCAGTAGCGCAAAGCTCCAGCTTTGCGGGTAGCGGCCGGCGGCTCGCCGGCGCGGAGTCAGTCCTCCTTCTCAACGGACACCTGGACCATGCTACTCCGCGCGGAGCGCCGGCAGCAGCGGTGCCCGAAGCGTCGCGTAGAGCGCGGCGGCGCCCGCCAGCACCGCGGCCAGAAGAATGACCCCCGTCATCATCAGCAGCGAGGCCCAGGGTACCTGCGACGCGCGCGCTGCAAGATGCGGAAGGTCGACCCAAGCGGCACAAAGCAGCCCCAGCACCAGGCCGACGGCCGCGAGGAATATGTTCTCGCTGAGCACCATGCCGGCCAGCCGGAAGCGTGAGAAACCCACCGCACGCAAGAGCGCCAGTTCGCTGCGCCGTTCCCAGACGTTGCGGAGCATGACGGCCGCCAGACCGACCGTGCCCAACAGCAGACCGAGGCCGCCGAGGGCCTGGAAGGCCGAGAGGTAGACGTCCTGGACGCCCAGCAATTCCTCGAGGCGGCGCACCGCGGGCGTGACGGCCAGGCCGTGGTCGCTCAGGTCGCGGGAGAGGGTCGCTGCGATTTCCGTGGTGCGCTCCGGCGGCGCGTCGATGAGGAAGTAGCGGTAGCCGGCGACCGACGGAAAGAGCCGCGTGAAGGACGGCTCGCCGATGAGAACGGCGCCCTGGAGCACGCTGCCCCGCAACAGGGCCACGAGCCGCAGACGCGCCGCGCGGCCGCGTTCATCGGTGACCGACAACTCATCCCCCAGCCCCACGTGCATCTGCCACCGCGCGGCCGCTTCGTCCGCAATCGCAGGAATCACGTCGTCGGCCGGCGGCACGTGCAACAGCAGCCACGGATTGCGGCGCTGCTCGTCCGTCCTGGCCAGACTGCCGGCGAACACGAAGCCGCCCCGCCGCGTCATGATCTCGGGCACGCCCAGGACGCGCGGCTGCGTAGGCCGGTAGAGGTTCAGGCAGCTCGCGTCGTCGCCGTCGTGTACGCGGAATCCGATCAGGCGGACGTCGGCCAGGCCGCGCTCGGCTGAGTCGGAAAGAGCGAGGCCCGCCTCGTCCGCCGGGGTGTCTGGATCGTTGAGAAGCGGGGCGTCTGATTCGGCCAGCAGCTCAAACCCGCCGGTGCCGGCCTCACGCAGTCCGGCGTCGCGCCGAACATCGACCCGAAAGGCCTGCAACGCCGCGATCACGAACGTGGCACAGGCGATCAGGGCTACGGTGAGCAAGCTGCGCCCCGGCGCCCGCCGCGCATTGCGCACAGCGACTCGGCGCCAGCTCAGGGCGCCGTGCGGGCGCATTGCCGCGCGGCGCTCCGCTGCGAGCCAGAGTGCCACCACGGCCAGACCGGCGAGCAGCAGGCAGCCGCCGCCGGCGAAGAAGATCGCCGCCCCGCTGCCGGCGGTTTCGGTCGTCGGTGCCAGGAGCGGGAACGCCACGCCCGCGATGCCGCTGACGCCGGCGAGCACTGCGAGCCACCGCGGCATTCGGCGCGCAAGCGACGTGCCATGTTCGGTGCCGACCCGTGCCAACAAGGCTCGCGGGCTGGCGCGCAGCGTGCTCCGCAGCGCCCACAGTACGGCCAGGGCAGCGCACAACAGACTGGCGCTGCCGCCCACCAGGTAGCTCGAAAACGCCGCGTGTGTACCGAGCGCGCCGCTCGCAAAGGTCGGTCCCCACGCGTGTCGAAGGCCGGCGAGCATCAACGCGGCATACCCGCGGGCCGCCAGCAACCCCGCGCAGACGCCCAGCCCCGCGACGATGCCCGCCTCACCCAGCAGCACCCGCGCCACGCGAGCACGGGAGAAGCCCGCGGCCAGCATGAACCCCGCTTCATGTCCCCGCCGCTCAACTCCCAGCTTGAACAGCAGGGCAACCAGCAGCGCGGCGGACACGATCAGGAAGAGGCTGAAGCCGAGGAACAACCCGCCGAAGTCCGTCGCGCCTTCGCCCGCGGCCAAGGCGCGGGCCCGGACGTCCTGCATGCGCAGGCCGAGCTGGGCGGCATCCAATTGCATCAGCAGCGCAGCCGCGAACCGATCGCGCAGCGCCGCCGGAGACACGCGCAACGCAGTCAGCCGCCCGAAGCGCTCGGGATCGCGCACCCAGAGCCGTTGTCCGTCGGCGAGCGAGATGAACGCCTTCGGCGTGGCCTTGTGCTCGTCCCAATAGGCCTCGTCTTGAGGGCGAATTCGGCGGAGGTCGACAGGGAACGGCGGGCGCCAATCCGACAGGCTGCGGGCATCGGTCAACCCCGGGTACTCTGGAGTGAAGCCGGCATCCGCGGCCGCACCCGCCAGCCGGACCACGCCGCGCAGCCGAAAGCCGGCGGACTCGGTGTGTAATTGTCCGGGCGCGTCCGTGACGTAGTAGCTCAGGGTGACGTTGTCGCCGAGCGGGGCGAGCTCGGCGGCGGCCCACTCGTTGAGCAGAATCTCGCCGGGGCCGAGCGATGGCGCCGGGTCACCGTCGACCAGCGTCATAGGCGTCCGTTGAAAAAGGGTACGGACACCGCGAGAAAACGAGGCAGCGCTACCGCGAAAGCCCGCCGGCGCGGAGCCAGTCCCCTCTTGCAACGGACGGATAGGCTCGCATGCGGTGTCCGGCTGCCAGGCGGCGACAACGGAGTACGGAATGGCGGCGCGTGGTTCGTGGTCTGAATCAGATGCGATGGCATTGGCGAGGTACGCGAGAATCGCCGTCGGCGTCACACCGAGCGCTTCTGCTGCGGCACGGGCGGCCGACTCGACCGGCGGGACCAGCAGGAAAGCGTCGCTTTCGAGCGCGACATAGTCGTGCGTCTCGCTTGTGCGGAGCTTCAGGCCGTAGTCGGCGAGCGTCGCGCTGGACTGGCACAGGGCCTGGAACAGCGCGGTCTCATCGCGCCCTGTGTCCAACGTGCGGACCAGCAGCGTGTTCACACGTCCCGGCCGGCCGAGCGCGCGTTGCAGCGTCGCGAGCGGCACGTATGCGTTGCGCGGCGCCGTCTGGCCTGGTGTCAGGCTGAACACGCCGAGCCCGTGTAGAGGGACGATGCGGTCAACGGTCAGACGCAGGGTGAGGGTCGTCTCGTCGCGTCGGCCGAAAAGCGTCTCCGGTGAGTGGACCGCGGGCTTTCCGACACGGATCAGCACGTCGTCGCCCGCGCGGAGGCCAATGTCCTCCGCCAGGGCGGCGTTGAGTGCCGCGCCGGTGACTCCGAAGCGCTCATCGACGCCGAGCACCTGAACGCCGCTGGCGGTCGCGTGCGTGGCGGGGTTGCTGGCCGTGCCGCGGAGCAGAATGAGCGGGACGAACTGGCCGCTCGGAAGCCCTTCCTCACTTGGGAGGAGAGCAGGGTGGGGATCGCTGGGCAGGCGATTCAACCCTCCCCCTGCCCCCTCCCTAGCAGTCCGCCGTAGAACTCCCCGTGGACCGCTAACCCGTAGCGTCGGACCTCCGTGTCCGACGTTTTTCGAGCCGAATGGAAGCCTCGCCGGACACCCGCCACGGCGGGCAGGCTCAGGTCCGGCGCTACACTTCTGCGGCGGACTGCTAGGAGGGAGGGCGGTATTGTCAGGTGCTGAAAGGGAAAGGGAGAGTGAGGCCTCCAGGTCGGCGGCGAGTTGCTCGCGGAAGAAGCTCGGCGACTGCACCGCGTGGGTCACGCCGCCCAGCCGCTCAAGCGCCGCGGCACGCAGGCTCCCGCGGAGTGAGTCGCCGACCAGCAGCGCGCCCGTGAGCACAGCAGCGGCGACCGCGGCGCCCAGCGCGACCGCCACGTGGCCTTGCCAGTAATGCCGAAGACTGCGGCGTTGAAGTGTCAGCAGGTGCATAGCAGTCCGCCGCACAAGTCTCCGTGGGCCGAACGCCGGCGAGATGCCGCCGCTGCATCTCTGCGGCGGACTGATAGGCCCGTCATCGCGGCACGAGGCTCCCCGCGGCAAGCTCGTACACCTGATCGCACCGCCGGGCCAGCGATTCGCTGTGCGTCACGACCACGAGGATCACGTCCTGTTCGCGCGGCAGGGTGGCCAACAGCTCGCCGACCTGTTCCGCCGTCGCGCGGTCCAGGTTGCCCGTGGGCTCGTCGGCCAGGATCAACCTGGGTTGGTTGATGAGTGCGCGGGCCATGGCGACGCGTTGCTTCTCGCCGCCCGACAGCTCGGCCGGCCAATGGTCCAGCCGCTCCGACAGGCCGAGCTGCCGCAGCAGGTGACGGGCGCGCTCCTCCGCGCCGTCGCGCGGTCCGCCGGCCAGCGTCGGAACGAGCACGTTTTCGAGCACCGAACACTGCGGCAGCAGGTGGTGGTCCTGGAACACGAAGCCGATCTTACGGTTGCGGAAGCGGGCCAGTTCGCGCTCGGGCAGTGTGAACGGGTCGCAATCGTCGAGCCACACGCGGCCTGCGGTGGGGGACTCGAGGGCGCCCATAATGTGCAGCAGTGTGCTTTTACCGGAGCCGGACGGACCGAGGATGGCCGCGGACCGGCCCGCCGCGAGTTCCAGCGTCACGTTGCGCAAGACCTCCAGCTCGCCCGCGCGGGTGGGGTAACTCTTGCAGATCGACTCCGCCTTCAGCATGTGCGCTATTGTACGGGGATTGGGCCGGGTCCGATCGGCTACTGCTGCGAGCAAACGAGCCCGATCAGGCGGTAAACGAGCTTCGCGGCGAGGAACTCGGTGACAGTGCTCGGCGGCAGCGGGCGGACTTCCATCACGTCCGCCGCGACGATGCGGCGTCGGCGGGCGACCGCAGCCAGGAGATCAGCGACCTGGTACCAGTCCAGGCCGCCGGGCTCGGGCGTGCCGGTTCCCGGGGCATACGCGGGGTCGAAGCCATCGATGTCGATGGTCACGTACACGTGCTGAGTGAGCTGCGCCACGACCTCCTCGATCCACGCCGGGGACTCGCGGCAGCAGCGGGCGGAGAAGATCGGTTTGTCGGCGCGCCGGATGAAGCGGGCCTCCTCGGCCGAGTAGTTGCGGATGCCCACGCCGACCGCGGGCACGCCCAACTCGTGGATGCGCCGCATGACACAGGCGTGGCTCCAGGGCGTGCCCTGGTACTCGTCGCGCAGGTCGGCGTGTGCGTCGACCTGGAGTACGCTGAGGTCGCGATACCCGGCCTTGACCGCGCGGACCAGGCCCGAGGTGAGGCTATGCTCGCCGCCCAGGCCGATCAGGAACTTACTGTCCCGGACGATAGGTCGCGCGGCGGCGTGGACGCGCGTCAGCATCTCGGCCGGGCCGCGCGCGTCCGGCTCGAGCGCCTCCAGCGTGGCGATGCCGGCGCGGAAGCTCTCGCGCCGCAGCTCTTCGTCGTACAGCTCGACCTGCTGCGAGGCGGTGAGGATCGCGCGCGGGCCGTCGCGCGTGCCCGGCGCGAACGTCGTGGTGGCCTCGTAAGGGACGGGCAGGACGGCGAATCGCGCGGTCCGGTAGTCGCAGTGGCGGCGGCCGAGTCCGAGGAAATTGTCAGGCGTACTTGAAGCCACGGATCTTGACCTTCCCCCCGGCCGCTCCCTCAGAGGGACGGGTCCGGCTCGCTGCCCTATTCGAAAAGGAAGATCGCCGCCGCGACGACCGTCGTCCACTTGCCGTTCTTGTCGCCCTCGGCGGTCTGGACCACGGCGCGGGTCTTCACGATCTGCCCGCTCATCCGGTACACCTCGCGGCGGGCGTCGTAGTCGGCCTCGGCGTCGAACTCGATTCCCAGCGTCGTCGCGAGCATGCTGGCGGCCATGTCCTCGACGAAGTCGGCCGTCTTCTTTTCCGTCACCCCGTACCCGTGGTGCTCGGAAATGTAGCCGAACTGGTCGCCCTTGGCCGGAACGGCCAGGCCGATGCCGGCGGCGACCAGACGGTTCGGTTCGTCCGTCCGGGCCTCGGCCAGCACGCAGTACGTGATCTGGCCGGGGATGAGTCGGGCGAGGCCGGCGTTGCGCGAGACAATCTTGCAGCCGGGCGGGAAGATGCTCGACACCTTGACCAGGTTGCACTGCGCGATGCCGGCATCCCGCAGCGCGGCTTCGAACGACTCCAGGTTGTGCCGGTGCTTTCCTACGCCACGAGTGAAGAAGATCCGCTTCGGAACCATCAGTTCCATCTGCTGCGCCCTCCGATCCGGCAGCGCGGGCTGCCGCGGGACAGAGGTCGGACTCGCCGCCCGGACGACCGCGCCGGGAGCCAACTCGGCGATCACGCCAAACGAAGTGCGTATTTATAGCAACTCGTCGGCGCGCTACAACGCAGGCGCCGAAAAAAGGTGCCCCTCTTTTTTCGGCGGGCCCGCGTTTGGCAAGTGGCGATTTTAATTCGCATACTCCGGGTGGAGCCTCGAACTCGGGCTCGGGCCCGGGTCGAACGATTCGGGAGCCGGAGCACAGCGGTGCGATCCGGATAGAAAGGAGCTTCACCGCCCAAGGCCGACGCCCAAACCGGCGCCGGCCTTGTCTCCTGCGCGGCGGGCGGCCGATAATGCCGCGATGTACGCCGCCGTCAATGTTTGGACGTTCCCGGGCGCGCGCAGCGCTGACGAGCAACTGGTGGCGGCGGCGACCGCCGGCTTCGAAGGGGCGGAACTCGTCGTCGATTCGGAAGGGCCGCTTCGGCCGGACACGCCCGTCGCCGAGCTGAAACGACTGGCCCGCCGAGCCGGCGAGCTGAAGCTGCGACTGGCGGGGCTCGCGACAGGTCTGTTCTGGGAGTTCAACTACGCCTCGCCCGAGCCCGTGGATCGTCAGCGGGCCTGGGACCTGACTCTGCGAATGCTGGATCAAGCCGCGGCGGCAGGGGCCGGGGCGGTCCTGGTGGTGCCCGCGGTGGTCGGCAAGAGTAGCGATGTGCGGCCGCGGGTGTCGTACAGCGACGCACTGCATCGGACCGTGGAGGCGTTGTGCAAGCTGCGGTTCGAGGCCGGGGCTCGGGCGGTTGCGATTGCCATCGAGAACGTGTGGAACCGCTTCCTGCTGTCGCCGATCGAGGCCGCCGACCTGATCGACTGCATTAACTCGCCCTACGTCGGCTGGTATCTCGACACCGGGAACATTCTGGCCCACGGCTACCCGGAGGATTGGATCGCGACGCTCGGCGGGCGGATCGCGCGGGTGCACGCGAAGGACTACGACGTGAGCCGGCCTGGACCGGCGGGCTTCTGCCCGCTGGGCGAGGGGAACGTCAACTGGCCGGCGGTAATTCGCGAGCTGCGGGCGTGCGGCTATGACGGCCCGCTGACGTATGAGGGCACGGCCGCTCCGGCGGAGGCGTGCCGGCGGTTGAAGGGTTTGCTCGCGTAGCAGCGCGCCGGCATGCGCGCGCGAATCATAGAGCAGGTGCAGCCTGGCGGAGCCACCGGGGCGCCGCACCTGGGGCGCCGGCCAGTTTTGGCTGCGGCGTGGCCTCGACCTGCGTGACGGCTTGCACCGCGGTATCGTCGGTGAGAGGTGCGGAAATGGCGTTTGACAGCGAAGCCCTGAAGGCGCGCGTGTGGATGGCCGACGGCGGCTGGTCCACGCAGTTGCAGGTGCGCGGCCTGCCGACCGAGTTGATGGCGGAGACCGCCAACCGCACGCATCCCGAGTTGGTCGTCGAGTTGGCCCGGGCGTACCTGGACGCTGGCGCGCAATTCATCACCACCAATACCTTCGGCGCCAATCGGATCAACCTGGAACGCCGCGGCGTGGCTTCGAGTGCCGCCGGCGTTTCGCCAGTGACAGAGATCAACCGGCGCGGCGCGGAACTGGTCCGCGAAGCCATCGGCGGGCGGGAGGCATTCGTGGTCGGGTCGATCGGTCCCAGCGGCAAGATCCTGGCGGTGCGCGAGGCCACGCCGGAGCAACTCGCGCCCGTGTTCGCGGAACAGGCCCAGGCGCTGGCCGCGGGCGGGGCGGACGTGATCCTCCTGGAGACGTTCTCCGAGCTGGCCGAGATTCTGCCAGCCGTGCGAGCCGTCAAGGAAGCCACGGGGCTGCCCGTCATCGCGAGCATGTCTTTCGATTCCGGGCCGCAGCGCACCCGCACGATGATGGGGGCCGAGGCCGGCGAGTGCGCCGCCGCCCTCGAAGACGCCGAGGCCGACGTCATCGGCTGCAACTGCGGCAGCGGGATCAGCTTCGTATTGCCCGCGGTGGTGGCGTTGCGGGCGGCGACCACCTTGCCGCTGTGGGTCAAACCCAATGCGGGCCTGCCGGAACTCGAGGGTGGGCGGACCGTCTGGAAGCAGACACCGGAGGAATTCGCCGCCTTCATCCCGCAGATCGTGGACGCCGGCGCGAATATCGTCGGCGGTTGTTGCGGAAGCGGACCGGAGCACATCCGGCGCATGGCGGCACTCGTCGCGCGTGGCAGGGCAGGTCGCGCGAAGCAAGACTTGCCGTGAAGGCGGCGTTAACGGTCGCGTCACAGGCCTCGTCCACTGTTGCGGACTTGACCGGCCCTGCGGGGCCCCCGTCCTGCCTCAGCGTCGGAACTTCCGCGGCGAGCGGAAGCGGCTGCCGAGGGTCCGCCGGATGGGACGCAACCCCAGCCCATCGAGAATCTCGTCCCGGCGGCGGGGCACCTTGTACCGCTCGGGGGTGACGAGCGCCCCGTTCGCCTCGGCCGGCGGCACGGCAGCGGGCGGCGGTGCCGCGTCGCGCTTCACGAGCCACGGCGCATCGAAGCGGGGCAGTTCCTTGTTGATGAGCTTCTCGACCTCCGTGAGGAACCGACCCTCGTCGGGCGTGACGAACGTGATCGCGCAGCCCGCCTTGCCCATCCGCGCCGTGCGGCCGATGCGGTGCACGTACGCCGACGGGTCCTCGGGCAGGTCGTAGTTGATGATGTGCGAGATGTCCATCACGTCCAGGCCGCGCGAGGCCAGGTCGGTGGCCACCAGCACCGGGGTCTGCTGCGCGCGGAAGCTCTTCATGACCCGCTCGCGGCGATGTTGCACCAGGTCGCCGTGGATCTCCTTGCAGTTGACCCCCTCCCGCCGCAGGTTCTGGGCCACGCGGTGCGCCTTGTACTTGGTGTTGGTGAACACGATGGCGAGCGTCGGGGCCTCGTGCTTCAAGAGCCCGACGAGCGTGCGGAACTTGTCCTCCGGGTGCACGGAGACGAAGCTCTGCTGCACGCCCTCGACGGTCAGCATGTCGCGCGACACGTTGACCTCGACCGGGTCGTGCATGAAGGACTTGGCCAGCTTCTGAATCTCCTCGTCAATCGTGGCCGAGACGAAGATCGTCTGGTGCGGGACCTCCACGGTCCGCAGAATCCGCCGGATGTCGTCGCGGAAACCGATGTCCAGCATCCGGTCTACTTCGTCGAGCACTGCGATCTTGATCCCGGCGAAGCTCAGGGCCTTGCGGTGAAGCAGGTCGAGCACGCGGCCCGGCGTGCCGATGACGATCTCGGGCCCGCGCCGCAGCGCCGCCACCTGCTCGCGAAGACCTCGGCCGCCCAGCACCGCCACCGTCTTGAATCCCGCCTCGCCGCCCAGCAGTTGCACGTGCTCCTCGACCTGCAACGCCAGCTCGCGCGTGGGCACCAGCACGATGGCTTGCGCGCCCTGGCCCGCCGTGAGCTTCTCGATCATCGGCAGCGTGAAGGCGGCCGTCTTGCCCGTCCCGGTGCGCGCCTGCCCCATGCAATCGCGGCCCGCCAGCGCGTGCGGGATCAGCTCGCGCTGGATGTCGGTCGGGTGCTCGAAACCGGCACGACGCACGGCCGCCAGCGCCTTCGCCCCCAGTCCGAGCTCCTCCCATGTACACCCCGTCCGTGGCTCTACCTCTGTTTCCATCTGTACCATGAACCTATCCCTGGTGGGCACGCTTGATAGACCGCGCAGCGCAGCCGCGCGCAGGTCGCCGCACATTCGGCCGCGGCCGCTACCTGCGAACGTTCTGACTACCGGCCATGGAGTGTGCCGGCTCCAGTCGCCGCAGAAACGTCCGATAACTCTTCTCGTCTTCGCACACTTTAATTACTCAGCACATACTGTATCCGCGTGCCGCAGAATCACAAGGCATCTGCCGGCGGCTGTTTGGCCCACGGCGCACTTCACCGACCGCGGCCGTTTCGTTCGGGGCGCGAGCTGCCGCCATCGCACTGACTTGGAATTGCTCGCTGTCTTGTGCCACACACACACGGCATCGCATTCCGGACCAGGGTGCGGACGGGCAGGGCGGGAAGGTCATGCTGCACGGTTGCGGCGAGCCTCACGGGAAATAGCGGCGCGATTCTCAGAATTTCGTGTGAAATGTGTTGCATCGTCCGAGAACTGGTGGTAAACTTTCCCTATCTTTCCCACTGGAGACCTATCAAAAGCAGTCCAGTGGGGAAATTGGCTTGGCGAGCGCATGTTTCTGGTCGGCACATATGAGCTTGTTATCGATAACAAGAGTCGGTTATCGATACCGTTTGCGGTTCGACGCAAGCTCAGCGAGGAACGCGATGGTCATTCGTTCTACGCCATGCCGGGCCGCCGAAGTGGAACACTCGCGCTCTACCCGGAGCGATACTACGAGCGGCTGCGGGCGGGCTGGCCGCCGGATGACAGGCTGTCGGACGCGGCATACGCGTACCGGCAGTTCGAATTGTCGCAGACGGCGCTCCTGGATCCGGACTCTCAGGGGCGCGTGGTGCTTCCCGAGCGGCTCGCGAAGCGAGTTGGCCTGGATCGAGAGGTTGTGCTGATCGCGGTCGGCGACCATCTCGAGTTGTGGAAGCGTGATGAGTTCGCGGCGTTTGAAAGCAGTATGTGGCCCGATTACTGGCAGCAGCGCTCGAAGGCGCTTGAGGAGATGAGCCGGCTGGCGCCGATGACCGGCGGAGCAACGAATCAGGTCGTGGGTGAGACAGCCGGCACGGATAAGTGAAGCGATAGGGTTTCGCGAGGGCGGGTTGCGACGGCGATGGAGTTCCCGTCGCCGCCGCAACCCACACGAACGTCGGAGCTGCGAGCAGCCCCGCAGTGGGTAGCGGGGCTGGCGAGCAAGGAAGCGCTCGCCCTCCGCGGGGCAGTCGTCGAGGGCTGTCCGTTTTCTGGCCGCCCGCCCGCCATGGATGGCGAGCGGGGGCCACCGGTTTCACTGCCGCCACGTTGCGAGTGGCATAACTCTAAGCGGCGGCGGGGTGCCATGTCCAGTCGTCCTCCCTCGCGGTTTGGCCCGATCGGGCCACTGAGTGGAATTGTCCCGTGGTTTCAGGACCGCCCGAGCATCAGCCCGTCCTGGTTGACCACGTGCTGCGTCTGCTGAATCCGCAGCCCGGCCAGGTGATTCTGGACGGGACGGTCGGCTTGGGTGGCCACGCGCTGGCGTTGCTCCCGCGCATTCAGCCCGGCGGCCGCTACATCGGTCTGGACGTGGACGAGGCGATGCTACGGGGCGCGCGGGACCGCCTGGGCGAAACAGCCGAGGGTTGGACGTTGTACCAAGCGAGCTACACGGCTTTCCCGGAGGTGTTGGCGGCGGCGGGCGTCCAGGCGGTCGATCATGTGCTGCTCGACCTCGGGGTGAATTCCGCCCAGCTTGAGGACGGCGAGCGCGGGTTTTCGTTCGAGCGAGACGGCCCGTTGGACATGCGGTACGACCGCAGCCAGGAAGTACGGGCCCTGGACCTCGTAAACCGGCTGCCGGAGCGCGAGCTGGCGGACCTCTTCTACCACAACGCTCAGGAGGGCAACAGCCGCAAGGTGGCCAGGCGCATCTGCCAGGTGCGCCACGCGGGCCGGATCACCACGACGCTGGCGCTGGCCCGCGCCGTGGAGTCGGCGTACGCGGCGCGCGGACGCAGCGGCGGGAAGATCCACCCTGCGACCCGCGTCTTCATGGCCCTCCGTATCGCGGTGAACCGCGAGTTGGAGAACGTACGCGAGTTCCTTCGGCTGGTGCCGGCGTACCTCCGCGAAGGCGGGAAGGTGGCCGTCATCAGCTTCCATAGCCTGGAAGACAGAATCGTCAAGCAGTTCATGAGAGCCGCAAAGGCCGAGGGGACGTTTGAGGAACTGACCAGCCGGCCAGTCATCGCGGATGCGGCGGAGCGTGCGGCGAACCCGCGCAGCCGCAGCGCGAAGTTGCGCGTCGCGGCGCGGCTGCCGCGGCCGACGGAGTGAGGAGACCCGGGATGGCGCTGAACGAGAAGGCCGCGATGGTGATCTGTGTCGTATTCACCGCAGGAATGCCGTGCGCGCTGCATCGGTTCGCCGCGCAGGTCGAGGTGCCTTCGCCGCTGCGCGTGGGGGCGGTTCGCGACGGCCTGGCGGGGCTTCCGAGTGCGGCCGCATGGAACGGATCGGTGACCGCGGACCCGCGCGCCAACTGGGCTCGCCAGTTCGCGCGGCCCAACTCTTTGGACGCACAAGCGCTGGCGAACCAGGCCGCGAAGGACGCGCTGGCGCTGGCGCCGCCCGACGAACTTCTGGCGCCGCAGGGCGTCGTGACCGCCCTGCCGCCGCTCGTCTATCCCGAGCTGCTCGTCGCGGACGCCGGGGAGCTGGAACCGGGGCTGCTCCCCGGTGACGAGCAGGTCCTGGTGGCAAGCGCCGACATCGACGAGGGCGACGACGCCGACGCCGCCCCGTCGGCCAGGCTCAAGCGCTATCGTGTGGCGAAGGGGGACACGCTGAGCCGGATCGCGCGGCGGGAGTGGAAATCGGACGACTGGCGGCTGGTGGCCTTGCTGGCGGAGGCGAATCCGGGCGTACGCGAGCGTAAGAACCGGATCGTTGTGGGCGAAGAGCTCTTCATTCCGGATGCGGCGGCCGTGCAACGGGCCCTGGGTCGGCTGGAAACCGGTAGCGAAAGCGTAGTGGCACAGGCACCTGCGGGCGACACGAAGTCCGGCGCCGCGACAGCCGACGAGCGTTGGTATACCATACAGCGGAAGGACACGCTGGCGGGCATCGCGCGGCGGTTCCTGAACGACGGCCGGCGCTGGCGCGAGATTGTGGCCCTGAATCGCGCGCTCGACCCGGACAAGATCCTGCCGGGGACGCGGATCAAGCTTCCGCCGGTGATTCGGCTGGCTCAGGGCTAGGAGTCTCAGGAGTCTGTTGAGAACGGATGCCGGCCTGCTGCGATGCGGCCGAAGTCTGGTTGGCTTCTCGTGGCGGGGTTTCGCGGCGCGGCCAGTTCAGGGCTCGACGGCCGGCCGGGTCTCCTGTTCCGGGGGACGCCGTAGGGCGACTCAGCTCGAAGTGACATGACGCTGTTCCGAGTGATCGTGGTGTTGGTGGGGGGCCTGGCGTTGCTGCTGGTGGTGGTGATCCTGCGCGCGGAGACGACGCGCCTGCACTACTCCATCGCCAGGTGCGAGCGGGACGCGGACGAGATGCGGCAGCAATTGGTGGAGGCGGAATTGGAATTGGCCCGACTGCGAAACCCGACCCGGATTCGGCAGCGCATCGAGCAGGCCGTCGCTCAGCCGGCGGAGGAGCCGGCGCCGGCGCCGCCCCCCCGGCGGCGCGCCCGCCCGTAGCGGGTCGGGCCGGGGATGTGACCGACTCCCGCGCTCGGCGTCTTCGCAGCGGCGTCAGATGGGCGCTCAACGGTAACGGAACCGCTTTTCGGCAGGCGCTGGGCGCCGGAGAACTACCAGTATGCGTGGCGGCGGAGTGTTGTTCGCGGTGGCGGCGCTGCTGCTGGCCAGCGGCGGCGGGCGGTTGGCGTACATCGAGATCACACGGGGCGGCGAGCTGCACGCCCGGGCCGAGCGGCAGCAGCGCGCCACACGGACCGTGGCGGCCCGAAGGGGCGAGATTCTGGACACCCGCGGGCGGGTACTCGCCGGCACGGTGCGCCATCCGTCGGCGTACGTCGATCCCAGCCTCCTGCGCGATGTCCGCTTTGCCGCTTACAGCGTCGCCCCGGTGCTGGGGCTGGACGCGGCGGAGCTTGAGCGGCAGCTCGTCGAATGGCAGGCCAAGGGAACGCGCTTCGCGTGGCTCAAGCGTCGGCTCAGCCCGGGGGAGCAGGAAGCGCTGGAGCGCGTGGTGAGCACGCGGAGGCTGGGGGCCGTCGATGTGCAGTTTGAGCCGACGCGCGTCTATCCGCAGGGCCGCGTCGCACCGCACGTTCTCGGCTTTGTCGGCTTGGACCGCCGCGTGCCGCCGGATGACGAGCCCGCGTACGAAGATCTTTGCGGGCGCGAGGGTATCGAGGCCGCATACGACGACATGCTGGCCGGCCGGCCGGGGCGGCGGATTCTGACGGTGGACGTCGGGCGGCGTCCCGTGCGAGCGCCGACGGACAGCTTCCGGCCGGCGGTGGACGGGGCCACGGTCGTCCTGACGATCGACGGGTACATTCAGCAGGTGGCCCAGAAGGTGCTGGGTGAGGCTGTGAGGAAGTTCGGCGCGGAATGGGGCGCCACCGTCGTGTTTGATCCGTGGCTGGGCGAAGTGCTGGCGATGGCGACGATTCCGGATTACGACCCGGCCGAACCGTTGCCGCCGGATTTCGGCCGACTGACCGAGGCCCAGCAGGAGGCCGTCCGGGAGCGCTGGCGCAACCGGGCGGTGACCGACAGCTTCGAGCCGGGCAGTGTGTTTAAGCCGTTCGTCGCTTCGTGTGCGCTGGACGAGGGCGTCGTCCGCCTGGACGAGGTGCTCGCGATCAATGGGCCGGTGCGCAACTTCGGCCGGCGGACCATCCGCGACACGCATCCCTATGGGGCGCTCGCCGTACACGAGATCATCAGCAAGTCCAGCAACATCGGCATGGGCCTGATCGGCGCGCGGTGCGGCATGGAGCGGTTGCATCGTTTCGTGCGCTCGTTCGGATTCGGCGAGATCACCGGCCTTGGCGTGCCCGGGGAACACACCGGCCTGGTCCAGGACTTCTCGCGCTGGAACCCGTCCTACTCGCCGCAGTCGATCCCGATCGGACAGGAAATCGCCGTCACGCCGATCCAGGTGGTGACGGCCTTCAGCGTGTTCTGCAACGGCGGCGTGCTGCTGCGGCCGCGGATCGTGCGGGGGATCATCGGGCCGGAGGGCGAGACGCTGGCGGACTACTCGCAGCCGGTGGCGGTGCGCCGGGTGCTCGATGAGGCGACGGCCGAGACTTTTCGCCAGCGGGCCCTGGTGGAAACCGTAACGGCGGGGACCGGCAAGGTCGCGAAGCTGGACGAGTACCAGGTCTTCGGCAAGACCGGCACGGCCCAGATTGCCCGTCCCGGCGGCCACGGATACATCCCGGGCAAATATGTCGGGTCGTTTGTGGCGGGCGCACCCTCGGACCGCCCGCGGGTGGTTGTGCTGGTTTCGATTTACAAGCCGTCCAAAGAGGGGTATTACGGCGGTGTCGTGGCGGCGCCGGCGGTGAGGGAGATTCTCGCCGAGACGCTGGCGTACATGCAGGTGCCCCCCGAATTGGCGGTCGATGCCCGGCCCAGCCGCGGGTCGCCGCCGAAACGCCGGTGAGTTGGAGTGGTGAGCCGGGATGCGAAGCGGTACGACGGATAGTGCGGTGGCAGCCACAGGTGCACGAACGCTGGGTGAATTGCTGCACGGCTTGGCGACGCCGGAGGTTCTGGGCGACCTGGGCGCGACAGTCGCGAGCGGCGTGTACGACGATTCGCGGCGGGTGCAGCCGGGCGGCATATTCGTGGCCGTCCGGGGAACCAGCGCGGACGGCCGCAGCTTCGTGGCCGATGCGCTGGCGCGAGGGGCCATCGCGGTGGTTGGTCAGGACCTGGAGCGGGCCACGGGCGCATTGACGGTCAACGTCCTTGACGCGCGCGCCGCCCTGAGCACGCTCGCACTGCGCTGGCATGGGCTGGCGGACGACGGCTGCGCGGGTCTCAAGCTGGCCGGCATCACTGGGACGAACGGCAAGAGCACGACCGCGTTCATGACGCGCGCGATCCTGCGCGCCGCCGGCCTCAAGACCGGCATGCTGGGGACGGTGCACTATGACCTGTGCGGCCGTAGCGTAACCGCTCCCATGACCACGCCCGGGCCGTTGGAGCTGGTGGCCTACCTCCGCGAGTGCATGACCGCCGGTGCCCGTGTCGCGGTGATGGAAGTCTCCAGCCATGCCCTGGACCAGCAGCGGACGGCGGGGCTGCGGTTTGCGGCGGCGGCGTTCACGAACCTGACGGGCGATCACCTGGACTACCACGGCACGTTTGAGAACTACTGCGCGGCGAAGGCCCGGCTGTTTGCGGACCTGGACGCCGACGCGGTGGCGGTGGTCAACCGCGATGACCCGCATCATGAAGTGATGATCCGCGGTTGTCGGGCGCGAGTCGTGACATTCGCGCTGGATCGCGATGCGGACATTTCGGCGCGCATCTCCCGCAGCACGAGCCAGGGCACGCACTACCGGATGCAGATCGACGGCCGCGAGCTGGTGTTGGAGAATGCCATCGTCGGCCGGCACAACGTGTACAACGCCATGACCGCCGCGGGAGTGGCCCGCGCGTTGGGCGCCGGGTTTGAGGCGATTACGGCCGGCCTCCTGTCGGTACGGAACATCCCCGGCCGCTTGCAACGGGTCCCGTGCCGCAGCGCGGCGGACGTGTTCGTCGATTACGCGCACACGGACGACGCGCTGCGCAACGTGCTCAGCGTGCTGCGGCCGCTGGCACGGCGCCGGCTGATCGTGGTGTTCGGCTGTGGCGGCGACCGTGACCGCACCAAGCGGCCCCGGATGGCCCGGGCGTCGGCCGAGTACGCGGATGCGATCCTGGTGACCAGCGACAATCCGCGGACGGAGGACCCGCGGGCCATCGTCGACGAGATCGTGGCGGGGTTCGATGACGAGGCCCGCTCACGGGTGGTCGTGGAGGTCGACCGGGCGCGCGCCATTCACGCGGCGTTGGCCGCGGCGGGAGACGGCGACGTCGTGCTGATCGCCGGCAAGGGGCACGAGAATTACCAGGAGATCAACCAGCGGCGCATTCACTTCGACGACGTGGAGGCGGCGATTCAGGCGGCCGCGGCGGTTCGAGCGGCGTCGGACGCGGGCGGCACCGTCGACAGTGGCGCACGGGGAGGTTCCGGCCTGTGATCAAGCTCACTCTTGCGGAGATTGTGGAAGCGATGGGGGGACGGCCCTGGGGCGAGTTGCCCACGGTGAGTGTGGGCGGAGTCTCCACCGACTCGCGAACGGCTGCGGCCAGCGACCTCTTCTTCGCGATTCGCGGCCCGCGGTTTGACGGCCATGATTACGCCGTCGCGGCACTGAAGCGCGGCGCCGTGGCAGCCGTCGTGGAAACTGCCCAGGCCGAGCAGGTGGCCCGCCGGCTGCAAGAAGCCGACGTCCGGTTGCCGCGCGCTGCGGTACTGATCGAGGTGGCCGACTCGGTGGCGGCGCTGGGGAGGCTGGCCGCGTATCACCGGCGCCAGCTTGCCGCCGAGGTCATCGCGGTCGTCGGCAGCAACGGCAAGACCACGACCAAGGCCATGATTCACCACATCCTGAGCGGACGCCTCCGCGGCCGCTCCTCGCCGAAGAGTTACAACAACGCGATCGGCGTCCCATTGACGTTGTTGTCGGCCGAGCAGGGCGATGAGTACCTGGTGGTGGAAATCGGGACGAACACGCCGGGCGAGATTGCGGCCCTGGGGTCGCTGGTCGAGCCGGACATGGCCGTCATCACTTGCATCGGCGAGGAGCACCTGGAGGGACTGGGCGACCTGGATGGGGTTGCCGCGGAGGAGTGCGCGATTCTCGGTCGGCTCCGCAACAAGGGCTTCGCCGCCGTCAACATCGAGACGCCCGTCATCAAGAAGCACCTGCCCATGGACGGGGTGCGCGTGACGACCTTCGGGCAGGCGCCGGAGGCCGACGTGCGGCTGACGGACCTAGGCTACGAACCGCCGTGGCTGCGCTTCAAGCTGAACGAGCGGTTCTCGTTTCGCTTGCGGCTGGTCGGGCTGCACAACGCGGTCAACGCGGCGGCGGCGGTCACGATTGCGCGCCGCCTGGGTTTCGACTACGGCGAGGCAGCGGTCCGGCTGGAGTCGTTCGTCGCGCCGCCGATGCGGAACGAGGTGTTGGAGGCGGGCGGGATCACGATCGTCAATGACGCCTACAACGCGAATCCGCAAAGCGCGGCGGCGGCGATTGACGTGCTGGAACAAATGCCCTGCAAAGGGCAGCGGGTGGCGGTTTTCGGAGAGATGCGCGAGTTGGGCTCGAAGTCTGCCGACCTGCACCGCCGCGTCGCCGAGCGCCTGCGCGACAGCAGCGTGAATCGCGTGGTGCTGGTGGGGTCCGCGACGGACGTGATGCAGGAGGCGTTTGCCGGGGGCGGGCTGTTCGGGCCGAGTGTCGAGCGTTGCGCGGACGTGGAGGATTGCCTGGAGCGGCTGGCCGGCAGCCTGCGGCCGGGGGACGTGGTGTTGTTGAAGGCTTCCCGGGCGATCGAGCTGGATCGGCTGGTGCAGCCGCTGCGCACGCGCCTGGCGGCTCAACCCACAGGCAAGCTGCCTGTTCCACCCTGACCGATGCTATACCACTTCTTCTTCTGGCTGACGCAGGGGGCGCCCTATGCGTACAAACCCGCGTGGTTCCGGGCGACGCTCGCGGTCGTGGTCGCCTTCGGCATCGTCTGGGCACTCGGGCCGTGGGTGATCCGCACGCTGGTGCGCATGAAGATCGGCGACCACCCGGAGTTCGACCACCAGGCCCTGAACGAAGCCACGCGCAGCAAGACCAATACGCCGACGATGGGCGGCGTGCTGATCGTGGTGGCCATCGCCGCCACGGTCCTCCTGCTTGCGAACCTGGCGAATTATTACATCGCGATGGGGCTGTTCTGTCTGGTGTGGCTCGCGGTGCTGGGGGGGGTCGATGACTGGCTGAAGCTGACGGCCCATCGGCGGGCCGGCACCCGCGACGGCCTGCGGATGTGGGAAAAGCTCATCTTCCAGGTGGCGCTCGGCGTGCTGCTGGCGCTGTTCATCTACCGGTGCGGGGACGCGCTGCTGGCCGACGCACGCTGGGGAGACGACCTGGACGCCCCTGCCATGGCCTTCTACAACATGCTCATCCTGCCGTTCACCAAGCAGACCCTCGCCTTGCCCACCGCGGCATTCGCGGTCATCGCCATCATCGTCATCGCCGGCACCTCCAATGCGGTGAATCTCACGGACGGCATGGACGGCCTGGCGAGCGGGTGCATGGTCTTGACCGCGTTCGCGTTCATGGTGTTCGCCGTGGTCGTGGGCAGCTATGAATACGCGACGCCGCTGTTGTTCCCGCACATCCGGGATGCGGACGAGCTGGCCGTGCTCTGCGGGGCGGTGGTCGGCGCGTGCCTGGGGTTCTTGTGGTACAACGCCTATCCGGCGCAGGTCTTCATGGGCGACACCGGGTCTTTGCCGCTCGGCGGCCTGATGGGCTACGTCGCGATCGTCACCCGGCTGGAACCCATGCTGCTCATCGTCGGCGGCGTGTTCGTGATCGAAGCCCTTTCGGTGGTGATCCAGGTGGTGGTTTTCAAAGCCAGCGGCCGGCGCCGGCGAGTTTTTCGCTGCTCCCCGCTCCATCACCACTATCATTTGGGCGGCTTGAACGAGACCCAGGTGGTTATGCGGTTCTGGCTGTTGGCGGCGTTGTTCGCGGCCTTCGCCCTGCTCACGATCAAGCTGAGGTGAGCCGATGTCCGTAGCCTCAACCGGACCGGATGTAACCGAGTGGCGCCCGGAAGCGGGCGCGACCGTCGAGCGGCTCTACGATTCGGCCGTCATCTTCGTCGCCGGCGCACTCATGGCGCTGGGGGTCGCGATGGTCTACTCCGCGTCGGTGTCGGTGGATGGGCCGGCGTTCAACTGGCACGAGTGGTGGAACTCGCCGCTGAAACAGTGTGTGTTCGCGTTTGTCGGATTTCTGGCGATGCTCGTGGCCGCGCACGTGGACTACCGCATCTTCGCCTGGCAGCGGCCGGGCGCCGGCTGGCGCGCCGGCCTCCTGCTGGCGCTGGCGCTGGCGCTGCTCATCGGCGTGTTCATTCCCGGAATCGGACACGAATCGTTGGGTGCGCGGCGCGCGATCGTGTTGTGGCGCGGCCCGCCGCCGATCCAGTTTCAGCCGGCCGAGCTGGCCAAGGTGATTCTGGTCATTTGGCTGTCAGCGCTGCTCACGCGGCCGACGCAGGTTGGCGGGCAAGATGCCCACCCCACCCGCCGAGCTGCGCACCCGGCCTCGTTGGGCACCCACGGCCAGGCGCCGCCGGGGCACATCCGTCATTTCCGCACGGGGTTCCTGCCGGTTGTGCTCAGTGGGGGCGCGCTCGTGGGGTTGACCGGGATCGAGGACTACGGAACGGCCGCGTTGCTCGGCGTCGTGATGTTGGTGCTGCTGGTCGTGGGCGGCGCACGGTGGACCCACATCGGCCTGCTGGGCCTGGTCGCCGCCGTGGCCGGGACCGCGTTGGTCATCGTCAAGCCGCACCGCGTCGAGCGCATCCGGACCTTCCTGGCCGACGCCCCCGACCCGGCCGGCGCCGGCTACCAGGTCAACCAGGCGCTCCTGGCGATCGGCTCCGGCGGCTGGACGGGGCGCGGGCTGGGTGCCGGCCTCCAGAAGTACGGGTATCTTCCGCAGGACAACAACGACTTCATCCTGGCGATCATCTGCGAGGAGTTGGGCGTCATCGGCGGCATGGTGGTGGTGGCACTGTTTCTGGTGCTGCTGTGGCGCGGGTGGCAGATTGCCCGGCACGCGCCCGATCCGTTCGGCCGGCTGCTCGCGACCGGCCTGTCGCTGACCATCTGCCTGCAAGCCGCGATGAACATCGGGGTCGTTACCAACAGCATCCCCACGAAGGGCATCTCGCTGCCGTTTGTCTCCGCCGGGGGCTCGGGGGTCGTGTTCCTGGGGCTGGCGGCGGGATTGCTCGCGGCGGTCGGGCGGACGCACACCGCGCGGGTCGAATCATGAAGCGGAGCGTGCCGGCCGGTCTTGTCGGGGCGGCTGCGTTTGGCATTTGGGCGGGCACCTGCGTCCTGCCGGCCCAGATCTCCCAGCCGTCCGCGTACGAGCCTGCCCCGCGAGCGGTCGCGACGGTTCAAGACCGGCGCGTCTCGGAGGCCTCGGGCATCGCGGCCAGCCGCCGGCATCCAGGCTTGTTCTACGTCCACAACGATTCCGGAGATTCGCCGCGAGTGTTTCTCATCGACCGCCGGGGAGCGACCCAGGCCGTGATCCGCCTGCGCGGCGCGCGGGCCGTCGACTATGAGGACATCGCCGTCGCGCCGGGCGAGACGGCAGGCACCTTCGACGTGTGCGTGGCCGACATCGGCGACAACTCGAACAACCGGCCCGAAGTCGTGATCTATCGGTTCTCCGAACCGGACCTGCCGGAGGCGGTGGGGAAGACGGTGGACGTACAGCCGGCGGCGTACGTGTTTCGCTACGCCGAGGGTCCGGCCGACGCGGAGGCATTCGCCGTTCATCCGCAGACGGGCGACGGCTATATCATCACCAAGAGCGTGACGGGCCGCGCCGCGGTGTACAAGCTGGCCGCGCCCTGGGACGCGCAGCAGCCGACCGTCGTGTCGAAGCTGCTGACGCTCGACCTGCCGCCCGCGCTGCCCGCCCTGCGGATCGTCACGGCCGCCGACATCAGCCCGGACGGCGGGCGGCTGGCGGTACGGTGTTACGTGGACGGCTGGGAATGGCGGCTGCCCGCGGAGACGTCGGACGCGGGGTTTGATCGCATCTTCCAGACGTTGCCCGTCGGGTTGCCGCTGGCGTCTGAGCGGCAGGGCGAGGCGATCTGCTACGCGGCCGATGGGCAGGCCTTGTTGACGATGAGCGAGGGGGTCTCGCCGACGCTTTGGGAGTTGCGGGTCGCACCGCCGGCCCCCGATCGGGGCGGCGTGCCCTCGGCGCAAAGCAGAGCTTTGCACTACTGCGCGCCACCGGTCCCCTTGCGCGCGACCGGCCCCTGACCGGGGCGGCGTGCCCTCGGCGCAAAGCAGAGCTTTGCACTACTGCGCGCGCCCTCCCCGGCGCAAAGCAGAGCTTCGCACTACTGCGCCACCGGTCCCCTTGCGCGCGACCGGTCCCTGACCGGGGCGGCGCGTCCTCGGCGCAAAGCGGAGCTTTGCACTACTGCGCGCGCCCTCCCCGGCGCAAAGCAGAGCTTTGCGCTACTGCGCGCGCCCTCCCCGACGCAAAGCGGAGCTTTGCACTACTGTGCCACCGGTCCCCTTGCGCGCGACCGGTCCCTGACCGGGGCCTGTCACGTGCCCTCCGGGCTCGGGCGGGCAGGCGCAGGGCCGCTGAAGCTGGAGGCCCCACCTTGACCGATCTACTCTTATAATGAATAGGCGGACCGCCGATGCGGCGGTCGGCCCATGTCGCGGGTGCGAGCGTTGCTCCCGCACCCTCAAGGAGTACAGATGCAGCACGGACTGCCCGATTCGATCGTGCCTCTGTTGGAGAAGATGGCGGAGTTGCAGGCCAGTGACCTGCACCTCAAGACGGGCATTCCGCCGGTCTACCGCGTAGCGGGCGAGCTCCGCCGAACGAATCTTCCGCCCATCCCGGTCAATTCGCGCCTGATCGAGAAGCTGCTCGATCCTCTGATCCCGCAGAACCGCCGGCCGATCTTCGAGGAGAAGGGCGGGCTTGACTTCGCCTACAACCTGCCCAACGGGGACCGGTTCCGCATCAACATCCTGCGTTCCTGCGACCAGATGCACGCGGCGATCCGCCGGGTGAAGGGGGTGATTCCGAGCTTCGAGGAGCTGCGCCTGCCGCCGATCTACAAGAAGCTGGCCGAGACGTCGGTCGAGGGCATCATCATCGTGTGCGGTGTGACGGGGTGTGGGAAGAGCACGACGCAGGCGGCGATGATCGACTACATCAACGAGACACAGGCCGTCAACATCATCAGTATCGAGGACCCGATCGAATACACATTCGCGTCGAAGAAGTCCATCGTGAGCCAGCGCGAGCTGGGGCTCGACGTGCAGAGCTTCGCGGACGCACTGCGCGGCGCCGTCCGCCAGGACCCGGACGTGATCTTCATCGGCGAGATGCGCGACCGCGAAACGCTGGCCGCCGCCTTGCAGGCCGCCGAGACCGGGCACCTGGTCTTCTGTACGCTGCACACGGCCGACACCATGCAGTCGCTGACGCGCATGCTCGAGTTCTTTCCGCCGGACCAGCACGGGTTTATCCGTAGCTCGCTGGCGAACGCGCTGCGCGCGATTCTCGCGCAGCGGCTGCTGCCGGCGATCGATCCTCAGATCTCCCGCGTGCCGGCGTGCGAGGTACTGCTGGGCGAGGGGATCGTCAAGGAGAAGATCCGCGAGGGGGCGGACACTGACCTGCCCGAGATCATCCTGGGCAGCCGCGAAGCCGGGATGCAGAACTTCACCCAGGCGCTGGCGGAGCTGGTCGAGCAGGGGCTGATCTACCACGACGTGGCGATGGAAAACGCCCCCAACCGCGAAGCCCTCAAGGGCATGTTCCAGGGCATCAAGATGTCGGCCCAGACGCTGGTCCACCGCGTCAAGCGGACGGGGACGAGTTGAACTGAGGTTGACCGGTGCCTGACAGCCGGGTTGGGCTTGACTGCGGCGATCAAGCCGGTGCCGGAGCCGGCCGGCATGGCGCTGCTGGCGTTGGCCGTCTGTTGTGCTCGGCCGCGGCCGCCGCGCAGGGGCGCCTGACGCACGCTTTCCGGCCGGTCCGTGATATGCTGGCCGCATGGCTGCTCGCTTGTGGATACGCTGCATCCTGTGGCTCGGCAACTTGCACCGGCGCATGCTGAGCGTCTATTTCGCGCTCCTCGGGCCGCGGGGCGCGTACGCCGTACTGGGGACGCTGGCTCGCTGGCAGTATCGGTTGCTGACCCCGTTTCGCCTGCGCAGTGAGGCCCAGTGTCGGGCGGCGCTGGGGGCACGGCTGCCGGCCGAGAGCATCGCGCGCGTCGCCGAGCTGGCCTTCGTGCACCGCATCTGGAGCCTGGCGGACCTGTTGCTCGCCGACCGCCTGGTGCACGCCGGCACGTATCGCCGGTACGGCGGACAGGTGCCTGAACCACGCCGCAGCGAGATACTGGCGGCGCAGCGGCGCGGTCAGCCGGCGATTCTGGTCACGGCGTACTATGGTCCGTTCGACCTGCTGCCGCTGTTCCTGGGCTACGAGGGCATTCGGGCGGCGGTCGTGTACATGCCGCACGCGAACGCGGCGTATGACGAATTCCGGCGGCGCGTGCGGGGGCGAAGTGGCTGCGAGCTGGTGCCGGTAGACCGCGCGCTGGAGCGGCTGCCGGCAATCCTGGAGGCGGGCGGGACCGTCGGCATCGTTGCGGACCATCCGGCCGAGCGGCGGGGGATGCCGGCTACGTTCCTGGGGCTGCCGACGATGGTGATGCGGTCGGTGGGGTTGCTGGCCTGGCGGTACGACGCGGACGTGGTGGTCGCAGGCATCCGGCGACTGCGGAACGCGTTTCGGTTCGAGATTGACGTAGTTGATGTCTTCAAGCGCCCATCGTGGGCGGACGAGGCCGACCCGGTGGGCTACATCACGAACCGTTACTTGCGTGGGCTGGAGCGGCTGATCCTGCGCGACCCGACACAGTACCTGTGGGGCTACGCGCGCTGGGGCGAGAAGCTCGCGCAAGAACTCGTGGAAGGGCGCACCCCAGACACGCACCCGGCCGCGGCGGGTTGACGCCGCTTCAGGGGGTTGCGTTTGCCCGCTACGACTGGTGCCGTACGGGTCGCCTGGAGCAGTTTCACGTTTGGTCGAGTGCCACGGGCGGCTTGTCCGCCTGTGTGTCAGGCGGCACTGGCAGCAAGCTGCCAGTGGCACCCGCCGGAGCACGTGTGAAACCGCTCTAGCTCTTCCCGGCCGAGTCGCTGATCGCGCCAAAGAGATCGAATGAAGCAGCGATGACGTCGCCGGTTCCGGCGAGGGCACGCTCGGTCAGCGGTACCCCGATCAGGAAGGCCACGAGCCCGCCAAAGTAGAAACGCAGCTTGCTTATTCTCATGTGCGACTCCTTTCGCGGGTTGTCAGCATACCGCGCCTGCGATGCGCGACAAGAGGCGCTGTTACCAGCCCGCCGGGCGGCCTCCCTTGCGCGGGTCGCTCGCGCCCACCAGCGAACCGTCCGGGAGGAGCTGGATGGCCTGCACGATGCCCGTCTTGCGTTGCGAGCTGAGCTTGTTCCGCGGATCCAGCGCACGGACCAGCGCGGCGGGCGGCTCGCGGTCGAAGTAGACCTCGTCCGGAAGCCATTGGTGGTGAATGCGCACGGCGGCCTGGGCGTCGTCCAGCGGCATGCCAAACTCGGTGACGTTGAGCATCACCTGCAACACGGAGGTGATGATGCGCGGCCCGCCGGACGCACCGAGTGCGAGTACCGGTCGGCCTGCCTGAAAGACGATCGTCGGCGACATGCTGGAGAGCGGCCGCTTGTCCGGTGCCACGGCGTTCGCCTCGCCCTGGATCAGGCCGTACAGGTTGGGCCGGCCCGGTTCGGCGGCGAAGTCGTCCATCTGGTTGTTGAGGATGATCCCGTACGGTTCGGCCGTGACCAGCGAGCCAAAGACGCCGTTGATCGTCTCGGTCAGCGCGACGACGTTGCCGTCCCGGTCGACAACGCAGAAGTGGGACGTGCCGCGGTCCTCGGGTGCCGGGGCGGTGCCATATTCCGCGCTGCCTTCCGGGCAGAAGCGGTCGGCAAGCTGCCGCGCATAGTCCCGGCTGACCAGCCGCTCTACGGGGACTGCGGCGAAATCCGGGTCGCCCAGCCAGCGGGCGCGGTCGGCGAACGCGTGCTTCAGCGCACAGACCAGCATCGGCGGGTAGAAGTCGTCGCGGATGGCGCGCAACCCTCCGTCAAAGTCCATGGCCATTTCGCGGAGGATGTTCAGCGTCTCGATGATGCACACTCCGCCGGAGGACGGTGGCGGCATGGTGACGACCTCATATCCATTGATCGTCGCCCGCAGCGGCTCGCGCTCGCGGGGCCGGTATTTCGCCAGGTCTTCCATCGTCAGAACCCCGCCGGCGTCCCGCGCTGCCCGCACGGCGGCCTCGCCAATCGGCCCCCGGTAGAATGCGTCCACACCCTGCTCCGCGAGCAGGCGCAGGGCGCGGGCGAGCTGGGGCCGGGCAATCTTCTCGCCGACCCCGGGCGGCGTCCCCCCGCCGAGCAGAGTCGCGTGGATGTGGGCGTAGTCCTGCTTGAGTCGGGGCCACTTCTCGAAATCCGCCAACGCTTCCTTCACGGCGTCCCGGTAGGGCTCATCGACGGCGAAGCCGCTTTCCGCGAGCTGGATGGCCGGCCGAACCAAATCAGACAGCGGGCGCGTCGCGAAGCGTTTGCGAATTTGGTCCAAGCCCGCCAGTTGGCCGGGAACGCCCACCGCGTTGCCGCCGTAGATCGTGGGCGAGGGGCCCTCGCCGGCCTCGGCGGCCAGGCCGTCATAGCGCTCGCGCGTGGCGCCGGCGGGGGCGACTTCGCGAAAGTCCAGGACCAGCGCCCGCTTCTCGCTTGCCAACCACGCGAGCATGAACCCGCCGCCGCCCAAGCCGGTACTCTGCGGCCGGCTGACCGCCAGCGCCAGTGAGGTCGCAATGGCGGCGTCGAACGCGTTGCCGCCGGCGCGGAGCATTTCTGCGCCGATCTGCGACGCTTCGGGCGAGTCGCTTGCCACCATGCCGTTGCGGCCGCGCGCCAGCCACGGCGGATCGGCGGCACGTAACGCGGGCAACAGCGGACCGGTTACGAGCACGAGCGCGAGTAGTCTGCGGAGCATCGGCATTCCTTTCTGCTTCGGGAGGCCCGCATCTTACCGCGAACTCCGTCTCGGTACGCAGCGGCCGGCGGCCAGCCGGCCGCAGGGGGCCTATCAGTCGGTTGCAGAAGTCTCCGTGGGCCGAACGCCGGCCAGACGCCGGCGCCACACTTCTGCCGCGGCTATGCTCGTCCGGCGTTGGGGCACTTTGGCCGGCGTGACAACGCGGGGGCGATGCGTTTCAATTCCAGCATGAAGGTGACCCGCGACATTCCGAGCACGCGGACGACGGTTGCTGATGCCCGCCGGTCCGGGCAACGGATCGGTCTTGTACCGACGATGGGCGCTTTGCACGCCGGCCATTTGTCGCTCGTGGAGGCCGCGCGTCGCGACGGCGCGTTCGTCGTGGTCAGCATCTTCGTGAACCCGACGCAGTTCGGACCGGGCGAGGACTACGAGCGCTACCCGCGCGACACGGCCGGCGACTTGCGGCAGTGCGAGGCCGCGGGAGTCGCGCTGGTCTTCATGCCGGCCGTGGCCGACATGTACCGGCCGGAGGCGGCAACGACCGTGCACGTCGCCAGGCTGACGGAGACGCTGTGCGGCCCGTGTCGCCCCGGGCATTTCGACGGCGTGGCTACCGTGGTCGCCAAGCTCTTCAACATCGTGCAGCCGGACGTCGCGTACTTCGGTCAGAAGGATGCCCAGCAGCTTGCCGTGATCCGGCGCATGGTCCGCGACCTGGACTGGCCGATCGAGATCGTCGGCTGCCCCACCGTCCGCGAACCGGACGGCCTGGCCATGAGCAGCCGCAACGCTTACCTGTCGCCGGACGAACGCCGCCGGGCGCTGGTGCTCATTCGCGCGCTGCGCGATGCGCGCGGGCGGATCGCCGGCGGCGAGCGTCGGGCGCGCGTCGTAGTGGAGCACATGCGCCGGATCGTCGAGGAGAGCCGGCCGGAACACGTGGACTACGTCGCGATTGTCGACCCGGACAACTTGCAGCCGGTCGAGCAGATCGAGCGGCCCGTGTTGGCCGCCCTCGCTGTGCGCATCGGCCGCACGCGGCTGATCGACAACTTGCTCATTGACCTCGCCGGAGATGGCGCATAGGAGAATCGCCGTGATGCCAGTCATGTTCAAGATCCCCGGGATCGGCCTGGAGATTCCCGGCTACGGCGTAGCGCTCATGATCGGCTTCCTGTTGTCGGCCGTGTGGGCGGCCCGCCGTGCGGAGCGCTCCGGCGCCGATCCGGAGGTCGTGCTCAACTGTGCGTTCATCGCGCTGTTCGGCGGCGTGATCGGTGCGCGGCTGATGTACCTGGTAAACTACTGGCACGAATTCGCGGACGCCCGGGGGCTGGAGCTGTTCCTGCGGATCATCGATGTCCGCCGGGGTGGCCTGGTGGTCTACGGGGGGCTGATCCTGGTGCTGGTCGGGGTGGTGTTCTACCTGTGGCGCGGGAAACACTCGATTCGCTGGTACCTGGACATCATGGCTCCGTCCGCGGCCCTCGGGATGGCGATCGGCCGCGTGGGCTGCTTCCTCAACGGCTGCTGCTTCGGCGGCGTGTGCGACTTGCCGTGGGCCGTGCAGTTTCCGTACGGCAGCCCGGCCCGGCACCAGCAATGGCTGAATCGCGAGGCCGGCGCCGGGTTGCCGCCCGAGCTCGTGGTCGTTTCGCCGAGGGGCGTATGGCCGGACGGCTCGGCCGCCTTTCCCATTTCACGCGAAAGCCTGCGCGCGAACGACCAGGAAATCGCCGCGGGGCCGGCCGCGGGCAGCAAGTACTACGACATGCGGGCGCAGATGCAACGCTATGACCTGAGCGCGGCGGAGCTGCGCGCCCTGGCGCGCCACTACCCGTCCTTGCCGGTCCACCCGACGCAGCTTTACTCCGCGATCACCCTGGGGCTCCTGGCCTTGTTGTTAAATGCGGTGTACTGGCGGCGGACGCGCGACGGACAGGTCATCTTCACGCTGTTGCTGATCGAGCCCTGGACGCGCTGGACGCTGGAGCTGTTGCGGGCCGACGACCCTCTGGACATCCTCGGCCTGGCGACGCGCTCGCAGTTCCTGGCCATCCTGCTGAGTGCCGTGGGGCTCATTGGCTTGTGGATGCTGCGCTCCCGGACGGCGCGCTCGCGGCGGGCGCGGTTGTGGGAACCGCCGGCGGCGGCACCCGCGCCGGCCAAGCGCGGGAAAGCTGGAGCGTAGCGAGACCTGCCGCGGCCGGGCCGCGGTGTAGGCGCGGGTCTGGTTGCGCCGCACCGGCGCGATACCGCGTTGTTGGGCGTGCCGGCCCTGGATACAATCCCGGTGTTCGACTGCCGACGTGGGACGCGGGACACGCGGAGTGCGAGCGGAGCCCGCCGCGGAAGCTGCCAACCCAAGGTGTGCGATGCCAGATGAAGAGAAGAAGATCATCGTCGACAACGACTGGAAGGCCGAGGCGAAACGGGAGAAAGAGCGGTTGGCGGCCGAGCCGGACCGGGCCGGGCCGCTGCCTGCGCCCGGTTTCGCCGAGCTGGTCAATCTGATCGTGATGCAGGCGATGGCTGGGCTGGGCCTGCTCGCGGGGCCCGGGGGCGAGCGTATTCCGCCGAACCTGGAGGTCGCCAAGCACTTCATCGACCTGCTCCAAGTGCTGGACGACAAGACCAGGAACAACCTGGCGCCGGCCGAGAAGACGCTGCTCGACCAGGTGCTCTACGAGTTGCGGATGACCTTCGTGCAGGTCGCCGGGGGCGGTGCGGCCCCGGCCGCGCCCGCGGTCCCGCCCGCGTAGAGGTGACAGGCGTGACGCCGCCCTTGGCCGAGACCGCCGCCACGGGGTCGTTGCCGGACCGCGAGTCGCGTAGCCGGCTGCTGCGGTGGCTGGTCCACCTGGGTCTGCCGATTTCGCTCAGCATCGTTCTGCACCTGGGGATCGTGGGGTTCCTCGCAGTGAAGTCGATCCGCGTGTTGGCGCGGTCGAGCGCCGAGATTGGCGAATGGCAGGGCACGGTGGTCGAGGCCCCGGATTACGACCAGGCGTACCAGTGGTCCGAAGCACCGTTGCCCGTGTCGCCTGATCCCGTGGTGCCCCGCCCGGCCCCCCGCGACGAATTCCCGGCCCTGCCGCGCCCCGCAGACCTGGCGCTTCGCGATCTCCAGGGGCTGCCCGCGGCAGCCGGCGGGAACGATGGAGAAGGCCCCGGCCTTGGCGCGGGGCGCCTGAGCCTGCTCGGTACCGGCGGGGGCGCCGAGCGGCCGGGCATGGGTGGTCTTGGTACGGGGCTCGGCGGTCGCACACCGCCGGAGCAGGCCGGCGTATGGAACCTGAACGTTCCCGCGAGCAAGATCATCTATGTCGTCGATTTCTCCGGGTCGATCATCGTGGTGGTGGACGAGCTGCGGCGCGAGCTCAAGCGGTCCATCGGACGGCTCAAGCCGGCCCAGTCTTTTACCGTGATCCTCTTCTACAGCGCCGGCGGCGGAGCCGACGAGCAGATTCGGACCGAGAGCTTCCGGCCCGTGCTGGAGCCGGCAGAGGAGGCGGTGCGGCGCGAGTTCTTCGCGTGGATCGAGCAGAAGGTGCCGCGCGGAATGACCGAGCCGCTGGACGCCATGCGGCGAGCCCTGGCGCTCGAGCCGGATGCGATCTTCTTCTTCTCGGACGGGTTCTTCGACGACGCGGTGGTCGAGGAAATCCGGCGTGCGAACTGGCAGGGCCGGACGCGGATTCACTGCGTGGTCTTCGACGAGCTGTTGTTTGCGGACGGCAGCGACCTGCCGCCCCGCGAGACCGACGGAGCCCGCCGGCTCCGGCGGGTCGCCGAGGCCAATGGCGGAGAGGTCAAGATCGTGACGCCCGACGACTTGAAGCACTAAGGCGAGAGCACGCGGCACCGGCGCCGTCGGCGCGGCGCCGTCGCGCAGGAGCGTACATGCGAAATCGAGTGGGACAGCGTTGGGCGGGCGTGACGGTCCTGGCGATGTTGGGGGCCTCCCTGGCTTTGGCGCAGCCGCCCGGCGGCGCGGAACACCAGTCCCTGCTGCGGATCATCCGCGAGGGGATCGAGGTCCCGACGTACTTCATTCTGCTGGGCTCGGTCGTGACCATCGCGCTGGTGATCGAGCATTTTCTGGTGGTGCGGGCCGCTTCGATCTCTCCGGAGCAGCAGGTCAAACAGGCCCGGGCGCAAATCGAGGCCCGCAAGTTCCAGGAGTGTTTCGAGCGGCTGAAACGCAGCCGGACGTTCTTCGCCCACGTCATGACCGCTGCGCTCCAGCATGCCCGGCACGGCTTCGATGCGATGCACGAAGCAGCGGTGGAGAAGGCCGGCGAGCTCAGCGGCCGGATGTTCCGCAAGGTCGAGTACCTAAACATCATCGGCAATCTTGGGCCGCTGCTCGGGCTGCTCGGCACGGTGTGGGGGATGATCGAGGCCTTCGGCAGCCTGGGCGCCGGGGGCGGGCAGGCCGGAGCCGGTGACCTCGCCGGCGGAATCAGCAAGGCCCTGGTCAACACGCTCCTCGGGCTCGCCCTCGCCATCGTCGCCATCGCGTTCTTCGGCGTGTGCCGCAACCGGATCGAATCGCTGACGGTTGCCGGCACCGTGGCTGCGCTGGATTTGCTGGAGTACTTCCGCCCGGCGCCCGCCCCCGGCCGTTCGCCGCTCGAGCGGCCAGCGTCGGCGGTGCCGAAGCCGGGCGTGCCGGCCGCGCCGCGACCCGCAACGAACGTCCCCGCGGAGAGCCAGCCGACATGATCCGCCCGCCGCGGCCAACCCGCATGACATTGAACCTCGCCCCGATGGTGGACGTGCTGATGTGCCTCATCATTTTCTTCCTGTTGGCGAGCAAGATGGCCGCCGCCGAGCACTATCCGGTGGACCTGCCGTGGGCCGTCGCCGCCAAGACGGTGGAGGCCGCCGACCTGGGCGCGCGGGTCACAATCACGGTACGGCGGGCCGGCGACGGCGACGACGAGGCCGAATACGTCATCGCCGACTGGGACGGAGAGCGCGTCGTGGAGCGCGTGCTCCAGCCCGGCGAGGTGGACGCGTTGCTGCAAGCGCGGGCGGCGCGGGCCGTCCGTGAGCACCACAAGCTGCGTTGCGTGATCCGGGCCGACGCGCGGGTCATGTACAAGCACGTGGAGGCCGTGCTGCGCGCGTGCGGCTTGGCCAAGGTCAGCGACGTCGTGTTCACGGCCAACGCCGGCCAGGGCCCGGAGGAGCCCGCGTGATCCGGCGGCGGGAACCAGGCCGCGAGTTCGTCCCCAATCTGGCGCCGATGGTGGACGTGATCATGGTGCTCCTGGTGTTCTTCCTGCTGGGCACGTCGCTCGAGCTCGTCTCGCAAGGCATCCTGCAAACCGAGCTGGACCCGAGCAGCGGCCCCGGCGGCGGGGCCGGCGTCGAGATCAATCCGTTGGTGCGCATCGCACTCGCCGACGCGGGGGCGGGCGAGCGCGTTCGCATCTACGTGATGGAGGAGCCGCTGGCGGTCAACGACTTTGAGGGGCTCCACCGGTTTCTGTTGGATCGCCGGCGGGCCGGCGCCGACGTTCAGAGTCCGGTGGTCATCGGCGCTGAGACGACCGTCCGATGGAAACACGTGGTCAAGGCGATGGACGCCGCCGTGCGGGCCGGTTTTACGAACGTGCAGTTCGCCGTGAGCCTGCGGCCGGGCAGCCTCGTGGAATGAAGCGACGCGTACGACACGACGACGGCGGCCCGCCGGGCGCCACAACGCGTGGCCTGTCGAGTGCCACGCCGACGGCTTCTCGCGTCGGCCTGCCGTCACCCGGAGTGGGACGCCGGCGAGGGCGCAGGGGCGAGCGGGGTCAGTTGTGCGGGGTCGGCCCCGTTCTTGCCCTGCTGGTATTGTTTGCCGCCGGCGTTCTGTCTGCCCAGGAACCCGCGCGGACCTCGCCCAACGACATCGACGCGCTGGTCCGCGAAGGGGCCGCCGAAGCGCTCGAGGCCCGGCTGCGTGGCGGACGCACACCCGATGAGATACACCAGCTCGCGCGCGCCTACGCCAACCACGCCCGCGCGGCGCCCGAAGCTGCCGAGCGCGAGCGAAGCTTCGCCATGGCGAGCCAGTATTACCGCCGATGGATCGAGGCCCTCGAGGCGGCGGCGCGGTTCGACGCCGTCGGCGATGCCGTTCGGATCGCGGCGGCGCGGGTTGAACACGCGGGGATGATACTCTCCGGCCCCGCGGCCGGCGGACTCGACGATTATGAGGTCTCCGGCGGAAGGTGGGGTGATCGGTCCGCGTTGCTCGAGTGGCTTGGCCGTGCGCGCGGCGAGTACGAAAGGGCGGCGGCGGTTCTCGGGCCGTTGCGCGCGGACCCTCCGCGCCACGAAGAAGCGCTTTTGGCGGCGGGTCTGTACGACACGCTACTGCAAGCGGGCCGGGAGGCCACGCTCAACCTCGGCTGGACGATGTACTACCTGGGACTACTGTCGCCGGCTGATGACGTGCGGCGCGCGGAGCACCTCGCAGCGGCGGGCCGCTGCTTTCAGGAGCTGGTCGACCGCGGCCAGGACACAGCCACGGCTGCCCACGGCCGGCTTGGCCTGGGGATGACGCAGCGCGAGCTGGGCCGGCTGAGCGAGTCGGAGAAGACCTTGACCGGCCTTATCGAGTCCGACGCAGGATCGGCACTCGCCATACAAGCGCGCTACGAACTGGGGCGTTGCCAGATTCGGGCGGGCAAGTTCGACGAAGCACGGGCCACCTTGCGGTCGCTGGTCGAGAAGGATGCGGACCATCTGCCGCCGGAGGAGCAGGCCGCGAGACTCTATGTCAACCTGGCGCGCCTCTGGGACGCCAACAGCTTCCTGGTGCAGGCCGCCGCTCTGCCTGGCGAGTGGCCGGACGGCGCAACCCAGGCGGCGGACATCCAGGAGATCCCGCGCCTGCGCGCGGCCGGGTTGACGCGCTTCCGGCACCTGGCCCGCCAAGGTGGGGTCTGGCCTGCGCTGGTGCAGCTCTATGTGTCCGCCGGCCTCGACCCGCAGGCGCCGCCGCGAGAGCTCAGTACGGTCGAGCTACTGTTTGCCGGGCGCGCGTTGCTCGACGACCAGCGCTACGACGAGGCACTCCCGCGGCTGGTGGAGGCCGCCGCGCGGAAGGACGCCGACCGGGACCTCGCCGGGGACGCGCTGTTCGAGCTGGGACGCTGCCGGCTTCTGTTGAAGGATGAGCGGGCGGCGGCGGGCACGTTTCTCAAGCTGGCGGCTGAGCTTCGCGGCCATCCGCAGGCTCCGCACGCGGCGACCCTGGCGTACCAGTTGTGGGGCGAGGTTGCAGAACAGAGCGGGTCCCAGGCCGACTATCGGCAACTGGCGGTTGCTCTGCGGAACCTGCTGGCGAGCTTCGCCGACCATCCGCAACGCGACGAGGCGGCATGGTTGCTGCCGGTGGCGCTGCAACGGGCCGGCGATCCCGCCGCCGCGGCCGACGAATTCGCCCGAGTACCCCGCAACTCGCACCGCTGGGAGGAGGCCCAATACCGCCAGGTCGTTTGCCGTGCCAAAGCGGCGGAGGCGCTGTGCGGCTCCGTATTGCGCGACGAGTATCGGCGGGCGGTTTGCGAGGCGGCCGACGCGCTCATCCGTTACGCCGACGATGCGCTGGCGCGGGCGGGTTCCGTGACCGCCCCTGCCAACGCGACGGCCTGGTCGGCCGAGGCCCGCCTGACCGCGGCGGAGCTGCTGGTGTCGCCGGAAGTTGGCGAAGAGCGCCGGGCGCTCGCGGCACTGTCGTCGTTCGAGACGCAACATCCGCGAAGCGAGCTGCTGGGGCGCGTCCTCGCGCTGCGGATTCAAGCGTATCGGGGCTTGCGTGAGTTTGACCAGGCGTCGGTGGTCCTCGCACCGTTTCTTCAAACCGCCTCGCCCGAGCAAGTCGGCCCGACCTTGACGATGCTCGCCGCCGGCATGCAGGAGGAGGTCGAGCGTCTGCTTGCGGATGCCCAGGACACGGCGGCGCGCACCCTCGCCCGGGACGCGGTGCAAGCCTTCGATGAGTTGGCGAAGTGGGCCGCCGATCGCGGCCGGGCCGAGACTCTCGACGCCGTCAGCGCGGGCCGTGCGCGAATGCTCTACCTCGCGGGGCGCCATGAGGAGGCGGAGCGGGCGCTGGCGAAGCTGCTGGAGAAGTACCCGCAGAACGGCAATTACCGGCACCTCCAGGCCCAGATTCTCACTGCACAGCTTGGTCCGACGGCTTCGCCGGGCGACCTGCGGCGGGCGCAGGAAGCGTGGGCCGGGCTGTTGAGCGATCCGGCGATCCGCCAGCGTGCGCCCGAGCGGTACTGGGAGGCGCGGTACAACTGGCTGGCGCTGGCCCTGCGGCTGGGCCAGGCGGCAGACGTGGAGAAAGCGATCTCGCAGGAGCGTGTCTGGCGGCCTGACCTCGGCGGCGACGTGTGGCGGCCGAAGTTCGAGGCGTTGCTCGCGGCGGCGCGGAAGAATGATGAGAGATGAGGGATGAGAGATGAGGGATGAGAGATGAGGGATGAGGGATGAGGGATGAAGGATAAGGGATGAGGGATAGGAGATTCGGAACCAGGGGTCAGGGACCCGGCGCGCGGCTCGGATCAGAACCGCGACCGTGAGGGAGCGGACGCGCAGCGCGACATCGGCAGCACTGCCACTCCCCAACGGTCGCGGTTCGGATCAGTGGCGCTAGGTCCGCTCGCTCGCGCTCGGGGCTCTGATTGCCGCTGAGGCCCGCTACGTCCAGGCCCCAAGTGTACTTACGGACTACCGCATTGCCGGCCATGCCGTTCAGTTCCATGAGCAAGAGCCAGTCCGACCAGACGAACTTGCGGTACTCGACCAGCTCCCAGCCCAGCGGCTGCGCATCAAAGATCTTGAACGCCTTTTTCGCGATCCGCCGACCCAACAGTCCGCCGCAGAACTCCTCGTGGACCGGTCACCCGTAGCGTCGGACCCCCGTGTCCGACGTTCGTCGAGCCGAATGGAATCCTCGCCGGACACCCGCCACGCCGGGCAAGCTCGGGTCCGGCGCTACACTTCTGCGGCGGACTGCTAAGTAATCACACACGTACTCGACCTTCTGGTCGCCGTAGTGCAGGACGGTGCCCGGCGAACCGACGCGGACCAGCCGGTTCTCGGCGTCATAGGTGTAGGCGGCTCGCAGGCCGCTGCCGCCGCCGTCTTCCAGCAGCGCGACAAACGGGTTGAGGTCATCATTGTTCGTTGTGCCGTCGCCGTTGATGTCGCCGTTGAGGATGTTGCAGTTCGGGTACTGCCGGCGGGTAAGCCCCGCCACCCACCGCCACAGCTCCAGCGACCTCGGGCACTTCCCGCATCGCAACGGCCTCGGGGCGCGGCGGAGTCGCCTTGACGGTCCGGGCGCACCGTGGTTAGCATCGTCCTGGCACGTTGGGCCGGCGATGGTCGCCAGAGGTTTTGCCGCACGCGGTGCGGTCAGGTAGCGAGGCAGGTTTCTGCCCACAGGCAACGTCGCGCATGATCGTGGACTGTCATACCCAGGTGTGGAACTCGGGCACCGCACTGCTGCGGGCCGGCGGGCCGGCCGCCGGCCTGAAAGCCGACGAACATCGCCACCTGAAGGCCGTCGATCCGGTCGACAAGGCCTTCGTGCTCGCCTTCAAGAGCCGCTACCTGGGGGCCGAGATCCCGAACCGCTTCGTCGCGGATTACGTGCGGCGCAACGCCGCGAAGATGATCGGTTTCGCCAGCGTGGACCCCACGGAGCGTGACTGGCTGAGCGAGCTGCGCGTGGCACAAGAGGAGCTGAGCCTCAAGGGCGTGGTGATCTCGCCGGAGATGCAGGACTTCCACCCGGCGGACACGCGCGCCATGCGGCTCTACGAGGAATGCGCCCAGCGCCGGTTGCCCGTGATCATCGAGCAGGACCACCGCCACGCCAGCGGCAAGATGGAGTACGCCGAGCCGCGCCTGCTGGACGAAGTCGCGCGGGAGTTCCCGGAGCTGCGTCTGGTGGTCGCGCGCCTGGGGCATCCCTGGATCGCGCAGACGATCGTGCTGCTCGGCAAGCACGCCAACGTGTACGCCGACGTCGCCGGCCTGTTGCCGCAGCCGTGGCTGAGCTACACGTCGCTCTTGTCGGCGTACGAATACGGTGTGGCGGACAAGCTGCTGTTCGGCAGCGATTTTCCGTACCGGGTGCCCGCCGCCTGCATCGAGGCCCTCTACTCGGTCAACCAGTTCACGCACGGGACGACGCTCCAGCCGATCCCGCGCGAGCAACTGCGCGGCATCGTCGAGCGGGACGCGCTGGCGCTGCTCGGCATCGGCAGTCCCGCGGAGCCGAACTCCAGACCAAAGCATGCGATCTTCGCCGAAGATGAGTAAGCATCGGACCGAAAGCTTGTTCCTGGGCCTGGCCGCGCTCTGCGTGGCCGTCACCCAGCTCGGCTGCGGCGGCGGCTCGCACGTGAAGCTCGTCTCGTACAAGGACCCCTATTTCCCGGAGAAGTACTTCGTCGACCTGTCGACGTGCGCCTACCGGCTCGAGCCCGACGGCCGCATCCATGCCGTCGGACGCGCCGTGCAGGAAGACGACCAGGGCACCACGAGCCAGCACCTCTGCATCCGTATCTTCTGGCAGCCCAAGCCCGGCAAGACGCCCGCCGACCGGACCACGACCGACGCGCTCCTGCGCTACGTGATCGCGACCGATACCGGCGTCGCCGTCTACACCGGCACCGGTTTCGCGTACCCAACGAAGTCACCTGACGGCGGCCTGCGGATCGCGCTGGAGTCCGGTCGCCTGCGTCTCCAGTCGCGCAGCGGCGACCTCGACGACCTGTTCGGCAACACGCAGATCACCGGCCACCTGGCAGCGCGCAACGACCCCGCCACGGCCGCCACTCTGATCCGCGAAGCGGAACTCCGGGCGGCCCGGTAAGGGCCTGCGGGCTGGATGCTTCCGGGTGCCCTACCGCGCTTGAGGAAGGAATGGGAAAGCACGTTGCCCCCAGTGCACGAGTCCCTGCCCGCCCGAGCGCATCCGGGCCGGCGGGGAGCAACACACCCTGGCCCCGGGCTCGCCTGCTCCCGGTCGCCGGGACCCCAAAGCATGACCACTTGGGAGCGGTTAGCGACGGGTACGCATGACCTCTCGGGAGATTGTCGAGCGCGCCATCACGTTCAACAGCCCGCCGCGGCTGCCGCTCAAGTTCGACATCGTCGGCGTCAATGACTGCTACGATGTGTGGACAGCCGATCCCACCGGCTGGGACTGGGGGTTCACGGGGCGCGCCGCCGATGAGTGGGGCTGCGTGTGGGCCAAGACCAGCGTGGCGAACACCGGCCAGGTTGTCGAGCACCCGCTCGCGGACCTCGCGCAACTCAAGGACTTCCGGTGGCCCGATCCCGACGACCCGCGCCGGTACCGGGGTTTCGCCCAACAACTCGCCGGCGCCGGTGACAAGTTCGTCATGTTCTGCTTCGGGCAAGGTATCTGGGAGCGGCTGCACATGCTCCTCGGGATGGAGCAGGCCCTGATGGCCCTGGTCCGCCGCAAGGATGAGGCGCACGAGATTCTCGACCGCGTGCTCGACCACCACCTGGCCGTCCTGCGGCGGTGCCACGCGCTGGCCGATGGCCGCCTCGACGCCGCGGCGATGGCCGACGACTGGGGCGTCCAGGACCGCGCGTTCATCTCGGTCAAGATGTTCCGGGAGTTCTTCAAGCCGCGCTACCAGCGCTGGTTCGACGAGATCAAGCGGCTCGGCCTGCACACCTGGATGCACTCCTGCGGCAAGATCAACACGATCGTCCCCGAACTCATCGACTGCGGCCTCGAGGTCATCAACAACCAGCAGCCGAACACGGTTGGCCTGCGGGAGTTCGGCGACGCCTTCCGCGGCCAGGTCTGCTTCGAGGCCATCGTCGACACGCAGACCACGCTGCCGCGCGGAACTTACGACGAAATCCGCCGGCAGGTGCGCGAGATCTGCCAGCACTACGCCACCCCGCGCGGCGGACTCATCGCCAGCGATTACAACGATGCCGCCGCCATCGGCGTCACCGCCGACCGGCGCTACGTGATGTTCGAGGCGTTTGCCGAGTGCGGCGGCTATCCCGACTACCGGGAAATCCTGGCGCAGGCCCGTGGCGGCGAGCCTCGCGCGGGGCATTCGTGGGGGCGCCAGACGAGCGCGCCGCCCGACGCGGGCCGGTGACGCCTGCGCTAATCAGGGGAGCGTCAAGTTGCCGATAATCCGGGTGTGAAAACGGCCTTCGCCGCGCCTGGCCGCGCGAGCGTAAGTCCCGCTGGCGCAGAAGCTGCGTCCCTGTCACCCTGGTCCCGTTCCGCCCGGGAGCGCGTTCGTGCTCTGCCTGACACGCACGTCCGGTTCGCGGCCGCGAATCAGCATCGCCGACGATGAGTACGGGGCCGATCGGGGGCCAGGGCGGCTTCGCGTCCGCGCCGTTCCGTGGCCAGCGGCGCGCGACTGCGACGCGCTTATGGGGCCTCAAGAAAACGCGCCGTTCTCACTTTTCTCTGGCCGCCGGCCTCTCGATGAAATAGGTGAGCCAGGTCGTACCTGGTCACCCGCCGGTTACCGCGAGAGGCATATGAAGCCGGTCCTGTTTGTCGTCTGCTTCACGCTGGGCGTAACCCTGATGGTGTTCAGCGGCTACCTGCCCGATGCGGCCAGTGCGCGCAGCAGCGAACCGGGCAGCGCAAGTGGGTTCGATGGCCTCGCGCCGGATGGCTCCCCCGCAACGCTCACGGTCACCCGTCGCGTGATCAGCGAGCACGAAGAGAGCTATCTCCGGCCGGCGTACGACGCTCCCGCCTTCGCCGTGCCCGACGCGGACCAGGCCGCAGACCCCGACCCGCTCCGCACGGACGACAGTGCGCTTGCGGCGGACGCGGAGCAGCCGGCGGCCCCGAACCCGGAACAGCCCGTTCCCGACCCGGGCGAGGCGGCCGACGATCCCGCGCCACGCCCAGCGCCGGACGAGCCGACAGTCGAGAGCGAAGACGCGGCCCTGACGGCCTTCGCCGGACCGGAGCGCGTGATCTGGAGCGGCTGGGACGAGCTGCCGCTCGAGGGCAGCGCCAGCGGCGGCAGCGGTGAGTTGTTCTACCGTTGGCGGCAGACCGGCGGGTCGAAGACCCTGACGATCGCGAATGATGCCCTGGCCGTGACGACGGCGAGCGGGCTTCTGGCCGACGGGGGTGCCTCCTGGCGGGCGGCGACCTACGAGTTTGAGCTCACGGTGAACGACGCCCGCGGCGCCCAGGCCGTGGACTACGTCAAGTACCGCGTCTACTCCGCCCCGCCCTTGAAGATCCGGCCGACGCCGGAACGGTTCTTCGAGTACCGCAACGGCTATCAATTGGCGCACTTCGTGTCGTGGGTCACGAACCTCGAGACGTACGAGGCGCAGTTCGAGATCGCTTCGCCCACCGAGCTGACGATCACCAAGGTGGCCGGCGACGCCTGCGAGGTGACGGGCGAGAAGCTCGACCGCGCGTTCCTCTACCAAGTCCTGGTTCTGGGGCAGGTCGGGCAGGCGAACTCGTGGGTCGAGCTGCTGATTGACACGGAAGAGCAGGTCCCAGCCATCGTGCAACTCGGCGTGCACTGGGAGTCGCGGCGGACGGACGCCGACGGCCCGGTAGCGCCGTAGGTCAACTGGTCATGAGTACGCTACTCTGGCTCGTCGGATTCGGGCTCATGATGTTCAGCTTCACCTTCCTGTTCGGAAAGGCGGAGGAGACCCACCAGCCGCGCATCAGCGTCGAGCCGTGGTGGCCGGACCGCGGCGGGCGGGGGAAGAAGTAGGGGAATGCGGAAGAACTGGTTGATGCAGTAGACGACCCGAAGGGTAATCAGCTCTTTTATGGCGGATCATCTGGTTGATGGGGTGGGCCGATGAAGATATCATCAGGGGCCTTGAGACATCTCGTAGCGTCGATTGATCGAGCGAGACTCGTCCGTTTAAGGTGAGGTGAATTGCCGTGCGCAATCATGCGGCGCGGGAGGGCGAGGCTCCCGCCGAGCCGCGGCTCGCCAGGAGGCTCGCCCTCCCGGCGCGCGCCGCCGAATCGCGCACGGTGATTTAGGAGAGAACTGAAACTACAAGAGAAGGGGAGTGCCAATACTTGGTCAGACCCTTACATTCTCAAGGAACTACTGGCCGCCCATATAGACCCCAATCCAGAGGCAGCCAGTCGCAAGCCTGACACCACTAATACAACAGGAGTTGTCTGTAGTGGACATCCCACGAATCTTCAACATCACCGAAAGTGCTCACCGCATTCATAACCCGTTCACACCCGCAAAGCTCGCTACTCTCGGCGAGGCGTTGCGCCTGGAACCGGGGACCCGTGTGCTCGATCTTGGTAGCGGTTCGGGCGAGATGCTGTGCACCTGGGCACGCGATTTCGGAATCACTGGCACCGGTATCGACATGAGCCGGTTGTTCTCCGAGCAAGCGAAACTCCGCGCTGAAGAACTCGGCGTCGCTGACCGAGTCGAGTTCATCCACGGCGACGCGGCCGGCTACGTCGCCGACGAAAAGGTCGATGTGGCCGCCTGTGTCGGTGCCACGTGGATCGGTGGAGGAGTGGCCGGCACGATCGAGCTGCTGGCGAAGAGCCTCCGCACTGGAGGGATCATCCTCATCGGTGAGCCGTATTGGGTGCGGCGACCGCCGACGGAAGACGTTGCCAAAGGATGCCTGGCCGGTTCGATTTCCGACTATCTCATGCTCCCAGAACTTCTCGCGTCTTTCGGCGACCTCGGCTACGACGTCGTGGAAATGGTACTGGCAGACCAGGAAGGCTGGGACAGGTACGAGGCGGCCAAGTGGCTCACCATGCGTCGATGGCTCGAAGCGAATCCCGACGATGACTTGGCGAAAGATGTTCGAGCCCAACTAACCTCGGAACCCGGACGCTACGCCACGTACACGCGCGAATACATGGGCTGGGGCGTGTTCGCGCTGATGGCGCGGTGATGCGGGGCAACTGGAGCGTACTCGTTGACAAGAGTGCTCCGCGAGCGCCTTTACGACGGTGTGTGTCTGTTAGCTTCGGATAGGGCAACGGGGCCGGTGGGCAGCTTCTCGCAGCCCAGCGCGGAGCTCAGTTTCCGGCGCTTCGTTGAATCTCTGGTCGTGCGTCTGGTAGCTGCCGTACAGACGACAGCATAGTTCTCTGGCGCCTCGGGAGGTACCTGCCGGGCGACAGCCTCGACTGGGCCGACCTGCGCCGGTGGTGCGACCGGCACGGCACGCGGGCGCGGCTCGAGGACGTCCGCCGCTCGATCCCACCGCTTTGACCGTGATCCGCTATACTACCCACCCGGAGGTCCGTGCAGCGGATGCCTGCTGAGCTCTTGAACATCGTCGAACGCTTCCCCGGCCGGCGGGTGCTCCTCGTCGGCGACTTCATGCTTGACCGCTACGTCTTCGGCGACGCGGAGCGCATCAGCCCCGAAGCGCCCGTGCCGGTCCTGCGCGTGATCGAGCGGCAAGACCGCGTCGGCGGAGCCGGATCGGTGGCGCTGAATGTCCTGGCCCTCGGGGCGCACGTGGCATGCTGCGGCCTGCTCGGCAAGGACTCCTTCGGCGACCGTGTCGAGAAGGCCCTGCGGGAGGCCGGCGCCGACGTCCGTGGCCTGGTCCGCGCCGATGACCGCCCGACCGTCACGAAAACCCGGCTCGTCGGACTGGCCGAGCATCGCCACCGCCAGCAGATTCTCCGCGTCGACGACGAGATCGTGCGCCCGCCGGCGCAGAACGATGAGACGGCCCTGCTCGAGGCGGCGCGGCGGGCCTTGACGGACGCCGACGTGGTCTGCCTCGAGGACTACGGCAAGGGCGTGCTCACACGCAAGCTCTGTGCCGCACTCATCGCCGCCGCACGCCAGCAGCGCAAACCGGTCTTCGTCGACCCGGCCCGGATGAGTTGGGAGAGCTACGAAGGCGCCAGCGTGCTGACCCCGAATCGTCGAGAGCTGGAGATTGCCTGGAGCAACGGCGTCATTCCCAATGGGGAGCTGGCACCGGTCGCGTCTCAGCTCATCGAGCGTCTGGATCTCCAGGCCCTGCTCATCACCCTCGGCCGCGATGGGGCTCTGCTCGTCCGGCGCGACGGAACCGCCCGGCATTTCGCGACCACGCCCCGCGCGGTGTACGACAACACCGGCGCGGGCGACGCCGTGCTGGCGATGGCCGCGGTCGCGGTCGCCGCGGGCGCGACGCTGGAACAGGCGACCGTCCTCGCCAACATCGCCGGCGGGCTGGAAGTCAGCAAGTTCGGCTGCGTCCCGATCCCGCGGCAGGAGGTGGTGGACGAGTTGCGGCACGGCGAGCAGCGCGGCCGCGGCAAGATCCGCTCCGTCGCCGACCTCACGGCCGAGCTCGACGCGCGCCGCCAGCGGGGCGAGACCATCGTCTTCACCAACGGCTGCTTCGACATTCTGCACCCGGGCCATGTTGAGCTGCTGGAGAAGGCCAAGGCCCTCGGCAGCGTGCTCGTCGTCGGGTTGAACAGCGACGCGTCGGTGCGCTCGCTTGGCAAGGGCGACGGCCGGCCGTTCCGCAATCAGCGCGACCGGGCCCGGATGCTGGCGGCACTGGACGCCGTGGACTACGTGACCGTCTTCGAAGAGCCCGACCCGGCGAAGCTCATCGAGCAGATCGGCCCGGACGTACTCGTCAAGGGTTCGGACTGGGCCCGGAAGGGCGTCGTCGGGCAGCAGTTTGTCGAAGCTCGCGGCGGCCGCGTGGTGCTGATCGACCTGCTCGAAGGACACAGTACGACGGCGGAACTGGAGCGCATCCGCGGCAGGTAGCGGCTGGGCCCGCAAGACGTAGCAGCCGACGAATCGTACCAACATTGCAGTGAGGCCCCATGAACCGATCGTGGAAGGAAGTGCTGCGGGAGCATCAGCAAGTCGTCGCCGGCCTCGCCGACCAGGCCGTCGTCCTGGACCGCATCGCGGAGGTCATTGCCGAACGTCTGCGCGGCGGCCGGCGGGTGTATACGCTGGGCAACGGTGGCAGCGCGGCGGACGCCCAGCACATTGCCTGCGAGTTGCTCGGCCGCTTCAAGTGCGAACGTGCGGCCTTGCCAGCGATCGCGTTGACTACCGACACATCAGCGCTGACCGCGATTGCGAACGACCTGGGGTATCCGCGCATCTTCGCGCGGCAGATCGAGGGCCTGGCCCAGCCCGGCGACGTGGTCTGGGTGCTCAGCACCAGCGGCGATTCGCCCAACGTGATCGAAGCGGCTCGCGTCGCCGCGGCCCGCGGCTCGGTCGTGGTCGGCTTCACCGGCCAGACCGGCGGCCAGCTCGCCGGGTTGTGCGCGCACGTTTTCCGCGCCCCGCACACGTCGAGCGACCGAATTCAAGAGGCCCACGTGCTGGCCTATCACTACATCTGCGAGTGCGTCGAAGCCATGTTGGCGGGATGATTGTCGCTCCGAAGTGAGGGAACAGAGCGAAGGCCTCCAGTATGGTCCCGGACGACCGGTTCCGGGGTTCCGTGGCGCCCGCATGGGGCGGCGTTCTGGTCGGCTTGCCCGCTGCAAGGCCGTGGCGCCTCGGGGCCCTGCGGCCCGGTGCGCGCGAGACCCAGGAACCGTCTTCCCTCGGCGTCTTCGACTTCTTCGCGGCTGCGCCCCCGACGCCCGACGCAGCGTGGCGGTCCTACCCGTGTCCGCGGGGTGCGGGACGGGTAGTGGGCCGCGCCGACGGCGCCCGCACGACCGGCACCTTGATCTCCCGGTATTGCTCGTCCGCCGCGTCGGTCAGCACCTGCACGGTGGCGCCGCCCGGGGGCAGGTCAGCGTAGGGCGGCAGCGTGAGGCGCACCTGCTGCGTCCACGTCCTTGACTCCGCGGGCGGCTCAACGAGCGGCAGGATCTCCCACTCGATGGCGTCGATACTCGGCTTGACCTCTGTGATTCGGACGGGCTCGGTGGTGCGTGACTCGAGCCTGACGATTTGCTCCGTCCGTTGTCCAGTAGTCGCAACGACTGTCAGGCGGGGAGGTGAAATCGCCACCGGCGGGGTCACATTCGCAGTAACCTGGACAGGGAAAGTCGGCACCTTCTCGTGCCCGGTATCGAGCTGCACGGTCACGGCATTCAAGTTGGGCCGTAGCGGCGGCCTCGTAGTGACGGTGAGGTCATACACCCTGCCGGCCTCGATCTCCTTGAGTTCCACCACGAACGATTCGAAGTTCTGGTCCGGGCGCAGTTTCAGGGGCAGCGGCTGATCGTGCTTCGTCTCGAGCCGTACGGTCTTGCTCTCGACGGAGTCGATATCGAGGTTGTGGAAGGCGATACGATCGGAAGGGGTAGCGGCCACGAGCGCCCGGACCGTCCCGACCACCTTGATGGTGACGGACCGCTGTTCGGGGTCGTTCGTGGTCAGATAGACGGACTTGTTGGCCGTGCCTGCGCGCGTCGTGGTGTAGCTGATCTTGAACGTCGTGGTCTCGCCGGGCTCCAACCGCGGCTTCGGCTTGCTGACCACGGTGCAGCCGCATGAGCTCTTGGTTTCCAACGTGAGTGGTGCGGTGCCGGCGTTCCTGATGGTGAACTCGCCCTCGGCCGGGTCGCCCGGCCACACCTCCTTGAAGTCGAACTCGGTCGGGCTCAACTCCAGGCGGGGCGTGCCGGTGGTGGCCGGCGCGGTGGCGGAGGGTCCGGTGGTAGGCTGCGGCGGTGCAGCAGGCGGGCGCGGCGTCGCAGGTCGTGTGACCGGGACGTGCCCTTCCGCAGGTCTGGTGGTCGGAGCGGCCGGCCGGCTCTCGGCGGCCCGAAGCCTGATCTGCTCAAGGATGTACTGCTCCAGGGCGTCGGGGTCCTGCGTGGGCAACGGCGGGCTGGGCTCGTCCCCCGCCGTCTGGGGCGGCTCAGCCGCGACGGTCGGCAGCGTTGCCTGTGCCTGCACCCGGCTGGGCTGAGGCCAGCCGCCCAGAAGAACCAGGCTGAGCAGCATGAGGCCGAGCCGCCAATCGGACCCTGGTGATGAACGACGCACGCTTGTCCTTGACACTTGTGTACTCCTCGTAAGGTACTGATACGGTGATCGTAGGCATGGGGCCGCGAGGTCGACCGACCAGGGCGGCCACCGTCTCTCGCACGCGCAGTGGCAGGGGAAGGCGAGGTTCAGAGCAGGGCCGGCGAGTGGCCGCCCCGCCGCCGGCCGACGGCCCCGCGGGCGGCGCGCAGCCGATCTCGGCGAGCAATCGGGCCCCGAACCGGGACCGCCGCGAGCACCACTCATATGCGATTTCCGAACATTGCGGACAACATCACCCACCCCCCCAACAGGCTCCCATTATACGTCGCCGGGGGCGCGAGTGATAGGCATGCTCTGCGGAGTCGTAAAGCCAGGCCCGGCGGCCCGGATCGTTCGCCGCGTCACCCACGGAAGGCATCCGGGGCTCAGCGGAATCACGTTGGGCACGCACCGCGGCAGCGTGGTGCCGCGAAGCAGGCTCACGCCGGCGGGTTGGCCGGTGGGCGTGCGTCGGTTCCGGGCGCCGGGCCCGCGTTCAGCTCATCCAATAGCGCCACCGCGCGGCGCAAGTGCGGGATTACGATCGAGCCGCCGATGATGAGGCCGACGTTGAACGCTTCGAAGAACTGGGCGTCCGTCAGTCCCAGCTCCTTGCAGCGGATCAGGTGGTACGCGATGCAGTCGTCACAACGCAGCACCAGCGACCCGACCAGGCCGGCCACCTCCTTCGTGCGGGCGTCCAGCGCGCCGTCCTCATAGGCCTTGGTGTCGAGGGTGAAGAAGCGATTGATGGGCAAATGCCCTGCCTTCAGAATCCGCTCGTTCATTCGCTCTCGAAACGCACGGAACTCCATCAAACGGTCAGACATGAGACTCTCCATACCTGGCACGGCTGTGCCCGCCTGCGGGCCCGGAAGGGCCGAGGGTGCCCGGTACACGCTTCCGGCCGGCCGCGCGCCGGGACGATGCCCGGTGCCACACGGGATATCGTAGCGTGGTGATTCGAAAGCACGCGGCCCTGACCTGTTGGGGGAGGGCCGCTCCTTGGCCGCTTCGCACCGCCACCGGCCGAATCACGAGGGGCGGCTTGCGTTTGCGGCATAGGTGTTCTATCTTTCGCCTTAATCGGGCGGAGCCCGACCCGCACCCGACGACCGGGCGGCGAGCGTTAGGAACGGAAGCCTGGCAGGCGGCGCAACAAGGAGAAGACGATGACGATGGCGCGGCGGTTGATCTTCGGAGTGTGCGGACTTACCGGCCTCTTGTGGCTCGCGGGCTGCGAGAATCCCGACAAACAGCGCGCGATGGCCCTCCAGGAGCAGTTAAACCGGCTCCAGGTGGAGAACGACGATCTGCGCTCGCGGTTGGCAGCCGCGATGAGCGAGCGCGACCAGTGGCGGGACCGGGCGGCGGCCCTTGAACGGGAGAATGCGGAACTGCGCCGCCAGCTCGCCGCGCCGGTCGAGAAAGGCCCCGCGGGCTGGGAGACCTACGGCCCCTACGCGTGGACTTCGTTGAGCACGGATTTCCTGTTCGCGTCGGGTGAAGCGACCCTGAAAGCGGGTGCGCAGGCGAAGCTGCAACAGGTTGTCAGCGAGATCAACCAGAACTTCCCCGACCGCATGGTATGGGTGCTTGGGCACACGGACACCGACCCCATCATGCGCACACGGGACAAGTGGGCGGACAACCTCGACCTGAGCTGCAACCGCGGCATGACGGTGTATCGCGAGTTGATGAAGCTCGGGATCCCCGCGGCCCGCATGATGGCCGGCGGACAAGGGGAGTGGTACCCGCGGGCGAGTAACGCCTCCCGCGCCGGCAAACAGCAGAACCGCCGGGTCGAGATCATCGTGGTGCCGGCCCGTAGTGCCGTGGGAACGCCCGCCGGCACTGAGGCGGCAATGGCCGGCCCGGAGACGGCGCCGCCGAAATAGAAGGTGGCACCGCCGTGCGTCTCGGGGGGCGGTTGTGCAGCGCACGGTGGCTGCGCCCGCGATTGAGGCACTGGATATCCCGGCCGCCGATGCGGCGACACCGACCGCCCCGGAGCGGTCAGTTTGTCGCGGTGTCGGCGGCCGTTTTCTGGTCGAGCCCGCACGCGGCCGCCAGGGCCTGAAGCTGGATCTCCTGCAAGGCGTTGCCGGTCAGGTTGCGCATCCGCCCCAGCACGTAGGCCCGGCACACGCGGACGTGGTAGAGCGGCTGGCCGCCGGGGCCGGCCACGCGGATGAGTTCGCGCTGCTGGCGCAGCCAGGAAAGCGAGCGGCGGAACCAGCGGCAGGCTTCGTCGGGGGTCATGAGTTCCTGGGCAATCTCGGTCATGCGAACGTCTCCAGGTGCGGTCCGAGCGGACCGGTGGAGGAAGTATGCCTGCGCCGCCGCCGTTCGTCAAGGGATTCTAGACATTCTAACGTCCGGCTCGGGGCCGCCCGCCGGGGCGCGCTCGCAGCGCACCCGCACCCCGTCCCGCCCGCGCAAATCCAGCGTGTCCGGCCTGGCCGCATCGCCCGCTTGGAGGCCCAGGACGGCCTCGGGCACCCAGCCGGCGCGCAACGGGGGCAGGCGGACCTCGTCGATCCGAAGGGCAAGCGTGCCTCCGCGGCGCCGCCAGCGGCCGGTCACGTACTCCGGCGGGTCCACCGGCCGGCCCTCGAGGTCGCAGACGGTCAGGCGGAAGCGGCCGGACGAGTCGAAGACGAATTCTCGCCGGGCGGCGTCCGTCGTCGCTACCATCGGCGAGCCGGGCCGCAGGCCGAGGGCCACCGGCAGTTCCCGCCAGGCTCCGACAATGTCAGGGCCGGCGGGCTCATCGCGACAGCCCGCGACGGCCAGGGATGCCAGCACGGCCATCGGCCACATGAGCCTGTCGAGAGCGCTTGCAGAGCGTGGCATCGTTCCTCCGTCCTCGCGGCCGGGCGCGCCGGCCGACGGGTCGCGATGCGTGAATCGTAGCGTCGGATGGGGGTCGCGCGGGAGGGCGAGTTGCCGGGGCGCGGTTTTCATGCCATGATGAGGCCCGCCGGCGGAGCGCGTGGCGGATCGACCGGCTGCGGCCTAGACTCTGGGTTGATTATGGAGCCGGTGCCGTACGACATGTCCCTCGCGCACAGCGACTTCACAACGGTCGCGTGGCTGTTGGCGTTGGCGACTGGTCTCGCGCTGGCGATCCTCGTCCTCACCCACGTTATCGGTCCTCGGCGCAGGGGCAAGATCAAGGAGGACACCTACGAATCGGGCATGGAACCGGTGGGGGACACCCGGCGGCGTTTCGGCGTCCGGTTCTACCTGATCGCGGTCTTGTTTCTGGTCTTTGACGCGGAAATCGTCTTCCTCTACCCATTTGCGGTGCTTTACCCGCGGTTGCAGTCGCCGGAGCATCAGGAGTGGGCCGCGCCGCTGGTCGCCGCCGGGTACACGCCGGCGTTCCTGCTGGGTGCGATGGGCGCGTTCTTCGTGCTCCTGCTCGTGGGGCTGGCCTACGAGTGGCGGCGGGGGGTGTTCAAGTGGAATTGACGCGAACCGTCGAGCTGACTACGCCCGGCACCGGCGGCGAGTTCGGCGCCACGCGGCTGGACCACGAGGTGGCCGGCATCGAACGATACGGGCCCGAGTGGATCCGGCATGGAATCAACTGGGCGCGGCGACACAGCCTGTGGCCGATGCCGTTCGCGACGGCGTGCTGCGGCATCGAGCTGATGGCGACCGGGGCGAGCCGCTACGACATCGCGCGCTTCGGGGCGGAGGCGATGCGTTTCACGCCGCGGCAGTGCGACCTGCTGATTTGCGCCGGCCGGGTGCCGATCAAGCTGATGCCGGTGCTGCAAAAGATCTACATCCAGATGACGGAGCCGAAATGGGTCATCTCGATGGGGGCGTGCGCCTCGACCGGCGGCGTGTTCGATACCTATGCGGTCGTGCAGGGCATCGACCAGTTTCTGCCGGTGGACGTGTACGTACCTGGTTGCCCGCCGAGACCCGAGACGTTGCTGGAGGGCATCATGCTCATCCAGCAGATCGTCGCGGAAGACGGCGTGAAAACCAGCCGGGAGCGCGGGGCGGGGTTGCGGCTGGCGGTGCAACCGCCGCGGCAGGCGGTCGAGCTGGGCGCCGGCTTTGGCGGGGGAGGTTAAGCGCGATGGCGACCGGGGAAGTCATCGGGGCGCTCCAGGAACGGTTTCCCGAGTTGGGCCTTGCGGCCCGCCCGCTGGTGACCCACGCGGACGGTCGGCCCTCGGGCCAGCTATGGGTCCGAATCCCGGCGGAGCGGCTGCTGGACGTGATGAGGTTTCTGCATCGTGATCCGCGGACGAAGTTCGAGCAGCTTTGCGACCTGACCTGCGTGGACTACTTGAACTACCCGGACGCGCACGACCGGTTCGGCGTGATCTACTCGTTGCTGAGCCTGACGCACAACCACCGCCTGTGGGTGAAGGTGTTCGTCAACGATCCGGGGCCGAGCGTGCCGTCGGTGACGTCGATCTGGAGGGGGGCGGAGTGGCCGGAGCGCGAAGTCTATGACATGTTCGGGGTGCGCTTCGAGGGCCATCCCGATCTGCGGCGGATTCTGATGCCGCCAAACTTCCTGGATTACCCGTTGCGGAAGGACTACCCGCTGACGGGGAAGGGTGAGCGCGAGGATTTCGAGGTCGTGACGCGGGAGACAGCGTGAGAATTCAGAATGCAGAATTAAGAAAGGCAACGCGTTTCCGGGGGCGCTGGGGACGCGGGTAGGTCGTTCTTCATTCTGCCTTCTTGATTCATTCGGTAGGAGTTCAAGCTTGCCGGTTTCCTATGACTTGCCGCTGCCGACCACGCTCGAGCGCGAGGAGGGGAGCGATGAGCGCTGGGTGCTCAATTTCGGCCCCCAGCATCCCGCCACGCATACCACGCTGCGGCTGATGCTCGCCCTGGAGGGCGAGCGGATCGTCGGCTGCACACCCGACATCGGTTTTCTGCACAGCGGCTTCGAGAAGCTCGGCGAGCACCTGGATTACAACCAATACGTCGTCATCGTCGAACGGATGAACTACGTCTGCCCGGTCAGCAACGATATCGCCTGGCACATGGCGGTCGAGAAGCTGTGCGGGATCGAGCTGACCCCGCGCTGCAAGGCCATCCGCACCGTTCTCGCCGAACTGGGGCGCATCCAGGACCACCTGCTGAACATCGGCGTCAGCGGGCTGGACCTGGGCGGCTTCACCGCGTTCCTGTACGGCTTCAACGAGCGCGAGATCATCTACGACCTGGTGGAGGCGATCAGCGGCTCGCGGTTTCATCCGAGCTATACGCGCGTCGGCGGACTGGCCCAGGACGCGCCGCCGGGGTGGGCGGAGCGCGTGCTCGACTTCGTGCGGAACCGCGTGCCGCCGGCGTTGCGCGACGTCGAGACGTTGCTCCTGCGCAACCGCATCTTCATCGAGCGGACCAAGGGTATCGGCTACATCGGCCACGATGACGCGATCAACTGGTCGCTCACCGGACCGGTGGCGCGGGCCAGCGGCGTCCGGCGCGACCTGCGCAAGGACGAGCCCTACCTTTGTTACGCCGACAACTGGGATGGCCAGGGCGCCCCGGCCGTCGATTTCCGGGTGCCGATCGCGCACGGCGGCGACGTGTATGCCCGGTTTCTCGTGCGGCTGGAGGAAGTGCGGCAGGCGTGCAGGATCATCGAGCAGGTTGCCGAGCGGCTGCCGGAAGGGCCGATCAACGCCGGCGCGGACGAGCGCTACATGCTGCCGGACAAGCGCGAGGTGTACTTCTCGATCGAGGGGCTGATCCATCATTTCGAGAAGGTGATGACCAATCGCGGGTTTCAGCCGCCGGTGGGCGAGGCGTATTTCGCGAATGAGACCGCGAACGGCGAGCTGGGCTACTACGTGGTCAGCGACGGCGGCCGGACGCCGTGGCGGGCCCGGACGCGCCCGCCGAGCTTCATCAACTACCAGGTGTTTCCGAAGCTGCTGGTGGGGCATCAGATCAGCGACGTGCCGGCGGTGCTGAACAGCTTGAACATCATTGCGGCGGAGCTGGACCGGTGAGCGGCGATGGACAAGTCGAATCGACTCCGTTTGGGAGCCCGGCGCGCCAGGCCGCGTACGAACGTCTGGTGCCCGATTTCAGGGGACAAGTCATGGCCGTGGGTCGTGTCGAACGGCTGCTCAAGAAAGTAACCACGGCCTTGCAAGACGCGGGCATCGAGTATGCGGTCATTGGTGGCAACGCTGTGGCCGCATGGGTCGCGAGTGTCGACCCGGGGGCCGTTCGAGCGACCAAGGACGTGGATATCCTCGTGCGTCGCGCCGACCTGAACCGGATGCGTGCAGTGCTCGGGCCGCTTGGGTTTATCCCCGCGGATGTGCTGGGGGTGTGGATGTTTGTCGAACGCGCCGACCCCAACCCGCGGACCGGCGTGCACTTGGTGTTTGCCAACGAGATCATCCGCCCGCACTACAAGTATGCGGCACCCGATCCGGCGGCTGCGCAGCGCAGCGTCCAGGGCTTCCGGGTGCTCGCGCTTCCGGCTCTGGTGGCCATGAAGCTGGAGTCCTTTCGGGACATTGATCGTGCGCACATTCGCGACCTGCTGAGCGTTGGGCTGATCACTGATGAACTGACTGCCCAGCTTCCGGATGATTTGCGGACCAAGCTTCAGTCGCTCCTGGATACGCCCGACTGAACGGAGGAGCGTCGTGAGTTGGCGGACCATTGACCGCAGGACTGTCGCCGAGGAAGACCTCGGGCCCGGGTTGAGCACGGCGGCGGAGGACAAGATTCGCGCGTTCCTTCCGCGCTACCCGACGAAGCGCGCCGCGCTGCTCCCCGCGCTGCATATCGCGCAGGACGCCGTCGGGTACGTCTCGCTGCGCGCGATGCGCCAGATTGCCGAGCTGTTGGAGCTGCCGCCGGCCGCGGTGATGGACGTCGTCAGCTTCTACACGCACTTCTGGACGCATCCGAAGGGCCGTAAGACGATCGTGCTGTGCCGGTCGCTGACGTGCGAGCTGATGGGCGGTGGGGCGGTGCTCGCGGCGCTGGAGGCCAGGCTGGGCATCCGCGAGCACCAGACCACGCCCGACGGCGAGTATTCGCTGATGACGGAGGAGTGCCTGGCGGCGTGCGAGCATGCGCCGTGCATGCTCATCAACGAGAAGCTGCACAAGTGCGTCCGCGTGGAGGACCTGGACCGCATTCTGGCGGAGCCGGCTAACGATAAGCTCGATGTGGCGCGCAGCAACCTGTTCGATGCGCCGACCAGCGATCGGCGCGCCCCGTAGCGCCGGACCTCCGTGTCCGGCGTCCGAAGGAGACCGAGTGGACCGCGAAGCATGGAGACGAGAAGCCGCGATAGAAAGTGGCGCCTCGCCACCAGCTACCTATGGCCGTGGCCGCGCCGTCCGGCTCGACTCCGAGATCTATGCCGCGGATGTTCCCGTGCATCTGACGATCTGTGCCGAAGATGGTCAGCCGTTTGTGGATGACCATGTGACGCGGATGGTCTGTGAGGCCGTCGAGGTCAGCGCGGCAATGGTTGGGCAGCGCCTCCTTGTCTACTGCCTGATGCCCGACCACTTGCACGTCGTGGTCTCGCCAGCCGAATCGCGCACGCCGGTCGCGGTGTTCCTGAAGAAGTTCAAGAGCTTTACGACCAATCGCTACCAGAAGATGATGCCCGCCGCTCGGCTCTGGCAGTACTCGGCGCGCGATCGAGTGAAGCGGGCTGCGGAGAAGCTGCGGACATTGGTGGAGTACATCGCGAACAACCCGGTTCGTCACGGGTTGGTGAAATGTTGGCTGGACTGGCCGTATACGAAGGTGTGCGTCGACTTGTGACAGGTTTGCGCCGGACACCCGCCGCGGCGGGCAGGCTTCCGTCCGGCGCTACGGATGTCCGACCCGGAAGCACGCCGGACACGGAGGTCCGGCGCTACAGGACCCGACGATGCCGTTTGAACGCGTACTGATGAAGCACGTCGGCGTGCCGAACAGCACGTCGCTGGCCGTCTACCAGGCCGATGGCGGGTACACGGGTGCCGCCCGCGCCCTCCGCATGAAGCCCGACGAGCTGGTGGAACTGGTCAAGCAAGCCAACTTGCGCGGCCGCGGCGGCGCCGGCTTCCCGGCCGGCCTCAAGTGGAGCTTCCTGCCCAAGGACCGCAAGATCACGTACCTGTGCGTCAACGCCGACGAGTCCGAGCCGCCCACCTTCTGCAACCGCGTGCTCATCGACCACGACCCGCACATGCTCCTGGAGGGCATCCTCATCGCCGGCTACGCGACGCGGACGACCGTCGCCTACATCTACCTGCGCGGCGAGTTCATGGAGCAATTCCACGTCTTGCAGCGGGCGCTCGACGAGGCGTACGCCGCGGGGTATTTCGGCCGGAACATCCTTGGCAGCGGGTACGACCTGGAGTGCTACATCCACCGCGGCGCGGGGGCGTACATCTGCGGAGAGGAAACCGGTCTGATCGAGAGCCTGGAGGGCAAACGCGGCTGGCCGCGGATCAAGCCGCCGTTTCCGGCCGTGGAGGGCCTCTTCCGGCAGCCGACGGTGGTCAACAACGTCGAAACGCTGGCGTGCCTGCCACACCTCCTGACGCGCGGGCTGGAGTGGTGGCTGGGGCTGGGGACGGCGAACTCCAAGGGCCCGAAGATGTACTGCATCAGCGGCCCGGTGAATCGCCCCGGCTGCTACGAAGCCCCCCTGGGAATTACGTGCCGCGAGCTGATCTACGGGGACGATTTCGGCGGCGGCATGCGCGGCGGGAAGAAGGTCAAAGCGGTGTTTCCCGGCGGGCTCTCGATGGGCGTGTTGCGCGGCGACCTGTTCCCAAGGGCGCCGGCCGGTACGATCGACCCGCGACAGGATTACGACGAGCTGGACTGTGTGCTCGACTTCGACGACGTACGCAAATACGATCTGCTTGGTCTGGGCACCGCGGCGGCGGTGGTGGTGCCGGAGGACGCGGACATGCGCGACGTGCTGGTCAACGTCGCGCGGTTCTACGCGCTGGAGTCGTGCGGCCAGTGTACGCATTGCCGCGAGGGCACGACCTGGATGTACAAGATCGCGCAGCGGATGCGGGCCGGGGCCGGCCGACTGCTCGATCTCGATCTGCTGGTCGAAATCTCGCAGAACATGGGCATGATGCCCGGCATGAGCATTTGCGGGTTGCCCGACGGGGCCGCGTGGCCCGTGCGGACGGCCGTGCAGAAGTTCCGCCGCGAATTCGAGCGGCGCATCGCGGAGCAGGAGCCGGAGGCCGCTCGGCGATGGACTCGCGAGGTGAACCGGGCGGCCTATGAGCTCCCCGTGCTGCAAGGCCGCGAGACGACGTACGTCGGCGGGACGTTCTACCAGCCGCCGTAGCGCCGGAAGGGTGCGAGAAGGGATTCTCGCACCAGCGATGCGAGAAGGGATTCTCGCACCAGCGATGCGAGAAAGGATTCTCGCACCAGCGATGCGAGAAGGGATTCTCGCCGGCGAGGACGCAAAGCAGGGCTTTGTACCACTGGTTTGAGAGGCTATGCCGAAGATCATCATCGATGGCCGCGAGATCGAGTGCCGGGCGGGTATCCCGGTCTTGCAGGCTGCGCTCGAAGCCGGGCTCGCCGTGCCGCACTATTGCTACCACCCCGGCCTCAGTATCGTCGCGAGCTGCCGCCTGTGCCTGATGGAGATGAAGCTGCCGCACCCCCAGACCCGCGAATTGGTCTGGGCGCCGAAGCTCTTTCCTTCGTGCCAGACGCCGGTGCAGGACGGGATGGAGGTGCGGTTCGACTCGGCGGCCGTGCGCGACAACCAGAAACACGTGATGGAGTACTACCTGCTCAATCACCCGCTGGACTGCCCGGTGTGCGACAAGGCCGGCGAGTGCTACTTGCAGGACTACACCGAGGCCCACGGCCCCGGCTCCTCGCGGATGGTCGAGGACAAGCAGAAGAACCCGAAGAAGGACATCGGCCCGCACACGTTGCTCTACCAGGACCGCTGCGTGCTCTGCTCGCGCTGCGTGCGCTTCTGTGACGAGATCGCCGGCACCGGCGAGTTGGCCGTGGTGAATCGCGGCAGCCGGGGCGAGATCGACGTGTTTCCCGGCCGGCCGCTGGACAACCCGCTCCAGGGCAACGTGGTGGACCTGTGCCCCGTCGGGGCGCTGCTGGACAAGGACTTCCTGTTCAAGCAGCGGGTGTGGCTCCTGCGCTCGACCAAGTCCGTCAGCCCGGCGGACAGCGGCGGCCAGACGATCTGGATCGATTCGAACGAGCAAGGCATCCACCGCATCCGCCCGCGGTACAACGAGCGGGTCAATGAGTGGTGGATCAGCGACGAGGCCCGCTTTGGCTGGAAGTACGTGCACCGCCCGGATCGGCTGAATCGACCGCAGGTGCGCGAGGCCGGCACAATGCGCCCCGCGCGCTGGGAGGAATTGCCCACACTGCTGCGATCGAGGTTCGCGGAAATGACGCCCGGCGCCTCGCTGGCTGAGGGAGCGTTGGGACCCTCCCCTGACACCGCCCTGAAAGGGAGGGGAATTGCGGCCGTGCTGAGCCCGATGATGAGCTGTGAGGAGGCCTGGCTGCTGGCACGCTTCGTCCGGGATGTGGCCCCGCAGGCGACGCTGGTCCTCGGGCATGTCCCCGTCGTTGGCGAGGACCAGACGTTTCCCAAGGGCTTCACGATCAAGGCGGAGAAATGCCCGAACCGGCGCGGCGTTGAGACGATTCTGCGCCACCTGGGCGGTCACACCGCCGATTTCCGCACGTTCCTGGGCCAGGCGGTCGAGCGCCGGTTTGATGCTGCGTACATCGTTGGTGGTTACCCGGACGTTTGGGTTACGCCGGACGTCGCGGACGCCCTCGCGAAGGTGGAGTTCCTTGTCGTACACGACCTCTTCCCGTCGCGGCTGAATGAACGCGCGGCGGTGCAGATTCCCGGCGCGACCTGGGCCGAGCGCGAAGGGACGTTCATGAATTGCGACGGTCTGCTTCAGCCGTTCGAGCGGGCGATTGTGCCGCCGGAGGGCGTGAAGAGCGATGGGCAGTTTGTCTACGAGCTGGCCGGGCGGTCCGGCCTGTTTCATGCGCGGAAGGTGCGTGACGAAATGGCGGCGGAGATGCCGCAGTTTGCCGAGGTGTTTGTGCCGCGCGAGCTTCCGAAGCACGCGCACTGACGCGGCCGGCTCAGCAACGGTGCGACGTACGCCATGACGAACCAAACGATACAACGTGTCGAAGGGGCTTTGCGGAACCCGCTGGTCCTCGTCGGCGTCGGCGCCGTCCTGACGGTCCCCGCGGCGCTGGTCCTCGTGCTGGCGTTTCCCCTCTACCGGGGCCTCCTTTCCGACCCGTTCTGGTTTCCCCTCCTCGTGATGGCCGCCGTGCTCTTTCTCATCCTGAACGCCACCGCGGTCTGCATCCTCGCGGAGCGGAAGATTGCCGGCTTCACGCAGGACCGTTACGGCCCGAACCGCGTCGGCTTCTGGGGCCTGCTCCAACCCGTCGCCGACGGCCTGAAGTTCCTGCTCAAAGAGGACATCATTCCGCGGCGGGTGGACAAGCCGCTGTTTCTGCTGGCGCCGTGTCTGGCGCTGATCGTCAGCCTGGTCGGGTTTGCGGTCATCCCCTGGGCGGGCGAGGTGCATTGGCCGTGGATGGAGGCCGGCACGACCGTCTCGACCCAGGTCGCGCGCCTGGACATCGGCATACTCTACGTGATCGCGGTCGGCTCGCTCGGGGTCTACGGCCTCGTGCTGGCGGGGTACGCGAGCAACAACAAGTACTCCTTCTACGGCGGCCTGCGCGCGACGGCGCAGATGATCAGCTACGAGTTGCCGCTCGGGTTGGCGCTGCTGTGTGTGCTGCTCACCACCGGCACGTTGCGGCTGGAGGAAATCGTCAACCAGCAGGCGCACAGCGGCGTCTGGTACGTCTTCGTGCACCCGCTCGCCTTTCTGCTAATCGTGATCTGCCTGTTCGCCGAAACGAACCGCGCGCCGTTCGACCTGCCGGAGGCGGAGCAGGAGCTGGTGGGCGGATACCACACGGAGTACAGCGCGATGAAGTTCGCGCTCTTCTTCCTGGCCGAGTATGCGCACATGATCACGGGCAGCGCCGTGGCGATCGCCCTGTTTCTCGGTGGCTGGGCGCCGCTGCCGTTCACGTCCTGGCTGGCCGACAACACGGCGTGGTGGGCGATGCTGCTCAAGTTCGGGGTGTACCTGCTCAAGGTCGCCCTGTTCATTGGCGTCATGATGTGGGTGCGCTGGACCATCCCCCGTTTTCGCTTCGATCAGCTCATGCGCCTGGCCTGGCGGTCGCTGGTCCCGCTCGGCCTGCTCCTGATGGCGGCGGTCGCAGTGTTGACGCTGTTTGGCGGGCAGCGGGTCTGGTGGGCCGGCCTGGGCGTGAACGTGCTGGTTCTGCTTGGCGTTCTCTGGTGGGCAGCGCGATCGAAGCAGCCCATGACCGGCCGGCAGGAGGACTTGCCGCCGGTGGAGTTTGGAGCGATGTAGCGCCGGACCTCAGCTCGCCGCAGCGAGTTGCCTGTAGCGACCTGCCCGCCGCGACGGAAACAGTCATGCGTGACGAAGATATCATCGTCCTTCAGGAACCGAAGTTGTCGCCCGCGGAGCGGCTGTACCTCCCGCAGATCTTCGACGGGATGGTCACGACGCTGCGCCACATGTTCAGCCTGAAACGCCGGCAGCAGGTGGTGCGCCAGTACCCGGAGGACACGCGCCAGGGCCGCGGCGAGCTGCGGATCGCCAACTACCGCGGCGTACACCGGCTGAACAAGGACGCGGAGGGCCGGGTCGCGTGCGTGGCCTGCTTCATGTGCAGCACGGCCTGCCCGGCACACTGCATCCACATCGAGGCCGGCGAATCGCCCTGGCCCGACCGGGAGAAGTACCCGGTGAAGTTCGAGATCGACGAGCTGCGCTGCATCTACTGCGGCATGTGCGAGGAGGCGTGCCCCGTCGATGCCATCGAACTGACGCCGCATTATGAGCTCGTCGGCCGCACCCGCGAGGAGATGATCTTCGACAAGGAGAAGCTCTTGCAGGTGTTCGAGGAGACCAAGCACACCAAACCGCGAAAAGACCCGCCGATCACCGACTATGGCCTGACCGGCGGGCAGGGCAAGGACGTGGCGTCGCCGAACGTCGAACGAAAGGTGTAGCGGCCGACCTGCTGGCCGGACGTGCCCGGCGGCGATAGGCTGCCGCGAACGTCGTGGACGGCAGGGACGGCGGCCAATTGCGGCCGCGGCAGCGAGTGGAACTGACGAACATGGCCGGTCTCTTGACGATCATCCTGGCGCTCGGTGCCGTCGGGCTCTTCCTGGCATTGCCTGGCGGCCAGGCGCGCGCCGTGCGCGCCGGACAGATCGGGCTGGCGGCATCCGGCGTGGGGCTCCTGGCCGCGACCCTGGGCTGGCTGTTTCCGTGGCCCGGTGCGAACTTCTTCGCCGGCTGCGCACTCGTGGCGCTGTTCGCCGCCGTGCGGGTCATCACGCACCCGCGGCCCGTGTACAGCGCGCTGTACTTCGTGCTGCTGATCCTGGCGGCGGCGGCGTTGCTGGTGCAGATGCAGGCGGAGTTTCTGGCCGCGGCGCTGGTGATCGTCTACGCGGGCGCCATTCTGGTGACGTACGTGTTCGTCATCATGCTGGCCCAGCAGGCACGGCCGCTGGTCCACGACATCCGCTCGCACGAGCCGCTGCTTGGCTGCCTGGCGGGCTTTCTGCTGCTGTGGAGCATTGCCGTGCGGCTTTTCGCGGCGCCGGTGCCGCCGGCGGTGCCCGCGGCCGACTTGCCGGCGGCCGGCACGGTAGCCGCCGTCGGCACGTCGCTGTTGACGACTTACGTCATCGCGATGCAGCTTGCGGGGCTGCTGCTGTTGGCTGCCTTGGTGGGGGCGATTGCGATTGCGCGGCGGCGACCGCTCCGAGATCCTCTGCTGGAGGGGGAAGAGTGATGCTCGGGGCGTACGTGCTGCTTGGTGCCGTGCTGTTCGTGCTGGGCCTGGTGGGCTTCGTCGTCCGGCGCAACCTGATCATCATGTTCTTGTGCACGGAGATGATGTTCCAGGGGATCATCATCAACCTGGTGGCTTTCGGACGTTATCCGCTGGCGGGTGCGCCGAGTTTCGACGGACAAGTGTTTGCGTTGTTCTTGATCGCGGTCGCGGCGTCGGAGGCGGCTCTCGCGCTGGCCCTGGTTGTGCTGTTGTTCCGGCACCGCCGGACGCTCGACGCCAACGCCTTGACACTGCTGCGCGACGAGTGAGCTGAAGACGGATGAGGGACGAGAGATGAAGGATCAGGGATAAGTGATCGCGAGCGCGACATTCTCGGTTCTTTCGCCGGCCGCCTACGCCACGCTGCCGTTCTGGCCGTTGCTGGGTGCGGTCCTGGCCGGGGTGCTGATTATGCTCCGGGCCAGGCCGCAGCACGCCCATTGGCCGGTCGTACTGGGAGTTGCGCTGTCGGCGGCGCTCGCCGTAACGCTGTTTGTGGACCTGGGACAGAACGCGGAGGTGACGGGCTCCACGTCTGTCACGGAATCCCCTTCCCTCTCAGGGAGGGGGCAGGGGGAGGGGGAAAGCGGCGATCCCACTGCCGCCCTCGAGCTGGGAAGACGAGCCAGCTCGGGCTTTTCGCACACCCTCTACGGCTGGATCAGCCTGGGCGAGAAGATCAGCCTTCAGAACCGGCAATGGCTGTCCGTGAGTTTCCATTTCGACGGGCTCACCGGCATGATGCTGCTGTTTGTTACGGTCGTGTCGCTGATCATCGTGGTCTACTCGATCGGCTACATGCGGGACCATCACGGCGTACCCGAGCGGGGGTACGAGCGCTTCTTCGCCTTTCTCGGGCTGTTCGTCTTCTCGATGTGCATGCTCGTGATGGCCGGCAACTTCGTCCTGCTCTACCTGGGGTGGGAGCTGGTCGGGCTGTGCAGCTACCTGCTGATTGGCTTCGATTACCACCGGCCGGCGGCGGCCGCCGCGGCGAAGAAGGCCTTCATCGTGAACCGCATCGGCGACTTCGGTTTCGCGGTGGGCATCTTCGCCCTGTACTACTTCCTGAGCGGCTGCGCGGGCCCCGGCGAGAACCCGCTCGACTACGCCGTCGTGTTCAAGTATGCGCCGCATCTGGCGGACGCGGATTCGGGCTTCCTCGGCATGTCCCAGGCCACGCTGGTCAGCCTGCTGCTGTTGTGCGGGGCGGTCGGCAAGAGTGCCCAGTTCCCGCTGTACGTGTGGTTGCCGGACGCGATGGAAGGTCCGACGCCGGTCTCGGCACTGATTCACGCCGCAACCATGGTGACGGCTGGCATCTACATGGTGGCGCGCTGCACGCCGATCTTCGAGCTGTCCGCGGGCGCGCTGGACGTCATCCTGACGTTGGGGGTGATCGGCGCGGTGCTGACGGCGACGATGGCGCTGGCGCAGTACGACATGAAGCGCATCCTGGCGTACTCCACGATCAGCCAGCTCGCGTTCATGTTCGTGGGGCTGGGCTGCCGCGTGCCGGATAGCGCGGTCTTTCACGTGTTCACGCACGCGTGGTTCAAGGCCCTCCTGTTCCTGGGGGCCGGCAGCGTGATGCACGCGATGGGCGGGGTCATCGACGTGCGCCGCTTCAGCGGCCTGCGGCACGTGCTGCCGTGGACCTGCGGCACGATGTGGGTCGGCTGCCTGGCGCTGGCCGGCTTCCCGCTCTTGGCCGGCTTCTGGAGCAAGGACGAGATCGTCCACGCGGCCTTCGAGCGCCACGTCGTTGTGGGCGTGCTTATGCTGGCGACGGCGGGCCTCACCGCGTACTACACCTTCCGCATGTTCTTCCTGTGCTTCCACGGCAAGCCGCGCTGGCCCGAGGAAGCGGGGCACCCGCACGAGTCGCCGCGCGTGATGCTCGTCCCGCTCGTTCTGCTCGCGCTCGGGGCCGTGCTGGCGGGATACCTGGGCGTCCGCTTCGCGCCCGGCCGCGACTCGTTCCTCGGCCTCTTCCAGCCGCACGGTTTCTTCCACTCCTACCTTGGTCACAGCACGATCGGCCACCCGGACCACGGGCATGGCGGACTGGGGCTGATGTATCTTTCCGGCGCGGTGGCCGTCGGCGGCATCGTTCTGGCGTGGGTCCGGTACGGGGCGGCGCCCGAAGTCGATCCGGATCGGAAGCTGCTGGGCGGGCTGTGGAACCTGTGGCATGCCAAGTACTACGTCGACGAGTTGTACGACGACCTGTTCGTCCGGCCGCTGCGCAACTTCGGCCGGCTGCTGTTCGCCACGGACAACCGCGGCGTGGACGGCGTGCTTTGGCTGATTACCGGCGTCCCGCGCGGGCTGGCGTTCGCGCTGCATTTCATGCAGCGCGGCGTTCTCAAGACGTATGCGCTGAGCATGGTGCTCGGCCTGGTGTTATTGATGTTGTTGTGGAGCTGGATGGCCTAAATCACCGTGCGCGATTCGCCGGCGCGCGTCGGGAGGGCGAGCCTCCTGGCGAGCCGCGGCTCGGCGGGAGCCTCGCCCTCCCGCGCCGCATGATTACGCACGGTGATTTGGCGGCCGGCCTTCTGGTCGGCGATGGCCTGTAGCGGCCGGCCTTCTGGTCGGCGATGGCCCGTAGCGGCCGGCGGACCGCCGGCCGTGTGCCACTGCTCTTGAGCAGTGGGCCTTTGTTGGAGCGCGGCTGAGATTCTCATGGCGGCCTTGGCCCTCAATCTGCTGATCTTCCTGCCGCTGTTGGCGGCGGTGGTCGTGTGGACCTTGCCCGAACGGCGGCAGGCGCTCGCGCCGCAGCTCTCGCTTGCGGTGAGCCTGGTGGGCCTGGCGCTTGCCGCTCTGCTCCTGGTGGGTCTGCCGGGCCTGGCGCGGGACGAGAGCGGCGCGGCGCTGATCGGCGAAGCGCGGGCCGAGTGGATCGTGGTGGGCGAGCGAGCGGCCGGCGGCCTTCGCGACGGCGTCATCCTGCGCTACCACGTCGGCCTGGACGCGCTCAGCGCGCCGCTGATTGCGCTGACCGCGCTGCTCGTGCCGCTTTCGGTGGCGTGCAGCTTCACGGCGGTCCGCCACCGGGTCCGCGAGTATTACGCCTGGCTGCTCGTGCTGACCACGGGCATGTTGGGCGTGTTCGCGGCCCGCGACGTGCTGCTGTTCTACATCTTCTTCGAGTTCACGCTGGTGCCGCTGTATTTCCTGATCGGTATCTGGGGCGGTCCGGAGCGGCGCTACGCGGCCAGCAAGTTCTTCCTGTACACGTTCGCCGGCAGCGTCATAACGTTTGCCGGGCTCCTCTACCTCGGCATCCGGGCGGCCCAGATCGACGGGCTGAGCGTGATCGACTTCGACCTCGTGCGCCTGTCGACGCTGAGCCTGACGCAGCTCAGCACGACCGAGCAGTCGCTGCTCTTCGCGGCCCTGTTCTGCGGGTTCGCGATCAAGGTGCCGCTGTTTCCGCTGCACACCTGGCTGCCGCTGGCGCACACCGAAGCGCCGACCGCCGGCAGCGTGCTGCTGGCGGCGGTGTTGCTGAAGCTGGGCACCTACGGGTTCCTGCGTTTCAGCCTGCCGATGGTGCCGCACGGGGCGCTGGCCTGGGCGCAGGTCATGGGGGTGCTGGCGGTGCTCGGCATCATCTGGGGCGCCCTGTGCTGCTGGGTGCAACGCGACGTCAAGAAGCTCGTCGCCTACTCCTCCGTCTCGCACCTCGGCTTCTGCATGCTCGGCATGTTCAGCCTGTTGCCGGTCGGCCTGTCCGGTTCCGTGCTGTACATGGTCAACCACGGCCTGAGCACCGGGGCCCTGTTCCTCGTCGTCGGCATGATCTACGAGCGCTACCACACGCGCGACCTCGACCAGCTCGGCGGCCTGGCGCGGCAGATGCCCGTGCTGGCGTCCTTCTTCGTCCTGTTCGTGCTCTCCAGCATCGGCCTGCCCGGCCTGAACGGGTTCGTCAGCGAGATCACCGTGCTCCTCGCCGCGTTCAACTCCGACGTGCTCGGGCCGTGGTATGGCGTGCTCGGAGCGACGGGCATTCTGCTCGGCGCGGTGTACATGCTGTACGCGGCGGGCAAGGTGCTTTTCGGACCGCTGAAGGAGCCGCCGGGAACCCCCGACCTGTCCGCCGGCCTGCGGCGCGATCTGACCGGCCGCGAGATCGCGATTCTGGCCCCGCTTGCGGTGCTGGTCGTTGTGCTGGGCGTCGCCCCGCGCTTGGTCACCGATCCGCTCGACGGGGCGTTGCAGTCCCAGATTCTCGACCGCGTCCACGAGGCGCGCGCCGCAAGCGCCATCCAGCACCACCCCGCGTATGCCGCCGAAGTGCACCCGCTCCCTGACGGCCGCGGTTCGGAAGAATGGTACACCACGGCCCTGTTCATCGGACCTGAGCCCGGCGAAGGAGGCCCGCCATGATGGTAGAGCCGCGGCTGCCGATGACGGCCCTCCTGCCCGAGATCATCCTCGTGGCCGCCGGGTGTGTCGTCCTGTTGCTTGGGCAAGCAGGCGATGACCGTCGCCGCCGGCTGATACCGTGGGTCGCGCTGGCCGCGCTGGTGCTCGACCTCGTACTGGTGGCGTTCAGCGCCCGGCTGGCGGACACCTGGCCGGCGTTGCGTGAGGCGGCGGGGAACGGGCTGACCATGGGCCCCCTGGCGCTGTTCGTGCGGCTGAGCGCGCTGGAGCTGGGCATCCTGCTCACGCTCGTCAACTGGTCGCAGGGGCGGGAGCGCGAGCGCGGCGAGTTTCTCGCCACGATGCTCTTTGCGCTGACCGGGCTCATGCTCGTCGGGTCGGCGGACAACTTGCTGTTGCTGTTCCTTGGCCTGGAGCTTGTCAGCATCCCGAGCTACATCCTGGTCGTGTTGAGCCGCGGCGACGCGCGGGCACTCGAAGCCGGCACGAAGTACTTCTACCTCGGAGCCCTTTCGGCCGCGGTGACCGCGTACGGCTTCAGCTTCCTGTACGGCGTGTCGGGCACGGCGTCTCTGGCGGGCGTGCTGGAGGCGGTCGCCCAGGCCCTGCAAGAGCCGGAGACGGCCTCGTACGGTCTGGCAACGGTGGGGCTCGTGCTTTCCCTGGGAGGGCTGTTGTTCAAGATCTCCGCCGTCCCGCTCCATTTCTACGTAGCCGACGTGTACCAGGGGGCGGCCAGCGCAGTGGCCGGGCTGTTGGGTTTCGTGCCGAAGCTCGCGGGCATGGCGGCCATCTTCAAGGTCGTGCTGCTGAGCGGGCGCTGGGGACACGGAGATACCGCGGCGTTCTGGCTGCTGTGGGTCATCGCGGCGGCCAGTATGTGCGTGGGCAACGTGCTGGCGCTGCGGCAGACGAACATCAAGCGGCTGCTCGCGTACTCCGGCGTCGCGCACGGCGGCTACATGCTCGTCGGCGTGCTGGCGGGGCCGCGGGCCGGCGGGGCCGAGGGAGTGCCGGCGTTCGGCGTGATGGGCGACGGCACGGCGGCCGTGTTGTACTACGTGGTGGTGTACGGAATCGCCAATCTCACGGCGTTCGCCATTCTGAGCCTGCTCCGCGTGCGGGACGAGCCTTGCGAGACGCTGCGCGACGTGGCGGGGCTAATCCGCCGCCATCCCGGGCTCGCGCTGCTCATGGTCCTGGCGATGTTCACGTTGATGGGACTGCCGCCGACGCCGGGATTCTGGGGCAAGCTCAGCCTTTTTGGCAGCGCCCTGGCGGGCGCGCAGTCGGCCGAGGTTGCGGGCCACCGCGGTTGGTTGATCGCGCTGGTCGTCGTGGCGGTCCTGAATTCGGCGTTGGCGGCGGCATACTACCTGCGGGTCGTGGCCGCCGTGCTGCTGTACGAGAATCCTCAGCCGGCCCGCGCCGTTCCGCGGGAAGCGCAGCAGATCGGAGTCCTGCTCTGCGGGTTCCTGCTGCTGATTCTGTCTCTATACCCCGGCGGACTGCTGGCGGCCGGCAAGGACGCCGCGACGGAGCTCACCCGGCGGCTGGATTCCGCGGCGGTGACGGGAGCGCCGGAGGAGTGGGCGGCGGCCGAGCCGGATCGGCCGCTATCCCGCGCGTGTACTGCCCAGCCGCTCGATGAGTTCCGCGTACTTGGGGAATAGCACGGCGCGGTTGTAGGTCGTCTCGGCCAGCCGGCGGGCGGCCGCCTTCATCGCTGCGCGGGCAGCGTCATCGCGGATCACTCTCAAGATGGCCGCGGCGCAACTGTCGGCGTCGCCGGCCTGGTAGTCCAGGCCACAGCCGGCGTCCCGGACGATCCGGCTGCACTGGCCGGGGATCGTGTTGAGCACCGCTACGCCCGCGGCCAAATAGTAGAAAACCTTGTTCGGCAGGAAGATCTTCGCGTCGGGGACACTGGCATTGAACCCGACGTCGCACTGGCTGAGAAGGTACGCCCACGTGTCGAAGGGCAGGAACCCGGTCAGGGTCACCTGCGTCAGGTCGTGTTGCCGGATCGTCTGCTCGGCACGCGAGGCCAGCTCTCCGCGGCTGGTCAGGAAGAGCCGTACCGCCGGCCCGGCCGATGCCTTGATCCTGGCCGCGGCCCCGAGAATCGTAACGAAGTCGTACGCCCGCGTCAGGCTGCCGGTGTAGGCCAGCCAGATTTCCCCGGCGGGTTTCGTGAATTGCGGGCAGCGTCCGGCGTTGACGGCGGCGTCGAACGTGGCAAGGTCGACTCCGAGCGGGATGGTGGCCGTGGGTTTGTCCCGCCCGCCGGCCTGCACGGCATAGTCGGCATACGCATCGGCGACGCCGACCACGAGATCGCAGGTCGCCGCCGCACGGCGCAAACTCCGGCGCATGGTCCAGAGCGCGGGTCGGAGCAAGGGCCGCACGGGGCGGGGCACCAGGCCGGTGAAGTTGTCGGGCCAGAGGTCTTGAACATCCAAGAGCGTCCGAGCGCCGCGGCGCCGGCCGACCTGGACCGCGGCCCATGCCAGCCCGGGCGGCGGGCTGCTGGCAAGGACGACCTCGGGACGCGCGGGGTCTTCCAGGGCCAGGCTGCGAAAACGCCTCGCCAAGACGGCGTGGTTCCGCAGCCGCGCCAGGCTGACATTGCGAGTGTACGGCGGACTCGCGAGGAACCGCGCGTCTATGCCGCACTGCCGGCACGCGTCGCGTATCGTGACCTCATCCACCGGGCGTTTGAAACGGTGGCTGAAGTTGCTCGTCCACCACGTGACCTGGTGGCCGCGGGAGGCCAGCAGGCGGGCCAGCGTGGCGTAGCGGCCCTCCTGCTCCGGATCGCCGGGCAGTGGATCGAACGGGTTGACAATCCAGATCAGCACGGGTGTGCTCCTCGCCGCTGACGGGATAGCTCGAGCGCCTTCTCCGCCATGCGGGCCACGAAACGATCGAGGCCGTGCGCCCGGGCATACGCGTAGCCGTCCTGGATGCACCGCCGCCGAAGCTCCGGCTCATCCATGATCCGTGCTAGGCCCGCCGCCAGGGCCGCCGGGTTGTTCAGCGGCACCAGGACGCCGCGCCGCCCGTGGTCGAGCGACTCGGCGATGTTCCCGACCGGCGTAGCCACGACGGGCAGGCTATGCGCAAGTGCTTCGGTGATGACCCGGGGCGAGCCTTCGCTCAGCGAGGGCAGCGCGAAGATGTCGGCGGCGTTGTAACACTCGTTGAGCGGCGGTCCGAGGGTCAGGCGGCCGCGAAAGTGCACGTATTGCTGCAATCCCAGCCGTTGCACCTGGGCCGCCAGCGGCGCGTGCAGCTCGCCCTCGCCGACCAGTTCCAGCTCCACCGCCCGGCCGCCCTGGCGGAGGACGTGGACGGCGTCGACGAGGTCGCCGAGCCCCTTGCCCTGCCGCAGATAGCCTACGTAGAGGACGCGCACGACCGGCCCCGTGCAGCAGTCCTCGCGCAGGTAGTAGTCGTCCGGGAGCAGCGTGGACAGCACGATGGGTTCCACGTCGGGAATGTGCCGCCGCAGGCGCTCGGCCAATGCGCTGCCGTCACAGAAAGCATAGTTCCGGCGGGCGATGTGCCGTTGGATCGCAAATTCAAGACCATAGGCGGCCCGCGCGAAGCCTCCATAGAGCCCCCGGTACTTGGGGCTGCGCACCATCATCTCGAACGGATCGGATGAAAAGTGATACAGGAAAGGGACGCCGCGCCGCCGGGTCAGCCACCACAACACGTACGCCAGCGGCGCCGTGCCGCGCGCATTGATCACGTCGAGGTGCGCGCGGTGTCGGCGGAACACCCGCACGATGGCGCGCGCCCGGCGGTAGGCCTGGGCGTGGGTCTCGAAGTATGGCAGGGGGGCCACGGTGACGTTGGGGGCATCGAGGGGACACCCGCTGAAGTACGTGGGCCGGTCGGTCGTCGGGGCAAAGACCGTCACGTGCTCGAAATGCCGCGCAAACTCGAGCACGTAGCGCGCGTACGCACCGTACGTATCGAACGTTCGCCCGTCCGTGTGTACCGGCTCGTGGTAAAGGCCGATTCGCATGGGCCGCAAAGTGCTCTGCACTCCCGTCCTGGCAGCCTAGCGGCTCACATTGCCCCCGGCAAGCGCAGCGCCGGTCGATCGGGTGGCAGCGTGGCAGCGAGGTTCCGCAGCGACAGGGGTGTGCTGTACGCACTCCCGGCGCGTCGGACTTGGCCGCGCCGCGCGGCACCCGGTCGCAGCGCGGCGTAGCTCCGCGTGTTCCGTAAAGGGCGGTCACACCACTGGGCACGTGGAGCGGATCGCAGCCTGCCGCAGGCCCTCTTGCGGACGGCGTTTGCCGCGTCTACGGCCATGACAGCGGCCCCGCGGGGCCGCCTATGGTCTTGAGTTCTTGAGGCCGGCGGGCCGCACCGTAGCAAGCAGGCCCTCGCTGGTCCCCAAGACGCAGCTTACGGCGTCAATTCGTCGTAGACCTCAGACCAGTATTCGTACTCCGCCTGAGTACGCGGGTCCTGGATGATCAGATACACGATGTCCACCATGGCGTCGTACCAGTCGCCATCAATGTTCGCGGCTAGGTCGGCGGCCACCTCCTCGGGCGTGGCCTCAGGCAGGTCATCGCCCTGGCAGGCGCAATTCTCGGCTGCTACCGCCGTGACGAAGGAGTTGAGGTCGTACTGATTCACCTCGGTGTCGCAGTTGGAGTCGGCGTGCCCCGAAGATCGGCCGTCGTGATCGTTCCGGAGATGGCGCCGGCCACGTCGAGCATGCCCCACAGGTCACCCATGGCGATCGTCCCGGCCATGGCGTCGTACGCGTCAATGATGTACTCTTCAACGAGGTCCCCGGTGATCTCCAAACTCGCAGTGACTGCGACCACCTCAATACCGCAGTTGCCGGCGACATCGCCGTTAACGACAACATCCCCAGCGAGCACCCCGATCTCGCAGCTTGAGGCGATGCTGCCGACTTCGAGACGTCCGCCCGGGAGGATATTGTCGATCACAGCGCCGCCGCTCATCGGACCCGTGATCTGAACGACGCCTTGCGCGCCAATGTACCCTTCGCTGCACGGGGCATACGTCCAGATCTTGAACAGGGCGGTCATGTCACCGCCGACCTGGAACCTGCCTCCGCTCTCGATGGCGCGAATAACGCACTCGCCGTCCAGCGCGCCAGCGACAGAAATCTGTCCCTCCACTGGGTAGTAGTATACACCGAGCGTGTCGTAGCCCTGCGGATCCGGATCGGGGATGGAACCGATGGATATCCACCCGGTGATCGCGACGCCGGAGACCTGGAGCGGCAAGCACAGCTCGTCGCCCACGGTCAGGTGTCCTTTGACGCCCATTTGGCCGCTGCCCCACTCTTCATAGCCTATGTAGATCCCGTAGAATGCTGTCTGCGGGGCGGGGCCCAAGGGCGCGCGCACGTCGCGGCCGATGTACACCGTCGAGCCTGCGGCCATATCGAAGGGGACAAGCAGCGTGCCGCGGAAGTCGTTCCCGAACGCCAAGTACCCGGTTTGCCCGATGTAGTTGACCTCGATGTAAGCCTTTGTGGCGTTGAGTCCGTTGGTTACGTGGCCGCTCAGCGTGCCGCCGACAATGAGCTTGGCGGGCACAATGCTGCCCCAAACGCCGGCAACCGTGAATTCACCGCTCGCAGCGATGTCGCCCTCGATGTCTACATCGCCATAGAGATTCGAGACCTCAATCGTGCCGGCCAGCTCGCCGGCGGCGATATTCCCGCGGAAATCCCGCGTCACCACGATCTCGCCGTCGGAGGTAATGTCATCGGCGATCGTTAGCGTGGCGTAGCAGTCCCGACCGACCGAAATCGTGCCGGAAACGGCGTCCGCGGTCAGAGTGCCCCGCATGTCGACCTTGGCGTCCACTACCCCGGAGACATCGCCGGATACGTCAATATCCGCCTACTGCCCGAAACTGTCGGCCAAGACCCTGCCGGCCAGGTCGCCGTAGCAGTCGAAGGCGGCGTTCCAGGTGCCTCCCGCGGAGATCGACCCGTCGGCATCCAGTCCGCCGTACATCTTGATGGTCTGATACTGGCCGAGGTTGCCGTCGATCACAATGCTGGCCGGGAACGGGTCGCCCCCCGAATGTCCCAGCCACAAGGTGGCGGCGCCGCTGAGGCTGCCGAAACGCAGCGTGACGCTCCGATCGCACTCGCCATCGATGCGAAAGTCGTTGCCCAGGGTGCCGCTGACCGTGACCGAAGCGAAGGAATCAGCGTCACCGCTGGCGTACACGGTGCCGACCAGGTCGCCGGTAATCACCAGGGCTGGCAGGTCGACGAAGCTCATCGCGCCCTCATACTCGCCGTTGACGGTGATGGTCGGACGGTCGGTCAAGCCCCGGGAGACCGTGACATCGCCCAGGTAGGCGGTGGTAATGTCGCCGCCCAGATAGTCCACGGTCACGTTGCCGATGCTCTCCTCTGCGACCACCGGGCCGGTGATGGCGGTGGCGTCCAGGTCCGGCAGGGTTCCTGTAACGCGCGCCTCTGCGATATTGGCCGTGGCGACCGGATTGTTCGGCTCCAGAAGCTTCAGGTAGTACACGTAGATCGCCCCGGGACCGCCGCCTTCGTTCGGATCGCGTGCGACATACAGATTCACTGTCCCCTGGGGGCAGTTCGGGTCGACCACGATCTCCTGGAAGACACCGAGGGCCAGCACGGTGTTCGGGTCGTTGGGGTCGACCTCGAGAGCCTCGAAGCCAAACGTACCTGGTGCTTCAATAACCACTCGTTTGTTGATTTAATCAATGTACACGTCGTTCGGGTCCCCGCTCCACTGGTTGATCGTATTGTCCCCGACCGCTGCGCTGGCAAGCATCAAGCCGACCGCGCATACCAGGACTTTCTCCCACGTAGACATTGTTCACCTCCCTGTCCTCAGAAGGACAGACTATCTCCGGTCCTCCCGGGGCAAATCCAAGATACTCGCTGCCGGTGCCGACTATCGGCACCCGTCACACCAATAGGCAACTACTCCCGCCTGCAAGCAGGTTCAGCCGCGCCTAACAACTGCCCCTTCTGTCCCTTCTAGGGACAGGGTTCGAGTGAGGGTCGGACCCTCAGTCCCACGTACGACCTCCTTATGAAGTCAGCAACTGGACAAAGGGGTTTATGTCTTGGAAGTCGACGCTTCCATCAGCGTTTAGGTCTGCATTCTCGGGCGGGCAACCGGGGTACGCAGCTTGGTGCCCGCCTGGGTCGGTCAGGGCCTGAACAAAGGGGTTGATGTCCGCAAAGTTCACCGTTCCATCGCAGTTGATGTCGCCCGTCTCCGTCGCGGGCACGACGCCGAAGCGCACATAGTCCCACTGGTGAACGCTAGCTACGCCTTGCACGGAGTCGCCCCAGGCCACGCGTGAGGTCACGAAGCGCTTGGCGAACCACCCCTCCCAGGCCAGCGCACCATCAATGTACAGTTTGTACGACCGCATGCCCGCAGAGATGATGGCGTAGGAGTGCGGCAACCCTGGCGCAAATGGGATCGTTACGTACTCGTGGGCGCTGTCAATGAAATCCACCCCGAAAGTGAATCCGAGCGACCACGCCTCATCGCTCTGAAGTGAGACCCCCGGATCAGTCCATTCCGTGACGGACTGAACCAACAAGCGCCACTCGAGGAAAAAAACGGTCCCCGGCGTCGGATCCAACGCCTGCGGCCGGAAGCGCTCGTAGTAATCGTAAATCTGCGGGTCATTGGAGTCGTAAGTCAGCACGCCGTTTTCCAGGGTGCGGTTCGCGCCCGGCGCTCTGTAACACCTCGTCCAGCCGCTGTTTTCCGGCCAGTCGTTGGGGTCATTGCCTTCCCAGGCGATCCAGTAGGTGTCGGCCTTGCCGATCCCGCCCAGCAAGAGAGCGCCGAACACCGCGGCCAACGTTACTCGACTCATGGCACTTCTCCTCGTCCGGGCACCAGTGAACGTCGGCCATCCGCCGCGGCGGAGACCGACGCTACGGGCTCGGCCGACCCGGAAGTCGGTCGCTGCCGGCTCCTCTCCCTGGTAGGGAGAGGGTCGGGGTGAGGGTCATACCCCACGCCCCACACAACCGCGCTACGAACTCAAGAGCTGGACGAAGGGGTTAATATCCCCAAAGTCCACGCTGCCGTCTCCATTAATATCCGCATTGTTCGGCCAACAGCCCGAGTAAGTCTGTTGGTAGCTTCCACCATCCGTCAACGCCTGGACGAACGGGTTGATGTCCCCGAAGTCCACTGTGCCATCGCAGTTTGCATCGCCCGTTAGCGGCGCGGCCACGCAGCCAAATCGGAACCAGTCCCAGTGGTGCCGGCTTGTTACGCCGCCCTGGTAGCCCAAGTCGCCGAACGACAGCAACGACTCGATGAAGCGCTGCGCAAACCAGCCCTGGCGCGCTACTGCCCCATCGACATAGAGCTCGTACGCGCGCATATCCGGCGAGACGAGCGCGTATGAGTGCCAATTTCCGGGCGGGAGGGGGATTTCTACGTATTCATGCATGCTTCGAATGACATCGACATCGAAGAGGAGGGTGACGACCCACGCGTCGTCGCTCTTTACAGAAAGGCCGGGATCGCCCCAGTACGAGACCGATTCCGTCCAGAGCGCCCACTCAACGAGGAAAACTTGATTAGGTCCGGGACCCAGCGCGCCCGGGCGGGAGTGCTCCCAAAAATCGTACATCTGCGGGTCGCTCGATTCGTATGTGAGGATCCCGTCGTGGATAAGCCCGAACGGCTGGGGCTGATACCGCCGCAGCCAGCCATCGCCATTCGCTGGCGGCAGGTCGTTCGGATCGTCGAATTCGTAGGCGAACCAGTAGGTGTCCGCGTTGGCGATCCCGCCCAGCAGCAGGACGGCGAGCACCGCGACGTACCTTACCCGGCTCACACCACTTCTCCTCGTCCGGGCACCAGTGAACGTCGGCCATCCGCCGCGGCGGAGACCGACGCTACGGGCTCGGCCGACCCGGAAGTCGGTCGCTGCCGGCTGACGCTACGACGGCGCGCCCTATCGCGACGTCCGGTGCGGAGCCCGGACGCTAGGGGCGCCACGGCACATCGACCACCACCAACGGGGCCGCACGGACGGGCAAGAACGCGCACATCCAACTACCCGCCCGACGCAACACCCGCAAACGGCGTGGAGGGCCCCAGCGGCTCACCTGGCCCAGACAGACGGCCGCCAGGGCCATCCGATAACGTCAGTATGCCACGGGGGGGGGGCGCAAAGTCAAGCGAAAATGCATGAAGAATGAAGAAATACGGGTGAACCCCCGCATTGGCGACCGCGTCGCGCCAGCGCGCCGGAAGGCGTTCAGTGCACGGCGCCGGCCACCCGCACGAAGGACCGCGCGAGTAGCCGCCCGTTGAACAGCGCACTTCCGTTCACGGCTCGTACATCGTATGTTGCGACTCGGACCGCTCGCTCGACCGCTCATTGCCGTTCGCGGCTCGGAAGAGACCGCTCGCTGGCGTTCGTGACTCGGATTCGGACGGCCGCGCGAGACGCGGGCCGCTCCTCGGGACGCCCGGGACAGAGCCCGGCCTCTGCGACGGCGGGGACGCGCCGCGGCGGCCACGCCTCGGTCCGGTGGTACAAGGCCCGGCAGTCAAGAGAGCTGCAAGGACCTGTCGGGTTGCGGCCTGCACTTTGCAGCACCGCCCTCGGCAGTATACTTCCTGGCTGTATGGGTTCTTTCCTGGACGTTCTGAAGACCTGCCAGTACTTCGGCTGGATCGGCTTCATCGCCACCGTGTTCCTGACGCCCGTGGCGATCCGGGCCGCACACCGCTTCGGCATACTGGACCGGCCTGATCGAACGCTCAAGCCGCACGCCAAGCCCACGCCCTACCTGGGCGGCGCCGCGATCTGCGTGGCGTGGGCCGTGGCCCTGGTGGCGGCGATGCTCACCGGCGTGGTCGGCGACTGGCAGATCATGCTGCCGCTGCTACTGGGCGGCATCGCCATGTCCGTGCTCGGCCTGGTCGACGACATCCGGGGCGTCCGGCCCAAGGTACGCCTCGTGGTCGGCACGGTGATCATCGCGACGGCGATCCTGGCGTCGGGGACGGGGTTTCGCCTGGCCGACTCGCTGGTTGCGGCGGCGGGTGCGCTGTTGGGCAGCGCGGGCTGGTCGCTGCCGCCCATCCTCGGCGTGCCGATCTCCGTGGGGATCAGCGTGTTCCTCGTGCTGGGGGCCTGCAACTCCGCCAACCTGATCGACGGTCTCGACGGCCTGTGTTCGGGGGTGACCGCCATCATCTCCTTCGGGTTCTTCCTGCTCGCGTCGCACCTGGCGGTCTGGGATTTCAGCGCGGCGGGCGATCCGATCCGGCTGGTGCTGGCCATCGCGATGTTCGGGGCGGCACTCGGTTTTCTCCCGTGGAACTTCAACCCGGCGAAGATCTTCATGGGCGATGCCGGCAGCGTGCTGCTGGGCTACAACTGCGGCATGCTGATTCTGCTGTTCGCCGAGCGGGGCGGCATTCTGCGCTGGTTCATCGGGGCCTTGATGATCTTCGCCCTGCCGGTCTTCGATACGGCCCTGGCGATGTTCCGGCGCTGGCGGGCGGGACGCTCGATCTTTGAGGGCGACCGCAGCCACTTCTACGATCAACTTGTGCAGCGCGGACTGTCCGTGCGGAAGACGGTCCTCGTGTGCTACGGGCTCACGCTCATCTACGCGGGGATCGGGCTGCTGATGACGTGGCTGCGCGTGGGGCCGGATGGCGTCGCCGTGCCGGTCATTCGCCTGCGCTATGCGGTGCCGATCTACGTCCTCGTGGGCCTCGCCACGGCTGCCTTGGCCTGGCGCGCCGGGCTCACGCACCCGGAGGAGCCGCGCGCGCGCCGGCAGCCTGCGCCGGCCGGGGATTGAGTTGCCCCGGTGCCGCCCGTACCATGCCGTCCATGGCCGGCGAGGTGTTAGTCGAGACCGAAGGGCAAATCGGCGTCGTCCGTATCAATCGGCCCGAGGCGTCCAACGCCCTGAACCAGGCGGCGATGCAGCGCCTCGCCGTGGCCTTGCAGCAGCTTGACGACGATCCAGGTATCCGCTGTCTGCTGCTGCTGGGTTCCGAACGGGCCTTCGCCACCGGCGCGGACGTGGCCGAGCTCGTGGACGCTTCGTTGCTCGACATCCGGCAGCGCACCCCAGCCGCACGGTGGGAGCAACTGGACCGGCTGTGCAAGCCGCTCGTCGCGGCCGTTTGCGGGTACGCGCTGGGCGCGGGCTGCGAACTGGTGTTGGCGTGCGACATCGTGGTCGCGGCGGAGACGGCGCGTTTCGGGCACCCCGACCTCACCCTGGGCGTTATTCCCGGCGCCGGCGGCACGCAACGGTTGACGCGCTTGCTCGGCAAGGCGCGGGCGATGGACCTCATCCTGACCGGACGGGTTATCACCGCCCGCGACGCGCTTGCGCTGGGCCTGGTCAGCCGCGTGGTGCCGCGCGAGAACTGCGAGCAGGACGCCCGCGCGATCTGCCGCGAGCTGTGCCAGCGCCCGCCCTTGGCGCTCCAGGCCGCCAAGGAGGCGATTCGCAAGGCGTACGAGCTGCCCCTGGGCGAGGGGCTGGCGTACGAGCGGCAGCTCTACACGATGCTCTTCGGCACCGACGACCAGAAGGAAGGCATGCGGGCGTTTCTCGAGAAGCGGCCCCCGGTTTTCGTGGGCCGCTGAGCGTTCCACCCCGGCGGCGGCCGGCGGCTCTATGGCGGACGATGCAATGGGCAATGCGCTTTCCACCGTGCGCGTCGATTCGTCCGACGGCATCCTGACCGTGACGCTGGCCCGGCCCGATGTGCTCAATGCGTTCAACGCGGACATGGGCGTGGAATTGGGCGCCGCGCTCCGCCTGGCCCAGCGGGATGACGCGGTACGCTGCGTCGTGCTGACGGGGGCCGGCCGGGCCTTCTGTGTCGGCCAGGATCTGCGCGCATTGCGGCTACTCGCGGCGGATACTTCCAGCGGCCTGGACCTGGGGGCGTACCTGCGCGACAAGCTCAACCCGTTGGTCCTCCGCATTCGGACGATGGAGAAGCCGGTAGTCGCAGCCGTGAACGGAATCGCCGCGGGGGCGGGGGCGAGCTTCGCGTTTGCGGCCGACCTCGTCGTCGCCGCACGCAATGCCAGCTTCAAGCTTGCCTTCGCCAGCATCGGACTGGTGCCGGACGCGGCGGCGACTTTCACGTTGGTGCAGCGCGCGGGTTACGGGCGGGCCGCCGAGCTGTGCTTGCTCGACGAGGTCATCCCGGCCGACCGCGCCATGGAGCTCGGGCTCGTGAACCGAGTCGTGGCCGACGAAGCGCTGCCGGCGGCGGCGCGCGAGGTGGCGCTGCGGCTGGCCGCCCTTCCGCCGCGAGCCTTGGCGCTCACCAAACGGGCCCTGAACCATGCCTGGATGTCCACGCTGGATGAGCACCTGGAGTATGAGTCGTATTTGCAGGCGACCGCCGGCCGGACCGCGGACCACCGCGAGGGCGTCGCCGCGTTTCTCGAAAAGCGCCCGCCACGCTTCACCGGCCAGTAGCGCGGAGGTCCGGCGTTGCGTGCGGCGACCGGGGCTCTGCCAGGGCGCGCTATCGGATTGAGGGCGGACGGACCATGTGGTCTGTGCAGACACGGCGGCTGATTGAGCTTGCCTGCGACGAGGACCTCGGCGCTGCTGGTGATATCACGTCCGCGCTACTGCGGCAGGCGGCAACGGAGGTAACGGCCCGGATCGTGCCCCGCCGGCCGGGGGTCATTTGCGGCTTGGCACTAGGCTCGGGCGTGTGCGAAGTCTTCGCCCACCGGCTCGGCCGGCCGCTGGAGTTTGCGCCCGCGGCCGTCGGTGAGCGTGATGCTCAGGACGGGGACGCGGTGAGCGCGGGCGCGTGCGTCGCCACGGTGCGCGGGCCGCAAGGCGCGGTCCTGGCGGTCGAGCGCACGTTGCTGAACTTCCTGGGCCGCATGAGCGGCGTGGCGACGTTGACCCGCGCGTTTGTCGATGCGGCGCGGGCCGTCAACCCGCGCGTGCGGATTCTCGACACGCGGAAGACGATCCCGGGCTGGCGCGAGCTGGACAAATACGCGGTGCGAACGGGTGGTGGGCACAATCACCGGGCAGGACTCCACGACGCCGTGCTCATCAAGGACAACCACCTCGCGGGCGTTCCCGTGGAGGAGTTGGCGGTTCGGCTGACCGAGCTGCTCCGACGGCTCACCGCGAAGCCGAGCTTCGTCGAGGTCGAGGTGGACAACCTGGGGCAGCTCGCGGAGGTGTGCCGAGTGCCCGGGGTCGATCTGGTCCTGCTGGACAACTTCTCGCCCGAGCAGTTGCGGGCGGCCGTCCAGCTTCGCGACACGCAGGGGGTGCGCGACCGGCTGGCGCTCGAAGCGAGCGGCGGCGTGACCCTGGAGAATGTCGCGGAGATTGCCGGCACCGGCGTGGACCGCATCGCGGTCGGCGCCCTCACGCACTCAGCGGTCGGCCTGGACATCGGCCTGGATCTGTAAACGGCGCCGTTCGGGGTCATCGGGTTCGTGCAGCGGCCGGTTGGAACCGGCTGCCACCCCGCCGGTATGATTCCTCCCTATGACCGCACGCGGGAGCGTCATCTCATCCGCCAAGCTGATCGCCGTCTGCACGCTGCTTTCGCGGATCACGGGGTTGGCCCGCGACATTCTGCTGGCGCGGGCGTTCGGCCTGGGCTGGATTCAGGACGCATTTTCCTACGCCTTTCAGTTTCCCAACCTGTTCCGGCGGCTGTTTGGCGAGGGCGCCATGGCGCCCGTGTTTGTTCCGACGTTCGCCCGAACGCTGGAGACTGACGGGCGGGACGCGGCCTGGCGGCTGTTGGCACGCACGCTGGCGCTGATGACCGTGGCCCTCGTCGCGGTGGTCGTCTTGATCGCATTGCTCATCGCGGTCATCTGGACCTTCCTGCCCGTGGAGCCGGAGAAGGCCGCCGCCCGCGGGCTGCTGCTGGCACTGACCGCGATCATGCTGCCGTTCATGCTGACGATCTGCGTGGTCGCGCTGCTTTCGAGCATCCTGAACTGCGTCGGCAGCTTCGTGCCGGCCGCGCTCGCATCGGTCGTTCTCAACATCGGGATGATCGCCGGCATCGCCTGGCTCGCTCCCGCACTGTACCCCGCGCAGCCGGGCCGCCAGGTGTATGTCGTCGCGCTCGCGGTGGTTGTCGCCGGCGTGCTGCAAATCCTGTTTCTGCTCCCGGCCCTGCGGGCCAACGGCGTCCGCCTGGGGTGGCAGTGGCAATGGCGCGAGCCGACCGTGCAGCGGATGCTGCGTCTGCTGCCGCCCGTTGCGCTCGGCCAGGGCGTGCTGGCGTTTGGCGTGTTCCTGGACGCGCAAATCTGCGCCATGTTGTCCCACGTACAGGGGACGCCGGAGACCACCAGCCTGCTCGGCGTGCAGTTCGCCTACCCGCTCCGCGAGGGTGCTCTGTCGGCCGTCACGTACGCGCAGCGGCTGTACCAGTTTCCGCTGGGAGTACTGGTCGTCTCGCTCGCGACGGCAGCGCTGCCCGCGTTCAGCCGGCTGGCTGCGCGGGCGGAGTGGCCGGCGTGGACGTCGGAAGTGCGGCAGTCGCTGCGGCTGGCGGTCTTCGAAGGGGTGCTGGCGGGCGTGATGATGATCATGTTGCCCGAGGCCCTCACCCGCCTGCTCTTCGAGCGCGGCCGCTTCACGCCCGAAGACACCGTGCGAACGGCGTACGTGGTGGCCTGCTACGGCTTCGGCCTGTGGGCGTTCTGCGCGCAACACATCGTGCTGCGGGCGTTTTACAGCATCGGCGAGGTGCGCACCCCGCTGGTCATCAGCGCGGTCCTGCTGCCCGTGAATACCGCACTGAACCTGACGTTGATCTGGCTGCCCGGCGTCCGCGAGGCGGCGTTCGCGATCAGCTCGGCGTTGACTTCGAGCGTCGCGGTGCTCGCCGGGCTCGTGATCCTCGAACGTCGCGTCGGCGGGCGCATCTTCGACCGGGCGACGTTGCTGGCGCTGCTGCGGACGGTTGTGGCCGGCGGACTGACGGCCGCGGTGCTGGCCCTGGTCGGACCGTGGTGGTCGTCCGTCGCGGAGCGTGTGAGCGGCACGCTGCTCGCGCGCCTGTGCGAAACGGGCGGCCTGCTCGGAATCGGGACGCTCGTGTTCCTGACGCTGGCGTGGGCGCTGCGGCTGGAGGAGCTTTGGCTGTTACTGCCGCGACGCCTGCGACGTGACACGAGGAAGGACGTCGGACAAGCGCAGGGGTGAGGGGTGCTGCGGGAACCGGAAGCGGGAACTCAACCGATGCGCCCGGGAAGGCTGACCGCCGGCCCCCCGCTCGAGCGCGTGCCCTCTATTCGTCGTGCCTTGTCCGGTGAGCCGAGTGACGGCCCGCGCCGCCCATCGAGCAGATGCGTTGGACCTGGTCGCAGATGCGCGTGATCTGAAGCCCGAAGTTCTCCCCCACTTTGACGCACCGTCCTTGTCCGATCAGGCGATTGTTAACCAGCACGTCCAGAGGGTCGTCCACCGCCTTCTCGAACTCGATGATCGCGCCCACCGAAAGCTCGCGAACACTGGCGATGGTCATCTGCCGCGTGGCAAGCTGCACAATCACCGGCACCTGGAGCCGCAGAATGCGCTCCAGGTTGGCGTCCGCAGAAGCCGGTAGTGCCGCGGGCGGCGCCGGCGGCGGAGGAGGAGGCGCGACATGCGCGTCGTCCGGCACTTCGGCCGCTTCGGCGGCGAGCGAGTCGGCGGCCCTCAAGAGGGCGTCGATCTCAGCCTGGTCAATCGCCATGCTCATTCGGGCGCGCTCCGCGACCGTGGCCCCACAGACAAACATCGGTCGGACACCCCGCCGAGGTGAGGGTGCCCGGCCGCCGGCCCGCGCGGCGTAAGCTGCCGCCCGCCCGTCGAACCGGACGCCGCACTAGAACGCCGGCTGCCAGCGCGCGTGCCACATCTCAAGCATCAGCAGCGCCCAGAGCTGGTGCTCGTGGTTGGCGCGCCCGGACACGTGACTTTCGACCCAGGCGGTAAGGACGTCCGGCCGGAAGACCTGCCGGCAGAAACTGCCCTCGGAGAGAAGGCGGCCGCGGACAAGGTCCTGTAATTCATGCCGAAACCACTCGCCCACGGGCACGCCGAAGCCCATCTTCGGGCGTCGCAGGACCGGCGGCGGCAGGCGGTCGCGGGCCCAGTCCTTGAGGATGCGCTTGCCCCCGCGCCCCAGCCGCCAGGCCAGCGGGAGCGAGCGGGCGAATGCCACCAGCTCATGATCGAGCATGGGAGCGCGGCACTCCAGGCCGGACGCCATCGACGCCACATCGACCTTCGTAAGCAGGTCGTAGGGGAGGTAGCTCAGGAAGTCGGCCTGAATGGCGCGTTCGGCGGGCGGTCCGGCAGCCGAATCGTGGAGCTTGGAAAACCAGAGGCAGGGCTCGTCCGGGTGCAGCGCCGCGCGGAACTCGGGCCGGTAGGCGGCCGCGAGCTGCGCGGGGGAAAAGACGCACACCCACGCAAGGTAGCGGGCCGCGGGCGCTTCCGCGCACGCGCCGGCGAAGCGGCGCAGGCGATTGGTCAGCGTGCGCGGACGGTTGGCCGGCAGCAGCCGCGCCCCGTACGAGACGAGCCGGCGCAGCGGCGCGGGGAAGAACTCGAGCCACCCGGCCAGCCGGGCCGCACGGTAGCGATCGTAGCCCGCGAAGCACTCGTCGCCGGCGTCGCCGGTCAGCGCGACCGTCACCAGCTCGCGCGCCCAGCGGGACACGTAGTACGTGGGGATGGCCGAGGAGTCCGCGAAGGGTTCGTCATAGTGCCAGGCCAGGGTGTCCAGAATCTCGCGCGCCTGCGGCGTGACGACGTGCTCGTGGTGCTCGGTCTGAAACTGCCTGGCGACCAGCCGGGCGTAGTGCGTCTCGTCATAGCGACGGTCCGCGAAGCCGATCGAGAACGTGCGCAGCGGCGACACGCCCAGCTCGCGCATCAGCGCCACGATGATCGACGAGTCCATCCCGCCCGAAAGAAAAGCGCCCAGCGGGACATCGGCGATCAGACGCTTCTTCACGGCGGCGGTGAGCAGCTCGCCGAGCCGCGCCTTGGCGTCCCGGTAGCTGCCGTCAAAAGGCGGCGGATCAAGGCGCCAGTAGGCGCGTTGCCGCCCGGGCGATGGGCGCTCGGCGGCGACCGCCAGGTAGTGGCCCGGCTGGAGCTTCTGAAAGCCCTTGTAGATCGAATGCGGGGCGGGGACGTACTGGAAAATGAGGTAGCGGTGCAGCGATTGCGCGTCGACGGCACGCGGCACGCCGGGGACCGCCAGAATCGCCTTGGCCTCGCTCGCGAAGTACAGCCAGCCGTCGTGTTTGGCCCAGGTCAGCGGCTTCTTGCCGAAGCGGTCGCGGGCCAGCAGCAGCCGTCCGCGCCGCTCGTCCCAAAGCGCAATCGCGAACATGCCGGCCAGCTCGTTGAAGCAGGCCTCGCCATGCTCTTCGTACAGATGCACGATGACTTCGGTGTCCGTGCGGGTGGCAAAGCGGTGCCCCTGGTAAAGCAGCTCGGCGCGCAGCTCCGGGAAGTTGTAGATTTCGCCGTTGAAGACAACCCAGACGCTCCGGTCCTCATTGCACAGCGGTTGGTGCCCGCCGGCGACGTCGATGATGCTCAGCCGGCGAAAGGCGAAACCGCAACGGCCCTGGGGATCGACGTACTGGCCCGCGTCGTCGGGTCCGCGATGGACGAGCTGCGCGGCCATGACGTCGAGGGCCTCGCGCGGGACACGCGCGCCGGGCGTCAGGCTCAGGATGCCGGCGATGCCACACATGAGAAGATGAAGGATAAGGGATGAGGGACGGAAGATGAAAGATAAGAGATAAGGGATAAGCGATAAGAGATGAGGGTACCGGTGTCCGTCCCCCGTCCTCGTTTATCCCTCATCAGTTTGCCGCAGAACTCCTCGTGGACCGCTATCCCTTATCCCTTATCTCTCATCATTCCTCCCCCCGCCGCTGGCACTTCGGGCAGATGTGCGTGCCGCGCTGGCCGACGCGCAGGGCGACGATCGCCGTGCGGCAGCGCCGGCAGGGCTCGCCGGTCCGGCCATAGACCATCAGTCGCCGCTGCATCCAGCCGCCGGGGTAGATCCAGTCGAGTGTCGTCCCGTGGTTGCGGATGGCCAGGCGCAGCACGCTCCGGATCGCTTGGTGCAGGCGCCGAATCTGGGCCGGACGCAGGGTGTCCGAGCGAGTCAGGGGGTGCAGCCCGGCCCGAAAAAGAGCTTCATCCGTGTAGATGTTGCCCAGCCCGGCGATCACCGTTTGATCGAGCAAGAGCGGTTTGAGCTGCCGCCGGCGGTGCCGCAGGAGGTGCCCCAGCCGCGCCGCCGTGAAGCACCGCTCCAGCGGCTCCGGGCCGAGATCGGCCGTGGCGCCCGCGAGGTCGCGCGTGTACGTGATCCGCCCGAACTTGCGGGCATCGCAAAAGAGCAGACGGTTGCCGTCATCCAGGCCCCAGGCAGCGCGAACGTGCCTGGGGCGGCCGTTCCCGCCGTCGAGCCACTCGAACCGCCCGCTCATGCGGAGGTGGATCAGCAGGTGGCCGCCGTCGTCAAGCTCCAGGACGATGAATTTCCCCCGGCGGCTCACCGCGTGCACCAGCCGGCCGACGATGTTCCGCCGAACATGGGCGACGCTGGGCCGGCAGCCCCTCGGCCACGCGGAGTTGAACGCGGCGATGCGTCGGCCCACGAGCCGGGGGCGGCACTGGCGAACGATCGTCTCGACTTCGGGCAGCTCGGGCATCGAGCCGCCATTCTATCCGCTGGTAGCCGCGCCTCGGAGTCCCGGGCATGCGCCACGAGCTTGACGATCTCCCGCGCGCTGGCGTATACGCTCGCGAACGCGCCCCGGCGCGGTTTCTGAGGAGCCATACTATGACGAGCACGGAACGGATTCGCTGTTGCCAGGGACTTTGGCACTTGCTCGTGCCGCTTGGCGTGGTCGCGGTGCTTTTCTGCGGCTGCGAGCGCAAGCAAACGCCGACCAAGCCCTCCCAGGCGACGCCGGAAGCGGCCGCCGCGACTGCGCCGGCCAGTGCGCCCGTCCCCCCGCTTGGCCGGCGCACCGGGACGTTCATCGACCGGGCGGACCTGCTCGACCTGCGGCTGGTGAGCTACAACGTCAAGTGGAACAGCATCTTCCCGGAGGTGGACCCGGCGCGGGCCGAGAAGTTCGCGCGCGTCATCGCCGCCTTGAACCCCGACGTACTTGCCCTGCAGGAGGTAGGGGCCGCGCCGCCCCGGCGGGGCCAGGCGGCGGGCCGCAAACGGACAGCCGAGGACGTGGCCGAACTGCTCCAGCACATCGCCCCGCAGCCGGCCGGCGGAAAGTGGCACGCGTTTCAGGGGAAGGACTGCGTGATTGCCAGCAAGTACCCGCTCAAGCTGACGGCGACGCGCACCGTGCCGGCGGGCGAACGGGAGCTCGCGATGGCCCTCGTGGATCTGCCGGACGAAGACTTCGCGATGGACCTCTACGTCCTGAACAACCATTACAAGTGCTGTGACCCGGAGACGAACGACGCGCTGCGACAGCAGCAGTCGGATGCGCTCGCGGCCTGGCTGCGCGACGCGCGGACGCCGGGCGGGAACATCGACTTGCCCGAGCGGACCGCGATCGCGATCGTCGGCGACCTCAACATCGTCGGCAGTCTTCAGCCGCTTCAGACGCTGCGGGAGGGCGACATCAGCGACGAGGAGAAGTACGGGCCGGACTGGCCGCCGGACTGGGACGACTCGCCGCTGACCGACGCGCGTCCGCTGCACAACGCGTCCGGGCCGGACGACTGGACGTGGCGGGACGACACGAGCGCGTTCGAGCCCGGCCGGCTGGATTTCGTGCTCTACGCGGACAGCATCCTGGAAGCCGTGCAGAGCTTCGTGCTGAACACGGTCGTAATGTCCGACGAAGACCTGGAAGCGGCCGGACTTCGCAAGTTCGACGTCGCGCAGGACGACGTCGGCAAGCAATACGACCATTTGCCGCTCGTGGTCGATTTCCGCGTAACGCTCGATGCGATGACGGAGCCGGTCGAGTAACACCAGATTTTGGATTTTAGATTTTGGATTTTGGATTGCCGCGCACCTCCGTGAAGCACAGCGCGCGGCGTGGCGGGTGGCATCAGAGCGCTGCCGGACCATGCACCGCGATTGAGGTCCAATCCAAAACCCAAAATCCAAAATCACTTGGGCCGCGGCCAGAAAACGAGGTCGCTGGTCTCCCCCTTCCGATCGTGCACGCCGCCGTCATCCGCCCCGTTTCCGCCGACCGAATAGAGTACGAAGTCTTCGCCCGTGCGCCGGTAGGCGAAGGGCGATGCGCTGAACGGGTCCACCACGAAGTCGAGGTCCCCCAGCGCATCCAGCGACGCGGGGTATTCCCCGTGCGCCTGCCGGTAGGCATTCAGGTGCGTGACCAGCAGCGCGGCGTTGCGCGTCGCGTCGCCGCGCGTCTGCAGGAAGACGTAGCGCGTCAGCGACGGCGTCAGGCGTTGCAGGAACGGATGAGAGCTCTGGTCGCCCGCCATCGCATCCTCGATCTGCGCGAGGCGTCCGGACGCCTGCGGATACGGTTGGGCCACGGCCGCGGTCAGAGCATCGTAGTAGGCATCGCCGATGGCGACCGTCTGCTCGTAGCCGATCTCGGCAACGCGCGCCAGGTCCTGGGCCAGTCGGCCGGGGTCGCTCTCCGTTCCCTCAACCTGCGACAAGAACTCACCTGCCCGCTCGGTGTTCAGTACGCACGTACCGGTTTGCGGATCGTAGTCCCACAGGCGCTGCGCGGCGTCCATGTAGAACGCCCGCTCCCCCTGGAGCATTTCCGCCGCGGCGCGCGTCGGTTGATAGGCGGCCACCGCATCGTGGCTCAGCGCTGCGTAGTCCAGTTCGTCGCCCAGCGGTTCAGCCTGAAGGTCCATCAGCGCCTCCGCGGCCAGGACCTGTATCGTCGTGCCAACGAGGTTCTCGACGAGCGTGAGCCCCTGGCCGGTATGTGCGCCGGCGGCCAGCGCATCAAGATAGCGCTCGGCGGCCTCGTTCATCCGGCCCGCCGCGGCCAGTTGCCGCCCCGCAATGACCGCCGCGCGGGCAAGAGTGCGCATCGGGCCCAGGTCTGGCAGCAGCACGCCGATGAGTGTGCCGTCCGGGCTGCACAGCTCCGGTCGCTTCGCCGGGTACTGGGCCGCCTTGCGAAAGGTGGTCAACGCCTCGGCGTTCGCTGCGAGCCAGGCTGCCAGTTCCGGCGACGCCAGCGCGCCCGGGTCGCCGCTCGTCGCGGCCGCCAGCAGCTCCGTGTCGCGGTCCCACGGAATGAGTCTGGCGATGGCCGCATCGTAGACCGGGCTCGCGTCGGGTCCGTCACCCCGTCCGACCTCGTTGAGCCAGGCGACGTAATCGACCTTCTCTGCCGGGTCGGGCGGCGGCATCGCGAGTTCCACTTCCTCGGGCATTGAATCAGAGTCCGGCGCGGCTGCGGCGGGCGGCTCGCCAGCGGAGCCTTCCAAGCCGGGCGCCGCTGGGACTGGCTCTTCCGCCGGAGACGTCGTCGTTTCACCGTCGATGTTCGACAACTGCGCGGCAATCTCGGCCGCCCGTTCCTGCTCCTCGGGCGTCAACTCGGCCAAGCCGGCGAGCGGCTCAGCGGCCGATGAGTCGCCGTCGGTCTCGTCGTGGCCGAAGAGCACGGCCGCGATGTCCGCGGGGACGACGAGCACGGTGTCGATATCGGAACTGGTCGCCGCGGGCACGAGGCGCAGCGTACGGAGGTCGATGCGCAGCTCGCGGCCCCAACTGAGCTGGATAACGAAGTGTTGGGCGGGGTCGTCGAACGCCAGGCGCGCGTTGTCGAGCCAGCGGGCCTCGCGGCGCGTGGCCTTCACATGCGGCCAATCGCCCGCTTCCAGCAGGTCCGTCAGCAGGAAGTGCCTGAGCAGTTCGCCCTGTGCGCCGTAGATGACCAATGGGTTCCGCGCGCCGCCCCGGCGGTGCTCGTCCAGGGTCACCACGAAGCGCCCGTCGTCGCGAACCAGGGCGTGCAGCGGCGCCGTGTCGTTGACGATCGCGCGCTGCCAGACGCGCCGCTCGGCGCCGCCCCGCTCCCCGCGTTCGTACAGCGTCGCCTCGCAGCCCTGGGCCACGCGACCGGGCCGGCCCGGATTGACGCGCAGCAGAAAGCGGCCGTTTTCGGACCGCGCCTCCCGCACCGGCCGCTGTGCCGCGGCCGTGGCCGCGCCGAGCGCCAGTATGACGGCCGCGCCCAGGATCCGCATTTCGATGCGCTGCATCGTCGTGTCCTCATGCTTCCACACATCAGTCCTCCATTGGAATATGATAACGGGCCGGTCAACAAGCGCGGCTCGCGCCGGGCGCGGCTGGCAAGTCGCGGCTCGAACGAGTATGCTACCGGTGCAGGAAAATCGCAGCGGGTTGGCAGAGGAGACGACCGATGTTTGGCGGCGACGATGTCGAGATCACTCCGGGGATGCAGCACTACATCGACCGGAACAACGAGTACCTGGCGCGCCGGGACCAGTACATCCGCGACGTCGTCAAGAAATGGAAGTTCGACACGATCGCGGTGCACGGGCTGTACTCGGTCCAGGACGCCATCGACGACTACCAGGGCGCCATCATCGAGCCGATCTTCATGAGCGCCTCGCAGGCCTACCGCGACTCCGACGAGATGGCCGCCGCGCTGGCGTACCTGATCCCCACCTGGTGCTACTCGCGCATCGCCAACCCATCCACCTACTACTACGAGTGGACGCTGGCCCTGCTGGAGGGCTACGGTTTCGACGGCGGGACGAGCTGTTGCTCGACGTCCTCGGGTATGGCCGCCGTGATGACCGCGGTGCAACCCTTCCTCGTGCATAAGCGACACCACGCACACGAGCCGCGGAACTTCCTGGCGACGGCGCAGTGCTACGGCGGGACGTTCCAGCAGTTCAACGTGCGGCTGGCCCAGGAACGCGACATCGAGTGCCGCTGGATTCAGGACCCCACCAACGTCGACGAGTGGGCCGCGCGGATCGATGAGAACACGCGCTTCCTGTACGGCGAGCTGCCCAGCAACCCGCAACAGGGCTTCTTCGACATCGCCGCGGTCGCAGACCTGGCCCACAGCCACAACCTGCCGCTGATCGTGGACGCGACGGTGGCGACGCCGGCGCTGTTGCGGCCGATCTGCCACGGGGCGGACATCGTGGTGCAGTCGGCCACGAAGAGCCTGACGACGAGCGGTTTCGGCGTGTGCGGGGCGGTGATCGCGCGGCACGACATCGTGACGAACATCGACGTGGAGGACATGAAGCGGGACTTCGCGCTGTACATCAAGTACCTGCCGAACCGCGACTACGGCCCGAACCTGCATCCGATGCAAGCCATCATGACGCTCAACGACATGCGCACGCTGCGCTCGAAGATGGACCTGCTGAGCCGCAACACGATGCGCGTTGCGCAACATCTCGCGCACCATCCCCAGATCGAGGCGGTGCAGTACCTGGGATTGCCGGACCATCCGCTGCACGCGCTGGCCAGCAAGTACATGTGGCTGGTGGACGCGGAGCAGGACGACCTCTACCGCCGCCCGGTCAACCGCTACGGGCACCTGATGTCGTTCCGCGTCAAGGGCGGCCCGGAGGCGGCCCGCAAGTTCTTCGACGGGCTGCAACGCATCTGGCGCGCCACCGACCTCGGCCGCATCAAGAGCGTGGCGACGATTCCGGCCATCTCGACCCATCAACAGCAGGGCGAGTACGGGCGCTGCCTTGCCAACGTGCCGCCCGACATGGTGCGGCTGTGCGTCGGTGCCGAGCACCCCGACGACACGATCGCCGACCTCGAGCAGGCCCTGGCACGGCTGAAGACGAAGGCCTCGCTCGGGGCACCTGCGCGGGTCTCATAATCGCGATCCCCGCATGTTCTCAGAATCCCGGCCGCGGCGGACGGCCCGCGATACTCGCAGACCGTCAACGGGATCAGGGGAATTCGCGCAGCATGACGCGTTCGGCGGGGGAACAGGTGGCGATGGGATTCGAACCCATGAATCGCGGATTTGCAATCCGCTCCCTTAGTCCACTCGGGCACGCCACCAGCGTTACGGAACTCAGGCCGCGACGGCCGGCGAAATGCCGCCCATCGCCGCCCCGCATCCATGATTCTAATCGGCAGATCCGCGGCGTGGCAAGCGCCGCGAAGCGTGGGGGTGCGCGCGGTCGCCTTGTGATCGTCCGGCCAGGGGCGATAATGGCGGACTGCGGTCGTCGAGCTGTGCCCCGGCGGAACTGGAGGAGCCCCAATGCGGACCATCAACAAGGGACTGTGGGTGGCCGGCGTGCTCGCGGCCTTGAGCGGCTGCGGGGTAAGTGGCGAGTGGACGATGCAGTCCATCGACCCCGAGTCGGCGAGAGCGCATTTCAACCTGCAATGGCTCCAACTGATGGAGGACGGCAGGTACGCGGCCTGCGCCCAGGCCACGGGCAAGACGCACGCGATGTCGGGCCGCTACCTCTACGACCAGAAGGCCGGCACCCTCATGTTCAAGACCACGGACGGCACGACCCGCACGTACAACGCGAAGCTGGTCGGTCTGGGCGACCAATTGAAGGTCTCGAGTGCCGAGCCGAGCCAGGCGTGGACGGCCGTCATGAAACGGCTCGACTCCTGCCCGAACGGCATGTGCCGTCCGGCTGGAACCGCCGGCGGCCCCGGGGGCGGCGATTCGGATTCACGCGTCAGCCGCACCTGGCCAGGCAAGTGAATCCCCCCGGATTCTCGGCGAGAAGCGCCGGGTACAGGACCTCGCATCAGCGTGTAGCGGCCGACCGCCTGGTCGGCCGTTGAGAATTGCGGCACCCTCGGAGGCCGACTCGTGGGTCGGCCACTACGAAGACCTGACGACTACCCTGATGCGGGCTGAGCAGCGGCTGCAAGAACCGCTGCTTGACCCGCGCTGCCCGTGCGGCAACGACGTTTCGGTGGTATATTTAACGGCGGCGACAACACTCGCGACAACCGCCGTGATCGATAGCGAAGGTTGGCGAGGGTCGCCGTAAGTGCCGGTTCGTAAATCAGTTGCCACCGTAGCTCAATCGGCAGAGCAGCGGTTTTGTAAACCGCAGGTCGTCGGTTCGAATCCGACCGGTGGCTGTTCCTGGGACAGGCGGAACGCGGGGGCAAACGGTCTCTAGCGACCGGCGCAGAATGCTGCGGCGCGAAGCCTTGCCGGGCCGGAGGCGTCTGCCGTCCTCTGCTGCCCGCGCGCTGCGCTACCACGGATTGGCGACGTGGCACGTCCGGCCGGTCTTCGCGATGTAATCCTGGTGGTACTCCTCCGCCGGCCAGAACGTCTTGGCCGGCTCGAGCTGCGTGACGATCTTGCGGCCGCCGAATCGCTTCTGCGCCCGCAGTTCCTCGATATACGCCTCGGCCGCCCGCTGCTGTTCGTCGCTCGTATACCAGATGCCGGAGCGATACTGGGCGCCGACATCCGGCCCCTGCCGATTGAGCTGGGTGGGATCGTGCATCTTGAAAAACGCCTCGAGCAGCCGGCGAAAGCTGATCCGCCGCGGGTCATACACGACCTTCACCGTCTCGGCATGTCCCGTCGCGTCGGTGCAAACCTCCTTGTAGCTCGGGCGATCCAGCGAGCCCTGCATGTACCCGCTGACCGCGTCGAGCACGCCGGGGCCCTGCTCGAAGTAGTGCTCGAGCCCCCAGAAGCAGCCGCCCGCGAAATACGCGATTTCCGTTGACACCGGCCGGCTCTCCGGCGGCAGCTCCGCGCCTTTCTCATAAAACCGGAGGGCGGCGGAATTGAGGCAGTGCCGTTCGCCGGTGGGCGCTGGGCCGTCGTCGAAGACGTGGCCAAGGTGGGCACCGCAGCGGGCGCAGTTGATCTCCGTGCGGACCATGCCGTGGCTGCGGTCGGGCCGGCGGGTCACGTGGGCCGGGTCGAACTCGCGGTAGAAGCTCGGCCAACCGGTGCCCGAGTGGAACTTGTGGTCGCTCGAAAACAGCGGCAGGCCGCAGACGACGCAGCAATAGGTGCCGGGCTTCTTGTTGTCGAGCAGGTTCCCGCAGAACGCGGGCTCGGTGCCGGACTTCTGGGTGACGCGGTAGGCTTCCGGGTCGAGCTTCCCGGCGAGCTCCGCAACCTGGTCCGTCCCCAGGGGAGTGACGTCGTAGCCGGACTTCGAATAGCGCGGCATCGTGGGTTTCTCCGGCTTGTGTCCTGAATGTTGACGGGCCGACGCCCGGCCGTCGCTGCGGCGTTCCTGGGCGCTGGCATCCGCCGGCCGGCACCCGCCGGAGAGCAAGACCAGCGCTAGCGTAACGGGCAACGTTCTCTCAACCGTCTTCATCGACCTGTGACCCAAGGCTCGCTCGGTACCGCTTTCGTGCCTGATTCTTTCCGCGCGGGAGAGCGAGTCCAGTCGCGAGGGACGGAATAGCGGAAATGGGGCGGCGGGCCGCCGGCGTGGATCGCCTGGCGCGCTGTCTTGCGGCCAGGTCAGCGCGGGTGAAGCTCACCCAGGACTTCGCGGCGGACATGGCGCGCCCGCTGGGCGTCAGCGCGGGCCTGGGGAGCTGCGTTGCGGTCTCCGGCGGTGGGGAACAGCGACTCGTAGGAGAACAAGGCGTAGTCCCCGCCCCATCCGGCGCACTGCCACAGTTGCGTGCGCATCGTCTCGCCGTCGCGGTGCATGTAGATTCCCAGGCCGGGCACGACCCGGCGTCCGGGGGCGAGTTGACGGTACGCGCTGATGTCGGCCTCGAACTGGCCGGGCTTTTCGGTGTACGCCATCGGCATGACCGCGTCGACCAGGCCGGCCCGCAGCCACGCGACGCTGTTTTGCAGGTAATCCCGGTACCCGACGTACGGGTCGCGCCACACCGCGGCGGTGAGCGTCGCGCCGGGGCGGCGGCGATTGATCGTGTTGCGGATGTCGTGCACGAGCCGCGTGAGCTGGTTGGCCCGCCAGTGGTCCCAGGCCGCCGGATCGGCGTCGGGCGACCGGCCGGTTTCGTGTTGGTGGAGCGCCAGGGTCTTCGAGTCGCGCGGGAAGCTGCGTTTCGCGTGCGGCGCGCCGTCCCAGGCGTATCGCACGTAGTCGAGGTGAATGCCGTCGACGTCGTACCGTGACACGATCTCGTCCACCACGCGTGCGATGTGCCGGCGGACCTCCGGGCGGCACGGGTTCAGGATCACGTAGTCCTTGTTCAACGGTTGGCGCTGGCCGCCCGCGTCGTACATGAACCAGTCCGGGTGCGCGTGGTACAACTGGCCCGCGATCGGCGGCGGCGTGAGGCCCTTCCAGCCGGGCATGACGTTGAACCACGCCTCGATCCGCAGGCCGCGCTTGTGGGCTTCTGCGACCGCGACGGCCAGCGGGTCAAAGCCGGGGTTCTGAAAGTTGTACTCCCGTGACCACGGCTCCAGCCGCGAAGGATACGCGACCGTGCCCTCGCCGCGCACCTGCCACAAGACGGTGTTGAAGCCGCTCGCCGCACAGTTGGCGATGATCGTCCGCACGTCGTCCGGGCCGTGATAGTGAAACCGTGCCACCCACACAGCTTGCACCGGACGGGCCAACGGCCGCGGCGCCGGCCGGCCGCGCGGCGGCGGGGGCGCCGGGGCAACGCCGGGGGTACGGCAGCCGGTCAGGACCCCGCCGGGGCTGAGCAAGACAAGGCTGAGGAGAAGCAACCGCAAGGACCGCGCGCGTTTCATGGCGGTGGAGTAAACGCGGAACTCGGCCGCGCGTCAAATGATGTCGCCGTATCTCCGCGCGCGGTCCGCGCCTCAAGCGCGAGCGCTTGGCCGGCGCGCGGTACAATCCGCGCCATGACCGCTCCACGGCCGGCTGTCGGTGCACCGGACTGGGACACGCTGGCGGTCGAGTTGCATTGTCCGCGCTGCGGGTATGACCTGCGCCGGTTGCCGCAGCCGCGGTGCCCGGAGTGCGGGCTGCAATTCCGGTGGGCGGAACTCATCGCGGCAACACAGGAGCGGCTGCAGAGCCCCCTCTTCGAGCAGCAATGGCGGCACCGGCCGGTGCGTTCGTTCTTCGGGACCATCGGCCGGGCGATGCTGCCGTGGCTGCTGTGGCGACAAACGCGCCTCGTGGTCGAGCCGCGCGTGGGGCCGCTGCTGCTCTTGGTGCTTCCGGCGTTGCTACTGCACGTGGCGGTCTGCCTGAGCGCTCGATTCGCCTCGGACGCATTTGTGGCGTGGTGGATCGCGAGGCGCTTTGGGCGGGCATTTCGCGTGCCCACGTTCTTTGACCCCCCGGGCGACTACGTAGCGGCGCTGCTCGGAACCCTGGTGCTCGTAGCGCTGACCTGGGCTGTCCTGCAAGTGTTCCAGCAGACGATCAATCGCTACCGTATTCGTTGGCGACACTTCGTACGGATCCTGGCGCTGGCAGGCACGTCGTACCTGATGTGGCAGGCGGCCGCCGTCGCGCTGCTTTGCCTGCGTAACCCGGTCGCCCACGTGTTCGGCGCAGCACTTTGGTACGCGCACCGGGGGCCGGTCGACTGGCTGGACTTTCTCTTGCCAGTGAGCGCGTTGGCCCTGACCGTCTCGACCGGCATGAGCCGCTATCTACAAGTACGGGGCGGCTGGAGCATGGGCTTCCTGAGTACGGGCATCGTGGTGCTTGCGCTGGTTGCGCCCGTGACGGCGCTGACTGCACACTTCGGGCAGACGGATACTTTCTGGCTGCCCGTGCTCGGCAGGCTCTGGCCGGGCCTTCGGAAACTCGTGTGGTACGTGCTCGTACACTGATGGCTGCGCTCTGATGGTCGGCCTCTGGTTGGCGAGGGCCGTCGGCGACCGGCCACCAATTCGCTATTCGCAATTCGCTATTACCAACCCGTCACTTTACCAGCACGCCTGTCGCCCACGTGCTGGGGTCGACGTTCCAGCCCAGCTCGTCGTCAACGGTCAAGTGCTGGCTGCCGAGGTGCGTGTCTTTCACCTTGTAGAACACCCCGATCCGCGGATGCTCGACCGGCTCCCACCCGTTCAGGCACGCCGCGGGCACGCCCACCTCCAGGCTATACCCCTGCCGCCGGACCTCGGCCGCGACCTTGACCAGGGACAAATCGACGGGCGGCGGCGGCTCCTTCGCCCGGCTCATGCGATGCGTGCCGACCACGGGCCGGCGGCCATCGGGTCCGCCGCCGGTCGGCAGCAGGTAGAAGAAATGGCAGAAGCGGGTCGCGCGCTTGATGTCCCGGGCGTCGCGCGTGTCGATGCACAGCCGCAAGCCGTCGCCCTTCCACCACTCCTTCGGATCGCAGCGCAGCCGGCCGCTGCGGCGGGGCACGTCGAACGCGGCATAGAAGCCGTCCTCGTGCCACGCCCAATACACGTCCGCGATCGGCTCGCGGCCCTCGATCTCCACGAGCGGCGGCACAAGGTACCGGCGGCCCCACTTGCTCACGTCGCCGTCGATCCGCGGCGGGCGCGCAATGCGATGGATCGGCAGCTCGTACGCGAAGAACGCCCGGCGCGGGACTTGCTGGAGCACGACTGCGACTCACCGACGGCCGACACGGGGGTCGGCCGCTACATTTCAGCCGACCCCCTGATCGGCCGCTACGGGCAATCGAACCGCTGGAAAACCCAGGGCTCGTCCGTGTCCGCGGCGTCGTCCGCGCTGCCCAGCCAGAACAACCGGTCCCCGGCACGCTGGAACCGCAGGAGGGACTCCGGTACGTCGCCTTCCGGCGGAACGGCCTGCATTTGCCCCGAGGTCCAGTCGTTGATCTCAAAGCTGTCGAATTGCACGGCGACGGTTCCCGGCTCGCGCACCTCGAACGTGCCGGACATGACCTGCAAGAGGATCACCCCCGTGGGCTCGTCAAGCAGAAAGACGGTGTACTGGGCCCGCCGAGGCTGCACGTCGAACCGCCACAGGTCGATGGCCCGTACGTTGGTCCGCGCCATGCCGGGCATCCCGACGCCCAGGTCCGAGGCCGAAATGTCGATGGTCCGCGGATCGAATGTCCGTGCCCAACAGCCTGCGATGGCATCGAGGTCCTCGACCGGCGCGGCGTTGGGGTCCAGCTCCAGGTCGGCGGGGAGCGTGAATTGGCCGGGGTCATCCAGCACGAACTGAATTTCGGGCGGGATCTGCGGGGGCACGAAGGGCGGCGGCACCACGCAGCCCGCCAGCAGGCCCGTCAACGCGAGGCCGCAGAAGATCAACTTGCACACTCTTGCTTGCGACATTTTCAACTCCTTGGGAACGTTCGCAGTAAGCTACCCCAAGCGCCTCCCGTTCGCTACTCGCTATTCGCCACTCGCCATTCGCGATTCCGCACTCTCGATTCCCTCCAGGTACGCCCGCACCGCGCGCTTCACGAACCGCCGGAACGCCGGCCTGTCGATCTCCCGCTTGTCGTGGACGTAGACGACCACGGCGTCGAACCCGTCGCGCCGCGCGCGCACATCCACCCTGGCCCAGTCTCCGTAGGCTTCGAGGTCGTTGCGCTCGTCGAGCGTCTTCAAGCCAAGCTCGGCGTCCAGCTCGCGCCACCTGAACGTGCCCGGCGGCACGCGGAAATACAGCTCCAGCAGCCACTCGCCGCCGGTGAGGGCGTGCAGGAACCACGTCGGGGCGCCGGGGGCCGTGATTTCGACGCTGGCCTGGCTGCTCCAATTGGTGGGCTCGAAGGCGGACGCACGAGCCCCCCGCGCCGCCCCGGTTGTCCGCTTTGTCGCCGCGGCCCGCTTCACCCTCGCGGTCCGACCCGCCTCCTGCACGAGCTCGATGACGTATTCCAGCGCGGCGGGTTCCCACCGCCGCGGCGACGCGTCGCGGCTGCTGCGCTGCTCGAGGTGCCACTTCCGCCCATCGACCTGCCAGGGCATGCGTACCTCGCGGCCCACGTTGCCCAGCCCCGCCCGGGCGACCGCGATCTCCCGCGCCGCGTGCTCCGCGGGGTCGTACCGTTTGCGCTCCTCGTATGGCCCGGCGGCAAGGACAGGCGCGAGGGCGGCGGCGGTGTGGCTGCGAATGCCCAATTGCGGAGAGCGAACAGCGCATTCCGTTGACGCTCGTTCGGCGCGCGGCCCGTCGCACGCTCCTCCCTTCGCTATTCGACATTCGCTGTTCGCAATTCCCTCCGGCGTCCCCATCGCGACGATGTATCCGCCCGCGTCGCCGGCTTCGGGGCCGAGATCGATGATCCAGTCGGCGCACTTGAGCACGTCGAGGTTGTGCTCGACCACCAGCACCGTGTTGCCCAGGTCCACGAGGCGGTTCATGACCGCCAGGAGCTTGCGGATATCGTCGAAGTGCAGCCCCGTCGTCGGCTCGTCGAGGATGTACAAGGTGCGGCCCGTGTCCGGCTTGCCCAGCTCGGCCGCCAGCTTCACCCGCTGGGCCTCGCCGCCGGAGAGCGTCGGCGCCGGCTGACCGAGCTGCACGTAGTCCAGCCCCACGTCCGCCAGGGTCTGGAGCATCCGCCGCACCTTGGGCACGTTCTCGAACAGCACCAGCGCGTCGGCGACGCGCAGGTCGAGCACGTCGGCGATGTTCTTGCCTTTGAAGCGGACCTCGAGGGTTTCGGGGTTGTAACGCCGGCCGTGGCAGGTCTCGCACTCGACCCACACGTCGGGCATGAAGTGCATCTCGATGCAGCGCTGCCCGTAGCCCTCGCACGCCTCGCAGCGTCCGCCGGGCCGGTTGAAGCTGAAGCGGTTGGCGTTGTAGCCCCGCAGCTTGGACTCGGGCAGCCGGGCGAACAGCGCGCGAATCCAGTCGAAGGCCCCGGTGTAGGTGGCGGGGTTGCTCGACGGCGTGCTGCCGATGGGGGCCTGGTCCACGTTGACGACGCTATCGATTTCGTCCAGGCCGTCGATGCGGTCGTGCTCCCCGACGGGCAGGCTGGCGCCGTGCCGCTCGTTGGCGAGGGCGGGCCACAGGATGTCGTTGACGAGCGAGCTCTTGCCCGAGCCCGACACGCCGGTCACGCATACCAGCCGCCCGAGCGGAATCGGGACGTCGAGGTTCTTGAGGTTGTGCTGGCGGGCGCCGCGGACGACGAGCCACGCGTTGACCATGGGCGGCTGATGCGACGGGACCCCTGACCCGAAACGTACGGAGTTTGCGGTGAGCTTCCCGCTCGGTCTCGCTCCTTCCCGTGCCATGCTTGCATCAGTGTAGGTTTCGGGCGGCCGCGCCGCCACGTCGGGCGCACGCCGGGCAGTCGCCTTCGCCGGGGAACCCGAGATGCGGCTTCCTCTTGTCCGCGACCACTTCGCAGGGCATATTACATGTGGAGTCGCGGGCGGGCGCGGGCGTAGCACCTCAGATCGAACGCGACGAACGGGACCGCGACCGCAGCGGAGCGGTCCTTCTTGTCGCGACCAAGAAGGCCGCTCCCTCATGGTCGCGGCTGGGATTAAGTGCCTGCCGCTTTCAGTGAGTCACTGCACTGGGTCGCCGGCGGCCGGTAAAGTGTGGGCATGAGAAAAGTCCTTCTGCTGTCGGCGGTAGTCCTGGCCATGGGGGTCGCCGTGGCGATCGACGTGTCGTCCACTCGCCGGGCGGGCTCTCTCTCGTGCGCACTGGCGCGTTCAATCGACTCCTACGAGGGCGTGGCGCGCTGGCGGTGGGCTTCCTCGCTCACCGCCGCGCAGCGGCAAGCGAAGGCGGCCGAGGCCGCCGAGCGGATGCGGGCGGCCTACCGCACCGCGGAGGGCTTGACGTGTACTGCGTACGTCTACGAACCGCCGCCGACTCAGGTAGCGCGAGTCGAATTCAAGATGGCGCCACATAAGCTCAAAGCCGAGGTGTTCATTCGCGAGGTCGGCGAGCAGCGCCCAACCTTCATCTTCACGCTCGATGAAGGGTGGTTTCAGGCGGTCCGGACGGCCCAGGGTGGTTTGCCGATGGCCGTGCGACGGTTGCCCTCACCGAGGCCGGACGGCGCTGAGTACGCGCTCGTCGCCGAGGGCGACCTGGCGAAATACCGATGCATGCTCGGCGGCTGCCTCCAGACGTGGCTGGGGAGCGACACCTGGTTTGTAGAGACGGTCGCCGGGCGGCTCACCGAAGGCGAGTACCTGGGCACGAGGCGTGAGGGCGAAGAGGAATGCGACGTCGTGCTGTACGAGAGCCGGTGGCCCGACTACCACCTGGTGCAGGTGTTCTACGTCACGGCGCAGGGCTTGCTTGCGAGGCGCGACACCTTTGAGTCCGTGGGCGGCGCGGTCCCGGCACCGCTTCGTCGTTGGACATACCGGAACGTCCGGATCGCGGGGTTGCCTCCCGAGACGTGGGCGCCGGTCGCTGCGGCGGGCGTGCCCGGCAAGGAGCGCGGAAAGGAGGTGGAAGCCGAACAAGAGAAGAGTAGGTGAGATCAGACGGCAGGAGCGTCCGGAACGCACGTCAGAGAAGACAGAGGTGTACCATGACACGCAAAGTGACTTTCTATGCTGCTGTGGTTGTGGCGCTCGCCATGCCGCGCGCGGCGACTGCTGAAGACCCGGCGAACACGGATAGCTACCTCGATGATCTGTTCTCTCGCTATGAGATGTGGCATGCTACGTCTCCGCCGGTTGATGATGCGGCACTTCTCGCTGCCATCGCCAGTGTAAGTGTACCTTACGAAGTGCACCTGTTTCGCGAGGCGGACGTGTGCGGGCTACGATGGAATCCGGAAGCCTTCACGGTCCTGGTGGAGAAGGGCGGCATCGTCGAGGAATTGCCCGCGATTGTTGCGAATGGTCGGTTCGTTTTCGGCAGCGGCTTGGCCGCGAATGACGAATCCGACGGCGGCTGGATTGCGCCGTTCGAAGGGGGCTTCATCTTCCGAGTCTTGCTAGACGGCGAAGTCACGGAGGGCGCCATAAGCCCCATCGACGACGGGGAGGGTCCTTCATGGATGAGCCTTGCGCGGCGCTGCACCTGCCTCGGGGCGGTCGGGCGGTGCAGCGACCAGGAATGCGAACTGCGTACCCCCTGCGGCCAGTACTCGAACGGAACGTGCACGTGGGTCGAGGCGTCCGGTGCGGCCCCGGCGCCGCCCGCGCAGCCCACCTGTCAATGCGGCAGCGCCAGCGCGGTGATGTCGCTGACGACAGTCCTGGGGTTCGCATTCATGAAGCTGAGATTGTCCCAGCGACGTTTGCGACAGCGTTGGACGCCCTGAACTCGAACGCCAACATCAGGGATGGCCTGTTGCGGCCGGCGGCGTGCGCCATTCCGGCGGAAGCTCAACCGGCCGGCGATTGGACGGAATCGGAATCGCGGCGGCGGCGCTCAGGTATGCGCGGGTGAGGGATTCGGCGGCGACCTCTGCACCAGACGCCGCATGCAATATCGCGGCTGAGGCCTCTTCCGAACGATGGCCGTGGTCAGGCTCCGGTCCGGCCGTAGCCGTCGGGATGGGACTGGGTGCGAGAAGGGATTCTCGCACCAGCGGCATGGGACTGGGTGCGAGA